>JACRLQ010000056.1 GCA_016215155.1 Nitrospirota bacterium
GCGTCGAAAACAACAGAAGATCAGCCGTTGCGCGCCAGACACTTACCCTGCAGGAAACTATTATCTTTGCCCGATTGAACGCATCCCCAATTGCGTCAGAGAAACGCCTAAGCGCGATTTCAAATGCGGACCGATTCCTAAGAAGCGCCTCATCAATAGAATCGAGGAAAAAATAACCTTCTTGGTCGCCACTGAGCCATTCTTTGAATTCTGCGCTTGTTCCAATGTCGAAGGTATGTCTAATGTCCAAATCCTGCAATAATTCAATTCGACAAAAAAATGAAAACTTCCCGTCATTCCGCAGTCGTTTTGCACTTGATCGAAGTTCCTCTGTTTTGCCTGTGCCCGGTTCAGCAATTATGACAACTCTGGGCTTTTTTAAGAGATCATCCCAAAAGATTTGTTGATCGATACCTAAGGCTGCCATAGTCCGCATGCTCTCAGTGCTATTTTCCTCATCAATATCAGCGGGCCAAAATCTTCGGTCTAGTTCTATATGCTCAGTCATTTTGATATTCTGGCTCTTTGCATGAATGGGCTCCAGCCCTATTGTCCTCTCCCACCCATAGGCCAGAGATTTTCCCTGATCAACCTTCTCTCTATCACCTGCTCGGACACTTCAAAATCTCTGGCAATGCCATGTGCCAGGAATTGCCTTGTCGAGTCGCCGGAGGAATCCCAGGCGTCAAAGCCGGAACTTTTTGCAAAGGCAACAGCGTCATTCAATTTTTCTGCAAGTTTATCTCGCGGAACGAGAAGACTTCCGGCAAACTCATACGCATGTTGTTCGATCCAGGTATATTGGTCCTCCGGTATCTTTTGGAAAAAGGCAATCCACTCGTCAATCGAGGAATATTGAATCTTCAAAAAAATGTCCTGATGAAGTATAAGATGACCGATTTCGTGTGCTATCGAAAATCTAAGCCTGTTTTGCGCGCGGTCACTCAGGAAGTCGTTCTGATCGACGGCGATTGTTTTCAGGTCACCGAGTAAAAGGGCATCCACATCCCCCGCCTCTCTCAGATTTGCTATTGTTCGTATTTCGATGCCCAGATCGAACTCAACAATCTGAAAAATATCAACAGGGATTGTATCTCGCGGCCAACAGCGCTTACGAAAATCATCCACCGCCTTTCGTATTTCCCCGATCTGTATGAAGGGGGCCTTGAATTCCCTCGGGTCCATCATTACGGATCTAACTCTTCCTTATTTTTTCCGCCAGTTTTGTCATCTCTTCCTCTGTAGGCTTCTGTCCTCTTAAAGTCCTGAAAAATGCCGGAAGCATATTGACGACTTCATGATCAGACATCAGGTCTTTGGGTATGATCCCTCTGCCTGCTGCGGCGAGATCGAAAAAGGCATACCAATCATCGGTTCCCACTTTGACGTCGAGGGCTTTTGCATACCGTTCAAGTATCTCAGAATCCTGCGGCGGCGGCATCCCCCCCCGTTCAAGACGGCTTATATTTGCAGGATCGGCCGCAGCTTTGATGCAAAATTCTCTCAGCGTAATTCGATTTTTCTTCCGAAGGCTTTTAAAAAAATCCCCAAAGGATTTATAATCGCCGGCCATGTCAGTAATCCTCCTCTCGATAATTTGTAATATTAGTACAATTATTACAAATTAATTAAACCTTGTCAAGGTAGGCGCCGAACATATTTTTTTGAATCGCCAAGTTACCCAATTCCCAGTCAGGAAAATGCTGAAAGATCATATAAATTCAGTCCCTCTAGATTCTTATCGACTTATTCAGCAGCTCAAGGAAATCTTGCCTCGCTATCTCCCTCGCCCCGAGGCTCACCAGGTGACTTGTGACTACCTGGCAGTCGATCAGCCTGCAGCCCTCCTCCTTTAGTTTTGCTGCGAGCGCCGCAAAAGCCACCTTTGAGGCATCGGATTTTTTTGAAAACATCGACTCGCCGAAGAAGATATTGCCAAGCCTTATTCCATAAAGCCCGCCTGCCAGTTCATCCCCATGCCAGCTCTCTACCGAGTGGGCGTGCCCCATTTTATGAAGCCTTACATAGGCCCGAATCATATCCTCCGTAATCCAGGTGCCGTTTTCATGACCTCTTTCAACTGACGCGCAGCTGTTTATGACAAGTTCGAACGCAGCATCAAAGGTGACCCGGTACAGACCTTTTTTTATGACCTGACGGAGACTCCTTGAGATTTTTAATTCATCCGGAAACAAAACCAGACGGGGATCAGGCGACCACCAGAGTATGGGCGAGCCATCGGAATACCACGGGAAGACCCCTTCAGAATAGGCAAGGAGAATGCGTTCAGGACTCAGGTCCCCGCCTACTGCCAGGAGCCCGTCAGGGTCGGCAAGTTCGGGAGGAGGAAACAAAAGTTTTTTTGAGAGCTTAAAAACCGGCATCCCTGTTATGCCGTTCAGGACTCAAAAGATATGGCTATCCTTTCGTCTTTCAGACCTATGACCGCGCTTCCCCCTTTAGCCAGCCTTCCAAAGAGCACCTCATCCGACAGAACGTCCCTGACCTCTGCCTGAATGAGCCTCGACAGGGGCCTGGCCCCATATGAGGGATCGTGACCCTTTAAGGCCAGCCAGTCGATCGCCTCGGCTGATATGGTCAGCGTCACCTTTTTCTGTTTTAGCTGTAACGAGACCTCGTCGACGAACTTCGAGACTATCTTCTTCATGACCTCATGCGAGAGCGACGAAAAAGTTATGACCGAATCCAGCCGGTTTCTGAATTCAGGGTTGAAAAGCTTTTTTATCGCCGCCTCCCCCCCGGACCTCGCGTCGTCGGCATGATCGCCAAACCCGATCCTGCTGACCGCCATCTCCCTGGCCCCCGCGTTGGAGGTCATTATCAGGATCACGTTTCTGAAATCGGCCTTCTTTCCATTATTGTCGGTCAGTGTCGCATAGTCCATGACCTGCAGGAGGACGCTGAAGATATCCGGATGTGCCTTTTCGATCTCATCCAGCAGGAGCACGCAGAATGGATTTTTCCTTATGGCGTCGGTCAGCAGCCCTCCCTGGTCAAAACCTACATATCCCGGGGGAGCGCCTATCAGCCGGGCCACTGAATGCTTTTCCATATATTCGCTCATATCAAACCGAATGAACTTATTGCCGAGCACGGACGCAAGCTGCCTGGAGACCTCGGTCTTGCCGACACCGGTGGGTCCCGTAAAAAGAAACGACCCGATCGGCCTTCCCGGCGAACCGAGTCCAGCCCGGGCCCTCCTTATCGACGAACATAATGAATGTATGGCCTCGTCCTGACCGAAGACGACTTTTTTCAGTTCCTGCTCCATATTTTTCAGTTTCTCTATATCCGTGGTCGAGACGGTCCTTGCCGGCACCCTTGCGATATCGGCGACGACCGCTTCTATTTCGCCCGTCCCGACAACATTTTTCTGTCCGGTCCGGCCCGAAAGCCGCGCGTGCGCGCCGGCCTCGTCGATGACGTCGATGGCCTTGTCCGGAAGGTATTTGTCGTTTATATATTTTGAAGACAGCTCGGAAGCGGCCTTCAGCGCGGCGCCGGTATACCTCACCCCGTGGAAACTTTCATAGTAAGACTTGAGCCCTGCGAGGATATCGACCGTCTCACTGACAGAGGGTTCGTTCACGTCGATTTTCTGGAACCGCCTCGACAACGCGCGGTCTTTCTCGAAATAGTTTTTGTATTCTTCATATGTGCTGGCCCCTATGCAGCGGATCTTCCCTGAGTTAAGCACCGGTTTCAGTATGTTCGAGGCGTCCATCGATCCTCCGCTGGTGGCCCCGGCCCCGACGATGGTATGGATCTCGTCTATAAAGAGTATCGCCCCGGGTATTTCTTCTATCCTGCTTAGGGCCGCCTTGATGCGGGCCTCAAAATCTCCGCGATATTTGGTCCCGGCGAGCATCGCGCCCATGTCCAGGGAAAATATCCTCGAATTCTTAAGGACCTCCGGGACCTTCCCCATATGAATATTAAGCGCGAGCCCTTCAACGATGGCCGTCTTTCCGACCCCGGGCTCGCCCACAAAAACGACGTTGTTTTTTCTCCTCCGGCAGAGTACCTGCACGGTCCTTTTAAGTTCCGAAGCGCGCCCGATCAGAGGGTCGATAAGGCCAAGGGAGGCCTTTTCAGTGAGGTCCTGGGCATAGTCCTTAAGCGGGTCGGCGCCGGACGGACCGTCAATCCCCTCAGAAGCACTATCCGGTTTTTTGTCCGTCTCCCCGGTGTTCAAACCGGAAGTTTTTCTGACACCGTGCGAAATATAGTTCAGGACATCCAGCCTTTTGATCCCTTCAGCCCCGAGTATGTACGCAGCCCTCGAATCGGTCTCGAGCAGAATCGAGGCCAGTATGTCACCCGAGTCGGTCTCCTGCCTGGAGGCCTGCCTGGAGTGCAGCAGGGCGCGCTGCAGCACGGTCTGGAAACCCGGGGTCGGCTGTGGGAAGTCCCCGCCGTCCGCCCTGGGAAGGTCCCCCGAAAAATAGCTGTCCAACGCCTTGCTGATCCGGGACGCATTGCCTCCGCACGCGGTTATTATTTCTATCCCCCGCTCATCATGGACCAGAGCGTAAAGAATATGCTCTATCGTGAGGTATTCGTGGTTTCGGGCCTTTGCGTCTCTTATCGTGGCCTCAAGGGTCAGTTCAAGTTCCTTGTTGATCATTCCTTCTCCATTTCGCATTTAAGCGGGAATCCGTTATCTTCAGCAAGCCTTTGCACGGCCGATGTCTTCGCCTCGGCTATCTGCCTTTCATATGTTCCCGCGAGACCCCGGCCCTTCTTGTGGACATAAAGCATAATCTGAGTGGCCTCAACCGGGTTCTTATGGAAAATCTTTTCGAGGACATGGACAACGAAGTCCATCGTTGTGTAATCGTCGTTGAGCAGATACACCTTATAGACAGGCGGCTTTTCGGTCCTGCTTTTTTCCCTGGCCCCTGTTATCTCGCGAAGTTCCGGGTTTCTATCAGACATTGATATCCTCATACGGCTTCGAATACCGTGCTTTCAAGTTGTGTATGTATATTTTAACACATATAAAACATATGCCATGCATATCACTCAATTTCCCAATTTTATTGACTTAAATCTGTTTTATTTATATTATTTATCACTAATATTATCAGGAGGAAACATATGCGAATCAGGAATATGCTCTTTTTCCTTTCCATGGCGACTCTTATACTGTCGGGATGTGAAACTCTCAAAACCTCTAAACCGCTCCTCCCGATGAAGGAATATGAAAAGATGATCGCAGGCAGAATAGACGCTAACTATGTCGGCACCCTCAATTGTCTGTCGGCCTGTCACTTCCATGACAGGATAAAACAGGATTTCGACGCAAGCACCATGGGGGTCCAGCTTTCACGGAAGTCGGGGTTGCCTCTGGTTGACTGTGAGTCATGTCACGGCCCTGGCAGCCTTGCCATAGAAGGTCTTACCCCTGAAAAAGTCGAGCAGGACGCAAAGGCCGGCAAGCAGACCTCCTGCGACTATAAAACACTCCTGGACATTAAAAACCTGCCCTCACAGGCGAAATCTCTCATATGCCTTAAGTGCCACTCCGCCAATGCGACCTTCAATCTGCATAACTGGAACGCCGGCGCGCATGCCGTAGCCGATGTTTCCTGTTCAGACTGCCACAAACTGCATGGCGGCTCGGACCTCAAAGTCAAACCGGGAGTAGTCGCGGAAATGTGTGAAAAATGCCATCTGGAGGTAAAGGCCGAGTTCGCTCTTCCGAGCCATCACCCGGTCCCTGAAAAAAGGGTCTTCTGTAATGACTGCCATGACCCGCATGGTTCAGTGACGGACAAGTTATTAAGAAAGGCGACCCTCAAAGACACATGCACTCATTGTCATGGAGACAAGGAAGGTCCTTATGCCTTCCAGCACGCGGAAAATATGGAGGACTGCAGGACGTGCCACAGCCCTCACGGCGCGCCCTATAATAACCTGCTGAATGTCCCCGTTACATTTTTGTGTCTGCAGTGCCATGCCGGCCATCGCCTCGGCGCGGCAACGAGCGCGGAAAACAGGGCGGCAAGAAACACACGCTGCACCGATTGTCATTCAACGATCCATGGAACGGACCTTCCCTCTGCCGGCGGCAAGGGCAGGTTCATCCAGTAGGGGGACATCATGAATAGATATCTCATAGCAATAGCGTCGATACTGATTTTGGGACTATCCGTCATTACGGTTTCGGCTGAAACAGAGACGGACGCGCCAGCTGCCGATGATGCATATATTTTTCCGTCTCTGCCGCCTGAGGCCTCTTTTTCCGCCGGATATCGCTATGTGGACATAAACGGCTCGGCCAGGGCCGATGAATACGAATACCTTCGTAATTCTCTCTATTTGGGGGGCGAATACCGCCTTTTCAGATTTCCACATCGTATTCATATCGATATGACGATGAAAAATATTAAAGACTATCTGGGTGATGTGACTTATTCATATGAGGACACCGTCGTCTTCAGGGGCCAGGCCAGGGGCCTGTATCATAATCTGGACAACGTCACCCTTCTGGACCTGGATGCGGCCACGGCATCGCCGGGCGTCGACCGGCGCGACGCAGGTCTTGATTACGGAGTGCGCTGGAATATGTACAATGTATTTCTGCGGTTCAAAACCCGCGATTTCCCGTTTCATGTCTATATCGACGACACCTACATAGTGCGAAACGGGACCCAGCAGCAGCGTTTTCTCCTTGGCTCCGGGAGCAATAACCCCGGTGTTATAAGGACGTCCCGGTCAAGGGACATAGACTGGAAAACCCAGAATATCGTATTTGGTCTTAACAGCCATCTGGGGCCGGTCGAATTGGACTTGTCTCACGTTGAAAAGAGATTCGATTCAGGGGGCGCCGGTGTTTTTCTGGATACATACACCGCGGCTACCGGGACTCCCGCGAGGGCGGCCGGTATGTACCCGCACAATCTCATTCCTGACTCAAAGGGTTCCGGAAATACGCTAAAGCTGCATACCGCCTACACCGGCGGGTTGGTGGCCTCCATGACGCTTTCAAAATACGATCGCGAAAACCAGTACAACGGTGCGAAAGCCGAATACCTGCACGGCGCGGGAGAGATAGTCTGGACGATGAGGCCGGATCTGCAGGCCTACCTGAAGTACAGACATAAAGAGATCAGTATCGACAACCCCGGGTCGGTAACGATGACGGACCTCCTGGACCCCGCAAACGCCTATACATATTCAGTCGAACACTCCATCGGATCGATCACCGACACAGTCAGTGCCGGCCTGAAATACAGACCTGTCAAAGGCCTTTCCCTCAGGGCGGAATACACATATGACGACATAAAACGCGACTATGCCGATGTTATACGTCTGCCTGAGGGGACCATAAAACACAATATATCCCTGAACTCGGACATCAGAGTGGTCAAGGGGCTTGCCGTTAACGCCAGATATTCACACAAGGAGATTTCGGACCCGGCCTATAACGTCGAGCCGGACCGCGTTGATGAGGGCAGGGTCTCCGTTACATGGGTCCCGCTGCCGGTATTGAGCGCCATGGTCAGCTATGGCACGGCAAATGAACGCAGAAATGATATTCACTGGCTCGAAACCAACGGTTCGCTGACCCATGGAGACAAAAGGGATGTCCGTCGCGACAGACTCATCGGAAGCGTTACCCTGAGCGCAATAAAGAACGTCGTCATAACGGGCAGTTACGCTTTTATGAAAAACAAAATCGAACAGGACCTTGAATATCATAATGCTTCCGGAACGCCACAGGTTTACCCCGCGGTTGAATATAAAAATACGGCCCGGAACTATTCGATGGATATCAATTATACGCCAGTTCCGCAGGTCAGTCTGTCCGGCGGTATTTCTCATTGCATCAGCGACGGCGCGTTCAATCCGACGGACTCAGTGCTGACCCAGCCGGTTTCCATTGCGTCATTTTCGGACATGAAGGTACGCGAGACCGTCATCACGGCAAATGGCGAATACAGGTTCAAGGGGGGCTTTGCCGCCGGTATTCAATACAGGCACAGTGATTTCAAGGATGTCATCGACAACCCTCACGACGATGTAAACAGCGGCAAGGCGCATATTGTACTGCTAACATTCTCGAAAAAATGGTAAAATGGTGGCGGATGAAAATTTATAAAGCCCATTACTTTTTTTTACTGTCTTTAGTTGCCTGCCTTTTGCTTGCCTTTTCCCCGGCCCTTGCCGCGGAAAAAACGATCGGGGTCATCATGACCGGCAATATTCCCTATTACAAGGACATCCATAAGGCCTTTACGGAAGGGCTTGCCGCCGAGGGATACGGGCCGGGCGCCGTCGAGATAATCCAGCAGACGCCGAACCCCGAGCCGATGTCCTGGGCCAACGCCGCGAGAAAACTGGTGGCCTTGGGGGCGGACATAATCGTGGCATACGGCGCCCCCGCAACGTTAAGCGTGCTTCATGAGACGTCCGACGTCCAGGTCGTTTTTGCGGGCGTTTACGACCCTCAGGCCATTGGGGCCACAGGAAAGAACGCAACGGGGGTCAGTTCAAAGGTGCCGATCGTGAGCCTGCTCAAGAATTTCAAACAGATATCCGCCTTCTCGAACTTGGGGATTGTTTACAGTGAATCTGAAAAGGACACGGTCCTTCAGGCAAACGAGGCAAAACATCTTGAGGGCGGCCTGGGATTCCGTTCGACGCGCTTCAACATCAAGAAGATGGACGACACGTCGAAGATAACTAACGTTGACGCCTTGTTCCTCACTACCGGATGCGCCGCGATGCACTGCGTAAACAACATCATGGGGATAGCGAAAAAAGCAAAGATACCTACCGCCTCGACTATAGGCGGAGGGGAAAGCAGCGGGGTCATTCTAACCATAGCCGCAAACCCGCAGGAACAGGGCAGAGAGGCGGCAAAGATAACCGCGAGGATTATTAAAGGAGCTAAGACCGCCTCCATCCCGGTACAGCAGCCCAAGAAGATCGACATGATCATCAATTTGAAAGAGGCGACCGACATCGGCGTCAAGATACCTTTTGATCTGCTGACTGCGGCAACCAGGGTCATTAAATGAAATCCGGGTTGAACCTTCAGAAGAAATCCATCGCCATAGTCGCCGGTGTCCTGTTTATCGTTCTTGTCATTAATACCGGCGTGCTGACATTTATCGCCTCCGGCAAATATGAGACGGCCATATTGTCCAAGACCACGGCCATAGGCGAAGGAATGCAGAGAGAACTGGGGAAGGTGCTCTCCCTTGGCGTCCCTGTCGAGACTCTGGACGGCGTAAACGAGAAGATGTCTGACCTTATTACAAGAGACAAGGCGATAGCGTATGCCATGGTCGTTGACGTCAAAGGCCGGGTATTGTTCCATAATGACCCTCCGAACGTCGGGAAATCCCTTACAGACAAGGCAACGAGACAGGCGATCGGGTCCTCCAAACCCCTGATACAGAAGGAGGGATCTTTTTATGATCTTTCTTTCCCTCTTCTTAACGCCGAAAATAAAATCACCGCCACCCTGCGTGTCGGCGTCCATCGCGCTGAGATCAAGGCCCAGCTTTACGCCCTTCTTCTGTGGGCCCTTGGCATTTCTTCCCTCTGTTTCCTGCTGTCACTTGGGCTCGTACATTTTTCGATATCGAAATTTATCACAAAACCGATACTGATCATTGAAAAGGCCGCCGACAAAATGGCATCGGGAGACCTCACGTATGTCATAGATATCGAGGGGCATGATGAACTGGCCTCTCTTGGAAAGGCGATCAACAGGATGGCCCTTAATCTCAAGGACATGCTTACCAAAATCAGCAGGGTGACCGACGGAGTCACGGGAGTTACATCCGATATAGTTTCCATGTCCCAGGCCGTTATTTCGGCGGTCGACGTGCAGAAAAAGGCGCTTGAGGACACTTCATCCACCGTGGAGGAGATCAATTCCTCCATCCTTAAAGTGGCCGCCAGCGCCGAAAATCTTTCGGAATCGGCATATGACACCTCATCGTCAATCCTTGAGATGACGGCTTCTATCGAGACGGTATCGGACAACTCGGGGATCTTCAGTGAAAATGCCAATGATACCGCTTCCTCGGTCGAAGAGATGATGTCAACGATCAAGCAGATCGCCGGAAGCATAGAAAATCTTTCATCCTCTGCCGAGGCTATTGCGTCCTCCATCAACGAAGTCAATGCCACGACGATGGACATAGAGAGGCGGGCGACGGATTCAGTCGGCCTGGCCGAAACAGTCATGAACATGGCCTCGGACAAGGGTATTACCGCGGCCCACGCCGCCATCGACGGGATCGAGAATATCAAAAAGAGCATGACCGCCCTTTCGGATGTCATCAATATGCTGGGCAAGAGGACTGTCGACATAGGCAAAATACTCAATGTCATCGACGACGTTGCCGACCAGACCAACCTTCTCGCGCTGAACGCCGCCATCCTGGCCTCAAAGGCGGGAGAACACGGCAAGGGGTTCACGATAGTGGCGGATGAAATTAAAAGCCTTGCGGAACGGGCCTCCGTCTCCACGGGCGAAATAGCGACCCTTATCAGGTCCTTTCAGGACGTCACCAAATCGAGCATTCAGATGGCGTATGAGGGGATCCAGACGGTTGATAAAGGCCTGCAGCTTGTCATTGACGTCAACGGCGCCCTCAAAGATATAGTCGAGAGTTCGAGGGAATCTACCGAGATGGCCAGGGCCATCCAAAGGGCCACCACGGAGGAGGTCGTAGTAATAAATCAGATAACCAACTCAGTGACCGGGATGACGGAGCAGACGGAAAATATTTCGCGGGCCATACAGGAGCAGTCAAGGGGAAGCAGAATTATTATCGAGGCCACTGAAAAGGTCAAAAACCTCGCCAGCCAGGTCAAAAACACGACAAACGATCAGAAGGAGCGGAGCAGGCAGATTTCGCACGTCATCGAAAACGTCACTGATCAGGCCTCCCAGATAGCGAATGCCACGGCGAGGCAGAGGGAAAAGAGCACGGAGATCGTAAGGGCCATGGAAAAGATCCTGGGCACAACCGAAAACCTCATCCAGACATCGGCCGAGATGAACTCCGTCATAAGCTCACTGAAGGAAGAGTCGATGAACCTCCTCCAGGAAGTGCAGAAATTTAAGGTCTAGTAATCGGCCGTTATCTGGGTTTTCTTACGTTCAGGACCCTCTTTGCGCCGCTCCGGACCACCTCGGCTACGCCCTTGTTTTTTTCGAGCATGATCAGGTCTTTTGTCCTGAGATCGGTAATGTGCGTTACCGCTATTCCCGGCGGCGTCTTTGGATTATTCACGAGTCCGTGGACGATAGAATAGTTCTTCATCCATTCCCTGTTTTTTGATATCCTCCTGAGCGCCTCTTCCAGCACTGACCTGGATTTGGTAATCAGCTCTATTTCAGAGTCCGTGATCTTGCCGTTTTCAAGTACGCTGAGCATTACCTCTTTATTCGAGTCACGGGCCAATATCCCTCTTATCTCGCGGCCGCCTCTGAGCGCAAGCTGTATCCGGGCGGATATGTTAAGCCTCTGTATCTTTGTCGTAAGACTCTCTTTCCTGGCCTCCGGATCTTTTTCCGCCCGCTCCTTCTTTACCTCTTTCTCTTTGACCGGGACCGGGACCTGAACCTGAGCCGGGACCGGGAGATTCATCGTACCGCGTATAAAATCCCTCACCTCATCGGGGGTCTCAGGATGCTCAAGCAGGAGATTAAGTATCTCCGGCCGGTGAGTGTTGGCCCTCGCGATCTCGGCGAATACGGACGGGTCCCCGATGTCATCGAGCAGGACCTCGATCATGTCAGGCGATGCGAGTGAAAAATCGAGTCCTACAAGCAGTCTGTCGTCTTCCTGCATTCAGTTCCTCCCGAGATATATCAAATATTCTATATTGCCTTTTTGTCCGGTAATGGGTGATACAATGTGGCCCCTGGGCGTGAACCCGAGCTCTTGCGCCCCGAATATGACATTTTCGAGGGCCCTGAGTCTGAGTCCCTCGTCCCTGACTATGCCGCCTTTGCCGACCTGTCCCTTCCCGACTTCGAATTGGGGCTTTACAAGCGCAATCACCCCGGCCCCATCGCCAAGCAGTTCGTAAATCTTTGGGAGCACCTTCAAAAGTGATATAAAGGACAGGTCCATTACGGCAAGATCGATAGCGTCGGCTATCAGTGACCTGTCCACATGACGTATATTGGTCTTTTCAAGAAGGACCACACGGGGGTCGTTTCTGAGCGCCCAGTCGAACTGTCCATATCCGACATCGATTGCATAGACCTTGCGGGCCCTTCTCTTTAACAGGCAGTCTGTAAATCCTCCGGTCGAACAGCCCACGTCCATGACGGTCCTGCCTTCCACGGCAACTTCAAAATGGTCGAGCGCAGCGTCCAGCTTTATGCCGCCGCGGCTGACAAACGGTATGTCAGAGCCCTTCAGGCTGATCTCGGCGTCAGGAGGCACAAGACTGCCGGCCTTAATGTTTTCCGCGCCGCGCACGGTGACCCTGCCCTCCATAATCAGCGCCTTTGCGCGTTCCCTGCTTTTGACCAGCCCCCTGTCGACAAGCAGTTTGTCGATTCTCTCCCTCCCGGTCATATCAGCATTCCTTTATCATGGGTGCGCGCACTCAGTTTGTTCTGTTAAGTAGAAATCCCGCTATCTCTCTTAAGGGGTCCGCTTCAGAAGAAAAATCACTGAGTGGAGCGAGGGCCTCTTTGATCAGGTCCCCTGCCATGGCCTTCGACCCGGCAAGTCCGTATACGCGGGGATACGTGAGTTTCCTCTTCTTCTCATCGGAACCCTTGGGCTTCCCAAGCACTTCGGTCTCCCCTTCAATATCAAGGATATCGTCTATCACCTGAAACGCGAGGCCGATTTTTAGGCCATATTCAGAAACGGCCGACAACCGGTCACTGTCGGGTCCGAAAAGCAGGGCCCCGGAAGTCACTGAAGCCGACAAAAGCGCCGCGGTCTTTTTCATATGAATAAATCTAAGGGTCTCCTCATCAGGCCCGGAGTTCTCGGAAAGCATGTCCTGGACCTGCCCTCCCACCATCCCGCGCATACCTGAGGCCGTTGAGATTTCCGCTATCACGCTGAGAAGTCTGTCGGGCGTGACCGGAGGACGGGGGACTGACAGAATACTGAAGGCCTCGGTCAAAAGGGCGTCACCGGCCAAAATCGCGATGGCTTCCCCATATACCTTGTGGTTTGTCGGCTTTCCTCTTCGGAGGTCGTCATCATCCATGCAGGGGAGGTCGTCGTGAATAAGTGAATAGGTATGTATCATCTCGATGGCCGAGGCATAGCCGACGATGTCTTCAGCCCTTCCTCCGCAGGCCTCATACGCGGCCATGCAAAGCACAGGCCGGATCCGCTTCCCCCCGGCAGACAGGGAATAAAACATGGACTCAGTGAGGACTTCGGGCCTGACAGCCTCGGCGAAATAGCCCCGGAGGAAGGAGTCGATCAGGTCTCTTTTATCTTTCAGGTACGTCTTTATATCCATGGATTAATATTATCTCCCAACGTAGAGTAAAGCCTCAACAATAGCAACTTAGTTGCTGAGGGGAATTCATTTTTCTTGATGACGAATACGAACACCAGTCATAGTAATGACCGAAAAGGATTCTTTCAATTCATTGAAATGTCTCATAATAACCGCAACTACAATCTCGGCCTTCTTTATCGGAGATAAACCGGCTAATATTATCAATACAACTCCGGAAGAAAGACGGCGAAGGCGATACACCAGTTCGCCGAAATCCTTATCCGCTGTTAACAAAAGGCACC
>JACRLQ010000058.1 GCA_016215155.1 Nitrospirota bacterium
CCCGTCAGTAACGACGAGATTTTATTTATTAATGTAGTTATCATAATCAGACTGTTAACAAAATAATTTAAGCGGGTTTTATTTATTTCGTGCAGGTTAGGATAAAGAGAATGTTTTACCTTGTCATCATCGCCCTTGGAGCGGGATATCTTCTTCTTGTGGGGTTTGCTTATTTCCGACAGGGCTCTATGCTTTATTTCCCTCAGAAAGAGATCGAGGCCACCCCTAAAAGTATCGGGCTAGATTACGAGGAGGTCACCCTTCGGACAAAAGACGATATCGAGATCTCGGCGTGGTATATTCCGGCGGTCAATGCGCGGGGGTATGTCCTTTTCTGCCATGGAAACGCAGGGAATATCTCTCATAGGCTGGATTCCATAAAGATATTCCATGACTTGGGCCTTGGGGTTCTCATCTTTGATTACCGCGGATACGGCAAAAGCAAGGGGTCTCCCGATGAAAAAGGGACCTATCTCGATGCAGAGGCCGCATGGGATTATCTTGTGAATGTCCTTCATGTCCCTCCCAAAAAGCTCATAATCTTTGGCCGGTCGTTGGGAAGCGCGGTGGCTTCCGAGACCGCAACCAGAAAGGAGGCCGGCCTGCTTATCATGGAGTCAGGTTTTACCTCCGTGCCGGACCTTGGGGCAAAGCTCTTTCCTCATTTGCCGGTGCGGCTGCTTTCGAGATATCGTTATGAGTCGATCAAAAAGGTCGGCGGTATAGCTATTCCAAAGCTTTTTGTCCATAGCCCGGACGATGAGGTAATTCCTTATGAACATTCAGAGCGCCTTTTAAAAGAGGCAGCCGGGCCGAAGGAGTTCCTTAAGATCAGAGGCGGTCATAACGAAGGGTTCATGTCCTCAGGCAGGATTTATACCGACGGCCTCGATGCCTTTATCACACGGTATCTTCCGTGATATAGCCTTCTGTTTGCGAAATAATTATTCATGCCTATAAAATTGTCTATGTCCATTATCAAAGTACTTCCCGTTGACGTAAGAAACAAGATCTCCGCAGGCGAGGTCGTAGAGCGTCCTGCCTCTGTCGTGAAAGAGCTCGTCGAAAATTCGATAGACGCAGGAAGCACCGACATCCGGGTCGAGATATTAAACGGCGGGAAGCGTATGATCAAGGTCTCCGACAACGGCATGGGGATGGGCAGGGAAGACGCCCTCTTATGCTTCGAAAGACACGCCACCAGCAAGCTATCCACTGCCGACGACCTCTTTGATATAACGACGCTCGGGTTCAGGGGCGAGGCCTTGCCTTCGATCGCCTCGGTGTCTAAAGTCAATCTCACTACAGGGTTGAAAGGCAGCCACTCAGGCGTATCGATAGACATGACCGGAGGGGAAGTGCTTGAGGTGAAAGACGCCCCGGTCTCAGGCACAGCGGTTGAGGTGCGGGACCTTTTTTTCAATACGCCCGCACGGAAAAAGTTTTTAAAGACCAACAACACCGAGCTTTTTCATATACTTGACACCGTAACGAAAGAGGCCCTGTCGCATACGGACATCGGCTTTACTCTTTTGTCAGATACCAAAGAGGCCCTCCTGGTCCCTGCTGCATCGGGATACCGTGAACGCATTATGCAGGTCTATGGCGAGTCTTTTCTAAAAGGCCTGATGGAGGGGACAGCATCTTCATCAGGCATGGGGCTGACCGCCTTCACCTCCGTCACCGGCAGTTTCAGAAACAGCAGGGACCATCAGTTTATTTTTATAAACAGCAGGCCTGTGAAGGACCAGTCGATATCCCATGCGGTCTATAAGGCGTATGAGGGCATCCTGCCTTCCGACCGGCATCCGGTATTTTTTATATATCTGAGCATCGACCCGGCCCGGGTTGATTTCAATGTGCACCCGACAAAACGCGAGGTGAGGTTCGAAGACAGGGAATCCGTCTATCGCTTCATAATCAAAGCCTTAAAGGGCAGGGTCAAAGGCGACAGGGACGAATACGCAAAGGCCTTTTCAGTCCCCGCGGAGGCCTGTCATCCAGCGGGTCCGTTTGCATCTTATACCCCTTCAGAGGCGCAGGGCGGGACCTTTGTCTCAGAAAATCCCGGTCTTTCTTATACCCCATCGCTGCCTTATATTTATCTTGGTGACACGTTCATCGCGGTCTCGGGTAAGGGCGGCCTCACCCTCGTCGACCATCACGCCGCGCACGAGAGGGTCCTCTATGAAAGGCTTCTGGGCAGGGTCAACATTACATCCCATCAGATGCTATTCCCCGAACAGGTCAGGCTTTCACATAAGGAATACCTGGTCATCCTTGGGAACCGCGATGTCATCGCCGAGTTGGGGATAGAGGTGGAGGACTTCGGCCATGATACGGTCATCGTCCGCTCGGCGCCGGATGAACTCCAGGGGGCGGACCTGAGGGGCATCCTGACGGATGTCGCCTCGTCGGTATCTGACGGTCTTCCGCCCGAGAAGTCCCTTAAGGAGGCCCTGGCCGCAAGGCTTGCCTGCCACAGTTCCGTGCGGGGCAGGGAGATCCTGAACCGGGATGAGGTCGCGAGGCTGCTTTCGGATCTTGAAAAGACCGAGATGCCTGACCAGTGTCCCCATGGACGACCTACCCGTATATTCATGTCTTCCGACGACCTGAAGAAACTGTTTAAAAGAAAATAAACCGAAATGATCCGAAAGATATATTATCTGCCATTGCCCGACCCTGGTCGCCTTTGGCGCTGCCGAAGGCAGGTAAACTTGATCGGGCAATTCAGACTAAAACATGGATCCCCGGGTCAAGCCCGAGGATGACGACCAGAAAAAAAGTCATAATCCTGCTTGGCCCCACTGCCGTAGGAAAGACAGGGGCCTCACTCCTTCTGGCCAGGGCGCTTGACACCGAGATTATAAGCGCGGATTCGATGCAGATATACCGGCATATGGATATCGGCACGGCAAAGCCTTCAAGGGAGGAACTGGCATCGGTAAAACACCACATGATAGATATCGTCGAGCCTACGGAGTCCTACAGCGCCGGACGGTATCTTGATGCAATTGCGCCAATTATCGAGGGCCTTCATGCCCGAGCCCGTGTCCCCCTGATCACAGGCGGGACAGGGCTCTACATAAAGGCGGTCACAAGAGGACTCTTTACCGGCCCCTCCGCCGATTGGACTCTGCGTGACGAGCTCATTGCGGAGGAAAATGAAAGGCCCGGTTCTCTGTATGAAAGGCTCGTCGATATCGATCCGGCGGCTGCGTCAAAGATTGAGAAAAACGATGTGAGACGCACGGTGCGGGCTCTTGAGGTCTGCATAAAAAGCCCGGGTACCATGTCGCATATGCAGGAGAAGATGACCAGTCCACTTCCATACGACTTTATCAAGATCGGGCTTTCCAGGGACCGTACTGAACTCTATGAGATGATCGAAGGCAGGGTCGATGCCATGATAAAGTCCGGACTTGCCGAAGAAGTGAAGCGTCTTCTTGAGATGGACCCGGGGATGGCGCCCATGCAGGCGATCGGCTATAAGGAGATGGCGAGATATCATAAAGGGGAAATCGGAATTGAAGAGGCCGTGGGCCTCATTAAAAGAAATTCCAGGCGCTATGCCAAAAGGCAGTTTACATGGTTCCGGAAAGAGGGGGGGATAACCTGGGTCGATGTGACCGGGCTCCGGAGCAGCCCTGAAATTTTTGAGCGGATAATGAGAGTCCTTGAATAAATAGGCAAAATAATTTATGGTAAATAAAAATAATATCGCAGAGGGGGCAAGAGGTGTCTAACAGCAAAGGCCTGCAGGACAACTACCTTAATCAGCTACGGAAAGATAAAATTCCGGTCTTAATCTACCTTACAAACGGCGTTCGGCTCAAGGGAATAGTAAAGGGATTTGACAGCTTCGTCATACTCGTTAAAGATGCCTCCCAGCAGCTTATATACAAACACGCGGTTTCGACTATTGTCCCTGAGCACGATATCGATATAAGGTTTGAAGACCCGCAATAGTCGGCAATCCGGACCGATTTCTGTTATTATATCACGTCCGTAATTCGGGCTATTACACCGGCAGTGAATTGCGATACATTTATTATTGTCTCGAAAATCCCCTCCAAGGAGGGGTACAGGGGTGGGTGATTTGTTTTCACGCCTTCTGAAGAATTAAGAAAGATTCCGGATACCCAAACATCGGGCACAGGCAAGTTTACCCGCCTTTGGCGGCGCCATTGGGCGACCAGGGCCGGAATGACAGAACATTAAAGTACTGATTACAGGAGGATCCCTTAAATGCTCAAGACGATGCGCCACCATGCGAAATATTTTTATGTGCTCTTTTTTATAGTGATACTCTCTTTCATATTCTGGGGGGTCGGCACTGTCGATAAAACGGTGCCCGGAGATGTCGTGGCCGAGGTAGACCAATACAAGATAAGCGCCGAGGAATACTGGCGCACATACGACAGGGCCTTCGGTTTCTACAAGGAGATCTACAAGGAAAAATTCGACGAGGAGATGCAGAAAAAGCTTAACCTCAAAGAGAGTATCCTCAATACCCTTATCGAAGGCAAGGTCCTTCTCGTGGCGGCGAAGAAATACGGGATAACGGTAGGGGACGATGAACTTAACGAAGCGATACGGAATGAATCCGTCTTTCATAAAAACGGTTCTTTCGACGGTGAGGTATATCTTAACAGGCTGAGACTAAACAGGCTCTCCCCCGAGGCTTATGAGTCCGCCAAAAGGCAGGAGCTTATCGTAAGCAAGGTCAGGCGTATGATCGAGCTCTCCGTCGCCGTGCCTCCGGGAATCCTGAGCAATATACAGGGGGACGATAAGACCGTCAAGTCGATCACTGACTCCATTGTCGGCAGCGAAAAGGAAAAGCTCGTGAAGTCATATGTCGAGGGGCTTAAAAAGGGGATGAAGATAAAGGTCTATAGAGACCTTCTGTCGTAGCGTTGTTTTTCGGGGCGGCGGGTCAGTTACGCCGCTTCACTCCGGACTGAAACTCCCGCAGTCGGGGCTCAGACCCCCTTCAGCGCCTGTTCGATGTCCCTGATTATATCGCCTGCGTCCTCCAGGCCGGTGGAGACCCTGATCAGGACCGGATCAACGCCTTTTTTTACGCATTCCGCATCAGACAACCCGGAATAAAACACGGTCCCGGAATTCAGGGCGATAGTTTCGGCGTCTCCCAGGCTTACCCCCGTCCTTACCATCTTCAGCCTGTCTATGAATCTGCCGCAGGCCCTCCTGTTTTCGAGTGTAAAAGATACCATGCCCCCGAACCCCGACATCTGCTTTTTTGCAATGGCATGGCCGGGGTGGGACTTAAGGCCGGGATATAGCACGGACGGGATATTTTTTCTTTTTGAAAGAAAAACGGCAAGTTCGGAAGCTGTTTCACAATGCCGGTCCATCCTTAGGTGGAGCGTCTTGAGCCCCCTCAGAAAAAGCCACGCGTTGAAGGGCGACAGGCAGCCCCCGAGGTCAAGGAGCATGCCCGTCCTCATCTTTTTGGCAAAGGCCTTTGAGCAGATTATGACCCCGCCTATGGCGTCACCGTGGCCCCCTATATACTTTGTGGCTGAATGCACCACGCAATCGATGCCCAGAGACAACGGCCTCTGGAGATAAGGCGTGCCGAACGTATTGTCTATCACGGAGAATAACCCGTATTTTTTTGCCAGGCCGGCAATGAGCGCTATATCGACGATGCTGAGTTCGGGGTTTGAAGGGGTCTCAAAAAAAATCAGTTTTGTTTTTTTTGAAACCAGCGCGGGGATTCTCTCTCTGATGTCTTCATAGGGACCGAAATACTTAACGCTGCCGTTGATATTCGCTATGACTTTTTCGTAAAAGGCTATGGTGCCCCCATAGATCCGCCTGCAGGACAGTATTTCGTCCCCCGGACCTAACACCTCAAGGAGTATGGCCGATATGGCAGCCATGCCGGAGGCAAACGCGACCGCTGCCTGGCCGCCCTCGAGGGCCGCCATTTTATCTTCAAAGGCCTTTATAGTCGGATTGCCCGATCTTGTATAGACGAACCCCTCTTTTTTGCCGCTTATGATGTCCGAGGCCGACGTCGTGTCATCAAAGAAGAAGGTGCTGTTTTGGTAAATGGGCGTGCTCGAAGGGTTGTGCGGGACCCTGCCGCCCTCGCCGGCATGTACGGCCTTTGTCCCGAACCCCGAGGGGTCATTTCCCATGGCGGTCCGCCTCTTTTTTTCTGTATACGGTTATCGCGATATCAGGACATACCGTAGCGCACATGCCGCACCCGGTGCATTTTTCCGGAAACTGCGGGTAGGCGGGGAAGTATCCAGCCCGGTTAAATGTCTTTTTTACGGCAATGACGCCTGAAGGACAGGCCTCGATACAGTAGAGACAGCCCTTGCAGAGGTTTACGTCTATTTTAATATGTCCCTTCATCTGCCCTTTCCAAGGAGTTCACCGGCATGTTTAAGCGCTATATCGGTGATGTTTCCGCTGAGCATACGGGCGATTTCGTTTTTCCTTTCCGCTCCGGAGAGTTCCCTGACTTCGACGGAGACGTTTTTTCCCGCCGCGTTTTTCTCAATTTTCAGATGCAGGTCCCCGTATGTCGCTATCTGGGGCAGGTGGGTTATGCATATCACCTGATGGCTTTCGGAAAGGAGGTCAAGCTTGTTTCCGACGCTCTCCGCGGCGCTCCCCCCTATGCCCGCATCGACCTCATCGAAGATCAGCACCGGGGTGTTGTCGACCCCGGCAAGCACGGTCTTTAACGCGAGCATGACCCTTGAGAGTTCACCGCCGGAGATGATCCGCGACAGAGGTTTCATGGGTTCGCCCGGGTTTGCGGTGAACCGGAATTCTATACGGTCAAACCCGGCAGGCCCGATTTTGGGTCCGCCTTCGGCGGCGCTCTCAGCGCTGACATCCACGGAGAACGCAGCGGCCCCGAAGGCAAGCTCCCTCAGGTTATCCGAAATGAGGCGGCTTAGTTCCAAGGCAGTTTTTTTTCGCATCCCGGACAGGGCGGTGGCGCTGGCCGTCAATTCGCCTTCCTTCAGGTCAAGCTCCCTGCCGAGTTCCGCAAGGCGATCATCTGTTGATTCAAGCCCCTCAGCCTCGCCGGCCGCATCGTTTCTGTATTTTAGTATCGTTTCAGTGTCCCCGCCGTATTTTCTTTGAAGCCTCCTGAGCGTCTCAAGTCTCTCTTCAATAAACCCGAGCCTGCCGGGGTCGGCGTCGTATCTGTCTTTATACGCCCTGATCTGGATCGAAACATCCTCGATAAGCGGGACCGCTGAATCTACCGTGTGTAAGGCCTCCTCCACGACGCCGTCCATCTGGCACATCTCCCTTAAAAGGGCCCTGACCCGGGACAGCTTCTCCGCGCACGAGCCTTCGGCTTCGTAGAGCAGGGAATATGCGGACTCCGCCAGACCGCCAAGCCTGCCAAGGTTCGAAAGCACCTTTTTTTCCTGTTCGAGCGATTCCCATTCCCCGGGGCTGAGGTCCGCCGAGTCGATCTCGTCTATCTGGAACTTGAGAAGGTCCAGCCTTTGCGCCCTTTCGCCGACCTTCTCCTTAAGCCGGACGTATCGGTCTTTCAGGTCGAGGACCTCGCGATAAAGGGCCGCGGTCCGGTCTTTGACCTGCTGCAACCTTCCGTAACGGTCAAGGGTTTCGCGCTGATTGGCGGAGGACATGAGGTTTTGGTGTTCATGCTGGCTCATAATATCAACTACAGAACGTCCGAATTCGGACAGGGTCTGAAGTGTGACGGCCGTGTCATTGATGTAGGCCCTGTTTTTGCCGGCTGCCGATATCACCCTCCTGATGAGGACCCCTTCAGAGGTGTCGATGTCCATTGCCTCGAGCAACGGCGGCCTGTCCAGATCAAATAAAGCCTGGACAGAGGCCTCCGGCCTGCCGGATTTTATCATCTCGGACTGCGCACGGTCCCCCAGAGCAAGTCCGAGTGCGTCGACGATGATCGATTTGCCTGCCCCCGTCTCGCCGGTGAGCACAGTAAGTCCCTTGCCGAAAGTTACGGTCAGGTCGTCGATAATGGCAAGGTTTTTTATCCGGAGTTCTCTAAGCATGAAGGTATGAAAATCTTTTCCTGAAGTCGCTGACGCTCATGGAGGCCGCGTCGGCCAGGGGCCGGATGTTCCCGCGTTCGAAATCCTTCTTTTCGAGGCGGATCATATACTCCCTGCCGACTTCATAGGTCTCGGAATTAATGTCAACGAGCCTCACCCGGGTCTTGCCGGTCGAGGGGTCAGCCATTTCGACAAAAGAGACCGGACGAAGCTTCCCTTCATCGAAGACTATCATCGACCCCGTCCCCCCCTGAAGCAGGAACTTGACGGCGCCATAGCCCAGGTCTCTCGTATATTCGATATCATAGGGCACCGGGTCGGCGGCCCGCAGTTCATAGCCGACGCTCTTATGGGTGATTGTCACCTTTAAGCCCCTTTTGTGAAGGCTCTTTTTTACGATGTCCCTGAATATCCGTCCGAGCTGGATCTCCGAAAAATGGATCCTGCCCAGTTCATCCTTTTCGACGTGTTCACAGCACTCGAGTTCCTTTATATCGAACTTCGAGGCTATCCCCTCGGCGAGGATCGAGACGCCATGGTCTTTTCCCATTGCGAGGCGTTTGATTATAGAGCCCTCCAGAATGTCGGCGACCCTCTGAAGCGGGACTTTACCACCCGAGAACTCTTCCGGGATGAGGGTAAGAGGCGCGCCTGAAGCCTTGCCGATTCCCAGCGCAAGGTGGCCGGAATCCCTGCCCATGGTCGAGATGAAGTACCAGCGTCCGGTAGTCTTTGCGTCCTCCATGAGGTTCTTGACGATCTCTACGCCATAATGCCGCGCGGTATTATAGCCGAAGGACGATCTGCCGCCGGGAAGATAGAGGTCGTTGTCGATCGTCTTTGGGACATGCACAACCGATAAACGGCCCCTCGATTCCTTCTCGATCCATCTGGCCATGAAGGCCGTGCCGTCACCGCCGATGGTTATCAGATATCTGACTTTTAAGGTCTTGAGGGTCGCAAGGAGGGTCCTGAATTTTTCCTTTGCGTCATCGACGGTGTCACGGGAGGTCCTCAATATCGAGCCTCCGGTGGTGTGTATGCGGGAGACGTCTTCTATTTTGAGTTTAAGAATGTTTTTCTTGTCGCCGGAAAAGAGGGTCTTAAAACCTCCGACAATCCCGACGACCTCTTTGCCGTGATTGACGGCCTCAATGGTAGCGGCGCTTATGACGCCGTTAATGCCGGGGGCCGGTCCTCCCCCGACGACTATCGCGACAACGTCACTCGGCACAGGTCCTTTCTTGTTCGGCCGGCATTAAAGATGCGCGTCCCGGCATAGTGAAATCACTCATCTTTTTTATCAGGGGCCTCATCTTCTTTGACGCTCAGGTCTCTGGAGTAGTCAGGACAATGGATGTCCCTGCCGGAGACTGAAAATTTTTTTTGACAGTCCAGCCGCCAGGCGCAGAGGGTGCATGACTGTTTCCGGATTTCCATCAGGCCTCCGGCGGATTTGCTGTCGCCCGGGTTCGGTACGCGCTCATCCTAGGGCATTTTCCTGTCGCTTGCGACTTTTATTGCCACCCTTCTGTGCCTCGGGCCATCGAATTCGGCAAAGAATACCGACTGCCAGGTGCCGAGCACCAGACGGCCCTCATCAATAAGCAGGTTCACGGAGATACCGGTCATCGCGGCCTTTATATGGGCGGAAGAATTGCCTTCCTTGTGCAGATAGTCCCCTTCGAAAGGCACCATCCTGTTAAAAAGCGTCTGGATGTCCCGCTGTACGCTCGGGTCCGCCCCTTCGTTAATGGTAATGGCCGCGGTAGTATGGGGAACAAAAAGGTAGCATATGCCGCTTACGACCCCGGTTTCCTTTATGACTTCCTGGACCTTTTCTGTTATATCTATAAACTCGGTCCGCGTCCTGCTTTTGACATTGATGTATTTTATCACGAACAATCCTCCCGCCGACCATGAAGTCAGTCAAGCCTGAATATCTCATCATAACAACAGCGGTCAACCGAAAACCTCACTCTTATTATAAGTATATTCCCCGGCAAATCAAACTCCCGGACTTTTATTATATCCTTTTCGGTAGTCACAATCCATTGACTTTCAGCCCTCGCGGACGCCTCCATTATGTTTCTGATATCAGCTTCGGTATACCGGTGATGGTCCCTGAAACTGATCAGCCCCGCCACCTCGGCCCCGGCGGCCTGCAGGGTCTTTCTGAACGATTCCGGGCTGCCGATCCCGCAGAACCCAAAGACCCTTTTCCCCGCCATGGACGACAATTCCTCCTTCCCTCCGTGAATGTTGAAACATTCATCGGGGAGGTGGTCGGCGATAAATATCGGGACCCTGGTATTGTTTTCCCTTATGGCGGCGATAGTTTTTTCTATTTCCGGCCCCCTGTCGCCGAGGAGCTTCCCCCCCTTCGTGATGATAACCATGTCCGCCCGGTCCAGAGCCTCGACCGGCTCCCGCAGCCTGCCTAGCGGGAGGAGCCTGCAGTTTCCAAAGGGGTCCTCCGCATCGATCAGCACGATATCTTTGTCTCTGTGTAATGTGAGATGCTGGAACCCGTCATCGAGGATGAAGACCGCCTTCTCTGTAAACCCCGCCACCGTCTTCGAGAGCCTGTCTATGGCAAACATCCCGCCTTCATACCGGCTTGCTGACTTTACAACCGGGACCGCCGGCATGATCGTCGCCATGAGGTAGGGTTCATCCCCTGCGTCTTCCGCCGACAAAAGAGGTCCTCCGCCGTCCGATACAAAACATGGCCCCTTCGCCCTGCCCCTGTATCCGCGCGTCAGGACTACGGGGAAAAGCCCCCTTGAGAGCGCCTCCCCTGATACGGCGATCGCCGCAGGGGTCTTTCCCGTGCCCCCGACAGTCAGATTGCCTATGCTTATGACCCGGCAGGGCAGATGTTTCATGCGGTTTTTGGAATAATTCTGCCTGAGCAAAAAACCCGTATAATAAATTTTTTCCAGAATAGTCATATGGGGTATATTACCACGCCCCGCCGCCGCTGTCGTCACCTTAATAAGGGGTGTGTCAAGTCACGTCGATTGGGTCCCGTGAGGGGCCCCCATAGCCTGTGAAACGGATATAAACCTATAAGCTATTTTTATCGCTTTATTCATTGACAAAGGGGCTGGTCTCCTGTTATAAATTATCCTTGCTGACCCAAATCCATAGCAGGAGGAGACCGTATGAAATTAGGCGTATTTGTGAGTGACTTCAAACTGACGGTTGACACCCTCGAGAGGTTGACGGCCGAAAAACTCGGCCTCATACTTGTGCAAAACGGGGTGTATCATGCAACCACAAAGGAAAACGGCAAATCGTCGCCGCTTCTTGAAAAAACGACAAACCTGTATGCCCTGTCGGAAGATATACAGATAAGGGGATTGAAGGTGGCGGACGTCGACAAGAGGGTGAAGGTTGTAAACTACAGCGATGTCGTGGATCTGATCTTCAATGACTACGATAAAATCGCCTGGCTATAGGAGGTAATGAAATGGGTATATTAACTATTGGATGTTATCCCGGACTTGTAGGCAATATGAGCTATGACTTTTGCCTTAAACTGGCCGACGCGGCTGTCGGCAAGGGGCATAAGGTGAATATATGGTTCTCCGGAAACGCGACCGGTTCCATAAAGTCGCACCAGAAGCACCTCAAGGACTACTCTACGGGTGAAAAACACCTGCAGGCGCTTATCGCGAAGGGTGTGGAGATCTGTACCTGCGAGGCATGCACGGTGGCAAGGGGAATACAGAAGACCGAGGGCATCGAAGGCGTTCAGTGGAACGCGATGCACTGGTATCTGGCGAAGGTCCATGCCTCTGACAGGGTCCTTCTGATAGGAGGTGAGTAAGATGGGTGACGTAAAGCTTGCGATGATAGTCCAGAAACCCCAGTATAAGGGCGAGACCTCAAGGCTTGCCATCACACATGCCATTTCGTATCAGACCGTCGAGATCCTGCTCGAAGACGGCGACACCGTGACCCCCAAGCTCTGCTTCGTAGGTGAAGGGGTCCTCGGTATCCAGAAGGGTCAAAATGCGATGGAGCTCTATGGCATAACGAGCACCGAAAGTCACATGAAAAATACCCTTCTTGTTGACCTTGACGTGCTTGTATGCAAGGAGGATCTTGACAGATACGGTATACCGGAAGACGCTATGCCTGATGCCGATGAGATGGGCGCGGACAAAAAAATACAGGTAGTGCCATACGCCGAAATCCAGAAGGCGATGGAAGAAGCAAAACACGTATTGTTTTTCTAATAAACAACTCAAGGAGGATTTCAAGATGGGTGAACTAAGCAGCAAGACTCCGGACCAGGTATTGGATGTATTGGGCAGGGTGTGTCCTTACCCCCTAGTTCTTACAAAGAAGGCGCTCGAGAAGATGGGCAGCGGCCAGACGATCAAGATACTCTGCGATGCCCCGGCATCCGCGGAAGACTCACTCCCGAAGTTCGCGGAAAAACAGGGCTACAAGTTCGAGTCGGTCAAACAGGCCGGCGACACCTGGGAGCTTTTTATCCAGAAGAGCTGATCACAAGTAAGCAGCCACAATAAAAAAGGGGTCGATCCGGCCCCTTTTTTATTGTCTGAGCCTCCGTACCAATAACCTCCTATTGCCCAAACGCGCGGTTTAGTTTAAACTAATAGGCGAGGTGATGATTATATTATGGCGTTAAGAAAATATCTTCCCCTTACCTTACTCCTGGTCTGTTGCTTCTTCTGCGTATTCATTTCCCATGCCTTTTCAGTGCCTTCCGACGGCAGGGCGTCTCTAAAAAAAGGCATGCTCGAACTTAACTCAAAACGTTACGCCGAGGCGGTCGAGAGCCTTCAGGCCGCCAGAGAGGAATTCCCTCTGCTTGGAGACTACGCGACCCTGTATCTTTCCGACGCGTATCATGGACTCGGAGAGCACGGGAAGGCACTCGACACAATCCGGGTCCTCATAAATGGTTATCCGCAGTCCACGCTGATAAAAAAGGCAAGGACCGTTGAAATAAGAGAGACAAAAGAGGCCGGAGACACCGCTCTTCGCAGACTATACGAGGCCTTTGCGCGCGATTATCCCGACGACGACGATATGGCGATGGCGTATGGCCTGTTCCTTAAGCAAAGCGGGGAAAAGGCAAAGGCAACGGCCGTCTTCAGGGGACTCTACATAAAGGCGGGCGGTTACTGCCGTGCAGCCTTCTCTGAACTCGACCCGAAGGACATCCGGACCGCTGACCTGATCGACAGGGCCTCGAACCTGATGAAGAGGTACGAGTTCAGTGAGGCCGAAAAGGACCTTAGAAAAGCCCTTGCGATGGACGACGGCGGAAAAAAGGTCGAGATCATGAAAAACCTCGGACAGGCCCTTTTTAAACAGAAGGACTACAGGGAGGCCGCCGCGGCCTACGATAAGGCAAATGACCTTTATTCCAGGGCACGCTCCCTTTACCGGGCGGGCGACAAAGAGGGTTTTGAACGCGTCCTTTCATCCCTCCTCGAAAAAAATGACAAAAAGGCCGGGGCCCTGCTTCTTGCATCGGCAGGGGACAAAAGGCGGGCCGGGGATTATGATCAGTCGATCAGGATTTACAAAAATGTTATAGAGAGATTTCCCTCTGAAGAGGAAGACGCGCTCTGGGGTATAGGGTGGGCCTACTATCTGTCTTCGGATTACAAAAAATCGTCCGAGACGTTTTCGGCCCTGAGCAAAAAATATGGAGACCCTAAATATCTTTACTGGCAGGCCAGGAGCATCGAAGCGGCGGGCGATGACCCTGTGAAACTTTACTCGTCTTTGGCCAGGGGCGATAATAATTTTTATGCCTTTTTGGCCCGGATGAAGCAGGGCGGCGGCCCGGCAGTACCCGCTTCGTATAAGGACGTGCCTGTCGAACCCGCGTCACGCGAAAACTGGATGGAGCGTGCGGAGGCGATGATGGAGCTGGGTATGAATAAAGAACTTATCTTCGAGCTGACATGCGCTGCCAAAAAGACCGAAAGCCAGGCAGGACTTCTTTATATAATCTCAAAATTTTACGAGCTTGGGGAATATAAGCGCGCGGTAAGCCTTGCCACGAAACTTCCCTATTCCGCAAAGATACACAGGCTCTGGTACCCGCTTGCCTACTGGGACGAGGTAAGTTCGATAACCGGGAAATTCGGGCTGGACCCTATGGTCGCGCTCTCTGTAATGAGGGAGGAAAGCCGGTTCGATGCCGATGCCCGTTCCGTGGCGGGGGCCCGCGGCCTGATGCAGTTGATGCCCGCTACCGCGTTCCGCCTGGAAAAATCCTTAAAACTGGGGATTCATAAGGACTCGCAGGTCAACGACGTAAAAAACAATATAAGCCTAGGGGTCTACTATCTCAAGTCGTTATCCTCGGAATTCAGTTCCATGGCGCATGTGCTTGCCGCGTACAACGCCGGAGAGGCGGCGGTCAGGAGATGGGAGGCTGAGTGCGGCAAGAGAAATATGGATGAGTTCATAGAGGACATCCCCTACCTTGAGACGCGAAATTATGTCAAAAAAGTGCTGACCTCGTATTTCCAGTATAAAAAGCTTTCCGGGGCCGACCCCGAAAATATGGCCGTTGGGCTTTCTTCCGGCAGACTTTAGTTAAGCGCCCCGCTGGTTGTGCTTCAAAAAAAGCCGCATTATCCTGTATTCTAGGTCATATAAAAAATCATCAGCCGGAGGTTCGTTATGGATATAAAGTCATTTGTTACGGAAAAGGCGCACGAGGCCAGGGAGGGCGCGCGGTCTCTCGCAAAGGCGTCATCACAGCAGAAAAATGAGGCCCTCGTTAAAATGGCGGCGGCCCTCGAAAAAAACTCAAAAGAACTTATCAAGGCAAACGCCAAGGACATCGCCTTTGCCAAGAACAAGGGACTTTCCAAAGCAATGATAGACAGGCTCACGTTAAATGAAAAGCGTATCAGTGAGATGTCACAGGGGCTCCGCGAGGTTGCCGCCCTGCCGGACCCCGTCGGTGAGATAACAAAGATGTGGCAGAGGCCCAACGGGATGTCGGTAGGCAAGATGCGCGTGCCGATAGGGGTCATAGGAATAATCTATGAATCGCGGCCGAACGTTACCGCCGACGCGACAAGTCTCTGTCTTAAGGCGGGCAATGCGGTTGTTTTGCGGGGAGGCTCCGAGGCCATAAACTCCAACAGGGCCATCGTGCGGGTCCTGAGGACTGTCGCAAAGGCCTCCGGAATCCATGAGGGGGCGATCACGTTTATCGACACCCCTGAAAGGGAGGCCGTCATGGAACTCCTTAAACTGGAGGGGATCGTAGATCTTATCATCCCCCGGGGCGGAGAGGGGCTCATAAGGGCGGTCACTGAAAACTCGCGCATCCCCGTGCTTAAACATTATAAAGGCGTCTGCCACGTATTCGTTGACAGGGACGCCGACCTGGTCATGGCGGAAGACATATGCTTTAACGCGAAGGTCCAGAGGCCCGGCACCTGTAATGCGATGGAGACGATGCTGGTCGATAAAAAGATCGCTAAGAGTTTCCTGCCACAGATGACTGCCAGGTTCAAGAAGGCGGGGGTACTGCTCAAGGGTTGTCCCGACACCAGGAAGATAGTGCCGGGGATCGAGGCCGTAAAGGAAGACGACTTTTATGTCGAATACAATGACCTGGTCCTTAATGTCAGGGTGGTTGGTGACCTCGACGAGGCGATGGAGCACATCGCTAAATACAGCTCTTCCCATTCGGACGCCATAGTCACAAAGGACTACGCAAAAGGGATGAGGTTCGTAAGGGAGGTCGATTCATCGGCCGTCTTAATAAACGCCTCGACCCGCTTAAACGACGGTTTTCAGTTCGGCCTTGGCGCAGAGATCGGGATCTCCACGGACAAGATCCACGCAAGGGGCCCGATGGGGCTTGAGGAACTGACCTGCACAAAGTTTATAGTCTTCGGCAACGGGCAGCTGAGGGAATAGATCAATGGCATTGGCTACTGACATGATGTCCATTGAATCAATCGGTATTTGTTAACGAGTTTTGGTTATAAAACTCCGGGTGTAACTGGACGCTCCCGAACTATCGGTAATGTGCATTACGTGAAAGAGGATTTCTGGCCACACAACACTTCGCTTTGGGTTACGAGCTTCAAGGGAAACTCGCCGATATTTATCTTCTTCCTACTCGGTAGCCTCGGCCTTGAGAGGTTTGGCACCGGATCAGGTGTCCCCACGTTGAACCGAAATGACGTTCACGCCCAAAGGGTTCAAATTCCACTGACGCCTGAAGAACAAACAGCCATCGCCACCGTCCTCTCCGACATGGACGACGAGATCGCAGCGCTCGAAGCCCGCCGCGACAAGACCCGCGCTCTCAAGCAGGGCATGATGCAGGAACTGCTGACCGGGAGGACCAGGCTGGTATGAGACATCTCTTGAATAGGTGTCTTTTATGAAGGTGCTGTTCCTTGATGAATCGGGTGATCATAACCTCACAGTAATAGATCCTTCTTATCCGCTGTTCGTGCTAGGCGGTGTTATAGTCGAGCAGAATTACGCCGAGGGACCGTTAGAAGATTCGCTTCGGGATTTCAAATACCGACTGTTTGGGCGAAAGGATTTGATTCTGCACACGGCAGATATTACCCGCAACCGCAATGGTTTTGAGCAACTAAAGGAAAAAGAGTTCAGGGAGCACTTTTATCATGAATTGAACCTTCTCTTACGCAACATCCGGTTTCAGGTAGTCGCCTGCGTGATCCGCAAGGACGATCATCTGAGTAGGTATGGCGTCGCTGCGTTGGATCCTTACATGATGAGTCTTGATGTCTTAGTCGAGCGATTTTGTATGGAGATCGGTAATGTAAGCGGTGGCGGTGTTATCGTAGCAGAGCGGCGTGATTCAACTCTTGACCGAGAGTTGGACATCGCCTGGTTAAATTTAAAGGTGCGGGGCACTAAATACATAAAGGCAAAAGACATAGAAAATAGAGTCATAGGTCTCAACCTGCGCTCGAAAGCGGCCAATATCGCAGGGCTTCAACTGGCAGACTTAGTTGTTACTCCTATCGGCCGTAAGGTGCTGGGTAAAGCGATCAAGGAGGATTACAAAGTAGTGGAAGAAAAATTTCGTTGCAGTCATACCGGCAGAGTGGAAGGATATGGACTTGTTGTGCTGCCGAAATAAAAAAGGCCAGCCCCCGCTACGCAGTGACCAGCCTGTTGGTATTATTATGATTGCGAGGGACGAGAAAATCAAGCTTTTTCTTCAGGCAGCCGTAGAGAGTTCTTCCTGTCTTTGGAGAAATGGAACGTCCAAAAGTTTGGCAGCAAGGGAAACGGTGACGCAGAGGACAACAAAGGCACAGAGGAGTTCATAGCGGCTATTCAGAAACTGCCGGCTGACTTTAAGGCCAAAGGTGATATTCACGTTTTTGTAGATGAGTGCCACCGCACCCAGTCGGGCGAGTTGCACAAGGCCATGAAGGCGCTGCTTCCCAACGCACTTTTTATCGGTTTCACCAGAACGCCCCAAGGGTGCCGCAAACATACATGACGTGCTGGAGGCATAAATAAAGCCGCATGGCTCAGAGCCTTATTGCCTTGAACTTTACGAATATTCTGACCATAATAACTTTGTAGGGAATAATATTATTGCAGGAGATCATCGTGCAGGCGGTCAAGGTATTAGCAAAGGGTCAGATTACGCTGCCAAAGAAGATCCGGCAGCATCTTCATATAAACGTCGGAGATGCTTTAATTATTGAAGAAGAAAAAGACAGGATTGTTATAAAAAAGCGCAAAACTATTTATGATTTTGCCGGGACGTTACCTGATCTGGGCATGAGTATCGAAGAGATGATAGAAAAAGCCACGGAAGAAGCGATGAGGGAACGTGCAAAAAGCGGTTAAGGTCATAAGCCGCAGCTTATGAAGATAGGCATTTTAGGAGGGACGTTTAATCCCATTCATTACGGACACCTGAGGGCGGCCGATGAGGCCAGAGAGAAACTTGGACTCGACAGGGTCCTGTTCATTCCTTCCGGGAGCCCGCCGCTTAAGGCGGACGATATAGCCGATGCCGGGCAGAGGTTGAAGATGACCGAACTGGCGGTAAGGGGCAACCCGTACTTTGAGGTCCTTGACATCGAAAGCAGGCGTCCGGTGAAGTCCTACACTGTGGATACCCTGACGAGCCTCCTCGGGACTTACCCTGAGGCCGAACTATATTTTATGCTTGGAATAGACGCCTTTTTGGATATTCCAAACTGGTACAGGCCGGACAGGCTTATGTCGATGGTCAATTTTGTCCTCATGTCGAGGCCGGGGAGAAGTTTCCTGGATATAAAGGCCTCGCCTTATCTCAGGCCGGACGCAGACCTGCTTAAAAAGATGGACAATCCGGGGGCGGACCCGGTCACAGTAAGACTTGATACTGGACGGGAGATAGTCATGCTGAACGTTACACCGCTTGGCATTTCGTCCTCCGACATAAGAAAACGCCTGAAATCCGGCGCCAGCATAAAATATCTGTTGCCAGAGCAGGTCGAATCATTTATAATTTTACACTGTCTATATACTGATGAAAACAAAAAAAACTGAAAGACGGACGCCCTCTTTAAAAGGCATCGACAATGCCCTCAGGGCGGCAGGGGCGGCGCAGAGTAAAAAGGCTCAAGACCTTGTCGTCCTCGATCTTACCGGGCTGACCTATATTGCGGACTATTTTGTAATATGCTCCGGTGAAAGCACAACGCAGGTCCGGGCTATTGCCGACGCGGTCACAGAGGAGCTTTCTTCCATAGGGGCCAGGCCTTCGGGAGTTGAGGGCCTCAATTACGGCCACTGGGTCCTCCTGGATTACGGGGACGTTATCGTCCATATCTTTGAAAAAGAGACGCGGTACTTTTATGACCTCGAAAAACTATGGATGGATGCCAAGGTAATTAAAACAGATGAAGATAAACCTGATATGGGTAGGCAGAACAAAAGAGCGGTTCATCAATGACGGCATCGATAAGTATCTAAAGCTGATAAAGCCCTATGCGGATGTCAGCATAACAGAGATAAAAGAGGAAAAAGGCAGGGACATCGACGCGATGGTCGAACGTGAAGGCAGCAGGATAGTGAAGCTTAAGGTCCCTTATGTCCTTATGGACGAAAAGGGCAAGCGCTTCTCTTCCGTCGAATTTGCCGATTTTACCAGGGGCCAGACCGGTGGACTGAACCTGGTTTTGGGCGGGGCCTACGGTGTGTCTGAAACTGTAAAAAAGGGCGCGAGGGAGACGGTGTCCCTTTCGCGAATGACCTTTACCCACGAGATGTCAAGGCTCTTTCTGCTGGAACAGCTTTTTAGGGCTTTTTCAATCATCAATAAAAGGGGCTATCACCACTAATGGGTAAGACATCAGTATTGTTCTTCGCCGTTTTTCTGCTTGGGATTGTTGTATTCGGATATTACAACCCTGATGTAGTGTCGATAAAAATCCCCGGCGGTGATATTTACGAGGCCCCCAAATCCGTTTTAGTGCTCCTGTCAATGGCCATAGGGGTCCTGGTGACCTTCATCTTCTTTGCGATAAGGGACACAAAAAAGTTCATCGAAAACTGGCAGTACCAGAAAAAACAGAAGCAGGACATAAAGGTCCAGGAACTTTATTCCAGGGCGTTAAACGCGATCCTCGCGCATAACGACGACGCTGCCAGGGAGGCGCTTGAAGGGGTGCTGGCGGATGAGCCCGATCACATCGACGCGCTGCTGAGACTGGGCGACCTTTATGTCTCCCGTGAAGACTACCAGAAGGCGGTCTCCTATTACCATAAAGCCAGGGCTGTTGCCCCCAATAATCTTCAGATGCTTTTTTCGATAGAGAATGTGCTTGAAAAGACCGGGAGATGGACGGAGGCCCTCAAGTATATCGACGACATACTCGACATTGACGAGGACAACCTTACCGCCATGTACAGAAAACGTGTCGTCCTCGAAAAACAGGGACGGTGGGACGACCTTGTCTCTTTGCAGCAGACTGTTATCAAACATACCCACGGCGATAAGGACAAGAAGTCGGAACAGGACAGGCTTATCGGCTACAAATATGAATACGGAAGGGACAGCATCGAGAACAATCAGCTGGAGAAGGCCAAAAAAGCCTTCAAGACGGTGCTCAGACTGAACAAGGACTTCATACCGGCGATCCTGGGCCTTGCCGAGGTAATGCTCAGGGAGGGGGAAAGCGAAGAGGCCGTGAACCTTCTTGAGAAGGCATATGACAGCTCATCGTCCAAGATCATACTCTCCAGGCTTGAAGACCTGCTTATAAGTCTCGGCGAACCCGGCCGGCTCATAAGTATCTACAAGGGCAGCATTTCCAAAAATCCCGGTGACCCGGGCATAAAGTTTTTCATGGGGAAGCTCTTCTACCGGCTCGAAATGATCGACGACGCCTTTGAGACCCTCTCCGGCATGGAGATGCTCGGGATCTCTTACCCGGAACTCCATCATCTTCTTGGTAATATCTTTCTAAGGAGAAACCAGCCTGAAAAGGCCGCCCGCCAGTACCTGAAGGTGTTCGACATAAAAAAATCCCTCGGACTGCCCTATTGCTGCAGGCAATGCGGTTACAATTCCGAGGAGTGGTCGGGCAGGTGCCCCGACTGCAGGGAATGGGACACCTTTTTGCTGAACCTTGACGGGACCTGCGCTATCCTCTCTTCCGTCGTGAATGCCTGATCCCGGTGAAAAGTCTGCGACGAGATAAACTCGTATCTTTTCTGAACGAAGAACTCGGCCTGTCCGAATTTCCAAAAGACGACAGCATCAACGGCCTTCAGGTCGAGGGCAGGGAGAGTGTCAGGAAGATCGGCGTTGCGGTCGATGCCTGCGAGTATGTGTTTGAGGCGGCCGCGGACAGCGGTGTCGATTTCCTGATAGTCCACCACGGGCTCATCTGGGGCGGGATCAGGGCGATGACGGGGTGCCTTAAGACACGTATCAAGATGCTGCTTGAGGCCGATATTTCCCTTTATGCCTGTCACCTTCCCCTTGATTGGCATCCGCTCCATGGCAATAACATACAGATACTCAATCTGCTTCGACTTTCCAAGGCCGGTGAATTCGGGGAATATCACGGCCGACGTATCGGTTACTGGGGCAGAACGAAGAAGGAGACGTCTCTTTCGGACTTTGTCACACTCGCTGACCGGAAACTTAATACGGACTCTATTGCCATGGATTTTGGCCGGAAGGTCAGGAATGTCGGTGTAGTGTCAGGCGGCGGGTGGTCGGCGCTTTACGACGCGGAACGTTTTGATATCGACACATTTCTGACCGGAGAGCCGTCACACAGCGCGTATACACTCGCCGAAGAGATGAAAGTGAACCTGATATTTTCCGGTCATTATGCCACCGAAACCGTGGGGGTCATGGCCGTCGGACGGCTTCTTCATAAAAAGTTCGGCCTCGGGACGGTCTTCATAGATCACCCTACGGGACTTTGAACGGCAGACAGAGGTGGATATGAGTGACTACGACCGCGCGCTCGATCTGTCGAAGAAGGCGCTTGAGATGGCGCAGAAGATCGGTGACATGCCGGAGATCTCGCGGAGCTACCATCAGATAGGTATAGTGCATCAGAAGCGGGGCG
>JACRLQ010000061.1 GCA_016215155.1 Nitrospirota bacterium
CCCATTTGTAAAGCCACCCTCGTGAGCGCCTTAGAGAGACACAAATTGAATCTACATGCTCTCCATCAAATAACCGTTTTACGGCCCATTGCCGTTCTTGCTGAACATCTTTTTTCATGAACACCTCCAATTGGATTTCGGTGTCCATGAGTATGATTGTGCTGACTACGAAGTTGTTAGAAGAGACCCGTTGTCTACGATGTCCTGGCAGTAAAATCTGTCTACGATGTACTGGCAGTTATCAGGTAAGTGTCGATAACGCTCCAGAGCAGCAATATGTAGGTTCCATAAGCACACAGGAGGATACTGCAAAAAAAGACAATGACATGGCGAAGCTCACCCCTATTACTGTCAATATACAGAAAACTCCAAACCATCCCGACAAGCCCAAAGATAAATGGTATAAGACCTCTCAAGGGCGGATAGCGGTTCTTAAACTTATTTCCATAGTCGCTGGCATAGCTTATGCTTTCATTACTTACCTTCAATGGGGCGACTTGAGGGCTAACTTCAAGATTGATAATCGAGCATGGGTTATGCCATTTGAATATAAGAAAACTACAGACTTTAACAAAAATGTTATTGGCGCAAATATGTTTTACAAAAACACCGGTAAAACCCCAGCTCTCGATCTTCAGGTCTTCGTTGGTTGGGCTGCTGGTGAGAGTCTTATCCCTAAACGAGACATCCCCTCCGACAATTCCCCAAAATTCGCGCTGGCACCAGACGGCGTTGGAAATAGTGCTCCCAATATTCCACCTGCAGTCGTGAAGGGTGTCACTATCGGCAATCCCGGCGGCTTCATCTTCGGCACTATCTGGTATAAAGATGTTTTCGGATACGCTCACTGGAATCAGTATTGTGTGGGTATTGGCCCCCACTTCGATTATTTCACCGCGTGCACAATTCACAATGCAACAAGCGAAACAGATGAAAACCAATAAAAATACAGACACGTACAACAATCGCCTCCACACCGACGCATAATAAGTGTGGTTTGTTTTCAGCAATTGTCTGTTCCGGCGCGGGTGAGGCATGGTGTTCGCTGAATAATAGGGGAGAAAAATAAAATGGGATATCTAAGCCAGGCACCGGCAAAACAGTTCTTCATTTCCAAGGTGGTGAACCAGGCCGAACAGGAAGGCGTTAATTTATCAAAGGCTGAAAAATACATGCTGGCATGGTCTGAAAGCGACCCATCTTTTGTTATAGATAATGATCTTAATGAACAATTCGAAAAAGAAATAACTCAGGAAGAATTTGAAAAGAAAATACAGGCGTTAATAAAGCAAGCATATGAAACGGACATATCAAAAGACAAGGATATGAAAGAGACTTATAGAACGGCGTACAAGGCATTAAAACAAGGCGACCATTTTATCCTGATCATGATTAATGCCGCCATTGGTTCAAAGCTCCGCAAGTGGGGCTTGTTTTGAAATACTGCAAGAATATAATAACAGCGAACATACTGCTCAAGAGGGACGCGGGAATAGCCGTTTTTCTTTTTCAGTTCGGCGTGGGTGCTCCCGCGCCCCTTAGCATGAACGTTCGCCTTCAAAAATAATATATAAAGGATCACAATAAGGACGTAAAATATAAAATAGTATAAAATAGGGGACGTTGCCAACATAAACAACAAATGGTAAGATGAAGCATGCCGAGACAAGCAAGACTTGACGCTGCCGGGACATTGCATCATGTAATGGCGCGCGGGATAGAACAATGTCTGATATTCCGGGATGACCGGTCTGATATTCCGGGATGACCGCGACAGGGAAGACTTTATTGGAAGGATGTCTGAGCTTGCATCGAAGCAGGCATGGCACATATATGCGTGGGCTCTAATGTCTAATCATTTTCATCTGCTGGTCAGAACTGGCAAAGGACCTCTGCCGCGTAATATGAGAGCATTGATGAGCGGATATGCAGGATACTTTAACCGTCGCCATAACAGACATGGGCATTTATTTCAAAACCGGTACAAGTCGATAGTCTGTGAGGAGGAGACGTATTTCCTTGAATTAGTGCGATACCTGCATCTAAACCCGCTCCGTGTGGGGATAGCAAAAGACTTAAGCGAACTTGATGACTACAAATATTCGGGCCATTCGGCGTTAATGGGCAGGGTTGACCGGAAGTGGCAGGATACGGACGATGTGCTCGGGCGCTTCAGCGAAAAGCGGAGGGGTGCGAGACGTCTATATCGTGAGTTTGTTGAGGCCGGAGTCGGCCAGGGGCAAAGACCGGAACTTGTCGGGGGCGGACTGCTGCGCAGTTGTGGCGGATGGACAGGGGTAACGGAACTCAGAAGGGGACGAGAGAAATATCTCTCAGATGAACGGGTATTAGGTTCGACATCGTTCATTGAGGAAATAGTAAAAGAGGCGGACCAGCAGGAGGAAGGGAAAAACAGACAAGTCAGCCTTGATGCACCAGAAGCGGCCATGAATTGGCGAAGGCGCTTGGTGTGACTCCACAAGCCTTATATGCCTCTTCGAGTCGGGCCGAATCTGCTAATGTGATTCACTCAGAGGATTTGAAACGATGGTGCGCATGATAAGTTGTTTAAGTTGGCAACGTCCCCTAAAGTTCTGCCCAAAACAGGAAGTCAAAAACAGGGACACATCCCATTTTTAACATGGATATTCTCCGCTTCTGTTGATTTAGCACGAATCTTCAATCCGTTTCTTTTTAAAAAGTGGGATGTGTCCCTATTTTCTTTATCCCTATTTTCTACTTTCTATTTTCTAAAAATCGTCTTCATCACATTCCAGGTCGGCCAATAATTGTGCTTCTTTGTCCTTCAGCTGCTGATCGTAGATATTCAGCAGGTCGATTAATTCCCGTCTTTCGATCCTGACCGGTCCGGCCTGGCAGCCGGATGCCCTGACATACAGAAGGTGCGCTGATTTGGAAAAAAAGAAATCGCATGCCCAGCTCTGTTTGACCAGGACAGCGTCATCTGGCATTCCCAGTTTCCCTGAGAGGTTATTATCGTCTTCTTTCATCATATCTCCTCTATTTTTCATTAACCTGCGCCTGAAAGCAAGACATGCCCTGCGGCTGCCGTTTGACATATGCATTTATCCGTATCTATGATTTAAGCATGACGGACGAATGGACGGTGGTGCTTGTAACCTATGACGAGCTTGAGGCGGACATGCTGAAGGCTATCCTCGAAAGCGGGGACATTCCCGTCCAGCTCAGGTCAGCTAAGGTTGGCCCGTATCCGGTGAATATCGGCCGGATGGGAGAGGTGAAGGTCCTGGTGAGGGAGTCAGACAGGGAAAACGCGGAAGAAGTCATTAGAAAATTCAGGGAAGAGCCGCAGGAACCGGGGGCCGGACCTTAATTAATAAACAGGGACACGTCGAGGGCCCCTGCCGGTTGCAGAGGGGCCTGCGCGGCAATGGGGGAACAAAAAAATGGCGGAAGGTGTACTTTCCGCCATTTCATTTGCCGGAGGGAACAGGACAATTTATCCTCCGATGTAACCGCCTGAAATCTCGTCTTTTTCAGCCACGTTTTCCATCATTGGAACGGATGACCCGCTCTCTACGCCTGTTACACCAGTCCACTCGAACGGACATACCCTCGATATTATCTCGAGCTTCCAGTCGATGGTATTGATGATCTCCTCAAAATGAGCGACGTGAGGCTGCAACGTCTGTTTTTCAGGCCCCGTCATCTCTTCGATCTCCTTTACAAAGCCCAGAAGCCTCGTCTTCATGCCCGAGAGCTCGTTATATACCCTGTCGCAATAATTTACGACGCCTATGTCTTTTACCGTTGCCATGTTGACCTCCTTCTATGGCCATTCAGGCCTGTTAACAAATAAAAAAGCCGAGCAAGCCGAAGTCTTTTTCGTCCTTCGGCAGCTCGGCCATCTCCGCTTCTTTAGAGATCCGCCGCTTTCCGCGCCCTCCTCACGAAGGGGCTGGCTTTTCGGGAATCTTCTTCCTCTGATTTTAGTTTAGCTCGGAATATGGCGGCTTGCAAGTGAATTATTTTTAATTGTTCAGTCAGGCGCATTCATGGTTACTGAAGTCCTTTCCGCGTACGACCACGGCAAATTCCTTCGAGATATAATGCTATAATTATTTGTCATAGTCCATGAAGAAATAATTCATAGTAAGTGTATTTGGAGGCTGAATGTCCGTTGGGTTTGTCCTTGCGATATCCATTGTTATGCAGCTTGCCACGGTGCTCCTTGCCTTTCGGCTGATAAGGATCACCGGCTGGCGCAGTTCGTGGCTTTTGGTTTCCGTCGGCATATTATTCATGGCCGTCCGGCGAGGGATCAGCTTTATCCGGCTCGAAACGGGCATGCCCGGCCCTCATCCCGATATGATGTTCGAACTTTTCGGTCTCCTGACTTCCGCCTTCATGCTTTGTGGCGTAGCCCTGCTTACGCCGGATTTCCGGTCTTTCATGAAGACGGCGAATAACCTGCGCCACCGTTACAGGATTGAAAGGATCATCTCCAGGATTTCATCCGATTTCATCAGTCGCCAGTCTGAAAACGTATTCGAGGGCATTACCCTTGCGCTTCGGCAGGTCGGGGAATTTCTCGGGGTGGACCGCGCCTATATGTTTCTTTATTCAGGGGACGGCAAAGCGATGTCCAATACAAACGAATGGTGCGCGGAGGGCATAGAGCCCTTTATCTCGTCCCTTCAGGACATCGGGGCGGACACGATGCCTTGGTTTGCGCGGAAGATATTGAATGAAGAGTCGATCCATGTCGGGAGGGTGCGGGACCTTCCTTTTGAGGCGTCAGTCGAAAAAGAGCATTTCGCGGCACAGGACATCAAGTCTCTGATCGTGGTGCCGATGACTTTGAAAGGGGCCGTCATAGGGTTTGTAGGGTTTGATTCGGTCCGGTCGGAAAAAATGTGGATAGAGGAAGACGTCGATGCCCTCAAAATACTTGCCGAGATCTTTCTTACCGCCCTCGAAAGAAAGAAGACCGAAGACGAAAGGACCGGCCTGATCGCGGACCTTAAGTCCGCGCTGTCTGAAATAAGCACCCTCAGGGGGATCCTGCCGATCTGCGCCTCATGCAAAAAAATAAGGGACGACGCGGGCTACTGGAACCAGATCGAGTCCTATATCACCGCGCACTCGGACGCCACGTTCAGCCACGGGATCTGCCCCGAATGCGCGGTCAAGCTTTATCCGGAACTATACGGCGAAAAAAAGACCGGGTGAGCCTGCCGGCGCGGTCCGGCGATGCTATTCGCCCAGATAGGCGGTCCTGACTTTCTCGTTGTTGAGGAGGTCTTCACTGCTGCCCTGAAGCGTGATCGCCCCGTTTTCGATCACATACCCGCGATGTGAAAGCCGGAGCGCCGCCTTGGCGTTTTGTTCGACCAGAAGGACGGTGACGCCGCCGGCATTGATTTCATGTATCGTCCTGAAGATCTTTGATACCATTATCGGGGCAAGGCCCAAAGAAGGTTCATCGAGGAGGAGTATATCGGGCGCCGACATGAGGGATCTCCCTATCGCCAGCATCTGCTGTTCTCCGCCGCTCAGCGTCCCGGCCATCTGACTGGTCCTTTCCTTAAGCACCGGAAAGATCCCATAGACCCTCTCGAGTATCTCGCCGAAATTGCCCCGCCCGAGAAACCCGCCCATCTCCAGGTTTTCGAATACCGTAAGCCTCGGGAAGATCCTCCTTCCCTCCGGCGCCTGGCTGATGCCGGACCTTACTATCTCATGGGGAGGGAGTCCGGATATCCCGGCCCCCCGCAGTGTTATCCTCCCTTCAGAGGGTTTGAGAATTCCGGAGATCGTCATCAGGCAGGTTGATTTCCCGGCCCCGTTGCTGCCTATGAGCGAGACGATTTCGCCTTTATTGATTTCGAGGGAGATGCCTTTTAAGGCCTCTGCCGGACCATAATATGTATGGATATTCTCAAGCCGCAGCATACTCAGGCCTCATGTGTATCTTTGCCCAGATACGCCTCGATTACCAGCTGGTCGCTTCTGATGTCAGACGGGCTTCCGTCCGCTATTTTCACCCCGTGGTCCAGTACCGCGATCCGGTCGGAAATGCCCATGACCACCTTCATGTCATGTTCGATCAGAAGGACCGTCTTTTCCATCTTCCTTAAGTTTCCTATCAGGGCTGTCATTTCTTCGGTTTCCTGGGGGTTCATGCCGGCCGTCGGCTCATCAAGAAGAATCAGCCTGGCCTCGGACGCCAGCGCCCTGGCTATCTCTATCTTGCGCTGTGCGCCGTATGACAGGCTTCCGGCTACGGCCCCGGCATATTTTTCGATCCCCAGGAGTTCCAGGTATTCGAACGCCCTGTTGCGCACTCCGGTTTCCTCATAATTAAAAGACGGCGACGTCACTATGCATGACAGGAAGCCGTATTTTATCATGGCGTGCCGGGCCAGCATGATATTTTCGATGACGGTCATCTCCCTGAACAATCTGATATTCTGGAAGGTGCGGGCAATTCCCATGCGGTTTATACGGTCGGCCGGTAGTGAAGAGATCTCATGATCTGAAAACATAATGCTCCCTTTGGTCGGCTTCATAAAGCCCGTTAGGCAGTTAAAAAGGGTGGTCTTGCCGGCGCCGTTAGGGCCTATGATGCCCATGATCGTGCCGGTAATAACGGAGAAACTTACGTCTTCAATCGCCTTTATGCCCCCAAAGTGCTTCGAGAGGTCCCTAACGTGAAGAAGATGCATTTCTTCCTCCAAAGAGACCCTGCGGTCTGAAGACCATCAGGAATACAAGGCCGCAGCCAAGCGCGAGCATGCGGTACATCTGCACCTCTCTCAACACCTCCGGCAGAAAAACTAGCACGAGCGCTCCGACAACGACCCCCCCGATGCTGCCTATGCCTCCGATTATGACCATGCAGAGGATAAAAACCGATTCCATGAACGTAAAACTCTCGGGGGAGACAAACCGCATCTTCGCGGCAAACAGCGTGCCCGCGAGCCCGGCCCAGAAGGCGCCGAAGGCGCAGGCGTAAAGTTTATACATCAACGTATTAATGCCCATCGCGGAGGCGGCGATCTCGTCTTCGCGGATGGCCATCCATGCCCTGCCGGTCTTTGAACTCCGGACGCGCTTCATTACGAAAGCGTTGATTATCACGAATATGAGGACGAGATAATAAAACCATGAGAGCCTGCCTATCGGGGTCCCGGCCAGGAAGGGGGGGGCGATCCCTGATATCCCGTTCGGACCGTTGGTGAAGGTGTCCCAGTTGTTAAGGACCAGGCGTACGATCTCTCCGAACCCCAGAGTTACCAGGGCCAGGTAGTCGCCTTTTAATCTCAGCGCGGGGACAGCCAGCAGGAACCCGGCGGCTGTAGTTAACACGACGGAGAGGGGCATCGCGGACCAGAAGCCTATGCCGGCCTTTGTATTAAGAAGGGCGTAGCAGTATGCGCCGATGGCGTAGAACGCAACGAAGCCCAGGTTAAGAAGTCCTGTAAAGCCGACGACCACGTTAAGACCGAGGGCAAGTATAATATAAATCCCCGACAGTATCGCGACGTCCGTTATGTAGTCCTGCCCGAAAAGAGGAATCAAAAGCGCGGGAATAAGAAGCAGGAAATTGAGACGGGCCCCTTCCGGCACAAACCGTCTCAAGTCAGGAAAAGGGGACCTGATTCTGCCGATCAGGTCCGCTGCAAGTTTCGATAGCGGGATGGCGGCGGCCATTACGACAAAGAGAATCCCGGCAGCCCGGATACCCTTAAAAGGAAGAAAGAGAAAAGAAAGCCACAGAGGTATGACCAGTGTCATCATAAGCAGTGACCTCTTCCCCTTCAAAATGGTCATATCTTTTCCTCGCCTCTTTTGCCGAGCAGTCCCTCGGGTTTGACCAGAAGGATGAGTATGAGCATTATAAAAGCGTAGGCGTCCTTGTATTCGCTTGATATGTAACTTGAACCGAAGCTCTCGAGGATCCCCAGCACAATGCCGCCCAGCATGGCGCCGGGTATGCTCCCGATGCCGCCCAGGACCGCGGCAGTGAACGCCTTGATCCCTGCCGAGTAACCTATCGAATAATTGACGAGCCCGTAGTACATCGCGACCATGATCCCTGCCACTGCGGCAAGGCCGGACCCCAGGATGAAGGTAATCGAGATCACCCTGTCTATATCTATGCCCACAAGAGAGGCCATAAGCTTGTCCTGGGCCACCGAACGCATCGCCTTCCCGGTTTTCGTCTTCATCACGAAGACGTGGAGCATGGCCATCATGACGCCCGACGTTGTGATGATCGCGGCCTGGAGGTACGTTATCCGTGTCGAGAAAAGTTCGAACCCCGCTGAGCCGAATACCTGGGGGAAGACCTTGTCCGTGGCCCCCTGGGTAAGCATCACATAGTTTTGGAGGAATATCGAAACCCCGATCGCGCTTATAAGAGGGCTCAGTCTCTGGGCATTCCTGAGGGGTTTATACGCAATTTTTTCGATCGTGAAGCCATATGAAGAGCAAAACAGCACGGTCAGGGCAAGCATGATGAATATGGAAAGCGGAAGGCTGTACGCCGTCAGTCCGATGGCGGTGAGAAACCCCAGTATGATGATCCCCAGATAGGCCCCAAGCATATAGATCTCGCCGTGGGCAAAATTAATGAGCTCGAGGATGCCGTAAACCATCGTATACCCAAGAGCAATCAGGGCATATACACTGCCGAGGGTAAGGCCGTTGATAAACTGCTGGAGGAGCACAAAAGATATTAACAGAAACCGGCCGATTTATCCAAGATGAAATTATCCCTGAAACGGTCCTCTTTCAGGCGCAAGGGACGGCATCGGGGACACCTTCACGAGCGTCCCGGCATCGCCTTCCGGACCGTGTCTTTTGCGCGGGCCTCATAGAAGCCTTCGAGTTTAGAAAGTATCTCAGGGTTTCTTTCCAAAAGCGTCTCAATGTCCGCCCTGCCGATCTCGTAAACCTCAAGAGGCCCCTCGGCAATCACAGAGGCTGTCCTTGGCCTGCCGCTTAAGAATGCCACCTCGCCAAAAAGATCTCCTTCGGTGAGACCTGCAAGTACTATCTCCCTGCCCAAAATGTGCGCCACAACCCTTGCCCTTCCCGAGCTTATCAGGTACATGGAATCACCTGAGCCGCCTTCCTCGATAACGGATGAACCATCAGGATATGTTTTTTTGGCAAGCCTCTCCAGGGTCCCGGCAAAATCCTCCCGTGACATTCCTGAAAAGAGTCCGGGAATGGGTGATGGGGCATCGGGCCCCTGCGCGGTTTCTACCGAGTTTGAACCAGGCGGCGCGGCGGCGGGAGTGGACGCCGGCACCGGAACCTGCTGGGCGCTTCTAGAGTCCTCCAGTTCCCTGAGCAGCTTTTCGGTCCCCGCAACGGCCTCGGCATTGCGGGGGTCGAGCCGGAGTATTATCTTGTAAAGGGCAACGGCCTTCTGGTTAAAACCCTGCAGAGACAGAAGCCGGGCCGAGGCGTGATAGGCCTCTATAGCGCTTTTTGCATCACCCTCCCTCTGGCATACATCCCCAATCTTCAGGTATACCTGCGGATTGTCCCTGTCGGTCATGACTATTTCATTCAGTACCTTCCGGGCCCTCGGCCAGTCCAGCTTTTTTACGGCATCGAAATAGATCTCCCAGTTTCCTTTGCTCATAGGCCTGGTATAATTAATAATAAATCAGGACAATTTGTCAAAGTATTTCTGTCCGGGCCAGCAATACCGGTCATGAGACGGGAAATATATTGCC
>JACRLQ010000065.1 GCA_016215155.1 Nitrospirota bacterium
CAACGGCAAAAAGATGAAGAAGCGCATCCTCTGCGAAGGCGACATCATAAGGATCGGCACTATCGAACTGATCTACATCAACAACAGGAAGCCTGAATTCATGTGACCTTTTGTCTGCTCCCGAAGCTTTTCGCTTGTAGTAGTCCGCCTCAGGAGCCTGTCGGACTTAGAGAACCGCAAAAGCTCCAATGCATCTATTTCCAAAATATTATTCTTGAAACTTAGCTTTTTATTTCTTGTTCATCTCTAATTTCATCTACAAGGTCTGCTTTTGATGCTCGAGGACGTTTTCATGCCCTGGCCGTTCTGAAAAATTCCGGCATTCCGACAAGCTTGAAGAGCCTTTTGAAGTTGTACGCCAAAGTTATCAGATCCCACTCGATGTTCACTTTTGAAAGTCCTCTCATGACAAATTTCCTGAAGCCCATGGCTTCTTTTATAATACCGAAGACAGGTTCGGATATCTGGCGTCTTTTCTTCTGTTTTTCTTTTCCGTCCTTTGTCTGGAGCCTTTTGAACATTTCCTCTCTCAAGGGGCTCCTTCCCTCTGCTTTCCCAGGTTCAAACGTCTTTCCGACCGGAGCATACACCTTCATCTTTCCGCCGTCTTCAACCTCTTCAATAAGCTCATCGTTGAAGTATCCACCGTCGACCAGCACCTCATTGATCCTCCTCGTCTTCCCGTCAACCGATCCTACTGCGCGGGGAAGCTCCTTCAGGTCATTGCCCCTGTCGGTCACATATCTCCCCAGGATCAGACGGCTCCCTTCGCCGTCAACGGCAGCCTGCGCGTTGTAAAGCTGCCCATGTCCAATACCATCGCTCCTTCTCATCAGCTTGCTTTCAGGATCGGTGAAGTTGTATCTGAACTCGTCGATTGGCTTTTTCTTGGGCGTGTTCGGACGAAGGCTACGGCCGCCGCCATCATCATTTCTCCTCCGCATATCCTCAAGCTTCTTCTCGTATTCCTCCCTGTCGGCGCGCCTCTTCTCCTCGAACTGCCCCTCGATTATCCTGCGTGCCTCCTTCAGCTTCTCCATCCGCTCCTCGCGCCGGGATATCTCCACGGGGATGTTCAGCCTATCGCCATCGTCAGTCCTGTCAGCCTCCTCGGCCCTTTTCAAAAATCCTTCAACTTCGAGGCTCAGTTGTCCTATGAGCTTTCCGGCATCGGCGTAGCTCACCGTCTGCGACTTGCTCGCGTTCGCCAATATCTTCGTCCCGTCTATGCTGACGCTTCCGGTCCGTCTCAGAACCCCGAGCCTGTTCGCCATGGCAAGAACCTTCACGAAGCACTCCCTGAACAGCTCTCCGTTCTCCCGCCGGAACTTGCATATCGTGTCGTGATCCGGATGCAGTCCTCCCCCGCAGATATAGCGGACCGCCACGTCAGTGTACGTGGCTTCCTCTATCTTCCTCGAATGGAACCTCCCGCTGGAGTAACTGTAGATTAGAAGACTGAGCATCATGGCAGGATGATACTGCTCGTTGCCAGTCCCCCTTCCATTTACCTGGAAACCCTGCAGGCCGAGCTCATCAACGGCCTCTATTATGAAATGAACAGGGTGATCCTCAGGAACCCAGTCCCTCATGTCAACGGGGAACAGCATCGGCGTCTCGCGGTCTACGTTTACAAATCTCGCTCCCATTTTCCTTCTTCCTTATTATTAGTTGTGCACTTTTCTTACAACTAATACTTTATTCCTTCCTTGCAAACTATATATTTATCCGTGCGGTTCCTAAGTCCGACAGGCTCCCTGGCGGACTACGAGGGACAGGACGGAGGACAGGCTACGAACCTGTTTCCGGAGCATTGGAATTCGCTTGTAGTTAACGCATTTTTGCGTGTCTCTTCATTACAGCCAATAATGGCTTAACTACGAACCTATCCTCAAGATCAAGATTTGAATCCGTTAGTAGCCTGTCGCGCCGAAGCATCTTAGCGAAGGCGGATTAACGTCGCAAGACGTGTTCTTGATTGTTTTTTTCAAATAAAGGAGGGCGGACATTCTTGTCCGCCGTGGCGTAGTTTCCCGGAGCGAAGCCTGGTCCGCCAACTCGCGGGTTGGAAAACCCGCGCTCCTTTGAAGATGAAATGCACCGAGTATCAGGCGATTGGCATGTTGGAGTTCACAGCTTTAGCGTGCGTATTTTAATTTAATAAAGATTCAGGCTGAAGCCCGTACTCCAAACAC
>JACRLQ010000066.1:0-6348 GCA_016215155.1 Nitrospirota bacterium
CTTTTTCTATACTCCCTCGGCGCCAGCCCCTCCGCCTCTTTGAAGGCGCGCTCGAACTGAGAAAGGCTTCCGAAGCCGGTGGAGTTTCCGATATCTAATATGCTCAGGTTGGAGTTCCGCAGCAACTCCCTGGCATGCTCTGTTCTTATGCCGTGCAGATATGACAGATATCCCCTGCCGAACTTCTTTTTGAAAAGCCTGCAAAACGTAAAGCGGCCCATCCCGGCCATCGCCGCGAGCCGGTCGAGGCCCAATTCCTGCGCATGGTTTTCTTCCAGATATTCAGCCACCCCGTCCATAGCAAAAGCTTCATCGCTTTTCGCGCATTCGCGGACGATTTCTTCTTCAGTGCTTTCTCCCCCCAGCTTCTCCGCCATGCGCCCCAGAAGAGAGAAGAAATCAAAGGGCTTTTTTAAGTAGTCCGTAGCGCCCGTTCTGAATGAATTGACCGCTATGGCCTCGGTCCCGAAAGCGGTCATGATTATTACAGGCAGGAGGGGATCTGTCTTACGGACTGTCCTCAGAAACTCGATCCCATTACCGTCAGGCAACTGATAGTCAACAAGGGCGATATCAATATGAGGGGCGAAGTTCTTCACTGCTTCAGAATAGTCGCACGCTTCACTCACAGTGTAGTTGTTCATCTCAAGGATGCCCTTCAAGATGCCCCTCAAGTCTGAGTCATCATCTACAAGCAGCACTGACTTCGCCGGTCCCTCACGAAGATAACCCTCAGCCTTGAAAACTGAAGACACTGACCTCCTGCCTTTGGGATTACTTTTTGGAAGGATTCGGTCCCCTTCCCGCATATCTGTCAAACCCGCCCTCCTGTCAACCCGAAATGAAATATTGATATTACAACAAGGGAGAAAACAGGCACTGATCTTTATGTATTACAGACCCCACCCTCTCCGGAACTCCCGACAAAAAACTATGACTGCATGCACTACTATAAGCAGCCCCTTTTATTGTGTCAACATATTTTTTTAGTTTAAGAGTTCTTCAGGGTTTTGTATGGGTATTGATCCTCCTCTTGGCGGTAAGGGGCGGCTTGGAGGGGTTATGAAGTCTTTAAAAAATGATCCAATGCTACAGCAGAGACATCAGGCGCTCAGAAAAAATCAGACTGAGGCTGAAAGGTTTTCCGGTCTTTAGTGCGACAGACATTTTAAGTTGAAGTAATCAGATTTTGGAATAACGAGGTTATGCACAGCAATGAGGGAATTTTGAATAGACTTTTATTGAAAGTAACCCCTCCTAACCTCCCCTTAACCCAAGGGGAGGGACAGTGCTCCCAATGTCCACAGGAATCCCGGAAGAACCATTTTTTTAGCTAAAAACCCTGTTCCATCACATTGACCCCTTTTGGCGCAGCGAGGTCGAACATCGAATCCCTGACCCCTGAATTGACGGTCACGCCGCTGAGGTCGATCTCGATGACATTGCCGTACTTGTCGGTGATCGTAAACGCCCTCACAGGGAAGCCGTCGTCAGAGACCCTCACCTTGATCGAAGTCACCGTGCCGAGCGTTTTTTTCGGCCTCAGTAAAAGGCTGTCTCCCGTGGAGCTCACGATAAATTCATCCCGGATATTGCCGAACCCCCCAAGCAGCGCCACCGGTGTCTGTCCGTAGGTCGCCTTGTCGAACCTGCTTTTGTAGGCCTGGTTTTCGGACTTCTTGATTATAAGCACGGTGTCGTTATTAATGATAAGGTCCTGGGCCGCGGTCCCCTTGTAAATCCATTTCATCCTCATCGGCGGCTTTATAAAAAACTCCCCCTTGAACGTCTCGGTCTTCTTCAGGTCTTTTATCGTGCTTTTCTGCGTAAAGGCGCCTTTAATATCGACTATACCTTCATACGCCTTCTGGATACGGGCGAGCTTTGCGTCCGCATCGGAGCCGAAGCTGACCGGAAGATTTACCGCAAGGATGAAAATAAGAATACAAATGGGTCTTAAAAGTCCTCCACTTTGCAAGAGGAGGTGCTGTGGGGTATTGGAATATTTACCAAAACCTCCCCAACCCCTCCTTGTTAAGGCGGGGCTAAGACAGGCAGCAGGTTTTCTCATGAGTGCCTCCCCAGGTAGTCCCTCGGCTTGCCCGCGCCCTTTGGGGGGCCGACCAGCCCGTCATCCGCCATCGTCTCCATAATGCTTGCCGCGCGGTTATATCCGATTTTGAACCTCCTCTGGATGGATGATATAGAGACCTCGCCGGCTGACTCCGCGAATTCAACCGCCTTATAATACATATCGTCCCTCCCCTCTGCCGACTCCTCCGGGGCCGCGGCCTCGGCCGGTATCTCTTCAAAAAACGAATAATCGGGTCTCGCCTGAGACTTTATGAAATCGGTCACCCCCTTGATCTCCGGCTCGGTGACAAGGGCCCCGTGGACCCTGATCAGTCTCTCCCCCGGCTGCAGAAGCAGCATGTCCCCTTTTCCAAGGAGCTGCTCCGCCCCCTGGGAATCGAGTATCGTCCTGGAGTCTATTTTCGAAAAGACCTGGAAGGATATCCTGGCCGGGAAATTGGCCTTTATAAGACCGGTAATTACATCGACGGAGGGGCGCTGCGTGGCGATTATCAGATGTATGCCTGCCGCGCGGGCCATCTGCGCAAGCCGGGTTATCGAGTCCTCCACATCCCTCGATGACGCGAACATCAGGTCCGCGAGCTCGTCGATGAATACGACGATGTACGGCAGCCGCTCCTCGGGCCCCGCCTGGCTGTTGAAACTGTCGATGTTCCGGGCGCCTTTTTCGGCCAGCAGGCGGTATCTGCGTTCCATCTCGAAGACCATCTTCCTCAAGGCCTCGGTCGCGCCCTTCGGACTGGTGATTATCGGCGAAATCAGGTGAGGTATCCCCTCGTACATCGAGAGTTCCAGCAGTTTGGGATCGATCATGAGGAGCTTGACTTCCTTGGGGGTCGCCTTGTACAGGATACTCATGACCATCGAATTTATCGAGACGCTTTTGCCCGCCCCGGTAGCGCCGGCAACAAGCAGATGAGGCATCCTGGTCAGGTCGGCCACGATCGGGTTGCCGGAAATATTCTTCCCCAGCGCCAGAGTGAGCCGGGAATGTTTTTTATTGAATTCGTCGGAGGAAATAATCTCCCTGAGGGCAACAACCGCCCTCTTTCTGTTGGGGACCTCTATGCCGATAGTCGCCTTTCCGGATATGGGAGATACCCTGATGCTCTGCGCCTTGAGGGCAAGCGCGAGGTCATCCGCGAGGTTGACGACGCGGGTTATCTTCACCCCGGGCGCGGGTTCGAATTCATATAACGTAATCACCGGGCCCTGTTCGATCCTGGTAATATTTCCGTTTACGTCGAAGTCGGCAAGCTTCGTCTTTAACTGTCCCGAGTTGGACCTCTTGTCGTCGTCAGTATCCATCGCCTCGGACGTATCGTATAAAGTCATGAAATCGAGCGACGGCAGAATGTATCCGTCCCTTGAGGGCCCGGGCGAAACAGACCGCGCAGGCCTGACCCGGGCCGGGACCACATCCGGCGTCGTAATAAGAGGCAGCTGGACAGGAAGCTCGTCCTGGTCCGGGGCACCCTCACTTTCTTCCGGGAGCCTCACGATTATATCCTCTTCGATAATGCCCTTCCGGGGTATGTCGGCCTCAGGGGCCGTCTTTGCCCCTCCGGAGCCCCAACCATCCATCCGCACGGGGCCGAGCAGCACGATTGAAGAAAAAAATGAGGAGAGCGCGATCAGATACGCCCCCGGGACGGACAGATATTTCTCCAGAAACCCTCCCAGATAGTAACCCGTCAGCCCGCCGGGCTTTATCTCCGAGGGCAGGCTGAAGGTCTGAAACAGAAGTGTCAGCATCAATGAAAACGACACCATGAAAAATAAAGCGCCGAGCGAGTGGACATGCCTGCGTTCCCTGGCCAGTCCCCGGCGCACCGCGTAGGCCAGAAGGACGGCGGGCAGCGCGTACGAGGAATATCCCAGCGCCGTGATGAACAGATCCGCCAGATATGCCCCTGCCACTCCGCCGGAATTTCTCGCCGGGTCGATGGTAAAGGTAAATACCGAAGGGTCCCATTTGTAATAGGTAAAAATACTGATCCCGAGATAAATCCCCGCAAGCGCCGACAGGACCCCGAGTATCTCTTCTTTGGTCCTCACTACCTTCTCAGCCATATACCTGCAATTATAAAGGCCGCGAGCGCGAACCTGTAGTAAACGAAGATATCGAGCGGGTGCTTTTTAAAAAACCCCATCAGGAACTTTATCGCGACAAAGCCGGTTATGGCGGACGCGGCAAACCCGGCGAGCAACATATTCAGATCATAAGGCAGATCCTCCGTGATGACCTTCCTGCCGTGCAGAACGACGGCCCCGCCTACTACGGGCGTCGAAAGAAGAAACGAAAACCGCGCCGCCGCTTCACGTTCGACGCCCCTCATAAGACCGGTAGATATCGTGATGCCTGACCGTGAGACCCCGGGCACCAGGGCCACCGCCTGGGAAAGTCCGATCATGAGCGCGTCCATCGCGGAGATGTCATCGAGCTTTTTATGCCTGAGTAATTTCTCCGAAATAAGCATATATATACCGCCCAGGACAAGCGCCGCGCTTATGATATAGGGAGACCTCAGGCCGGTCTCCACAAGATCGTGAAGGAGTATCCCGGCAATACCCGCAGGGACCGAGGCCAGTATAAGCAGCAGCAGAAGCCGCCGCTTACGGAGGGCCATGTCGGCCCAGTCCCTCCAGAAACACAGAAGGAGCGCGGCGAGCGTGCCGGCATGGAGGGCGATATCGAACGTAAGCGAATTCAGCTGTCCTTCCCACCTGAAAAACCAGGGCAGAATAACAAGATGCGCCGTGCTGCTTACAGGGAGGAACTCCGTAAGCCCCTGTATCACCCCGAGTATAATCGCCTCGCTCATCAGTAATTATAACAGATCAGACCGGTATCAGACCCAAACCGGCTATTGAAGAAACGGTATCCTCACAAGGAGCAGAAACCCGTTGACCGACAACATCCCGCCGAGGACCGCCGCCGTTACGGAGGCATAAAAAACCGGCGCGGACCCGGCAAGTATCGAGATGGAGGCCATCACGATGGATATCTGAAGCAGGACCTCCGCATAGTCGAAATAAGGGTCCTTGCTTTTATTCAGGTCCCGCAGGGTCTCCTGGCCCCTGGCGTCCTCCTCTATCTTTTTTTTCTCGGCTTTGTATCTGTTTTCCTCTTCGTCCATCAGCCTGATGGAGTCTTCATAATGCCTGAGGGTGCCGGGACCCATCGACGTTCTCCTTTCGACCAGACTAGTTTCAAGCTGAAATTTCTGAAGCTTATACATATGCTCCCTCATGACTTTAGACTGATAAAACGCCCATTGATCGGATGACTGCTGCTGGGCCAGGAGCATCTCTTTCATCGCGTTGTTGCCGCCCAGAGACGTGATGGCGAGCATAACGGCGAAAATCGCCGTGGTCAGGGCCACCCGTTTCGTAAAGACATTTCCTTTTAATTCCTCAAGTTCCTCCGGATCAGGTATCTCTACTTCAGCCATGTAAGCCCCCCTTTGATATTTCTTATTAATGAGCAATAATGATATTATCATACCGGAAAATACATGAGAATATCGGGCAGGTAAAAATTGGACGGGAAAAAGAAGACCGCGGAGATAATAAAGAGACTCGGCAAGGAATATCCGTCAGCGGAAACCACCCTTGATTTCGGTTCACCCTTTGAGGTCCTCGTCGCGACGATACTCTCCGCGCAGACGACGGACGCCCATGTAAACAGGGTCACGCCGGCCCTCTTCAAAAAATACGGGTCCATCAGGGCATACGCCGAGGCCCCTCTTGAGGACCTCCAAAAAGACCTCGCCTCGATCAACTTTTATAACAACAAGGCCAGACACATTCAGGCCTCGGCAAGGATGATCATCGAAAAGTATGACTCTGAGGTGCCCCGCACTATGGAGGAACTTGTGACCCTGCCGGGCGTGGCCAGGAAAACCGCGAACATAGTGCTTTCGGCGGCCTTCGGCATCAATGAGGGGATTGCCGTCGACACCCACGTAAAGAGGCTCGCAAACAGACTGGGACTCACCACACATCGGGACCCGGTAAAAATAGAGGCGGACCTTATGAAGACGACGCCCTCCGGGGAATGGTCTCACCTATCTCACCTGCTCATTTATCACGGACGGAAGGTATGCAAGGCACTGAAGCCCGACCACGCAGCCTGTGTTTTGAGAGACATCTGCCCCTCAGCCGACATAAATTAGTCCGGAACTGCCACCCCTAAGTCTAGCCCGCTCCCTCCAAGGGCGAGGGAACAAATTTGGACTATTCGAAAAGCGC
>JACRLQ010000066.1:6389-17108 GCA_016215155.1 Nitrospirota bacterium
CTGGCCGTTCGTGGCATCGACCACAAGGAGTATCTCATGAGGGGCCCCCCGCATCGCCTTGTCGCACACCCGCTTTACCTTCTTCAGCTCTTCCATGAGGGGGCTCTTGGTATGCAGCCTGCCTGCCGTATCGATAATGACGATGTCCACCGAACGCGCCCTTGCGGCCTCAATCGCGTCGAAGACCACCGCCGACGGATCAGACCCGCTCTGGTGCTTGACCAGCTGCGCCCCTGCGCGGCCCGCCCAGACTTCGAGCTGTTCTATGGCGGCCGCCCTGAAGGTGTCGCCCGCGGCCAGCATGACCGAATGGCCCTGGTCCCTGAAACGGGCGGCCAGCTTGCCTATCGTGGTCGTCTTGCCGACGCCGTTGACCCCGACGGTGAGAATCACGAAAGGCCGCTCCCCGAAAGGCACGAGAGGCCTGGCGCTCCCGAGCATAACTGACATCTCTTTTTTCAGGAAGTCCTTCACGACCGAGGCGTCATTTATCTCACCGGCTTCTGACCTGGCCTTGAGGTGACTGACTATCTCCGCCGCGCTTTTTGCGCCTATGTCGGAGAGGATAAGGGTCTCCTCCAATTCATCAAGGGTCTCCTGGTCAATGGAGCGCCCTGTAAATATCGACTCGACCTTTTCAACGATATTTTTTTTCGTCTTGCTGAGTCCCTGCTTTAGTCTGTCAAAAAAACCCATCGGTCCACCTCATAATTAATGATAAGAAATCTAGGATAGCACTTAGCGGTCAATCTTTCAAACGAGTTTATCCGGGCCAACGCCGCCGCATTGAAGTATAATATCCCATGCAGAATTATTATCAGTTCATAATCCCCAGGTTAAACGGCGAGAGTATAAAAAAAGACCTCGGTAAATACCTGACCCTGGTGAGAAAAGGCATAGCGGGGTTCATCATCTTTGGCGGAAGACTTGAGGAGGTAAGGCGTCATTTGAAGATACTGCAGGAAGAATCCCGGCTGCCTCTTATAATAGCCTCCGACCTCGAAAGGGGCGTCGGCCAGCAGTTAAAGGGAGGCACTCTTTTTCCTCCGGCGATGGCGCTGGCCAAGGCATCTCTAAAAAGAGGCTCCGGTACGACAGACGGTCAGGTCGTTATCAGCAGAGACAGACGTAAACTCCTTCGGGACTCTTTCACCGCGGTGGCGGAAGAGGCGAGATACGCCGGGATAAACACCATATTGGCTCCGGTGCTGGACATAAATACTAATCCCGATAACCCGATAATCTCCGTAAGGTCTTTCGGCGAAGACCGTGAGACAGTGTCCTTTTTCGGGGTCGAAATGATAAAGGCCCTGCAGGATGCCGGCGTCGCCGCCTGCGGCAAACATTTCCCCGGTCATGGCGATACGGAAACGGACTCCCATATAAGTCTTCCCACGGTGAACAAGCCGCTAAGCGCGCTCGCAAGAAACGAGCTCCGGCCCTTCAGGGCCGCGGTCGGCGCGGGAGTCAGGATGCTGATGCTCGGCCACCTTAGTGTTCCGGCCATCGATGCCTCAGGACTGCCTGTGTCGGTTTCACCGAAGGCCGTCAATTATTTAAGAAAGACCATGGGCTATGAGGGGATACTGATAACCGACGCCATGAATATGGGAGGCCTCAGCAGGTACTCCGAGGAGGAGGCATCCCTGATGGCCCTCAAGGCCGGAGTAGATATAGTACTTCATCCGATCAACCCTGAAAAAGTTGTTTCGTTTCTGAAAGACAGGGCGATACAATTTAATGCCGGCCGGTTGGATTTATTCAGGCAGGGGCTTTTGATAAAATCTGATGACAGCAAGCCGTTGTTCAATTTCAATGCCGTCCTTTCCGAAAGGCTGACCAGGGCTTCCATCACTTTAACTGGCCGGTTTAAAACAGAGCGAGACATTACACTTATCGTCATAAACGATGGGGGAAGGCCGGCAGGCAGGACATTTATCAGGGCCTTAAAAACACGGGTCCCGGGAATCAAAACAATATCTCTGTCCCCGGAGAAGGAGACGGCCAGGACGGCCCTCAACAAGATCGACAAGACCGGATCGGTCATAACCGCCATATTTTCCGAGACCAGGGCGTGGAAGGGAAATACGGGCAGCCGGCTCTCGGAGGCGATATCAGACTGCGAAAAGATATCAGACCTTTTTATCTCCTTCGGCAATCCCTATCTGCTTAATAAAGTCAGTGAGACGCCGCGTATGCCGGTATATTGGGATTCTGAATCCGCCCAGAAGACGGCCGCCGAAGAGCTTCTCAAACACATCAGACAAAAATAACGGGCTCAGCCCCTCATGACGGCATCAGGGTCTGTGTTGGCGGCCCTCCAGGCAGGTATGATGGTGGCCGATATATAGGGTATTACCGTCAGAAAAAACAGGGCGGCTATCTGATAGGCGTCAATAAAGGGGACGAGTCTGAACTCGGGGTAAAGAACGGACCAGCCCTTCAGTACAGGCGCCAGAAATACCGACAGACCCCAAAATACATGAATATACGCCAGCACGACCCCGGCAAGGAATGCTGAAAGGGAAAGCACCGTCCCTTCCCAGAACTTAAGGAGTATGACATCGGATGTTTCCCATCCCGTCGCCTTCAGTACCCCTATCTCTTTTTTCTCCTCGGCGCTGAGTCCAGTCGCCTTGTCCCACGCGAAAATCATAAAAGAAACAACGGCCCCCGAAAGTATCAGCAGTGCTATGCCGGCCCTCCAGTTGAATACGGCGTCGTACGTCCTCAATATCTCGTTTCGAGTAATCGGTCTCGTATCGGGAAGAAGTTTTGTGATCTTTCTGGCTATAGTCGGTATCTCCGTGCTGTTGGACACCCTGACGGCAAGGTCTGTAACATAGCCCTGAGGAACGCCGGAAACACGCCTGAAATCGGCCTCCGACATGAGAATAAGGTCTGCCGAGACCAGCTCGGACTCAGAGGACAGGAGCTTCTGAACGTTCATGGGTATCACGTTGCCGTCGTAGGTAACAAGAGGGAACAGGTTGTCCTCGGATGCGACGGAAACCCTCGACACCCCGGCGCCGATGACTATGTTCCCGTCTCCATGCTCATACTCTTCCGGCGCCATCAACGTATAGTTGGCGCCAAAATTCCTGTCGAAATAATACCCCCACAACCTTCCCCTCACGGAGTCTATGCCGGCGATCGAGCTGATTTTCGAAATATAAGACACAGGCATGAGATCGTGCCGGCCGGCGACGACCTTCTGAAGCACAATCTCCGGCGCCCCTTCAAGAATTATCGAGGCCTCCCGTTTTATGGCATGGGCGAAAAAAATGACCGAGGCCAGAAGAAAGACGATCAGGGTATAGACAAAAACCAGTGACGCATTTTTCCATTTCCGCCTGAAAATGAAATTAAGCGTCAGCAGCATGAAGCCTCTGTTTTTTTCAATCCAGGCCACGGTCCACCAGGTGCGGGGGCGGCAAAACCAGCGCCCCCGAGGGGAAATGCTCAAGCGACATCGGGTAGTCCTGAAACGGCGTGTTGAGGTCAGTCATCGAGGGATGCCTGGTATAACGGGCCTCTGTAAAGAGGCTGAGGTCCGTGAGCCCGAGCGTTCTGACCATCTCCATTTTTACGGCAAGCCGGGGCCGCGCGGCATTTCTTTGATACGCCGCGTGGATGAACATCATGATAAAGAGAAGTCCATTAACGATAAAAAATACGACGACCGCCCTGAACCGCGCCTCAGACAACGTCACCTCCATTGTTTATATTAGAACCTATATCAAAATCCCATTATACTGCAAATCGGGCTCATTGTCGTCATTCCCGCGAAGGCGGGAATCCATGTTTCTCGGGCCTTTAAGTGGACCCCCGCTGCTTAAAGCACCTACTGTTGGCTTCGCGGGGTGACGTTTCTTTCGCGAATTACCGATTTTAGATATATTCTAGACAAACTCTGCTTTTTACTTCAGCCTGAAGTCCACCCTGCTGTCTTTCATCCCCTCTTTCTTCTCGGGGGCAAGGGACTTCGGCTCTACAAGAAATATCCGCTCCGCCCCGACCTGGCCTGATTCAATAATCCGGTCCTTTACCTTCATTGCCCTCTGCGAGGCTAACTGCCTGAGGTCATTTTCCCCGACTTCGATATGTGTAAGGATGAGCTTCTCCATCTCAGGCACAGGCAGGTCCTTAGCGATTCCTATTATATTCCTAGGCTTCGGAAATTTCTCGTCTTTATATGCCATTTTGAGATATTCCGCATATTCCGCCGGTTCGATCTTCACCTCATCGACCGGGACCGAGGGAATATCTTTTTTTATCATCACCTTTAATTTCTGGGCCTTCAGTTTTCTGTCGAACATAAGCCTTCTCAGTCCTTCCTTGTCCTTGTCGGCATCGACGTGTCCTTCCACATCGAGCTTCAGGGAAGGCCTGTCATTAAGAGCGGTGATCAGGGTTGCAAGCTTCTTTAACGCCTGATCGTTCAGGCCGGCACTGCCTTCGTCGAAGTCGATGTAGCTTAGTTCTTCACCACCCCCGAATACCGCCCCGAGAAGCGCAAAGGGCGATGTTGCGGCCTTCACCAGCAGATTGACGATTATCTTGAGTATGATCCTTCCGACACTGAAATGCGGATCATTGATATACCCGCTCACCGGGATGTCAAGACGAATTTCCCCTTTTCTGTTTTTCAGCAGCGCGATAGCAAGCTTGACCGGTAATTTGGTAGCGTCAGGACTTTCGACCGGGTCGCCGAAAGTAAACTGGTCGAGGAAAATCCTGTTGTCTGCGTCGAGCTTCTTTTTTTCGATATGATAGTTAAGGTCGAGTGAGAGCTTTCCTTTATGAATGGTGTAGCCGGCATACCTGCCCGAGTACGGGGTCACGGGGCTCAAGTCCACATCTTTTACAATCGCCTTGAGGTCCACGAAAAGATCTTCGCGCAGCGGGTTGATCTTTCCGGTTATCTCAAGCGGGGCATAGTTATCGACTTTTCCCCTCAGGTCGAAATCACCCAAAACATTTTCCTCGGACGACAGGCCGCTGACCCTGCCCCCGAGTTCCACAATGCGTGCCGAATAATTGGGCTTGATGTAAAAATCCGAAAACTGGACCGTCCCGCCCTGAAGGGTGATGTTATCGATCCCGGCGGATCTGATGCCGGACTTCTGACTGACTGCCGCGGCAGTCTCCGGCGCCGGAGTCGGCACGACCCCCGGTGTGGCGGCCTCCGCCGCCGTTCCGGAAGGTGTCTCGACTGGGGCCGGCTGTTTTTTCATCACTTCCTGGAGATTCAGACGCCCATTGGGATTGATAATAAGACGCGCATAGAATTCAGAAAGGGCAACCTCCCTGATATGCCACCTCGTGGGGTTATAGCCCGCATCTATCCCGTTTATATTGAGGTTGTTCCATGAGACGAGTTCATCGGTGTTAATGGAATCGACAGTCCTCAGGCTGGAGACCGAGACCTCTCCCTGGTATCCCGCCTTAATGGGCCCTTCCCCTGTGCCCGAAACAGAGACGGACCCAGCGGCCGATATCGCGCCGTCAGTGATGATGACATTTGTCAGGTCGGTGACATATGGCTGCAGCGGGGACAACTCAATATTTTTGACTGACAACTTCATCTTTGAGGAAAGAGGGTTGATGCCGAAAGGTCCGTTAGCTGATATCGAGCCCTTTTTCCCAAAGAGCAGTGATAAGGATGCGGCGCCGATAGCCCCTTTACGGTTAGATATCTTTCCGGCTGTAAGCATAATGCGCTGCGCGGCCAGTTCAACCGGGTCCGAAGGCATATAATCAGAATATTTTAAGGCATAATTTTCAAGCCTCAGGTCCCCGATCGAATACTGCCACTGCTTTTCAGCCTTGCTGACTTTCGTGACTCCGGCCTTTGGAGCAGGCGCGGCCGGTTGAGGGGCCATAAGATCAAGAAGGTTCAGCTTTCCGTCTGTAGAACGTTTAACGGAAATAACAGCCGAACGCGAGGATATTTTATCGAACGCAATATCTCTCTGTCCGATGTCAACCGAACCGCCGCTGACGGAGAATTCAGGGACCCTCAGAAACTCGTCTTTTTCGTCTTTTTTTCGGAGTTCAAGGTTTTTGAGGTTCGCAGCGAGATCGGCAAGGCGGACTACCGGGTCCTCCACGCCTTCTTTTTTCGCGAAGCTGTACCGGACCGACAGGTCGAGCACCGCGTCCTCGATAGTAAAGAGCAGCTTATCGGCATAGTAAGGCGCATATTTTTTAAGAGGGATATGGACCGCCTCCGCGCGTCCGTCGGCAGTGAGCGGTTCGACCGACATCTCGCCGCTGACCTTAACCTCTTCCCCTGACTCCGTCTTAGCCGAAAAGACGATGTCCGTCTTTTTGTCCCTGCCGGTGCTGAAGTGCCCGGCCCTTACATCAAGTTCCTCAATCTTCGTCCTGAACCCGCCTTTTACGGACGAATCCGCAAAAGCCACAACTCCTGAAGAGAGCCTGATTTCATCGGCATCCACCACAAAAGGTTTGCCATCGCCCGCGGTCTTTACACTCTTTTTATCATCTGTTTCAGGCTTTTTATCATGGCTTGCCGGCGGCAGCAAATTCATTACATTCAGACGTCCGGATTTATCTTTCACGACATTTAGGTCCAGACCGTCGAGACCGAAACTCTTCAGGTGAAGGTTATTGGAGGCGTAATCAAACAACGCTATCGACATCTTTATTGCCGAAATGGAGATTATAGGGGCCGCCTTAAGATCTTCAATCGCGAGCTTTGATAAACCGATGTCACCCATCAGCGTTATCGTCGGCTGACGGTCCCGGTACTGGATGAAGGTAAATACCGTTGAGGCGTCGAACAGCCCCGAAACCAGCTTATAGTCCATCCTGAAAGGGACGTAGGCCAGATAATATGGGACATCGATGTCTTTTACGTTAATCTCAAAGGAGGTCTCAAGCGAGTCTTTAAACGGTTTCGTCATCCCTTTAAGGGAAAGGGGGTCGCCGTTGACCTTTGCCTCAAAAGACGGCGTCACATAGGAATCGGCATAATACGCCACGTTCGAGAGAAAGGGGACCGAAAGTCCGATGTCCGTTATCTTGTGGACGGTCTTTTTCGGGCCGTCAGTGAAATCGACACCTCCATTTTTGATGACGATATTATTTAATATAGATATCACCGACCGAAATAAATTTCCCCGGTTTATTTCTTTCGGATATGACCAGGTTTCCGAGCCTGACGGAAAGTGCAAAGGGATTGACCTTGACCTCTGACAATGAAACCTCTCTTTTGAGACTCTCGGAGAGTTTTTTTGTCAGCGCCGACTTTATGACCGGAGGCAGTATAAAAAATCCGCCTATCGTAACGACAATAAAAAAAATCAATAAGGAGACGGCCAGCCGCCTTACGACCGGCTTTTTTATCGTCTCCCGATAATTCATTCCTATTTAATCTCGGAAGTACAATGGCCGCACCTTACCGCGCCTATCGGTATCACTGACAGGCAGAAAGGACACTCCTTTGTTTTTGGGGCCTCGGCGGGTTTTTCCTGCTCTCTTTTTAGGCGGTTGATCGTCCTTACAACCATGAAGACGGAGAACCCCACGATCAGAAAACTTATACAGGTGTTGATGAAGGCGCCGACATTCATGGTCACCGCCCCGGCGGCCTTGGCGCCGGCAAGGGTCTCGTATGGACCGGGGGTTTTGCCGTCTTTAAGCAGGATGAAAATATCGGCGAAATCCACATTTCCAAGAAGAAGTCCTACCGGCGGCATGATGATATCGGAAACGAGCGATGTGACTATCGTACCGAACGCGGCCCCGATTATGACGCCTACAGCCATATCCACGACATTTCCCTTCACCGCGAACTCCCTGAATTCCCTGAGCATATCTCCTCCTTATAACTGGTTGATCCTGCTACAAATATAGCACAACCAGGGCCTCGAAACCAGAACCTGTCCTAAAAATTCTTATTCGTTATGAAGTACCTCTGTTTCGTCATTCCCGTGCAGACGGGAATCCATTTTTTAGGGCCATATGGATACCCGCTGCCAAGCATCTACTGTTGGCTGCGCAGGTATGAGAGCCTTCCTTTACAACTATTCAATTTTGAGGTAGGTCTTATTTCCGCTTTTATAACCGCCCATGTTATAGTTTCAACCATGGAAAAACCTGTCTCCGGCGGTCTGCCCTTTCATTACGGATGGATGATAGTATTCGCGGGAATGCTGTCCGTCTGCGCCTGCCTCGGGATCGGACGGTTCGCCCTGGGGATGCTCCTGCCTTCGATGGCCTCGACCCTGGACCTCTCATATTCCCAGATGGGTTTCATAAGCACGTCAAATTTTGTCGGCTATCTGGTGTCGGTGCTTGCAAGCGGACACTGGTCGGGCCGTATCGGCCCCAGGAGGCTCATATTCACGGCGCTCCTTATAGTCGGGATATCGATGGCCCTCGTCAGCCGGGCGACGGCATATTATCAGGTCCTGGCCCTTTATACGATCACGGGAATCGGCAGCGGCGCGGCCAACGTGCCGGTAATGGGTCTCGTTTCAGCCTGGTTTTCTAGCGCCCGGCGGGGGCGGGCGGCCGGGATTATCGTGATCGGCAGCGGCTTTGCCATAATCCTTTCGGGCAGGCTGATACCCTTTGTGAACAAATGGTACGGGGCTGAGGGATGGCGGACGAGCTGGATGGTCCGTGGGATCATCGTTATTGCCATTTCATTCATCAGCCTCCTTCTGATCAGAAACAGACCCGGCGATAAGGGCCTTAAACCTCTTGGGGCCGATGCCGCGGCTTTCAATCCAGGGCATGAGACCGCAAAGGCCGATGTCAACGTTTATAAGGAAAAGGTCATGTACTTCCTCGGGCTGATATATTTTCTCTTTGGGTTTACTTACGTAATCTACGCCACCTTTATAGTGACGACACTGGTCAAAGAGAGAGGATTCCCGGAATCCGTGGCCGGAAACTTCTGGGCGATGGTAGGGCTGCTGAGCCTTTTTTCCGGACCGGTCTTCGGGACGATCTCGGACAAGTTAAGCAGAAAGACCGGACTGATCATCGTATTTGCCTTCCAGATGGTCGCCTATCTGCTTGTGGCCACGGGGCTCCCCGGGTTCTTCCTTTATTTGTCGATCTTTTTTTACGGGGTTGTCGCCTGGAGCATACCCTCGATAATGGCCGCGGCCGTAGGGGATTATGTGGGCAGCAAAAAGGCCGCGACCGCCTTCGGTCTTATTACCTTCATATTCGGGTTCGGCCAGATCTCGGGGCCGGCCATAGCAGGTATCCTGGCCGAAAAAACCGGCGGCTTTTCATCGAGTTTCTATATGGCAGGGGCGTTCGCGGCACTGGCGATAGTCCTCACGTCGTTTCTTAAAAAACCGCAGTCAGCATAAATATTGACGGTGCACCTCTTCACAAAGCCGGACAGGAGCGCTGCGTCCGGGGTTAACAAAAGAGATAATGTCATTACCCGACCCTGGTCGCGTGCGGAGCCGCCGGAAAATGACGGACCTGATTTATTGGTGTCAGCGAGATTCTTGAATAGGAGACCTATCTCAAAAACGGTAATTCGCCAAAGAAGCGTCACCCCCGCGAAGGCGGGGGTCCACTTAACGGCCCGAGAAACATGGATTCCCGCCTGCGCGGGAATGACGACAATGTGCCCGTTTTGCAGATAATAGGATTTTGAGATAGGTTCAATTATGCCGCTCTATTATTACTTCCAGATACCTTCTATCATATTACCGCATTTATTGCACTTGCCGTCTTTGATACTGTTATGGGCAATCCTGAAGCCCACCCTTTTGATTAGCAGTTCCCTGCATGCAGGGCAGTATGTGTTCTCGCCGTCTTCACCCGGCACATTCCCCTCATAAACGAATTTAAGGCCCTCGGCATGACCGATCTTACGGGCCTTCCTTAAGATTTCAAGGCTTGTGACAGGCGCGTCCATAAGTTTATATGTCGGATGGAACCTGCTTATATGCCATGGAATCGCGGGGTCAACTGAATGAATAAACCTCGCGATGGCAGAGAGGTCCTCGTCCGAGTCATTATGACCGGGGATGATCAGGGTGGTCACTTCCACCCAGACCCCGAGCCCCCTCATGAGGGCGATCGTCTCCTGGACCGGCTTCAGTCGCGCTCCGCAGGTCTCCCGGTAGAACTTGTCGCTGCCCTTGAGGTCGATATTGTTTGCGGTAAGATATGGCGCTATGGTTTTTACGGCCTCAGGGCCGGTATAGCCGTTACTGACGAATACGTTCCTGATGCCCTTTTTATGGGCGAGGCGGGCGCAGTCATATGCGAACTCGAAAAAAATCGTCGGCTCGGTATAGGTGTATGAAATGCTCTCGCACCTCTGCTTCACGGCGAGTTCGACGATATCATCCGGGGACATCTCCTGTCCGGGGACCTCGAACTTTCTCTCCCTGGGATACTGTGAAATTTCATAGTTCTGACAGTGCATGCACCTGAAGTTGCAGCCCACTGCGGCGATAGAGAATGACGACGACGAAGGCAGCATATGAAATAGCGGCTTCTTCTCTATGGGGTCCACATGGGCAGTGATGACCTTGCCGTAAACCAGACTGAACAGGGCGCCGTCAGTGTTTTCACGTACGGCGCATATACCCCGCTTGCCGTCCTGAATGAGGCAGTTATGGGCGCAGAGATGACACCTGACCTCTTTTTTTTCAAGCCTCTCGAAAAACATCGCCTCTTTCATGATTTCATTATATCAGCAAATCGGCA
>JACRLQ010000014.1 GCA_016215155.1 Nitrospirota bacterium
TCGCCTCCGAGGCCGAGGCCGTCCGAAAAGACTTCAGTGTCATGAAAATCAAGGTGTACACCCCTGACGGAAAGGTGGTCTACTCTTCTTCAACGGAAGAGATTGGTGAGATAAATAAAGTAGTGCTGCGGAGAAAGATGACTGCGGCAGGCAGTCCCTACTCTGAGGTGGTGCGGAAATCGGCTAAGACACTCGAAGGGAAAACTGCCGCCATCGATGTTGCCGAGACCTATGTCCCGCTGGTCAGAAACGGGGCCTATGCCGGAGCCTTCGAGATATATTACGACGTATCACAGAGGCTGGAGAAGCTCAACGAGGTGAAGAGCCATGCATACGGAATGCTCTCCTTCGCGGTGGCGGGGCTTATTGCGGCGGCGGGCGCAGGTCTTTACCGCGCCTCCAGGGGGCTCGCGGAGCGAGACGTCGCCAGGCAGGAGTGGGAAGATACATTTAATGCGTTGACCGACCCTGTCATGATCCTAGATTTAGAGTTCCGGGTGCTTCGTGTAAACAAAGCCATGGCGGATTCTTTCGGGGTTTCCGCCAGTGAGGCGATAGGGCTGACCTGTTACTTGCAGTTCCACGGCACTGACGCCCCCATGCCTGACTGCCCGTACAGGAAACTGCTCGCCGACGGGAAGGAGCACACCTCAGAGATATATGAACCGCGTGTCGGAAAGTATTATTCGGTCACGGTCTTCCCCATCAAAGACGCCTCGGGCAACCTGAGGGCGACTGTCCATTACGCCAGGGACATTACCATCCGCAAAATGGCGGAAGAGTCTCTCAGGGAGGCCGAGATGAAGTATCGCATAGTCGCTGACAATACATAACATATGCATGGGAGTTCTGGCTTGCCCCTGATGGACAGTATATCTACACGTCTCCTTCCTGTGAAAGGATTACCGGGTATAAACCCGGGGACTTTGCCGAAGATCCCGGACTGTTCACGGGGATAGTCCATGGCGAAGACAGACAGCGTGTTATCGAGCACCAAATGGCCGCTCGGGAGAAGGCCGCTCCAGGGGAGCTTATCTTCCGTATCCTCCGGCGCGATGGAGAGGTAAGATGGATAAGCCATATCTGTCAACCGCTTTTCGCCAACGACGGCCAATACCTCGGCATACGCGGGAGCAACAGCGACGTTACCGAACACGAACGCATGGACCGGGCACTCAAGGAAAGCGCCTACAACCTCTCTGAGGCCCAGCGCATAGCGCATATCGGGAGCTGGGAGCTGGACATTATCAGGAACAAGTTGATCTGGTCAGCGGAGATTTACGGCATATTTGAGATCGACCCTTCGGTCTTCGGGGCCTCGTACAAAGCATTCCTGGAGTTCGTTCATCCCGACGACCGCGCCTCTGTGGACGAGGCATACACCCGTTCACTCTCAGACAGGACGCCATATGAGATAGTCCATAGACTAAGGATGAGTGACGGAAGGATAAAGCACGTCCATGAACGGTGCGAAACGGTCTACGACGCCGACGGCAGGCCTGTAAGGTCGGTTGGCACGGTGCAGGACATCTCTAAACAGGTCCTCGCGGAAGAGGTCCTGCGCGAGAGCGAAGAGAAATTCAAGGGCCTGGCCGCTTCCGCCCAGGACGCCATCATAATGATGGACGGGCAGGGAAATATCTCGTACTGGAACGACTCGGCTACGAGGATCTTCGGGTATTCCAGGGAGGAGGCCCTCGGCAGGCGGCTCCACGATATCCTTCCGCCGCTAAGGTATCATGACAGGTCCGGGGCCGGATATTCACATTTCAGGGAAACCGGGGAAGGGCCTTTTATAGGCAGGATTCTGGAGCTCTCCGCCGTGAAAAAAGACGGCACTGAATTCCCGGTTGAGTTTTCCGTCTCAAAACTGCTGGTCAGGGGTGAATGGCACGCCATAAGCATATTGAGGGACATTACCGACCGGAAACGGGCGGAGGGTTTAATGCAGCAGCAGGTCAGGAATATGACCGCGCTGACGGACATCGGAATAGCCATAAGCACAAGTCTGGATGTACGGGTCACCCTGAATATTCTACTTGACCGCCTGACGTCCCAACTAGGCATTGACGCCGCGGACGTGCTGCTTTTTGACCAGGATACTCTTTGCCTGACGTCCGCCGCCAGCCTTGGCTTCCGGACCTTTTCCATACGCAAGACAAGCGTCAGGATCGGAAAGGGACATGCAGGACGGGCGGCCTATGACCGGAAAACGTTGATAATCCCCGATCTCGGCGACACACTCACCCACTCGCTGAAAGATGAGGCGTTCAGGGGCTATATAGCCGTGCCGCTTCTGTCGAAGGGCACCGTCAAGGGCGTGATCGAGCTTTTCCACCGGCGCACCATTGACCCGACAGCAGAGTGGCTGAGCTTCCTCGAACTCATGGCGGCCCAGGCAGCCATCGCCATCGAAAATGCAACCATGTTCGACAGCCTGCAACGGGCGAATACGGAGCTCGCGATCTCATATGACACAACGCTGGAGGGATGGGGCCGGACACTTGAATTCAGGGATGAGGACACCATGGGTCATACGAAGAGGGTCGCCGGACTGGCGGTGCGCTTTGCAAGGCTCATCGGCATGGATGAAAAGGAGATTATCCATCTCAGAAGGGGCGCCTACCTTCATGACATCGGGAAAATAGGCATTCCCGACGATATACTGCTTAAGCAGGGGCCGCTGACAAAGGAAGAGCGTGAGGTAATGCAGAAGCATCCCGATTACGCTTACGAACTGCTTCATCCGATTCCCTTCCTGCGTCCAGCCCTGGATATCCCATGCTTTCACCATGAAAAATGGAACGGGACGGGCTACCCCCGGGGCCTCAGGGCCGAGGAGATCCCGCTTGCCGCTCGCCGTCTTACCGAAAAGGCTGGCCTATCGAGAAGGTGCGGGAACACATGATATCGCTGTCAGGCATCGAATTCGACCCCGCTGTTGTCGAGGTGTTTCTGAAGATCCTGGATGAGGAAGCCGGAGGGGCGGAGTTTGGGACACCGGCTTAAGGAACGGGAAAGCGTCATGAGGGATGTGACGGCCCCGGCATTACGATAACTTCCGCCGTAGCCTCTCCGCCACCGCGTCTATGAACTCTTCCGTGAGGGCATACTTATCGACCTTTGGCGTTGCGATAAGCATAAGGTCCTTTGTCATTGTCCCGTCTTCCACCGTTTTTATGACGATGTCTTCGAGCGTCCTGGCGAAATTTACGACCTCGGGGGTCCCGTCCAGTTCGCCTCTTTTTGCTATGGCGCCGGTCCACGCAAATATCAGGGCGATAGAGTTGGTCGAGGTCGGGTTCCCCTTGAGATGTTCATAGTAATGCCTCATAACCGTGCCGTGGGCCGCCTCGAACTCATACTTTCCGTCAGGAGAAACGAGCACTGACGTCATGAGTCCCAGGCTCCCGAACCCTGTCGCGACCATGTCCGACATGACGTCGCCGTCATAGTTCATGCAGGCCCAGAGCATACCGCCATCGGACTTGATGACCTGGGCTACCGCGTCATCGATTAGCATATAACGGTATTGGATGCCTGCGGCCTTGAGCCGGTCCTTAGTCTTTTCGGTCTCTTCGGCAAAAACGTCTCTAAAGAATCCGTGGTACTGCTTGGATATGGTGTCCTTTGCGCCAAACCAGATATCGACCTTCTCGTTTATGGCGTAATTGATGCAGGCCCGGGCAAAACTCCTTATGGATTTTTCCGTATTATGCATGCCCATAACGACCCCGGGGCCCTTAAAATCATGGATCTTGAAGACCCGCTTCTCCCCTCCTCCGTCCGGCGTAAAAACTATTTCGGCGGTACCGGGGACATCGACGACGCATTCAGTATTTTTATAGATATCGCCATATGCGTGACGGCCGATTATTATCGGCTTCTTCCATGTGGCGACCGCAGGGGGGATGTTCCCTATGATTATCGGCTTCCTGAAGACCGTGCCGTCGAGCACAGACCTTATAGTGGCGTTCGGGCTCTTCCACTGCTCTTTAAGATTATACTCTTTTACCCGGGAAGCGTTCGGGGTGATAGTCGCGCATTTGACCCCGATGCCTATCTCCTTTATCGCGTTTGCGGCCTCGACCGTTACCCTGTCTTCGGTGTCGTCCCTGTGCTTCATACCAAGATCATAATACCTGAGGTCAATATCGAGAAACGGCCTAAGGAGCTTTTCCTTTATGGCATGCCAGATGATCCTGGTCATCTCATCACCGTCCATCTCGACTATCGGATTGCTGACTTTAATGGCCACAACTACCCCCTATGCGTATATTAACAGACAAACGTAATACTATAATTTCGTCGGACCGAAAAAAACAATCCCTGAGCGGAGTCAGGGCCGGCATCCGGTAGCATCGGGCGGTCCTTAAAGCGAAAAAAACGATATATCTTGCAAAAAAACCACCGAAATGGTTAAGTATTAGTTGATATGCATACGTATACTGGCATAGTTTCGCAGCGAAGACTGGAGTTATGATGAAGCCTGCGGGGGGCCATGAAGCGTAAAATCATACTATATCTCCTGTCCCTGTTTTTTTTCTTTTCGGCGGGGGCGATTACCGCATCGGTATACATACAAAATACCACGCTTGAACTCGCCAGGCTTATCAAGCTCCATCAGATCGAAGACCTGAGGCAGCACCTTATCATGAGTATCCAGACTGTCCAGTCCGACCTTTATACCGTCGGCACGTCGATGGGCAAAAACCTCGATTCCATAGTGCAGAATGTGTCGGAACTCGAAAAAAACGCAAAGAACTGTCTCTCCTGCCATCATGAACCGGAAATAGCGAAGAACCTCGATGACATGCTGGTCCTGATCAATGATTACCAGGGGGCGTTAAGCCAGTACATAACCGCCTCCGCAAACTTTGAGAGAATAGACAACCTCAAATTCGATGCGGGAAGAAGGGGCAACCTCATCCTCGTTATTACGGAAACCATGTCCGTAAAGGCGAGCGAGAAGTTACGGAGCATGACACATTCAGTCATGCAGAAGATAACCAGGGCAAAAATAATCCTGTATTTGACCATTGTTTTGTCACTGCTGTTGGGGGTCTTCATCGCCGCGAAACTGACCATGTTTATAACCAAACCGGTAAATGAACTTGTCACGGCCGCCAGGGCAGTTGCTATGGGAGAGGTCGGAGATACAATCTCCTATCAAGACAAGACCGAATTCGGGGAACTTGCGGATGTATTCAACAGGATGAGCCTGTCCCTGGAGAAGGGCTACACCGCGCTTCATGACGAGATTATCGAGCGAAAAAAGACGGAAGAGGCCCTGAGACAGAGTGAGGAGAGGTATGCGATAGCCGCGCGCGGGGCCAACGACGGTCTCTGGGACTGGAACCTCGGCATGAACAAGGTGTATTTCTCGGACCGCTGGAAATCGATGCTCGGCTACGATGAAAACGATGTGGGCAACAATCCGGAAGAATGGTTCAACCTGGTGCATCCGGACGACAGGAAGGATTTTCAGGTCAGGGTCTCCGCCCACATAGAGGGCCTTACCTCTCACCTGGAGTGTGAATACAGGATATTGCACAAGGACGGCACCTACCGGTGGATATTGAACCGCGGACTGGCTGTGCGTGACATAGGCGGGAAGGCGTACAGGATGGCGGGGTCCCAGACCGATATCACCGAGCGAAAAATTGCCGAGGAGCAGCTGATATATGATGCCTTTCACGATGCGCTCACGGGCCTGCCCAACCGCGCGCTTTTCATGGACCGGCTCCAGCACAGGCTCAGGCAGGCGCAGAAGAATTCCCAGCGCCACCCGGATTATCTGTTCGCGGTGCTTTTTTTCGACCTCGACCGTTTCAAGGTCATCAACGACAGCCTCGGACATATCGTGGGAGACCATCTTCTCATCGCCGTCAGCCAGAGACTTACTCAACTTGTCAGACCCGGCGACACGGTCGCCAGGCTCGGGGGGGACGAGTTCGCGATGATCCTTGAAGACCTAAAAGACAGGGAACATGTGGAACAGATCACCGGACGCATAGAAAAAGATCTGGCCCTTCCTTTTTATATCGACGGCAACGAGATCTTCACGACGGCCAGCATAGGGATATCCCTCAGTTCTCCGGATTATGACAGGCCCGAAGAGATGGTGCGGGATGCGGACATCGCAATGTATCAGGTCAAATCCAGAGGCAAGGCAAACCATGAGGTCTTTGAGGCCGGTATGTATACAAGCACCGTGGCGCGTCTTCACCTGGAGACCGACCTTAGGAAGGCGGTCGAGCACCAGGAATTCGTCATGCACTATCAGCCCATTATGGAGCTGAGCTCAGACAGGCTCATAGGCTTCGAGGCCCTTGTCCGCTGGAACCACCCTCAGCGCGGTCTTATTTACCCGATGGACTTCATCCCCCTTGCCGAAGAGACCGGCCTTATCATCCAGATCGGGGAATGGATAATAAATGAGTCCTGCAGGCAGCTGTCTGCCTGGAGGACTCAGTATGAGGATTATTCCAACCTTAAGGTCAGCGTAAATATATCCAGCAGGCAGTTTCTGCAGCACGATCTACCCGACAAGATAATGTCGATTCTCGGCCGGAACAACATCGAGGGCAAAAGCATTACTCTTGAGATCACCGAAAGCATGCTGATGGAAAACTTCGATGCGGCAATCGCCGTCCTCAACAGACTCCAGGCGATTGGCATGCATATTCATCTGGACGACTTCGGCACAGGGTATTCATCTTTGAGCTATATCCATCGCTTCCCGGTAAATGCCCTCAAGATCGACCGCTCTTTCATAGAAAAAATGCACCAGGACGACGAGAACATGCAGATAGTAAAAACGATCATAGCCCTGGCCCATAACCTGAATCTGGACCTGATAGCCGAGGGGCTCGAGACGTCCGAACAGGTGCTCCAGCTGAAAGACCTTAACTGCCATTACGGCCAGGGGTTTTTCCTGTCCAGGCCGATGAACGCAGCCGCCATCGAGACCTGGATGGGCCGCAAACACGCAAAGTTCCTCTCCATAAAATTACCGGGCAGCGGTAACAAGGCGTAATCCACGCCTTGTCCGGCACGGCGTCATTAGTTTTCTATACCTCTTCCCCGATATTTCAAAAAGTCCTTGCAGAACCCTTTTTATATATATATCATTATGTGAGTTGTCCGAATAAAAAAAGGAGGTAATGCTATGGCGGAAACAAAGAAAAAGGAAATGACAAGGAGGGAGTTCGTAAAAACAGCCGCGGCGAGCACACTTGCGCTTGGTATAGCTCCATCGCTCTTCATACCGGGGCAGAGCTGCGCCGCACAGAAAGAGATCAAGATCCTGGTCTGGTCTCACTTTGTGCCCAGGTTTGACAAGGAATGGTTCGACGGCTTCGCCAGAAGCTGGGGCGCGGCAAATAACGTGACCGTCACCGTTGACCATATCGGGCTCTCGGAGATCCCTTCCCGTACCGCTGCGGAGATTTCCGCCGGACAGGGACATGACCTGATCGAGTGGATCTCGCCCCCTTCACAGTTCGAACCAAGCGTTGTCGACCTGACGGATGTGGTAAAAGAAGCGGAGAAAAGATTCGGGAAGCAGCACCCTCTCTGCAGGAAAAGTTCGTACAATCCATTGACAAAAAAATATTACAGCTTCTGTCATGGGTGGGTCATTGACCCCGGATGTTACCGGAAAAGCCTCTGGGAAAAGGCCGGCAAGCCCGGCGGCCCCGAGACATGGGACGACCTTATTACCTATGGAGGCAAGATCAAAAAAGAACAGGGGATACAGCTTGGGATAGGCCTGTCGCAGGAGCTTGACTCCAATATGGCCGGACGGGGGCTCCTCTGGTCTTTCGACAGCGGCATCCAGGATGAAAAAGACAACGTTGTACTTAATAACAAAAAAACCATCGAGGCCGTTGAATACATGACAAAACTTTTCAAAGAGGCGATGGTCCCGGAGGTCTTCGCATGGTCTGCGGTCTCCAACAACCAGGCGCTTATCGCCGGCAGGGCCTCATATATCCTCAACTCGATATCCGCCTACCGTTCCGCCCAGAAAGAGGTCCCTGAGATCGCCAAGGACATATACTTTACCCCCGCGCTCAAGGGCCCGCGCGGGTCTCGCTGGCATGCCGAACATGTCATATACAACTACATAGTCCCAAAATACTCGAAGAACGTCGATACGGCAAAGAAATTCCTGCTGGCCCTGGCCGCGAATTACGATCAGGCCATGTACCACAGCGAACTCTATAATTCTCCGGCATTCTTTGA
>JACRLQ010000063.1 GCA_016215155.1 Nitrospirota bacterium
CAGCCCTCCTGTGAAGCTCCGGCGATATCCTTACATTGAGTACAATAGCACAAAAAAGTGGGGTGCAACTATTTTACAGTTGCCGGCACAACCCATGTGTTATTAGATTAAAAATTCCCCATGCGCCGGAAAACTGTAATACCCTTTGAGGTTGAAAATGCTGATATGCGCCCGGGCATTTGAACGGTCAGCTCTCTGCCTGCCCTTGTGAACGGCCGCTGTAACCGCTTACCGGCAAGGCGTGTGAGCTCTTGCCAAAACACTCTGTAAAGCCTTATCCCCCGTGAATCGCCTAACCTCAATTACAAGATTATTGGGACGGAAAGTCTGAAAAAAAATGGCTTAGGAATCTCCCAAGCCATTTTTTTATTGGTGCCGAAGGGGGGACTCGAACCCCCACAGCGTTTCCACCACCAGAACCTGAATCTGGCGCGTCTGCCAATTCCGCCACTTCGGCAATCTCTACTATGTTAGACTCATAAAAAAATCCTGTCAATAAACAGGATTTTTTTTAAAAACTATCTCTTCTGAAACCTATTTCTTGTCGATGGCTTCTATGATCTTGTCAGCGTCAACCGCGCCCGTTATCAGCTTGCCGTCCGGAAATATCAGGTTCGGCGTCCCCTGTATCCCAAGCTTCTCCGCGAGCTTTATGTTTTCGTCGATTACCTTTGTATCACACTTCGGGTCAGGTATCGGTTTTCTCGCGAAGGCATCGTCCAGCATGGCAAGCGAGTTTTCGCACATTATCGACTTCGATTTCCGGGCCGCGTCGGTATGCATCGGCAGCGGATAAAGTTTTATATAAAAAGCTATATCTTTTCTCTTTTCCAAGACCTTCTTCATCTCCTGATGAAGTTTTCCGCAGTATGGTCAGTCGGGGTCGTCAAACACAATGACCTTGTGTTTGGCGTTTTTGTCTCCCATCACCAGCGAATTTTCATAAGGCAGCGACGAAACATCTATCTTGTTTATCTTGTCGAAGGCGGTCTGCGTGAAGTTGACCTTAGTCTTTATCGCGATGATATTGCCCGCTACCAGATTCTTCTTCGAGTAATCGACATACAGGACGCCTTTTTTGGAACCGGACTCCATGCTGACTTCCCAGATGCCGCTGATAGGGCCTTTCTGCACATCGAGCACTTTCACGTCGGGTATAATATCCTTAAGCACGTCCCTCGCCTGGTCGACGGAAAGGGTGTGACATTTGGAGCAGTCCTGCTCACCCGGGGAAAACGCCGCCGCGCCCGAGAAGGTGGCGGCAACCGCTAATCCGGCAACAAAAACCGATAATATTAATTTTTTCATTGATAAATAATAACATCATATCAATAAAAAGTAAAGGAACGGGACGGTTTTTTTCGGAATATTTTTCGTGATTGAATCCTTTTTCCCGTATCTGATATAATCTAGAGACTTTTTTTGATCAAGGGATATTGAAATGGAATTTACACAGGAAGAACTAAACAGATATAACCGGCAGATGATGATGGAAGGCTGGGGGCTTGAGACCCAGAAGAAGGTCAAAGGCTCGACCGTCTTTATCGCGGGGGCCGGAGGCCTCGGGTCGCCCGTGTCTATTTACCTCGCAGTCGCCGGTGTGGGGAACATCAGGATATGTGACTTCGATTCCCCCGACTGGTCCAACCTCAACAGGCAGATACTGCATAACCATAACAGGATCGGCACCAACAAAGCCGTCTCGGCAAAGCAGACGCTTACGGAACTTAACCCCCATATTAATGTGGAGGCATTTTCAGACAAGATCGTCGCGGAAAACGTCGATGAAATCGTCGGTAATGCGGACCTCATACTTGACTGCATGGACAACTTCCCGACCCGCTATCTTCTGAATGAATCCGCCATCAGGAAAAAGATCCCCCTCGTGCATGGAAGCATCTGGGGGCTTGACGGCAGGGTGACCTTTATCCAATCTCCCGAGACCCCATGTCTTCAGTGCTATTTTCCGGAATCTCCCCCGAAGGAAGTATTCCCTGTTCTGGGCGCCACTCCGGGCGTCATAGGGACACTACAGGCGATGGAGGCCTTGAAATATCTTGCGGGGATAGGCAAGCCCCTTAAAGGCAGGCTGCTTGTCTGGTCCGGCAATGATATGAACTTCAGGACCTTCAGGGGGTTTAAAGACCCTGACTGTCCGGCCTGCGGAACAAACAAGTAATAACCCCTTTAAATATATTTACCTTTTAGTTGTCTTGCTTTGTTTCGAGAGGTTGCATGCCATGAGAGGGAAAAAATGGTGGGCAGTCGCAGAATCGAACTGCGGACACGAGGCTTTTCAGGCCTCTGCTCTACCGACTGAGCTAACTGCCCCCACGGATAGTAATAATACCTATTGGCTTTTTTAATTGTCAACTTATGATCGGACGGATACGACAAAAACTTATAGAATATTCACCCGCAATAGCCTCCGGCGCTTTGATAGTGCTGGCATTCCCGGCGTTCGATTTTTTTCCGCTGGCCTGGGTCGCGCTTCTGCCCCTGCTGATATCTTTATGGGACAGAACTCCCCGGGAGGCCTTCAGGTCGGGCTATGTATTCGGGATAATATACTTCTTCGGTACGCTATACTGGATATACCATTCGATAGCTGTGTTCGGAGGCGTTCCTTTGGCCGCAAGCCTCTGCCTGGTTTTTTTGTTATGTTCGTATCTGGGTCTTTATCCGGCATTGTTTGCCTGGGCCTTCGCCCTTCTTGTCAGAAAAACAAAGCTTCCGGCCATGATCGTCGCCCCCGTCGTATGGGTCGTTCTTGAATTCCTGAAATCTTATATTTTTACGGGGTTCCCCTGGGCGAGCATTGGATACAGCCAATACAGGTTCCTTCATATTATCCAGGTGGCGGACATCGTGGGAATATACGGGATATCTTTTCTTGTCATCGCGGTAAACGGCGCATTGTTTGATATTGTGGTGTTCAAAAGACGGCTTAAAGACATGCCGCTTTATCCCGTAATTTATTCCTATGCCGGATTTGCCGCCCTCGCGCTGATGGTCACCGCGTCCCTGGGTTACGGGGTGTGGAGACTCGGCCAGCAGAGGGAGCACGAATCCTTGAGGGTCAGCGTTATTCAGGGCAGCATCGATCAGAACAGGAAATGGGACCCGGCCTTCCAGAAGGAGGCGCTCGACACCTATGTCGATCTTTCCAGGAAGGCCGTTGCCTCTTCCGCGCCGGAGCTGCTCATATGGCCCGAGACCGCCGTCCCCTTCCTTTTTGATTATGACGGCGACAATACCGCTAAACTTATTCAGACACAAAAAGACCTTGGCGCATACCTGCTTTTGGGGAGTGTTATGGTCAGGGAAAAAACGAAAGATAAGACGCTGCTTACAAACAGCGCCATACTCCTTGACAGGGAGGGCAAGCCCGTCTATAAATATGACAAGATACATCTGGTGCCTTTCGGTGAATATGTCCCCTTAAAAAAGATGCTTTTTTTTGTCGATAAAGTCGCGGCGGGCATAGTCGATTATGTGCCGGGCGAATCATACGTGCGCGGCAGCGCCGGATTCGGAAGTTTCGGGACGATGATCTGCTATGAGATAATCTTTCCGGGACTGGTCAGAAAATTCTATACTAAGGGCGGAGATTTTATCGTGACCATTACGAATGATGCATGGTTTGGAAAGACGGCCGGGCCCTATCAGCACTTCAGCATGTCCGTGTTCCGCGCGATAGAAAACAGGAAGCCGGTGGTCCGGGCCGCCAATACCGGGATTTCCGGGTTCATAGACAGCAGCGGCAGGATACTCACGAGCACCCGGCTTTTCAGCCGTGAGTTTCTGTCGGCGGAGGTAAAGAAAGATACAACGCTGACGTTCTATACGAACTATGGAGACCTTTTTTCGTATTCGTGCATGATAGTGTTTATCATAATGTTTCTGAACGTGAAAATATGGAGGTAGATCAATATGGTTATGCAGGAAGAGCTTAAAGAAGAACTTGCCCAGCTTAGGGCGAAGACCGAGGCTTTAAGAGGTTATCTTTGATGTAAAAAGAAAAAAAGAGTCTATTGAGGCGATAAACCAGGACCTCGCCCGCGAAGAGAACTGGTCTTCACCTGAGAGGACGAAAGAGCTGATGAAGACCAAGGCCCGCCTTGAGAGTTCGGTGGGCCGTTTTGATGAGCTCGAAAATGGGATCGCCTACATCGAGAGTTCCATAGGGATCCTCGATGAGGAAGGAGGAGAGGTCTTTCTCAAGGAACTGCGGAGTGATCTCGGCAGATTAAGGCTGGGTATAGACGACCTTGAACTGCGCAACCTTCTGTCCGGCGAGCTCGACCAAAACAGCGCAATACTCACCATCCACCCGGGCGCCGGAGGCACGGAGAGCCAGGACTGGGCCCAGATGCTCCTGAGGATGTATCTCAGATGGGCCGAGCTGCATGGGTACGAGATACAGACCGTCGATCTGCAGCCGGGGGATGAGGCAGGGATAAAGGGCGCTACCATAATATTCAAGGGTGAGTACGCTTATGGATATCTTTCGGCGGAGGCGGGGGTCCACAGGCTGGTGAGGATATCCCCATTTGACGCCAACAAGAGAAGACATACCTCGTTCGCGGCGGTTATCGTCTATCCTGAAATCGATGAAGATATAAATATCGAGGTGAGGGAAGAAGATTTGAAGATTGACACCTACAGGGCCTCGGGCGCCGGGGGACAGCATGTCAACAAGACCTCCTCGGCAGTCAGGATCACCCACATGCCGACCGGGGTCATAGTGGCCTGCCAGAACGAACGGTCACAGCATAAAAACAAGGCGGTCTGCATGAAGGTCCTGAAGGCCAGGCTCTATGATCTGGAGCAGAAGGCGAAGGACAAAAGGATGGATGACCTCGCCGGCGACAAAAAAGGCATCGCCTGGGGGAGCCAGATCAGGTCCTATGTACTTCAGCCCTACAGGCTCGTCAAGGACCATCGGACAGGGCTTGAGATAGGGGATGTCGATTCCGTGATAAATGGTAATATAGACAGGTTTATCAAGGAATATCTGATGGTCAAAACAACTAAACAGATGGAGGCGTCATGATCAAGGAAGCGATAAACCTGCTGGTCGGAAACATAGACCTTTCCGAGGCCGAGATGGCCGGGGCGATGAAGGAGATCATGGAAGGCGGGGCGACGGACGCCCAGATAGGGGCCTTTCTGACCGCCCTTCGTATGAAGGGCGAGACCGTTTCGGAGATAACCGGGGCCGCCAGGATAATGAGAGACAAGGCCGCGAGGATCAACGCCCCTGAAGGCGTACTCGACACCTGCGGGACCGGCGGGGACATGTCACATACCTTCAATATCTCAACGACTTCCGCCATAGTTGTTTCCGCTGCCGGCATCCCGGTGGCCAAGCACGGCAACAGGGCGGTGTCGAGTAAGTCCGGCAGCGCGGACGTGCTTGAGGCGCTCGGCGTAAAGATCGACCTTGCGCCCGAGAAGGTCGAAAAATGCCTCTTCGAGTCAGGCTTCGGGTTTCTCTTCGCGCCGCTTTTTCACCCTGCCATGAAATTTGCCATAGGCCCGAGGCGAGAGCTCGGCATGAGGACTATATTCAATATACTGGGGCCTATAACAAACCCCGCGGGGGCAAAGCGGCAGGTCCTCGGGGTTTTTTCGGGGAAACTGACAGAGACTCTCGCGACCGTGCTGGGGAATTTGGGCGCGACCGACGCAATGGTAGTGCATGGAGATGACGGACTCGATGAGATCACCATTTCATCCGGCACAAAGGCCTCCCGGTTTGTAAACGGCAGGGTCGAAAACCTGATTATCTCGCCTGAGGATTTTGGGATCAAACGGGGCACGATAGGGGACATGGTCGGAGGCGACAGGGACGAAAATGCGCGCCTGACCGTTCAGATACTTAAGGGTGAAGAGGGGCCGAGGAGGGATGTCGTACTTATGAACTCGGCCGCGGCCATCATGGTGTCCGGGAGGGCCTCTGACCTCAAGACCGCGTGTGAGATCGCAAAAGAGGCGATAGATTCGGGCAATGCGTTTAAAAAGCTTGAGGAGATAAAGAAGGTCACGAATTCGGTGTAACGATATTTCAGGAAGAAAAAAAGCCAGGGGTTCCCCATTCTTCATCTGTCATCCCCGTGCTTAAAGCGCCAACTGTGGCGCAGGCGGGAATGACGGCCTTTATTTCCCCTCTATTTTTCTTGATGTATGGAAGACTCTAAGAATTTCGACCACATTGTTCTTCACCTAGTCCTTACCGGCCCTTGGATGCCATCGAATGCGCAAGCTTGGACTCCCCTTTCGCCTTTATCTTTTCATGATCTATGAATTTGGCCCCAGGTTCGTCGGCTTCCTCGACGGCCTGCCTGATCTCCCCTATCTGCCATTCGTTGATATCAATATATTCTTTTATGGCATCAACGATAAGGTATGACTTTGATCTTGATGTGGACTTCGCCAACTTCTCAAGCCGTTCCTTCGTCTCCTCGTCAATCCTGATGCTGAATGTTGTCGTCCTCATAAAAACCTCCCTGCCATGTCATGAACACAAGATAACACAGCGCAATGCAAATATACACAATCTATTTTACTCAAACAGCCGATTGATTCGACATGCCGTTGATCCGACTTACACCTGATACTCCTCAGATAGCTGCCGGTGCAACTCCGCAAGAGTTCATCCCGAATTACGCTGCGATGATTATCCAGCAACGGATCTCTATTTCCAACCTTGAAGTCGCGAAGAGAAAGAGGTCTGTGTTTGTTTCTCCAGACAATTGATGGCGACACTGCCCTCTGTGCAGAAAAGTCAGTTTTGTCCCGAAGTCTGCACGGCATCGATACAAGCTCGAAGCATGGCCGCGATCTCGACTGCACCGACTAATAGATATGCCTTGGTATCTGCGCTCGTGAGGGTTACTAAAATAATCTGGTAGGCATAACGAGATCAACTTCAGTTGTCTTATAACCCTTGCTTAATCGCCACCCTCTTGGACTCCTCGGTGTACTTCCATTTCGACATAGAACAGACTTTTTCTTTGCTTCCATTTTAACTTATTGGCTGTCTGAATACATATCTTTACATCCAATTATTTACTATTAGAGTTATTAGCGCCGGCAATGAGACCCACGGTCAGCATTAATACTGCCTTCCCTGCACTATTTACACTCTAGTGGTAACCATAACTGGTGCAGTAGATCCTGTCTCCCTTAAGCCGCGTCAGCTGCCTGTTCCTGGTGTTTACCACCCTGGTCCTGATGTCTAAGGATTTCTCGCCCGAATATTCAGAGGAAAGCTCCTTATACGGGACGTCAGGGACTTCGAGATGGATATCTATCCTGTCCAGAAGCGGCCCGGAGACCCTTCTCCTGTAGCGCTGGATATGTCCAGGCGCGCATGAGCATTGATGGCGCGGGTCGGAAAGGTATCCGCAGGGGCAGGGGTTCGGATAGCTTTGCAAAGTACCATCAATATAGATTGCAGATCTTACGCAGGATTATACCACCGAAAGGCTACTC
>JACRLQ010000097.1 GCA_016215155.1 Nitrospirota bacterium
CCGTCCTTGTCTGGGTGTTGTTAGACTGGCATGTCCCCCAGGCCGAATACGTAAAGGACGTGCATGCTGTTACAGGAGGCACATAGGTACATGCCTGTGTCGTGACCGGGCTTCCACCCGTACACCCGGCAGGCGAACTCGTAAGCACCGTCCTCGTCTGGGTGTTGTTAGACTTGCATGTCCCCCAGGCCGAATACGTAAAGGATGAACAAGTTGTTACAGGTGGCACGTAGGTACATGCCTGTGTCGTGACCGGGCTTCCACCCGTACATCCGGCGGGCGAACTCGTAAGCACCGTCCTTGTCTGCGTGCCGTTAGGCTGACAGGCGGACCAGGCTGAATAAGTAAAGGATGAACATGCCGCGGGGGCCGGCCTGCTTCCCGGATCGCCAGGGTTTGTTCCGGCGTTGATCTCGGTGATGTTCGTGGAACCGTCGCCGTCTGAATCGGCCGACTCGATATTCCTGAAATTATGTCCGGCATTGGCATAAGCCGATCCATAAGGGTTCCGGCTGGGCGGTCCGGAAGCGACATGGCACAAGGAACATCCAAATGAGGATGATCCGGACGAAGGATACGTACTAGAGAAACTGTTGCCGTAACTCGATACCGCAAAGGCGCTGCCGATAGAACCCAGCAGGACGGCCAACGTCAGTAACGTAATGAAAAATCTCCTACTCATAATACCTCCAAGGCTATGATTTTGGGACCTGCTAATGCGGCCCGTCTCTGACAGTGACACTGATACCGCCTTTCATTAAATTTATTTAACATAGTGTTTTATATGTTTATTCTACCTGCGCGGGTACCCGATGTCCAGTTAAGTTTCGTTAATTTACCGGGGCGGCGGAAACAATATGGAAGTCAGGTCAAGGGAGGGATTGAGTCGCTGCTTTCGGCCGGGAAATGGCGTAAAAACGGCCCCGGCAACAAGTCGCCGGGGCCTTATAGCTTGAGGATAAAGGACTTAAAAAACTATCCGGTAATCTCTTCGACCTCTTTTTTCCCCTCGGCAAGTTCCCTCTCCTGCTCCTTGTCCAACCTCAATAGAAGCGCCTGGAATTCGCCCACATGGGTCTTTTCCTCCCTTGAAATATCCAGAAGGACTTTTTTAATGTCGCTGCTGCCGGCCATCGCGGCGAGCTGCTCATAAAGATTTATGGCATCAAGCTCCGCGATCATGCCGAGTCTGAGGACCTCTTTATCCATATCTTTTTTGCTGACCTTCGACAGGCTTACGGGTATCTGAGAAAGCATAATCCACCTCCTTTTTTGATAATTTTATCACGGACGATGAAATATGCAAGATATAAATACTACGGGTTATTGATCAGCCTGGGCGGCGTGTTTTTATGGCATCTCACACAGCGTTCATCGGTCTCCATCTGAAGTTTCTTCTCCTCAGGCGAATCCTTGATCCCGTTTAAATGGCATTTGAAGCAGTCCTTGTACCCGAGCTCCCTGTGCATATTGACCATCTTCGGGTTTTTGCTGTGGCAGACGTTACAGGCGGATGCATCTCCGGGATTTCCGGTTGCCAGAAGAAAACAGCTGACTGTCATAAATATGTATCTCAACCAGGGCTGCATGGGATTATTTTATATGATGCTAATAAATCTGAATATGATCTGCGTCATAAAAGTGCCGATTATCGCGATAGCTGTAAGGATAACGGTTGCCCGTTTTAATCATAAGCAATCTTAATAGATATTATAAATAAATAAAATTTGATATGAAACCTGCGAGTGCTAGGATTTACATATGGTTGCTGCAGTCTCTTTGAAAAAAGAGCCGGCAGCCAAAAGGGGAAATGGGATTCCTAACAAATCTCATCTGCTAATTAAAAACTTATCGAATCCTGCCGTTACGGTCATTTGGTAACGGATGCAAGATTAAAACGCATCGAAAGGAAAGGCGGGGGAAATGAAGGGCATCGTCACAACGCAAAAGAATTTTGAATCCGGGGTTTATCTGTGTCTTGTCTTTATTACACTGCTTTTTAATGGCTTACTCTTGATACCCTCTACTTCAAATGCCGACGCAGTCGAAATGTCGTCATCCGCCTTAGCATCACATTACCAGTCTGCTGAGGCGAAATGGAAGGCTCACAAGTGGGAAGAGGCGTTGTCCGAGTATGATATCGTCGCCAAATCCAAGTCGCCGTATGCAAGCAAGGCCCATATCCAAATTGGAAAGTACTACAAATATCATGGGCTATGGGACGCGGCGATAGAGCATTATGAAGAGGCCATTTCAAAGGCCCTAATCGTGCGCGACCTGGAAGACGCCGAAACCTCAATAGCGGCAGTACATCTTTCAAAAGGCGATTACAAAACGGCGATAGATATGTTTACGGATATTATCTCTAAGACGCAGGACTGGGAGCAGGTAAAATACTGTACCTATTGGATCAAGGAGTTAAGAAGAAGGCTGTCCTACGGGGACGGCGCCTGTAATACCTGCGGCCAGAATGCCCTTATGGAACTTTTAAAATTAAAGGGCATCAAGGTCCTGAAATCAGATATAGAAAAGGGGTTAAAGCTTTCAGAAGACGGGGCTTCCATGGAGGCAATGAAGCAGTATGCGATGACAAAGGGCCTTAAAGTCAATGGGGTAAAGTTAACGCTGGAGGAACTAAAAAATGCCGACATGCCCTTGATCGCACTTATAGATAACCCGAAACATTACATAATCGTCACTAAGGTCGCGCCAAATGACATACATGTCATCAATCCCGAAATAGGCCTCGAGCCATTCAGCATACCTAATAAAGAGTTCAAAAAGATATGGAAAGGTCAGGCGCTGATCTTCACTGATAAAAACCTCGAAGGGGAAATAGCATTACTTTCTTCCAATGAGATGAAAGCGTTGAGTGGAAAGGTCTGTTTCTGCTGCCCGGCTGGAAACAACGGGGGGCCGGGTCAGCTGCCTAATACCCCTTTTTTCCCTGATCCGAACTCACCCGGAGGCAGCCCACCGCCGGGAGGATGTCAACCCCCGGGGATGCCTGCGATATCCGTGAATATGGCAAATATGAATTTTCTTGTTCAGGACACAGACCTGGCATACAACGGACGGGGACCTGGCATAAAGATACAGAGGACATATAACGCGGACAGCGGCCTGAATGGACCCTTTGGGAAGGGCTGGACTTTTAACTATAATGTCTCTCTTGTTGAGAACCCTGGCGGAAGCATCGATGTTACCAGGGAAACCGGAACGATCCACCGTTTTAATTCTGCCGGTGGTGGAAACTACATTCCGCCTAAAGCGATCCACGATACTCTGACAAAAAATGGAGACGGGACCTACGCGTTGAGGCTTAAAGGAAGCAGGCACATCCAGGCCTTCAGTGCAACAGGCAGGCTCACAAGCATCACCGACCGGAACGGAAATTCCGTGACCTTTCAGTACAATCCGGATAACAGTCTTGCGTCAATTACTGATGCTGTCGGAAGAATTACAACGTTTAATTACGGGACTAACGGGAAAATAAGTTCGATCACTGATCCACAGCAAAGAAGCGTTTCCTTTATCTATGATGCCGGCGACAACCTCACCTCCAGCACGGACATGGCGGGGACTACCGTTTCTTACTCCTATGACTCAAACAGTTATATGACGGGAATAACTTCCCCAAAAGGGACCACAACCATAGGCTACACCACTGAATTCGGGGCCAAATGGGTTTCATCTATATTAGATCCACTTGGTCACACCAGGAGTTTTCAGGACATATGGCCTTCAGGAACATCGACGACCGATGCAAATGGGAACGCTGTTACATATAAGAGCAACGGCGACGCCTTTGCCGTAACAATTACCGATGCGCTCGGCAATACCGTAAATTACGGATACGACGGCGATGGGAACAGGAACTCCATCCAGGACCCTAATGGGCATACCACGTTGCTGGTATACGATGCGAGAGGAAACGTTACGTCGATTACAGACCCGCTGACGCACAGCGTCCAAATGATTTATGACGGGAACGATAATCTTACTCAGCTCACGGACCCTGCACTTAATACCTACATCTACGAATACGACTCGCACAATAATTTAACCCACATAACCGACCCTGAAAACGGCCCGACAAAGAAAACAATCCTTGCCTATAATTCATATGGTGAAGTGACGACCTTTACTGATCCGAAGGGCAATCCCTTAACTTACATTCATGACAATCAGGGAAATCTCACCTCGGCAACCAGTCCTATAAACGGTAGCGACTCCTACACCTATGATGCAATCGGACGTGCATTGACCCACACTGACCCCAAAACTAACACAACTTCTTATACATACGACGGCATTGACCGGGTCACAGAGGTCAGGTATCAGGACCAGAGCATAAAGAGCTACACTTATGACTGCTGTGGTCCGCATACTGTTATTGACCAAAACGGCACACTTATCTTTACGCATGATAATATAAACAGGCTTACAGGCTTCACGGATGCCTATGGCAAGACGATTGGCTACGGCCATGATTTTGCACGGAACATTACTTCGATCACTTACCCTGACGGCAAGGTCGTCAATTATCAGTATGATGAGGCGAACCGCCTAACTCAGGTC
>JACRLQ010000015.1:0-26443 GCA_016215155.1 Nitrospirota bacterium
CCAGCTTCCTGATCCCCGCCGCCATCGGGAGATATCCCGCGATAACATTGAGAGCCACAATTACGACTGCGAACAGTGCCATGCTGATAAAATCACGCAGCTCAAAAGGATGTCCTGAAAGTACCGCCCCCTTATAAAGATAAAGCGCCCAGCCCTCAAGCGTGACTGTAACGATCACAAGGGTAAACGCTATCAGCATGAAGATTATGCTTTCCGGGCCCATCGAGACCGAGGCGATATTTTCATATTTAAACTGGGGGTTCATCGCTCCTAGGCCAGTTGCAAGCCCGCTTACGGAAAGACAGAGCATAAATACCGTTATTGTGGAAAGCCACGTAAGTAACGGCCCAAGGCCAAGCATGCTGTCTGTAATAAATACCAGAAGCACTATTATGAGGGTTATCGGCGTGAAGCCGAAGAGGTATTTGTTCCAGAGGTACGTTCTCATCGTAATGGGAGCCGCCTTAGGGAGCCAAAAAACCTGGCCTTCGAGGCTAACCGCGACATAAAGAAACCTTGCCGCGACCGCCGTAAGGACCAGCCCCGCAAGGACGATATTAAGCATCGCGATGATCTCTTTCAAAAATGGTGTCAGGCCGGAAAGACCGGCCATCGGGATCGCCCTGAAGTTATACACATAAACCATCAGGAGCGCCCCGATGATCACAAGCTGGGACCATTGTTCGGCGTCCCTCGAAAATATCCTGATCTCCTTCCAGCAGACCGCCCATCCCGGCGCTGGGTAATCCTTCAGGCCCCGCCACCTCGCCTTTTTCCCGGAGGTATTCATCCGGAATATATTTTCGATGTACAGTCTGCTTCCCGTGAAGCCGGCGATAACCATAGAAAAGGCGCTGGTTGAGATAAGGACAAATGGATAAATCAGCTCCGGAGTCCTACCATGAAGATAGTGTGACACCGTCTCGGTCATCCAGAAGCCGGGAAGAAACGGCAGTTCAGTCCTCATCTGAAGCAGGCTGTTGATGAGACCCTCCATGCCCGAAGATCCGTCCGAGGCGGCTGATTTGAGAAAAATATATACAAGCAAAAAAAGGAGCAGTCCGGCCCCCAGAAGTACGTCCCTCGTCCGACGAGCAGGAAATACCCGCGCAAGGATGTGGGCGATTGCTATCCCGGCTCCGGCAGGTATGATTATCATCGGCAGCATTACGAGGGAGAAGGCGGCATAGTATCTCCAGTTAGCGCCATAAGATACACCGTAGGCAAGAAAAAGAGGAGGTATAAAAAAAAGGACCATCCACGACGACTGGACGATAGCCTCTACTGTCTTATATGTCCTTAAGCTGTCCTCTTCAACAGGCTTCGAAAGCAGCAGCGGGAGGTCTTTCGACATATAAAAGGCGGACACCGCCGTAATCACATTGCTTAAAAGAAGAAATACCGTCAGGCTGAAAAATACCATCGAAAGAAGCTTCATCGAGATTACGTCTCCTGAGAAGCCGAGCGCCCTCAAAAACTTAAGAAGATTTATCGAGCCAAAGTAGAGAGCGGCCCATAGACCCCCGCCGATAATTATGAAGGGCGTTCTTTTAAGCAGCATCGAGGGTGTTACGGAGTTTTTAAGAGAGATAAGGTGAGGTGAAAGAAGTACGAGCGTCCCCTTCATGACGTAAGCCTGATGAACTGCTCCTCCAGGCCTCCCCTTTCACGGCTGAAATCGTCTCTTTCCAATATCGATATCAATAAGCCGCGCTGGATGATCCCGGCTTTGTCGCATAACTCCTGGACTATATGAAGACTGTGGGTCGCGAGGAATATCGTTACCCCCCTGCCCGACAGCTCCCTCAGAAGTGCCGTGAGCATCCTGACCCCGTATGGGTCGAGCCCGACGAAGGGCTCATCGACTATCAGGACCTCCGGATTATGTATAAGGGCCGAGGCAAACAGCAGGCGCTGCCTCATCCCGTGAGAGTAGTTTTCTATGAGCTCATGTTCAGCCTCTTTTATGCCGACAGTGGTCAAAAGCGCGTCGGTCCTCTTCATGGCATCGGACTTCCCCACGCCGTATATGGACGATACAAATACCATAAACTCTCTTCCTGTGAGCTTTTCATACAGATAGGACTTGTCGGGCACATATCCGGAGACCCTCTTTGCGGAAAGGGGGTCAGTAACTATATCATGCCCGCCGATCAGCACCCTGCCTTCGGACGGTTTTATCAGGCCTGTCATCATCCTGATCGTCGTGGTCTTGCCGGCCCCGTTCGGGCCGAGAAGCGCGAAGATCTCCCCCCTTTCGATCTTAAAGGTAAGGCCCTTCACCGCCCATTTTTCGCCATATGTCTTCCCCGCGTTACTGAATTCTATCATCTGTATTCAAGGCCCTCCAGCCTTATCCGGCCGATAATGGGCAGGAGCCGCATCTGTTCGCCCAGTTCACCTGTGAGCAGGCGTATATGGGAGGCGTCCGCAGGGAACTGCCCCAGTGTAGGGTCTATGGCGACCCAGCGGCCGACATATATCTCCGGCCAGGCGTGGTAATAAAAGGCCTTGTCCCTGTAAACCAGCCCCGTAGCTATCCTGGCCGGTATCCCAGCGGCGCGGGCAAGACCGGTAAAGAGCGTCGCATGTTCATTGCAGTCGCCCTGTTTTTTCGAGAGTACTTCGAGCGCAGAGGGGACGCCTATGACAGGGACCTTTTCAATATTAGCATACACCCAGCTGTTGATAAGGCGCGCCATGACTTCAGCCTCTTTTTCTCCCTTTGTTATTGATCGGGCCGCCGAGATAATTTGAGGGGCTTTTGACTGGATGAACATAGTATCGTTTAAATAGTCGTCAGTCTTTTCATTTTGAGGCATGCCCTGCCCAGACCCGAGTTCTTCCTTTTCTATCTCCAGGACATCCCCTCTGAGACGCTGCCGTCCGCCGTCAAGGGAAAGCCCCTCAAGCGCCGTTCCTGATACCCTCACCCTTAAATAGCTGACATTATCAGGGAGGACGAGATTAAATGGGACAGAATAAGAGAGGATTATGTCCTTCGAGGGTTGTCCATATCTCATCGCCTCTTCTTTGCTCTCCTTAACCAGTGTGAACCCCAGCGGCGTTTCCTGCCTTATCACTTCGCCGTCCCCGGTCACCCAGGCCATAAATTCCAGGCCGTTATAAGACCCCTTAAGCCTGTAAGCATCGAGCTTCTGACCCATGGATAATATCGATTCCCTGCCTGATACCTCCATGGCCCAATCCGATATATTCATGCCGGAAGGGTCGAAGACCGGCATTTGTATCCTCCTGCCCTCCGTAAGACCATTTTTGAGGAGCGAAGGTACGAGCGCCACATCAAGCGACGGCGCCCTGTCGATATTAATTGCATGCTCAAACTTGCGGTCTCCGGCGTCGATGACAAGGAGAAGCTTTTTACCTTTTACGCTGCCGCTTACCTTCATCGAAAAATCAGAGACGATATCTGAATCAAAAGAGACCAGCTGCAGTGACCTGTCGAGAGACGCCCGGATCCTGGTTTCGAAGTTTTTTTGTGAATCAAGGACCTTCAGCCTGACCTTCAGAGCACCGTCAAGCAGATACCCATCGTCAGTCCTCGTGATTTTATTGAAGGAATAGCCGGTTTTCTCGCCTTTGAGATAGACGCCCTGCCAGTGTTCCTCAAAAAAATGCGCCGGCAGATCGACGACCCCGGTATAAGCGCCGACCGGCCTTTTTATATAGTGCCGGTCCGCCAGCAGCCCCATGCCGGCGAGCCACGAAAGGACAACCGCGGCATATATAATTTTTTTAAGCGGGACCTTCACGCACTTACGAATCAGCCTGGACGACATCTGGACCAGGCCCGCTCCGCCTGAGCTTTTCGACGGCGATCATGATAAGCGATAAGGCCGCCGGGGTCATGCCGGGGATACGGCCTGCCTGTCCAAGACTTGTGGGTCTGACCTCCTCCAGTTTGCAGAGGATCTCTTTTGATATGCCCGGCAGGCTCCGGTAATCAATCGAATCAGGTATATTTTTGTCCCCGGTCCGCGCAAGCCTCTCGGCCGCCTCCATCTGCCTCTTTATGTAGCCTTCGTATTTGACCTGTATCTCGACCTGTTTTTCCACATCAGAAGAAAAAGACCGTTCCGACGGCATGAGTCTTTTTATTACATCGTATGACATCTCGGGACGCTTAAGAAGGTTTTCGAGGGTTATGTCCTCGCTGATCACAGAGGTCCCCGCGTCCTTTAACGTATCGTTGATCACCGCGGGTTTTATTCTTGTTTTTTTGAGCCTCACGGTCTCGATTTCTATCTCGGACCTTTTTTCAGTAAATCTGTTAAAGACCTCATCCCCGAGCAGCCCGATATCATGGCCTTTCTGCATGAGTCTGAGGTCTGCGTTGTCGTGTCTTAAGAGCAGCCTGTATTCGGCGCGGGAAGTGAACATCCTGTAAGGCTCTTTCGTGCCCTTGGTCACAAGGTCGTCGATCAGGACGCCTGTATAGGCCTCATGCCTCGCAAGCAGAAGCGGGCCTCTGCCCTGAAGTTTAAGGGCCGCGTTGATGCCTGCCATCAGCCCCTGGGCCGCGGCCTCCTCGTACCCCGAGGTGCCGTTTATCTGTCCGCCGAGGAACAGGCCTTCGATCGACTTCGTCTCAAGCGAGTGCCTGAGCTGGGTCGGGAAGACAAAGTCATACTCAATGGCATAGGCGGGCCTCATTATTTCCGCATGTTCGAGCCCCGGGATAGTCCTTACGAACTCCAGCTGGATGTCGAAGGGGAGGCTGGTCGAGATGCCGTTTGCGTAGTATTCGTTTGTGTCGAGACCCTCGGGCTCAAGAAAGACCTGGTGGCGTTCGCGGCCTGAAAAGCGGACGACCTTGTCTTCAACCGAGGGGCAGTAGCGCGGCCCTATGCCGGTTATCTTCCCGCTGTACATCGCGGAGAGGTTGATGTTGTCTCTTATGATCCTGTGCGTCTCTTCATTTGTATAGGTTATGTAACAGGGCAGCTGCGGATTTTCTATCCTTTCGGTGCTGTGCGAAAAAGGTATGGGAGGGTCGTCTCCGAACTGGGGCTCTGTCTTTTGGAAGTCGATCGTCTTTGCGTCGAGTCTTGGAGGCGTGCCGGTCTTCAGGCGTCCGAGTTTAAGTCCCAGCTTTGAGAGACAGTCCGACAGGCTTACGGACGGAAATTCTCCGGCCCTTCCGGCCTGATGGGTCTCATGGCCTATATGGATCAGGCCTTTGAGGAACGTCCCGGTCGTGACTATTACTGCCCCGGCTTCATATACGATCCCTAGAGAGGTTTTTACCCCCTTGACCCTCCCGTTCTCAACGATTATCTCGTCTATCATCGCCTGTTTAATATCCAGGTTCTTCTGTGTTTCGAGCACCCTGTGCATGCGAAGTCTGTATAAGACCCTGTCGGTCTGAGCCCTCAATGACCATACCGCCGGCCCTTTCGATTTATTCAGCATCCGGAACTGGATTCCTGCCCAGTCGGTCACCTTTGCCATCTCCCCGCCCAGCGCGTCGATCTCGCGGACGATATGGCCTTTGGCGAGCCCCCCTATCGCAGGGTTACAGGACATATGACCTATCGTGTCGAGGTTCATCGTGAAGATACAGGTAGAAAGACCCATCCGTGCCGGAGCAAGCGCGGCCTCACAGCCGGCATGGCCTGCCCCGATAACGATGACGTCGTATGCCTTTGAATGGGTCATGGAGCTTTATTATAGCGCAACAGGAGACGCCTCCGGATTAAAAGGCTTATTGACTATCACACCATGAATTCGTAAACTTATGAAAAGATGGCCGCCATAAATAAGTTTTTAATATAGGAGAATGATATGGAAGACCCGGAACTCATAGCCAATTTACGGGGTAAGGTCGAAAAGTATTTAAGGGAGATGGAAGTAACGTATGAGGCCACGAAGGACTCGTATGAAATACGTTACGGATCTACCGCGGTACTGCTCTGGCCCGATCAGACCGACGACAATGAAACCATTCTTTCGATTAAAGGCCTGGTGCTCTCAGATGTAAAAAAAACGGGCAACGAGGCGATGTTCGAGGAGTTTAACGGATTAAATGAGTATTATTATTTCGCAAAAATATACTGGCTCCCGTATACCGACAACCCTGATGAGGGGAATATCTGGGCGGTCTGCAATCTGCTGGGGGAAAATCTGGATTTCGACGAGTTCAGGAGGGTGCTTGTTCACGTAACAAACGTTGCCGATGATCTCGACGATGAACTGCAGGCCAAATACGGCGGAGAAAAATATACAGACTGACTGCCGACCGGATATTCAGCCGCAGGATGACTTTCTCAGATCCTCAAAAGACTTCCGCCACGAAGAAGAAAACGCGGAGACAGCAAGGACCTTTTCGATTGCGGAACAATCTTTCCTGTTGTGATGGTAGGTATTGTTGGCAAAGGAAACAGTTATGCCGAGGGGGTCACGTTTTTTTATTGAGAGCCCCGCGCCCTTTTCGACGACACCCTCTTCCAGCACCCTGAAATAGAACCCCGTTCGGCCGGAATCGACCACACGCTTTACCATGTCGGCCCTGCCGTATCGCGCGGCCAGTGTTGCGCAGGGCTGCCGAGGCTGGCTCACCTGGACCAGCGCGGTCCCAAGTTTAAATATGTCTCCGATACAGATATCGTCTTCCTTTAAATCGGATATGGTCAGGTTTTCTCCGAAAGCCGCAACAGGCATTCTGATGCCAAGGGTATCCTCCCAGTATTGATAGTGATCAAGGCTATAGACGCAAACGGCTTTATCACTTCCTCCGTGATATCTCAGGTCACCAACCCCGTCGCCGTCAAAGCAGGTTTTCCCTAGTCGAAGCGGCCCTGCTACTGGCTGCTTGCATATCCCGGTAATTATTTCCTTCCCATAAAAGGATTCTTTTTTCGGAAGACTTATATTCAGTGATTCAACGAGCATCTTTTTCATGAATTATATTCCTGAGACATTATTGCATTTTTCTTGGCATTTCGCTATCGGAACATCTGGCAACCACTCATGGCAGGCTGCTTTAAGAGTCGGCTTGATATGTTTTGCTCTCCATAGGGCTAATTTTGTTTTTTTGTCGAAAAAAGGTAAAATGAGGCAGAGATGAAAACTATGGTGACGACATTTGACACGCCGATATATGATCTGCTCAGAATGCTTTTCCTGTTAAAAAACGAGGCCAGACAGAAATATAAAGCGGACTTAAAGGGTGTGTTTGGCTCTTGTGTCAGGGGAGAGCAGCGGCCGGATAGCGATGTCGATATCCTGGTTGAATTCGATGATGGTGCGAATCTGTTGGATCTTACAGGTCTCTCGTTGTTTCTTGAAGAAAAGCTGCACCGGCATATTGATGTGGTTCCGGAAAGTGCAATAAGGAAAGAAATCAAGGATAGCATTCTCCAGGAGACTGTGTATCTGTGAGGGACTTTTCTCTTTACCTGTCTGATATTCTCGCCGCAATGGAAGCCATAGAGAAGTTCGTCGAAGGTATGGATCTGCAAGGGTTTCAGGGAAATGACATGGTTTCCAGTGCTGTGATAAGAAAATTCGAGATTATCGGTGAAGCAGCGAAGATGATCCCGGATGGGCTAAAGAGCCGGTATCCTGAAGTTCCGTGGAAAGAAATGGCCGGCATGCGGGACCGGCTGATTCATTTTTACTTTGGCATTAAGTATGACCTTGTCTGGTCAACCATAAAAGATATCATTCCGGCTGTTAAGCCATTGATACAGAAAATGTTAATAGCCCCAATAGCTGAATAAGCATTCTGCGGGACATGCGACTCATATCTCGCAGTGTCCGGGGTTCAAATCCCTGCACCGCCACCAACCAATTCAAAGGCGGAAGGCTTGATAATTCAGGCTTCCGCCTTTTTTTGTTGCACCTTATTTGACATAATCCTTGTCTCTGGACAGGCTCTGGTGTTGTCGCTGGTGGACGGCTTGGAAATCGGCTAAGAAAGAAATATTTTATTTAGTCAAACTTCTGATGACTTTGTATTAGCGTACATGAAGGATTATCTTCTCTATCGTCAATATTGGCAAGCCCATAAGCTGACTTAACCCTCTTGCCAATTGTCTGATTTACGACATCTAATCCACTGGCTTCAACTGCCCGCAAATATTCTTTCATTAAATCGCGTTCGTTCTGAATTATAAGGAATATTTCATTGGTTATCCTCTTGTTCATTCTTCTAACTGCTTCATGTGCAATTTCATCAACTGTCATAATTTCCCCCAGTATAGTATTTAAGACATCCCATAATATAGCTCTATATTATTCAGGATACTTGCATATGTCAATGAACAAATAACCCCATACGTTTCCCTGCCAAAAGATAATGGCAACACCATAATGGAAACCCATGCGAATACCAATGAACTCAAAGTATCCCTTGATACATAGCCAATAATTCTGTATTCTATTTCCATCGGGATACAGGGAGGAAATATGGCAGAATTCAAGAACAAAGAAGAATACGAAAAATGGAAAGAAGAAAAAATTAGACTGAGTAAGGAGCAAAAAGAAAAAGAAGCCGAAGAAGCAAGAATAAAAGAAGTGGAAAAAGAGGCTGAAGAAATAAGAAACAAACAAAAAGAAGAAAAAACAAGGGAAGAAGAAAAGACAAAGTTTGAAATAGCCAAAAAGCTTGTCACCTTAATAAATTGTCCAACCTGTAGTAATAAGATAAGTGTTAATGCAGCTACATGTCCTAAATGTGGTGAACCAATGACTGAGGACATTAAATCTACTGCTACTGATAAAGCAGTTAAAGATGAAGTAAATGACCAAAGAACGAAGCAAAAAGATAAAGTGCCTGCCGAGCGGCAAAATAAAAATAATGCAAGTGGTGGATTGCCTGATAAAGCAAGAAGTTACCGCTTAGTAATTTCTATAGCATTAATTGTTCTATTGTGTGGGGCTGGGGGGATGTACTTGTTCAAAGGGGTTAATTATGGCTTAAGAAATCAGGTAACTACCTTTATAAAAAAGTTAGACGATATAAAATATGGGTTTAGGGTCGGAATGAGCTACATTGATTTTAAGAATCAAAATTTTGAAATTCAAAAAAATATAAATCGTATCGAAGAGACCTTTTCTGGGAGTAAAAATCATAGTGATTTATCTTCGCAGTTAATCAGTTCCCTTGTTAGTGCCAAAGTATCTGCAAATGTTTTAGATTGTATATGGCAATATGAAATAAAAAGATCCTCAATGGCAATTGCAGGCATTGTTAGTGTTTCTGACCCTGATTCAGCCGTTTCATTATGTGTAATGAATTATACATATGACAATCGACATCTCAAGAACAATCAATTTTATAAAAACATCTATTCTAAGCTTGAAAATTATGAAAAGGTAATATTGCCTCAAAGACATCAGGAAGGCATAGCATCAATAGAAGAGGCAAAAAGAAATCAGGTCACAGATTATTTCATGGAAATTAAAAGGTGTGAGGAACTGCAAAAGAATCTTTTTAATAAATATTTGGTTGATTTTATGAGTATGTACAGTGAGGAAGTTGATAAAATACAGTTAGCACTGAAATAGTCATCACCCCCTTTACTTTCCCCCGCCATTCACGCGACAATGCCTTATGGCAATAAATATCAAAGACAGGTATTTGAATATTGCGGTATCGCTTGAACAGATACAAAAAATCTTTGAAACGATATGCCCGATGCCCATGCCAACGCAGACGGCAACGCCTTTGCTTTCCATCTGTGGGGCAGGTAAAATAAGCAAGGCACTTTAAAAGAGAGGTGATAGACGATGAATGCCCTTGAAATACTGAAGAATCATGAAGAAACGATAAGGCAAAAATATGGGGTAAAAAAGTAGGCATTTTTGGCTTATTTGCCCGTGGTGAGGAAAACGAGGACAGTGATATAGATGTTCTTGTTGATTTTAACGAAGGAGCCAAGACTTTTGACCACTTCATGGATCTTAAGTTTTATCTCGAAGACCTCTTTGGTAAAAAAATACTTGCTAACACAGGGACTACCTTAGACAAAGGCCATAAGCGACGATGGAATAGTAGAAGAGGTTGCCGAATAGCGTGCAGGCAAATGAAGGAGGTTGGTGAAATGAAAGCTTTTAAATATGTTATCTACAGGGAAGGGAAATATTATGTATCACAATGCCTGAATGCTGATATAGCCAGCTGCGGAGATACTATTCAGGAGGCTATAGACAATCTTAAAGATGCGGTAGAGCTATATTTTCGCAATGAGCCTAAAAAGAAACTTTCCGCTTTTCACGATATAGGTGAAACTTTGATCGGAGAGGCGAAGATTTGTGCCTAAGTTGTATTCATCACGACTTATTATTGCGGTCCTCCTGAAAAAGGGATTCGTTGAGATTGACCATACTGGCAGCCATAAGAAATTACGTAAAGATGATAAAACAGTAATTGTCCCCTCGCCAAGAAAAGAAATCCCTCATGGCACATTCGCCTCAATATTGCGTCAGTCCGGATTGAATAAGTCCGACTTTGAAAAACCATGAAGACTTGCCATCCAACTGAAAACCCACGGCGATAAAGCCGGGCGTCTTGAATGTCGCCCTGCGTAAATCAACCCCATAATACCATGCTATAGTATTTAATCATGGGAATTTTCTCCGTAAGCTCCGCCAAGGAGCAGGAACTGGCCGATAAAATGGCCGGCCTCAATATCCGGGAAGAGGACATCGAGGAGTCTTTTATACGTTCTTCCGGCAAGGGCGGGCAGCACGTAAACAAGACTTCCACCTGTGTATATCTAAAGCACATCCCCACCGGCATTGAGGTCAAATGCCAGGAGGGGCGCTCACAATCTCTTAACCGCTACAGGGCCCGGGTGCTGCTCGTAAAAAAGATAGACCAGATCCAAAAGGGCAGGGAAAGCGAAGAGATACAGAGGATCGAAAAGATAAGGCGGCAGAAGAGGAAACGGTCGAAGCGGTCGAAAGAGAAGATGCTGGCCGATAAGAGAATTACCTCTGAAAAAAAGAAGATGCGGGGGGCCGTCCCAGGAAATTATGGGCAGTAAACTTCCCGCCATATATAAAAGACTCCAGAAGCGTTTCGGCCCCCAGAAGTGGTGGCCGGGCGAGACCCCTTTCGAGGTCGCGGTCGGGGCGATACTCACACAGAACACCAACTGGGGGAATGTCGAAAAAGCTATAAATAACCTCAAAAAGGCTGGGAAACTAAACCCTCGTGACATGCATGCGATGCCGGAGGCCAAACTTGCATCATTCATACGGCCCTCGGGGTACTATAATATCAAGGCCAGGCGGCTGAAAAATTTTCTCGACCTCCTTGTTGGAAGCTACGGCGAAAGAAAAAAAAAAATGAAAAAGGAGCCGTTTGAGTCCGTCAGAAAAAAACTGCTTGGGGTAAACGGGATCGGCCCGGAGACGGCTGATTCTATCATTCTCTACGCGCTGGATAAGCCTGTCTTTGTGATCGACGCATATACAAAGAGAATACTTTCAAGGCATAATATCATGCGTCATGACGCATCGTATCATGAATTCCAGGGGCTGTTTCATGCGGGGCTGAAAGAGGATGTCAGGCTGTTCAACGAATATCACGCCCTTATTGTCACGCTCGCCAAGGAATATTGCAGGACGAAACCGTTATGTGACGGATGTCCTTTGGAAGGAGTATAAAACATTTATGGTAAGGATGATCACGCAGATTCTGGCGGGGCTGATGCTTTTTTTTGGAGCGGTCACGCTTTTTCCTAAGTCCTATTTCGAGTTTAAGGCAGGGAGAAAGGCGAAGGGCATAAAATATATTGTCCTGGGCGCTCTGGCCTCATTTTTTTCGGTCATGGCCTTCGGTATGGCTTATTACGTCTTCAATAACGAAGTGCTGCGCTGAGAGGGTGTCCGATTTTATGATGAAAAAAAATGTTTATTTCATCATAACGGCGCTTGTGCTGTTCACGGGACTTCTGCTTTTTGTCCAGGGCTGCGGTTCAGGCGGCAGCGCTGAGGTCCAACCGGTTAAATCCGCGCGCTTTGCCGTATTCAGCGACCCACATCTGTATGACGCTAAAACACTTGGAGACGGCGGCGGAGACCTTGCCGCCTACCTTTCTTCGGACCGCAAGATGCTTCTGGAGAGCGACGAGATCCTGACGACTGTTATAAATGATCTGAAAACAAGAGGACTCGATTTTGTGATGATTCCGGGTGACCTGACAAAGGACGGTGAACTTGTAAACCACCTTTTAATGGCCCGCAGGCTTTCCGCCCTGAGGGATGCCGGGATAAAGGTTTATGTAGTGCCGGGGAACCACGACATCAATAATCCCCGCGCGTTAAGTTACAGGGCCTCGCCGCCGGCTCCGGTCCCCGGGGTGTCTCCCGATGAATTCAGGGAGATTTATAACGACTTCGGCTATAAAGAGGCCTTGTTCAGGGACCCTGCGTCTTTGAGCTACATTGTGGAGCCGGTCCCGGGGGTATGGCTGTTCGCCATCGATTCATGCGAGTATGAAGACAACCTCAGGTTTTCAGTCTCCGTGACTTCAGGGGCGATAAGGGCCTCGACCCGGGCCTGGATGATCGAAAAGCTCAGGCTGGCAGGGGAGCGCGGAAAGACGGTCATCGGGATGATGCACCATGGCGTGCTGGAGCACTTTGCCGGGCAGGCGTCTTTTTTTCCGCAATATCTGCTTGAAAATTGGCAGGATGAATCGAGGGAACTCTCGGACAACGGACTTAATATCGTCTTCACCGGGCACTTTCATTCACAGGATGTCTCTAAGGCCGATTTCCCGGATTCTACGCTCTATGATATCGAAACAGGCTCGCTGGTGACCTCTCCGTCACCGTACAGGATAGTTGACCTGGATGTACAAAACAGGGGTATGGTCATTGATACCCTGCACGTGACGACCATCCCCTCTCATGCCGCTGACTTCGAGAAATTTTCCCGGAATTTTCTGAAACACGGTCTGACCGAGATCGTTGAGGCAGAGCTCGCGCGTCCGCCGTATAGCGTGAAAGAACCGCTTCTTTCGCAGGTAACTCCGCTCCTGGTTGCCGGCATGATGGCCCATACCGAGGGGGATGAACAGCCGGACGGTCTGACCAGGACACTCTTTAACGGCATGCTGGCAAGCAACGACGAGCAGATAAGGACCTTCGGCATGGCGCTTTCCTCGATATGGACCGACCTCGCGCCCGGAGACAACAACCTCTCTGTAGCTATCGGCTCAAGATAGTCCCGACAAAACACTCCAATTCTCTAAGGCCTTATAATGACCAGATGTCTTGTCGTATTTTCGAAGGGCAGGTCAATGTCCATAACAGAGATATCGAGGGGGCCGGCCTCAGAGAGCTCCAGTTCGATCTTCGGGCCTTTGCTTAAGACGAGCACCCCGTTTTTATTCATGATATGTTTCGTCTTTTTAATCATTTCGGATATGCTGAAGAGCGCCCTCGTCACGGCCGCATCGACGGATATCCCCGAGACATCCTCTACGCGCCGGTTCAACACCTCGATGTCCGAAAGGCCGAGCCCGTGGCGGAGGTGGCGGAGAAACGCGCATTTTTTCTGGGTGGGCTCAATAAGAGTGGTCTTTAATTGAGGGCGCATGATCTTTATCGGAATGCCGGGGAACCCCGCGCCTGAGCCGATATCCGCCAAAGACGCAATGTCCTGCGGAAGTGCCCTCAGGAACAGGAGTGAGTCAAGGAAGTTTTTTGTGATGATGTCGCTGTCGCTCCTGAGACCCGTAAGATTATAGGCCCTGTTCCATTTGTTAAGCTCGCTCAGATAAAAAACAAAGGCATCAAGCTGTCCGGGCCCGCAATCCAGCCCGATCTTCTCGATGCCCTGTTTTATCAGCTCTTCAGGCTTAAGCAGGTCCCGGTTAATCTTTCTCAACGACCTTCGCGATGCTCACAATTTTATCGTCACCGGTCATGTCCATCAGCTTAACGCCCTGGGTGTTTCTTCCGTGCGTGGAGATATTTTCAGCGGTGGTCCTGATCAGAATGCCGGCGCTTGTTATCATTACCACTTCGTCTTCATCTCTTACCAGGAGCATCCCTACGACCTTGCCGCCCTTCTGGGTAAGTTTAATGGATAAAATCCCCTTGCCGCCCCTCGACTGCAGGCGGTAGTCCTCGATCTTCGTGCGTTTGCCGAAACCGTTTTCGGCCACGGTGAGAATAGAGGTCTTTTCTTCAGCGACCTCGCCCGATACCACCTCGTCTCCCTTCGCCAGTTTCATGCCCCGAACGCCCTTTGCGGACCTGCCCATCTCACGGACATCCTCCTCTTGGATTGCTGTATGAGGTGAGGGCGGTCTTTTTGACAGTTCCGTTTTTCGTGAACATGACCAGATATCCCTCTTTAAAATCCCTTACAGGCAGCGCCGTTGCGATGCGTTCGCCCTCGGAGAGCTGAAGAAGGTTGATCAGGGCCTTGCCCTTGGCAGCCCGTCCAGCCTCGGGTATCTGATAGATCTTAAGCCAGTAGAGTCTCCCGAGGTTGGAGAAGAAAAGCATATAGTCGTGAGTCGACCCGATGAAGAGCTCTTCGACAAAGTCTTCTTCCTTCGTCTCCATGCCGATTAACCCCTTGCCTCCGCGTCTTTGGCTTCGGTAGGCGCTCAGCGGGTTTCTCTTTATGTATCCTCCGTGGGAAAGGGTTATGACCATCTCCTCCTCGGTTATGAGGTCCTCGATGGTTATCTCCTTAGTCTCCTCGTTTATTTCGGTCCTGCGCTTGTCGGCGTATTTGCCCTTTATCTCAAGGAGTTCGTCCCCGATGATTTTAGAGACCAGTTTTTCGCTCGACAGTATCGACTTCAGGCGCTCGATCTCCTTAAGGACCTCCTTATATTCAGAGATGATCTTGTCACGCTCAAGACCGGTCAGTCTCTGGAGTTTCATATCCAGGATGGCCTGGGCCTGGACCTCGGAGAGGGGGTAATTTGTCATTAACCCGCTTTTAGCTTCATCGGGGCTCTTTGCCGCCCGGATCAGGGCTATTATCTCGTCGAGATTATCGAGCGCGATCTTCAGACCCTCAAGGATATGCGCCCGGTCTTCAGCCTTCCTCAGTTCGAACCTGGTCCGCCTCAGGATGACGTCACGTCTGTGCTGAAGGAAATGGGCCAGGATCTTTTTGAGCCCCAGCACCTGCGGCTGGCCTCCGACCAGCGCCAGCATGATTATGCCGAAGGTGGTCTCCATCTGTGTATGCTTATAGAGGTTATTGAGCATGACCTCGGCCATCTCCCCGCGCTTCAACTCGATGACGACCCTTATGCCGTCCCTGTCCGACTCATCCCTTAGATCGGATACCCCCTCTATCTTCTTTTCCCGGACGAGTTCGGCGATCTTCTCGGTGAGACGCGCCTTATTGACCTGATACGGCATTTCAGTGATTATTATGCTTTCTCCGCCTTTATGTTCCCTTTCTATACGGGCGCGGGCCCTGACCTTGATAAGGCCGCGGCCGGTCGCGAAGGCCTCTTTGATGCCTGCGGTCCCGTGAATAATCCCCCCTGTCGGAAAATCAGGGCCCTTTACTACCGTCAGCAGATCCTCGGTAGACGTGTCGGCATCGGCAAGAAGCATTAAAAGCCCGTCGATTATCTCACCGAGGTTGTGGGGAGGGATATTTGTGGCCATTCCGACGGCGATGCCCGAGGCGCCGTTTATGATCAGGTTCGGGACCCTGGAAGGCAGGACCTTCGGCTCCTCGGTCGTCTCATCAAAATTAGGACCGAAATCGACGGTTTCCTTGTCGATATCGGAGAGCAGTTCTTCGGAAATCTTGGCGAGTCTTGCTTCGGTATAACGGTAGGCCGCGGCGCGGTCTCCGTCTATTGAGCCGAAGTTGCCCTGGCCGTCAACGAGCATATACCGCATATTAAAGTCCTGTGCGAGCCTGACCATGGCGTCATAGACAGCGGTATCCCCGTGAGGATGATACTTTTTCAATACCTCGCCGACGACTCCGGCGCTCTTTGAGTATTTCTTGTTCGGAAGAAGGCCTTCCCTGAACATCGCGTAAAGGATCCTTCTCTGGACGGGCTTGAGTCCGTCCCTTACTTCCGGCAGGGCCCTTCCGATGATTACGCTCATCGCGTAATCAAGGTAGCTGACCTTCATCTCTTCTTCTATATTTATTGGCAATTTTGACATAACAGGAAAACCTTCCCCCTCTTTCTGAAATCCAGCTATTTTAACATATTCCGAGGTGTGATTTCGCCCTCTAGGCGACTTGTCAGGCTTGCCTTTTATGTCGGATTTCCATAAGATAACCTGTGGGCAGTGCGCCCCGTGAAGCCGGGGCGCTTAATGGTATAAATTATGAATCTTACACTAAGAAAACAGATCTTCTTCAGTTATATTCTGATGATAGTGTTCAACCTTATCGTCGGTCTTTACGCGATATGGAATTTTAAAGAACTGAACATCATCACCAATGATATTATTCTGTCGGACATCCCTATAAGTGAGAACCTCGCTAAACTCACCGACTGCATACTGGCACAGGACCTGCACGAAAAGCGCTTTATCAACTTTCAGCAGCCGGAATCCGAAAGTCAGTTCTGGAGCAGGTCCAGGCAGTTCAAGTCCCTGCTGACCGATACCGGAAATCTTTCGGGGTCCCTGAAGACCTTTGTCGATAATCTGGGCGCCTATCACGACAAGTACGACGAACTTTTCATCGAGGAGTCCGGACTGGTCAAGGCCGGACGGCTTAAAGAAGCGGAAAAGATCTCCAGGGGAGAGGCCAAGATAAATTTTGATAAAATGCTGCTTTCGATAAAGGACATCGATCGGGCGGCCAAGCAGCAGCAGAACCAGCATATAAGCAGGTCAAACGCCCTGGGGGAAAGGGCCCTCATGATCGCGATCGTGCTGAGCGTCGTTTCGTTCGCCTTCGGCATAATGTTCGCGCTTCTGATAACAAACCATCTTACCGCGTCCATCGAGCGCCTCAAGGCCGCGACACATTCCATCCGAAGCGGCAACTACGACAACCTGCCGGAGATAAAAGGCGCCGATGAACTGGCTGACCTTGAGATATCCTTCAAGGAGATGTCCGTGAGGCTGAAAGAGCTCGAAGAGATGAACCTCGATGCAAATCCGCTTACGAAACTTCCCGGGAACCTGGCCATAGAAAAAGAACTCCTGACGCGGCTGAACGAGACCCAGAAATTTTCCTTCTGTCTGATCGACCTCGACAACTTCAAGGGATTTAATGACCGTTACGGTTATGCCAGGGGCAGCGATGTCATAAAATGGATGTCCGATGTTTTAACCAATATAAGGAAGGACCTCGGCACGCAGGAGGATTTCCTCGGCCACATAGGCGGAGACGATTTCGTGCTGATCTGCACCCCTGAGAGGGTCCATGCGATATGCGACAGGATCGTTGATGATTTCGACAGGGGGATCGGCAGGTTCTACGATCCGGAGGACCTCAAGAAGGGATTTATAGTCTCGATCGACAGAAACGACAAGCCGACCATATTCGGCATAATGACCATCTCCATAGCCGTAGTAAACACCGACCGCACGCTTATCAGGGAACCCAAGGAAGTGGCGCTCAAGGTAACTGAACTTAAGCAGTATGCGAAGACCTTTCCGAAGAGTCTCTGCATCATGGACCGCAGAAGGACTCTATAGGTCAGTACTGAAGGGCGGCCCTTCCCATGTCGCCCACGACGACCAGCACGTAGTCCCTGGCATTAAGATACTTCCGGGCGACCCGGGTGATCTCCTCTTTGGTGATCCCGTTGATGATGTCCCTGTAACGGTCCACGTAGTCCAGTCCGAGGTCGTTCAGCTCGATGGCGATAAGAAGGTTCGCGATTTTGCTGTTTGAGTCCATGCGCAGCGGGAAGCTTCCTGTCAGATAAGATTTTGCGTCACTGAGTTCGGTGTCGCTGACCGGGTCGGACTGTATCCTGGCCATCTCGTTCAAGATCTCCCGTATGGCGGTGTTGGCCGATTCGTTTTTTGTCTGGAGCCCCGCCTGAAAAACCCCTCCGTGCCTGTGGGCCATAAAGGAACTGTGAACGCTGTACGCAAGGCCCCTGTTGTCCCTGATGTTGTCGACCAGCCTTGACGCAAACCCCCCTCCCCCTAGAATGTAATTCATCACGGAGACGGCATAATAGTCAGGATTGTCCCGGCGCATGCCGAGGTGTCCGAGCACGATGCTGGTCTGCTTGATGTCCTTGTTGATCTTCACCACGGTCGGCGCATTCCCGGGAAGCAGTTCGGGCAATAGCGGCGGGCGAATGTCGCCGCTTTTCCAGTCCCTAAAGTATTTCTCAAGCAGCGCCTTCAGTTCACCCTTCGTGATGTCTCCCACAACGGCCATTACAGAGTTGTTAGGGACGTACCAGTGATTATAAAAATCCAGAATCTCCTGCCTGGTAATACGGTCTATCGATTCCTCCGTGCCGTCTACAGGCCAGCCGTAGGGGTGTGCCCCGAATACCGCCTTTGAGAAGGCCTTCGAAGCCACAGTCCCAGGGTCTTCATTTTGCTGTTTGATCGAGCTCTTGATCAGTGCCTTCCGTCTTGTTATCTCATCCTCCCTGAAGGCGGGACGAAGGATGATATCCGAGAGAAGGTCAAACCCGAGGTCGATGTCTTTTTTGAGGACGGAAAGCGTGGCCGTTATGTAGTCTGTCCCGCCGGAGGTGGTCAGCGCCCCGCCGACAAATTCTATGGCCTCACTGATTTCTTTCGAGGAACGCTTTGCGGTACCCTCGTTAAGCAGGTCTGCCGCAAGGTTCGCGAGTCCGGCCCTGTCGGCAGTCTCGGCTATGCTTCCGGCCCTTATCGCAACCACGATCTTTATCACCGGGACCGCCTTTTTTTCGGCATGCAGAAGCGTCATCCCGTTGGGCAGTATCTCTCTTTCGGCAAGGGGGGCCGGCTGAGCAGGTGAGACGAAGGCGGACAAGAGTAAAAAAAGGCACAAGACAGGGACCCTGATTCCTGATAAGACTCTTTTTGCGCGCATTCCCCTGGCCTTCACTGTTTCTTCTCCTCAAGCGGAACGAGGATCCCGGTTGTGCGCCTTTCAGCGACGAGGTATTTTTCAGCCACGCGCCGCACATCCTGGGGCGTGACCTTCCGGACGCCCTCGAGATAGGTATCGATAAGCCTCCACCCTCCGATCATCTCGAACGACCCGATCAGCCTCGCCTGCATATATATTGAATCCTGCTCCAGAACAAAGGAGGCCTCTATCTGGTTCTTCGCTTTTTTAACCTCGTAGTCGGAAGGGGGTTCTTTTTTGATCTTCTCGATCTCGTCCGACAAAGCCTTTTCGACGTCGGCGATGTCCTTGCCCCTAGCGGCGGTTGCCCCAAGATAAAAAAGATTGTCGTCGCGGTACATGTTTTGATAGCTGGCCCAGGCGGAAAGGGCGAGCTGCTTTTCATAGACCAGCGAATGATGCAGCCTTGAACTCCTGCCGCCGGAGAGAATGTTGCCGAGCACCTCGAGGGCGAAGGTGTCCCCGTGCCTTAGAGAGGGTGTTTTATAGGCTGCCAGAACGTAGGGCAGCTCGGCCTCTTTTTTTACCGTCACCCGCTTTTCCCCATACTGCCCGTCCTCGGCCGCGCTTCCTTCGGGTATTGCGGGGCCTTTGGAAATCCTTCCGAACGTCTCTCCGATCTCCCTGAGTATGACCTCAGGGTTGACATCGCCGACCACTATAATCACCGCATTGTTTGGCGCATAGTAGGACCTGTAGTGGTTTATAAGATCGTCCGGGTTTAAGGTCCTTAAATCCGACATCCATCCTATTACCGGCCACCGGTAGGGATGGTTTTTGAAAGCCGCGGCGACGACCTCCTCATGAACAAGGTTCTGCGGATCGTCTTCGTATCTCATACGTCTTTCTTCCATAACGACGTCGCGCTCTGAAAGCACACCATGAGGGGTCAGGACAAGGTTCTGCATGCGGTCGGCCTCAAGCCTTATCGGCAGAGTTATCCTGTCGGAGGCGATGAGTTCGAAATATCCGGTATACTCATGGGTAGTGAAGGCGTTGTCAGTGCCGCCGGCCCGCTGAATTGTCTGTGAGAAAGTCTTTGGCCCGTGCTCCCTTGTCCCTTTGAACATCATATGTTCCAGGAGATGGCTGAGACCCGTCTTCCCGGCGTTTTCATTCCTCGATCCGACCCGGTACCAGACCTGGAAGGTTGCGGTCGGGGCCTTATGGTCTTCAAGAATAAGCACCTTAAGGCCGTTTTGGAGTATATGCTCAGTGACATTTATCGCACGGGCTGAAGCAGGGGAAAAAACTAAAAGCAGTAATAGTAGAACAGTGGATCTTCTCATACCGTATATTCTAGCATTTATAGCCGGTGACGCAAGCTGACATGCGCTGAATCTGCGCACCCCGCCCGATCTATCTGTTTTTTGATTCCTTGATTATCCTGGCTATCGCCGCGGCGAATTCGGCGACCCTGGAGTTCTGTCTCATGAAAATATGTCCCGCGTCGACTCCCAGCGCGGACAGTCTCTGGATATCATCAGTGCCTTTATTAAAGGAGGACAGCACGACAACGGGGAGACGGCTGAACTTTGGCGACCCCTTTATGTAGTGAATAAGCCTGAAACCGTCCATCACGGGCATCAGAAGATCAGTGATGACCAGATCAATCCCGCTGCCGGATTCCTCCAGCTTTTTTATGGCCTCGACCCCGTTTCTGGCGCGTATGACGTCGATATCGGCGAGAAACAACTGCGCCGCGAAAGGCTCTACCGTGGCAGAGCTGTCATCCACGAGCAGTACCGCGGCCCGACCGGTCCTGCTGCTGCCCGCCTCATGCTTTTTTTTGTTTTGCTCTATGAAATCAATAATACGGTCTTCGCCTGCTTCGCTCAGCCCCTGAAACTGGACCCCGGCGCCGACACCGGGCCTGAAACTCCTTATAAGGGCTTTTGTCTGAATAGTTACCCCATTAATATTGAATCTGAGGGTGACCAGCGCCCCTACTTTATATTCAACGGGGATTTTGATGAACATCCCCTCAGGGCTGATATCCAGTGCCTGCCCGTTATGGATCCCGTTTATATTTACCGCGAGCCGGATCTCTTCCCGTTCTTCAAGACGCTTATCCATTGCCGTTACCTCGTGTCATGTCTATTTCTTGACGAAACGACCGATCTTTATATACTAATTATATTGGATACGCTTCGGCCTTGTCCATAAAGCCTGCTGCAGATAGGCAGTTATACTAAAAAGAAAAAATTCATAATGAATTCAAATCCAGCTGTTACCATGAAAGCATAGTACGTACGTTATTTGATTTCTTCATTTCTCTCTCTTTACTGTGGCAGGCCCGGGAACTGAACCCCTGGCTTGCCGCCTCCTTTGGGCCTTAACCTTCAGGAGTGGTCTCAGACGGAGGACATTTCAGCGGATATATGCCTCAGTGACATAGCGGCGCATCATCCTGTGGGTGTTGAAATAGTAGGCGTTTTTTCCTATGGCGTTCTGCATCATCCTGATCCAGGTATGCCTGTTGTTGTAGTACAAGGGGATGATGACCTTTTCGAGCTTATAATAGAGATCTTCCGCGTCACGGCTGTCGGCGTCGGTCCCCGGGGTCAGTTCATGTGCGGGCGGGCCGATCGACCAGCCGGTAAAACCCTCAATATGGCCCTCTATCCACCACCCGTCCAGAACGCTGAAGTTCATGACCCCGTTATGGGTGGCCTTCATTCCGCTGGTGCCTGAGGCCTCGAGCGGCCTAAGGGGGGTGTTCATCCAGATGTCAACGCCCGATACCAGCTTAAGAGCGGTCCGCATGTCGTAATTTTTAAGATATACGATCCTGATTTTGTCTTTCAGTCTGTCCCTATACGAGCAGATATTTTGTATCAGCTGTTTCCCCTGTTCGTCCCTTGGATGGGCCTTGCCGGCGTATACCAGCTGGATCCTGCCGTCCCCGATGCTGACGAGCCTGTCGATGTCCCTGAAAAGAAGGTCCGCCCTTTTATAAGCGGTCGCCCTTCTGGCAAAGCCTATTGTGAGGACATCAGGCGAAAAAACCATGCCCGTCTGTTCGCTGATATAGCCGCAGAGGTCTTTTTTCGCATCCGTATGGGCATCCCAGAGTCTATCGTCCGGGATACGCCCGACCCTGACGAATACCTCAGGTTCATTTGCCCATCCCGGGAGATACTCATCGTAGAGTCTCTTGAAATAATCACATGTCCATGTATATGAGTGGACGCCGTTTGTGATGGCGTGTATTTCATATCCCGGGAACATGCTCTGGGAGACCTCTCCATGCTTTTTTGCCACACCATTGATATACCGGCTGAGGTTGAGGGCCAGCTTTGTCATGTTAAGGGCCTCCCTTCCTGCCAGCTCCTGAAGGGTGGAGATCGGGATTATCTCTCCCATGACCCTGCCCACGAGGTCGTAGGGGAATTTGTCATGGCCTGCCTCGACAGGGGTATGCGTAGTAAAGACGCAGAGGTTTGTAACGCTCTTTTTGTCCCATACGAGTTTTTCGTCCCACACATCTTCGATCGGGCGCTTGAATCTGTTGAGCAGTTCGAGGGTAAGAAGGCTCGCGTGGCCCTCATTCATGTGATATTTCTTGATTTCGAACCCCGCTTCGTGCAGCATCCTCACGCCGCCGATGCCCAGGACTATCTCCTGCTTCAGCCTGTAAGTGGTGTCTCCGCCATACAGACTTGAGGTTATGTCCCTGTCCTCGGGCGTGTTCACTTTTATATCGGTGTCAAGAAAGAACACGGGGATGTTCCCTCCAGTAAGACTCTTTACGTTATAGAGCCACGCCTGAATCCCGACATCTCTGCCTTCGATCTGTACTGTTGTCTTATAGGGGATCAGCTGCATATATTCAGAAGGGTCCCAGACTGTCGGGCGCTCAACCTGACGCCCCTTGTCATCTATGTCCTGAGTGAAGTATCCTTTCTTCGTAAGCAGCGTCACCGCGACGAGCGGCAGTCTAAGGTCGGCGCTTGACCTTATGGTGTCACCGGCAAGGACGCCAAGCCCCCCGCTATAAGTGGGGATGTCGTTATGCACGCCGATCTCCATCGAGAAATAGGCTATTTTAGGCTCTTTTGTAAGTTCAAGCATGGCGGAAATGAGATCAATCATAGACAATATTCTAAGCTATTTGCCTGTCCGGAAACAACAATTCGGGAGGCCGGCAACAGCGGTGTTATTGAAAAAATGCAATCCATTTGTTAGTATTCATGATGTCTGAGGAAACAGGAAGTGCAGGACTTCTACTCAGAACTGCGGCAAGGGTCATTGATTTTATACTGATCGCCGCGGCTTTGGAGATGCTGCCGAGGGCAGGTTATTTTGCGGGTCTGGCCTATCTCCTCCTGGGGGACGGCTTCTTTGACGGCAGATCGATAGGCAAACGGCTTGTCAAAATAAGGGTTGTCAACACCGAAAGAAACACCGCCTGCTCAATCAGAGACTCGATCCTGCGCAACAGTCCGCTTGCCCTTGGGTTCAGTCTCTGGGTTCTTCCCTGGGTCGGCTGGATATTTGTCGTGGCCGCTGTGGTTATGGAATTTATTCTTATGCTTGGGAGCGAAAACGGCGCCCGGCTGGGAGATGAGATAGCAAAAACTGCCGTTTTGGAATCTGATGGGAAGTATGATATGCGGGAGGCATAATGTTATTTAATAATATATTGGGCATGTTTTCGAACGACCTTGCCATAGACCTAGGGACCGCCAATACCCTGGTCTACGTCAAAGGCAGGGGCGTCATATGTGATGAGCCGTCCGTCGTCGTGATAAGGAAGGACAATAAAAAGACGATCGCGGTAGGCGCCGAAGCCAAGAAGATGCTGGGCAGGACCCCTTCGAACATAGTGGCCATAAGACCGATGAAAGACGGGGTCATCGCAGACTTTGACGCCACCGGCGAGATGCTCAAATACTTCATAAAAAAAGTGCATAACAGAAGGAGTTTTGTATCTCCAAGGGTCATTATCGGGGTGCCCTCAGGCATTACACAGGTCGAGCAGAGGGCGGTCAAGGACGCAGCCGAGGCCTCCGGAGCCAGAGAGGTATATCTGATCGAAGAGCCGATGGCCGCGGCAATAGGGGTGGGTCTGCCGGTCGGCGAGCCCTCCGGCAACATGATCGTTGACATCGGCGGAGGCACGACGGATGTCGCGGTCATATCCCTTGACGGGGTCGTTTACAGCAAGGCCGTGCGGGTCGGCGGCGACAAGATGGACGAGGCGATCATGGCCTATATAAAAAGAAGGTATAACCTTATGATAGGCGAGATGACGACCGAAATGATAAAGATCGATATCGGCTCCGCGTATGCATACCCGGGGCGCGAAAAAAGGATCATGGACATAAAGGGGCGGGATCTGATATCCGGCATTCCCAAGACCATAACTATAAATGAGGACGAAATCAGGGAGGCTTTGGCGGAGCCCGTGAATATAATCCTCGATACAATAAAGACCGCGCTTGAGAATACGCCGCCCGAACTGGCCGCGGATATTGTTGACAGAGGTATCGTCCTTGCCGGCGGCGGGGCGCTCCTGCGCGGGCTCGACGAACTCATCAAGCATGAGACCGGGCTCCCGGTCATTGTGGCCGAAGCGCCGCTGACGGCAGTTGTCATGGGCGTCGGCAAGATGCTCGATGAGCTGGAGCTGCTCCGAAGAATCGCCATGAATTAAGAATGTCCGGTAAAAAAGCCCTTCTCATCATCGTCGTCGTAGCCTCCTTAATCCTGATGACCTACCAGAGCAAGAAGGGCCATTTTTTTTCCACGGGGACCGGCTTCAGCGCAATCCTCGATACAGTCCATAGGGCTGCCACCATACTTTCAGGCTCATTGTCGCGCCCTTACAGGATGCTCGTCCTAAGAGAAGAGGAAAATACCGCTCTGAAAAAGCGGCTCAGTGAGCTGGCTATGGAGAGGGACGGTTATCTCGACGCCGTGAACGAAAACAAAAGGCTGAGAGAACTGCTGAAGTTCAGGGAAAACTCAAGAAATTTCGTTGCCGCGGCAAGGGTCATCGCCAGGGGCGCCGGCCACTGGGAACATACCCTGAAACTCGATAAAGGCCGCGATGACGGGATCGAAAAAGACATGACCGTAGTTACTCCCAGGGGCCTCGCCGGAAAGATAATCAGCGCTTCGGGATCTTTTTCGACGATGCTCTGGATTTCCGATATCAAATTTTCGGCCGCTGTGAGGATAAAAGACAGCAGGAAAGAAGGCGTGCTGTCGGGGAGCGGCTCACGGGTATGCACTCTTAAATACGTCCCCTATGAAGAAGAGATCAAGACCGGGGATGTCGTCGTCACCTCGGGGCTTGATTCGCTGTTTCCTGCTGGGATACAGGTCGGGTACGTGTCCAGGGTTGACAATAAAGGGCTCGGAGGAAACTTTCAGCTTATAGAGGTCACTCCCTATCAGGACCCTTATAAGATGGAGGAAGTGATCATAGTCCGGTGAGCTACTTACTTTGGGCCGTGGCAATCTTTGCCGCTTTTTTTTTCCAGGAAAGGGTCACCCTGCTCGGGGTGATACCCAACCTGACCCTGCTTCCCGTGTATTACGCCGGCATCAGATATGGCGAGAGCAGGGGCCTTTTGGCCGGGGTGCTGACGGGATATCTGCAGGACAGCATGTCGCATACGTTACTGGGGCCGAATATACTTTCAAAGGCTATGACCGGTTTTTTTTCTGCTTTATTTGTCTCGGGAAGGTACTTCAGGTGGACAGTGCTTCTGGGTATATGCGCTGTTTCAGCGATGACGTTTGCCGAAAGTATGCTGGTATTTTTCCTCCGGACGATCTTTGATAAAATGCCGATGCAGTTTTCAGAGGCCCTGTTCATCTCGGTCATGCAGGCCCTCATAAACGGGGCCGGCGGCGTATTACTGAGGCCGGAAAATGCAGACTGAGGCTAAAGACCACGGAAGGATCAGACTTGCAGGATACTTGATCGCCATCGGATTTGTCGTGCTTTTAATGCGGTTATGGCAGCTCCAGGTGATTCAGGGAGCTGAACTGCTTAAAGTTTCTGTGGCCAACAGGCTCCGGGTATTCGGTGTGCCGGCCCCCAGGGGGATCATCTACGACAGAAACGGCATCCCTCTTGTAAAAAACACCCCCTATTTCTGCGTTTCTCTCATACCGGAGGAATTTGACAGCCGGACTCTGCCCGGTCTTTCGAGGCTATTAAATCTGCCTGAGGAAGAACTTGCCAGAAAAATCGAGAGGAAGGGACAGAGTCCTTTTACACCCACGAGGCTTAAACAGGGCCTCTCGCTAGATGAGGTCAGCTTCATCGAGGCCAGGCGTTCCGATTTTCCCGGGCTTATAATAGAAATCGAGGTAAGCAGGGAGTACATCTACGGGAGTGTAGGGGCCCATGTCATCGGTTATCTCGGCAGGCTCACCCCCGCCCAGTCCGGGGACCCGTCC
>JACRLQ010000015.1:26474-76520 GCA_016215155.1 Nitrospirota bacterium
CCTTCATAGGACAGTTGGTCGTTGAAAAGATTTTTGACAAGACTCTGAGGGGCACCGCGGGGCAGAGGATCGTGGAGGTTGACGCCTTTGGAAAAGAGGTCAGGCTCCTCAGGGAAAATCCGCCCGTGAAGGGGGACGACCTCACTCTCAGCATAGATATTGCCCTTCAGAGAGAGGCTGAAAAGGCATTTGAAGGAAAGGCCGGGGCGATGGTCGCCCTGAAAACGGATACGGGCGAGGTGCTTGGACTTGTCAGCGCCCCTTCTTTTGACCCCAACAAATTCTCGAAGGGCATCGCCTCTGATGAGTGGGCGGAGCTTATGGGGGACAAGAAACTGCCGATGCTAAACCGTGCTGTCCAGAGTCAGTACCCCCCGGGTTCTACGTTCAAGATCGTCACCGCCATCGCCGGGATTGAGGAGGGGACCATTACCGATGATACCTCGGTCAGCTGCAGGGGGGGCATCAGTTTCGGGAAATGGCATTTCGGCTGCTGGAAAAAGACAGGCCACAATAATGTAGCGATCCACAGGGCGCTTGTTGAATCATGTGATGTCTTTTTTTATGAAGCGGGCAAGCGGCTTGGGATAGACCGGATATATGACTACTCAACACGTCTCGGGCTTGGCAAAGAGACCGGGATTATCCTCGGTTCTGAAAAAAGCGGACTGATACCCAATACTGCCTGGAAAACAGAGAAAAAAAACCTGCCTTGGTACCTCGGGGAGACTTTCGTCAATTCGATCGGCCAGGGCTACGTGGCCGCGACGCCACTTCAGATGGCGGTGATGATGACCGCGGTATCCAGCCAAGGAAGGGTGTATTTACCCCAACTCGTCAAGGATTCTGTCCCTGTAGTCGTAAGAAATGCCGGGGTCAGGGAAGGCACCCTGGAGGGGATAAAGAGACATCTTGCGGGGGTTGTGAATGAGCCGGGAGGGACGGGCGGCGCGGCAAGGTCCGCGGTCACCGCCATAGGCGGGAAAACCGGAACTGCACAGGTCGTAGGTATTCGAAAGGACTCGAAGTTCCTCGCGGAGAAGTTCAGGGACCATGCCTGGTTTGTCGCCTTTGCGCCTGTGGACAGGCCGGAGATAGCGTTGTCGGTTTTTGTCGAACATGGGGGCCACGGCGGCAGCGCGGCGGCGCCTATAGCCAAAAAGGCGATCGAGGCCTACATGCTGCCCGAGGACGAAAAAAAGGAGCTGTTCGATGTTCAGGATTGACCGCCGGCTTATACAGAATTTTGACTGGCTCTCCTTCTTTACCGTACTGGCGATTTCGATAATCGGGATCATGACTATCTATAGCGGGACGAGGCCTCCTGCTGAGGCGGCCCAGTCGCCCCTCTTTCTGAAGCAGATCGTATGGCTGCTCATCGGCATCGCGGCCATGACGCTGTTTCTCAGCTTCGACTATATCTGGCTGAGCAGGGTATCGGTGCATTTGTATATCGCGGGCGTAATACTCCTTCTGATTGTCATGATATCGGGGAAGTCGGGCATGGGGGCACAGAGATGGATAAGTCTCGGGCCGATCGCCTTTCAGCCGTCTGAATTTTTCAAGCTTCTATTTATCATTATGACAGCCGGGTACCTAAGTCTCTTTTCCGGGAAGATCGACACCGTTCATCTTCTGAAGATCTTTTTCGTTCTTGTCTTTATCCCGTTCGTTCTGCTTTTCAAACAGCCCGATCTCGGGACCGCCGTGGTCATAGTTATAATATTCATCGCCATGGTGATGGCCCACGGTCTGAAGAAAAAAGCCCTCCTTCTGATTATCGCCGTTTCCATAGTCTCGCTGCCGTTCGTCGGGAACATAGTATGGAGCGGGCTCAAGTCCTACCAGAAAAACAGGCTGGTCGCGTTCGTCGATCCGGAGGCCGACCCCTCAGGCATAGGCTATCAGATAAACCAGTCCAAGGTCGCTATCGGCTCGGGCGGGTTTATCGGAAAAGGGTTTCTGAAGGGGACGCAAGGGCCGTTCAGGTTCCTTCCTGAAAGACATACGGACTTCATATTTGCGGTATATTCCGAGGAATGGGGGTTTTTGGGGGCGCTGGCGCTTTTGTCGCTGTATTTTATATTGATCATGCGGGGGCTTGATACGGCGACAAAGGCAAAAGACACGTTCGGGAAGATGCTCGCCCTCGGGATCACCTTTATGTTCAGCGTCTATTTCTTTGTAAACGTCGGCATGACCCTGGGGATCATGCCGGTCGTCGGCATCCCGCTTCCGTTTATGAGCTATGGGGGCACGGCCCTGCTTTCGAACTTCATATCACTGGGGGTGCTCATGAACGTCCGGACCAGAAGGTTCAACCTCTTTTATTAGAGGGGCTTTTTTTGTTATAATTTCTTTCCTGGATTTTCAGGAAGTAATGTAGTTTGTTTTGATAAAGCAGGTATTGTCATCCTCGGGCTTGACCCGGGGATCCAGGACTGATTAAAAAATGGATTCCCGCTTACGACCTGCGGGAATGACAAATAAAAAATTTGTTATAACGCCCCCGCCCCTCGCCGTTGTTCCGGGCAACCCCTCTTAAGATAAGAGGGGGTTGGGGGGAGTTATGATTTTGTCGCTGGAGAGGCTCTGGATATGTCGCACGGGACGGCTTAGAAATATATATTTTTATCCCGCCTCTTAATGACTGGTTGTCTTTTGCATAATTTTGTTGACTTAATTTCTAAACACATGTCTTAATTGAATATAATTATGGTCGCAGATGCAATTGTTGGCTTTGTTGATATTCTTGGATATAAAAAACTTCTTGATATCCTACTTTCCGATGTTGAAACTATTCGCACATTTGAAGGCATTGTTAACGACATAATAATAAAGCATGCCCCACCACATGAAACTCACGAATTAATTTCCGAAGAAGACCAAGCCTATTATAAAGAAGTATTTTCCGCCTTCAACACAAGAATTATTTCCGATACATTTATATTCACGCTACCTTTATCAAAAATTAAGCACTCATGCTCAACTCGCAATAAAAGCGATATCCTTCATACAATACTGTTTGCCTATTTTTATCGCATAGCAAGTGTTTGCGTAGCAATTATTCAAAAAACGGAACATATCCTTCGCGGAGGAATTTCATTGGGTTTACATTATGAAAACGACTTCCATCACCAATCAGATGTGCAGTTACTAATAAGCAAAGCTTATGTAAGTGCTCATCAACTTGAACGCAAAGCGTCAAAAGCGAAGAAGGCAACAATTCTGGTCGATAACAGCCTTCTGGATTACCTAGCAAAAATATCATTCCCGTATGTAGATGTTTTTTTCTATAAGGATGTGGACGGGGATATATGTTTTGATTTCTATTCCTGTTTAAATAATAATCCAGAGGCAGCGAAGATTTTGGCAAAAGTTCAGCGGGGAGTTACTTTCAACCTTGAGGCAAACAAGAATGATGATGAGGCATTAAGAAATTTATTATTTTTTGTCGATTACCATAATAAGCAAGTAGTCAAATCAACTATAAATTGTAGCCACCTGATAATTGACAAAGCAAAATATTGTCACTAGCTGTCCTGATCCGACATTGAAATTATCTGAAAAAGGCTGTCTTATTATTTTCTAGGAAATCGTTTTCAGTTTTTCTAATGTATTTTCTGGTATTAAAGTAAATAACGACACCACTTATTAGAAGACTTAATACACCTGCTATAATTAGACTTGCCGCGCTAAAAAGAATTTCACTTTTCACCTTAAAAACAGCGCCAGCAAGTATCAAATACAGCATTAATGGAATGTATGTATTGATAATCGCCTGGACAATTCTATTCATGACAAATCTAGCTTTATCAAAATCAGTCATTTGCGACCATGGCTTTTTATTCGTTTTATATAGCTGACCACAATTAGGACATTGCAGAAAAGGCATTCCCAAGTTGGAGTTTAAACTCAACCGTGAATATCCCACAGTAAAAGAATATTTGCATTTACTGCATATTATATTTGTATATAGACCCATTTTTTCTTAAGCGTATTTCTGTGGCCGCGATTAAGCCACAGAAAAATTGATATAGATGAAAAATAACATAGTGATTTTGATTTAGCAAGAAATATATACCATAGCCCATGTGGACTTTGCACACCCTGGAAAGCCACATGGGAACGATTTTGCAATGTCGAATATTGTTGTTAATGGTTAATAGGACGACATCGCAATCCATTACCCTTATTTTCCCCCGCCACTTACGCGATGCTGTCCCCAAAAAGGACAGGTTGAAACCATGAACAAGAAGTTTATTTATACCGCCATCGCAGGAAAACGACTCGATGATGCCTTCAATAATATTGATTTTTGCTATCATATTTTCAACGATAAAAGCCGAAAATATTTCTATTCCTGAGACGCTGGATGTAACCCTGTTTTTGATTTCATCGCTTTTTGTTCTTTGCTTTCCAGCGGCTGGGCAGGTAAAATAAGCAAAGAACTTTATGATAATGAGAGGTGATAGGCAATGAATGCGATTGAAATATTAAAGAGCCATGAAGAAATGATAAAGCAAAAATATGGGGTAAAAAAAATCGGCATCTTTGGTTCATTTGCCCGCGGAGAAGAAAAAGAGGACAGCGATATAGATGTCCTTGTTGATTTCAACGAGGGGGCAAAGACCTTTGACCACTTTATGGACCTGAAGTTTTTCCTCGAAGACCTCTTCAGAAAAAAAATTGATCTGGTAACGGTAACTGCAGTGCGGCCACAGCTTAAAGAAGGTATCCTCAGAGACATAACCTATGCTTAGGGGCTACCTGCTTTATCTTGAAGATATTCTAACCGCTACCAATAAAATCATAAAATATGCCGGAGATGTCTCTTATCAAGACCTTTTACAGGATGAAATGCGTCTTGAGGCGATAGTCAGAAATTTTGAGATAATTGGAGAGGCCGGAAGCAAAGTTCCTCAAGATATAAAAAATAAATACCCTTTTATCTCGTGGCGTAAAATATCAGACTTCAGAAATGTTCTTGCCCATGAGTATTTCGGGATAGACTATGAAATCATGTGGGAGATAATCAAAGATAAACTCCCTGTTCTTCAGAGCGACATACAAAAGATTTTGAACGAAGAGCGAACAGCATAATCACTTCTTCTCTTTTTTCTTTCCCAATACAGATTCCAGTTTGGGTGTGAGATAATGTCTTTCCGCGAGAGATCGCACAGTGTCAATGTCCGCCTTCTTCGCAAGCGCCTTAATATCAAGGACATCCTGCCCGCTTAGGGGCAGCAGCTTCAGCAGTATGAGATATTCAGGGGTCACTACTTTTACCTTCTTATCAAATACCTCCGCGACAACAGCTTGTCCGATCGCCTCGGCCGCAAGGTCAAACCCCCTTGTACTGATTACATCCACTTCGAGAGACCCAACTGCATAGGAGAGCTTTTCCTTTATGTTTGTACGCTGCGTGCCTTTCTGTACAGCGACCCTCTTATTTAACCTGGTCTCTATAACCGAAGCAATCTCTGACCAGTCCGTCTTTCTGGAAACGGCGACAACAAAGTCGATATCCCGTGTAGTACGCGGCCTGACCCAGGCGGAAAGGGCCAATCCGCCAATCAAAGCGTATTCTTCAATAAACCCGTCCTTCTGCAGGCCTTCAAAAAAGGTGATCGTCTGCCTGAAGGACTCTATAAGCGGCATTATTTTTTTCCAGCCGCCTTTTTTACAGAGGCCTTCAGAACAAGGGAGAGCTGGAGGAGTTCGAGAGCGACCTCGATATTCTTTCCTTTCGGTTTTCGGGAAGGTTTTTTCATTTGAGCATATTTTAGCACATTGCCCGCAATGCTTGACCTTGCAAGGTTCACCGCCATCCGGAAATATGTGGAAAAACTCTGAACTTGCTGTTTTGCGACATATATTCGCAGTGTCCGGGGTCCGAATCCCCGCACCGCCACCAAACCATCAAATCAAAGTCGGAAGGCTTGTCAACGGGTACGCATTGGTAATAACTCCAGGTCAGACCTCGAATGCATCCCTTATATGCTCTATCTTTTTCTGACTTCCCGAGACGCTGATGCTGAGCACATCAAACCTCAGCGGCAGTTCCCTCTTCTTCTGCTTCATGTAATATAAGGCCAGCCGCTTCATCTTTTCCTGCTTCTTTGGTGTTACCGCTTCAAAGGGATGGCCGAAGGCATTGCTCGACCTCGTCTTGACCTCGATGAACACGGTTATATGCCGGTCGAGGGCTATAATATCGATCTCGCCAAACACGGTCTTATAATTTGTGGCAAGTATGTTAAAGCCCGCCTTTTTCAGGTATACGAGGGCCGTTTCCTCCCCCTCTTTACCGACCCTGTTCATCACACCCCTTCGGCCCCGGCCCCTCAAGCCGCTGGAGCAGCCGGGGAATGCCCTCTATGTCCTTGATGTCCTTCTGACAGAGGGCCCTGAGCATGCCCCTGAAGACCGTAAAGTCCTCATAATGCCCGCGCAGGTTGCCGGAAAGCGTGCTATAGAGCATCTCCCCCTTGTCGTCCCAGTCGGGAAGCAGCACGACCTTGGGATATTTACTCATGATATCCTCACTGAAGTCGTAGAGGCCAAGCCCCCTGTTCATGGTAATGATCATACCTGAAAGGCCCAGTTTTTTGAGGGCCTGCGCGTCGTTTTTCCCCTCGACGATAACAGGTATTTTCCTGTTGACCTCACATAGGGCATCGAGGACCTCCCTGAGCCTGGACGCCCTTTCTTCATCATCAGCTGACGGTATTTTTCTGTCTGTATTGAGCATGGCCGAGATGATCGGACGGGATTCCTTCCGGGGCCTCTGAAATCCCTCCTAACCCTTTGACTAATAATAAAATAAAACGGACCGCAATATCCATGTAACGCTGGGCCTGGCAGAGAGCGGATTTATTGACAATAAGGGGGATTTGATATATTTTATTGTATGGCGGTTAAACTAGGGCAGCTGCTTATTGCCTCGAGTATTATCAATGAAGAACAGCTTAAGCTGGCCTTGAACGTCCAGAAGAAGGAGGGAGGGAGGCTGGGCTCCAACCTGGTCAAACTCGGATTTCTTTCCGAGGACAAACTGGTGGCTTTTTTGAGCAGGCAATATGGGGTCCCGTCAATCAATCTCTCTGAATACAGGATCGACCCCGCGGTCCTCAAGCTCATCCCCGCCGAGATGGCGAAAAAACACCTCCTCATGCCTATCGCCAGGGTTGGCGCCACTCTTACGGTCGCCATCGCTGACCCCTCGACTGTCTTTGCCATTGACGACGTAAAATTCATGACCGGTTATAACGTGGAGGTTGTTGTATCCAGCGAATCCGGGATCATAAACGCCATATCACACTACTACCTCGGCAAGGGTGACGGCATGCTGGCCCCCTCATCCTCATCTGCCGAGGCCGCGCCCCCTGTCTCTACGATGATAGAGGCGAAAGACTATACCCTGTCGGACGAGGACATGTCCAACGGCAAGTTCGATGGCGGGATGATTGATGAGGGGCCGAATATCAATGTCGATGATTTCGACAAGATCGTCGGAAGCGCTCTCGACAATGTGGACGTGCTTGAAGAAAAAGAGGACACTGATTATGTCAAGGAAGTAGAGGCCCCGATCGTCAAGCTCGTAAACGGCATCTTCGTCAACGCCATAAAACAGGGCGCAAGCGATATCCATGTCGAACCTTATGAAAATTCGCTCAGGGTCAGATACAGGGTTGACGGCGTCATGTACACGGTCATGAATCTGCCCACCAAGATCAAGGCGGCGCTGACCTCAAGAATAAAGATCATGTCCAAACTGGACATCGCCGAGAGAAGACTGCCCCAGGACGGAAGGATCAAGCTCAAACTCGGCAAAAAACGTGATATGGACTTCCGCGTCTCGGTGCTGCCCTGCCTGTTCGGCGAAAAAACGGTCCTCAGGCTCCTCGACAAGGCCAACCTTCAGGTTGACCTTACAAAGCTCGGATTCGAGCAGTCCGCTCTCGACGATTTCATGGATGCCCTCGGCAGGCCGTTCGGGATGATACTTGTCACCGGCCCTACCGGCTCGGGCAAGACCACCACGCTATATTCCGCGCTCAACCATCTCAATACGCCCGATACTAATATCATGACCGCGGAAGACCCGGTCGAGTTCAACTTCATGGGCATCAACCAGGTCCAGGTAAGAGAGGAGATAGGCCTGACCTTCGCTGCCGCGCTGAGGTCTTTTCTCAGGCAGGATCCGGATATAATAATGGTCGGGGAGATCCGTGACTTCGAGACCGCCGAGATCGGGGTCAAGGCGGCGCTCACGGGGCACCTCGTCCTGAGCACACTGCATACGAATGACGCGCCCGGGACGATCAGCCGTCTGCTCAATATGGGCATCGAGCCCTTCCTTGTATCGTCTGCCGTAGTCTTAATCCTTGCCCAGAGACTGGCCAGACGCATATGTACGAGATGCAAGGAAGAGGAAAAGTTCCCCCCGGCGGCGCTCGTGAGGGTCGGCTTCACTGAAGAAGAGGCCAATACCGTCGTCTGCTCCAAGGGCAGGGGATGTCCGGCGTGCAACAATACCGGATACAAAGGCAGGGTCGCGCTGTATGAAGTAATGCTGATAAAAGAGGAACTCAAGGAACTGATACTCGAGGGGGCCTCGACCTCGGAGATCAAAAAAAGCGCCATTCGCCTGGGCATGAAGACCCTGAGAATGAGCGGGATTTCGAAGGTCACGGAGGGTGTTACGACGATTGAGGAAATTTTGCGCGTGACGGTTGGAGACTAAAGGAGGCACGGATGGCGAGCATATACGATCTGCTTAAGGTCATGATAGAAAAGGGGGCGTCGGACCTCCATGTAACTACAGGGAGCCCGCCCAGGCTCAGGATCGACGGGAAGCTCATCCCGATAGATTATCCAGTTTTGAGCGCGCCCGAGACAAAGGCATTATGCTACAGCATATTAACGGACGCGCAGAAGCATAGGTTTGAAGAGAACAATGAACTCGATCTGTCGTTCGGCGTAAAGGGTCTGAGCAGGTTCAGGTCCAACATCTTCATGCAGAGGGGCGCGGTCGCCGGGGCCTTCCGGACGATCCCCTTTGAGATCAAGACCTTCCAGGAACTCGGTCTTCCTGAAATCGTCAACGATCTCGTGAAAAAGCCGAGCGGCCTTATACTCGTCACCGGGGCGACGGGCAGCGGTAAATCGACCACCCTCGCGGCCATGATCGACAGGATAAATTCGGAAAGAACAGACCATATAATAACGATTGAAGACCCCGTCGAATATCTCCATGGGCACAAGAAATGCCTGATAAACCAGAGGGAGGTCAATGCCGACACCTCCTCTTTCAAGGTGGCCCTGAGATATATCCTCAGGCAGGACCCTGATGTCGTCCTTATCGGTGAGATGAGGGACCTCGAAACAATAGAGGCCGCGCTGACTGTGGCGGAAACCGGGCACCTGACTCTGGCGACGCTCCATACAAACTCCGCGGTCCAGACGATCAACCGTATCATCGATGTCTTCCCCCCTCATCAGCAGGAGCAGATAAGAGTGCAGCTCTCCTTTGTCCTAGAGGGCATCCTGGCTCAGCAGCTGCTCCCAAAGAAAAGCGGCAAGGGCAGATGTCTTGCCATGGAGCTCCTCGTACCCAATCCGGCGATAAGAAACCTTATCCGTGAGGACAAGATACATCAGCTTTACTCTTCAATGCAGACGGGACAGTCCAAGTTCGGCATGATGACCATGAACCAGTCGCTTATCGAACTCTACACCAAGGGGTTCATAAGCTATGAAGACGCCATTAGCAGATCGTCGGTGCCTGATGAAATGATCCAGATGCTCCAGAGAATGACTAACGTTCCCGGCCGGGGGAGGTAACCATATATGCCAGTTGTATTTGAATGGTGAGGCTAAACGGGCAGAGGTGCTATAGTAAAAAGCGAGATCACCGCCAACTCGAAAGAGGAGGTCATCGCCCAGTTAAGGAAAAAGAATATAACCGCGACGTTCATAAGGGAAAAAGGGAAGAAGGGCGGATTTTCCATGCCTTCCTTCGGCGGAGGAGTAAACGACAAGGACATCGTCGTTTTTACAAGGCAGTTTGCCACCATGATCGATGCGGGCCTTCCGCTCGTGCAGGCCCTTGAAATCCTTTCGACCCAGGTCGAAAACAAGGTCCTTGCGAAAACGCTCTCGGCGATAAAAGGCGATGTCGAATCCGGTTCGACCTACGCCGATGCCCTGAGAAAACACCGCAAGGTATTTACCGACCTGTACGCCAACATGGTGGCGGCCGGAGAGTCCGGCGGTATCCTCGACACGATCCTCAACAGGCTGGCGGCGTATATGGAAAAGGCCATGAAACTAAAGAAAAAGGTGAAGGGCGCGATGGTCTATCCCCTGGTCGTATCGTCAATAGCGGTACTCGTCATCGCGGTCATCATGATCTTCGTCGTCCCTACTTTTTCCAAAATGTTCTCATCGATGGGAGGCACGCTACCCCTGCCGACGCTTCTTGTCATTAATTTCAGCCAGTTTATAGCCGGTATCGGCGGCGTAGTGACGGCCATCCTGATCGCGGCCGCGATCGCGGCCTTTATACAGATCAGAAAAACGGAGAAGGGCCAGGCCGCGACAGACGCCATCTTCCTTAAGCTCCCGATCTTCGGCATGATACTGAAGAAGGTCGCGGTCGCCAAGTTCACAAGGACCCTCAGCACCCTCATAAGCAGCGGTGTTCCTATCCTTGACGGGTTGGAGATCACTGCCAAGACCGCCGGCAACAAGGTAATTGAATATGCGGTGTTCGACGTACGGCAGGCGGTCTCTGAGGGCAAGACTCTGGCCGAACCCCTGATGAAGTCGAAGGTCTTCCCGCCGATGGTCACGCATATGATATCGGTCGGTGAGTCGACGGGGGCACTCGATATAATGCTCAGCAAGATTGCCGACTTCTACGACGATGAGGTCGACGCCGCAGTGGGCAATCTGACCGCGATGATGGAGCCGATGCTGATGGTATTTCTTGGAGGTTCCGTCGGATTCATCGTCATCGCCATGTACCTGCCGATCTTCAAGCTTATAACCCTTATAAAATAAAGGCACATGACAGAGAACCCCCTGAAGCAGAGGACGAGGGCCCTGATCTTTATCAGGGCCCTGTTCATTACGCTTCTTCTTGGATCGGCCTATATTTTCCGGGCGGAATATTTCTATGCCTACCCCAAGGTGATGTCATATCTGATCGCCTTTCTTTATGTCCTTACCATAATTTATTCCCTGATCGCCGGAAGGGTCAAAAACCTTTTTTTGTTCGCCTATTCACAGCTGTCGCTGGACGCCGTCGCGGAGGTCGTGCTTATCTACATCACCGGCGGCATAGAAAGCTGGTTTTCGTTCACCATGATCCTGACGGTCCTTTCTTCAAGCATCGTCGTCGATAAAAAGGCCGGGTACATCATCGCGAGCTTAAGCAGCATCCTCTATGTGATAATGCTCAACATCCAGTTTTACGGACTGATACCCGCGCCGTTTGATCCGCCCACCATTGAAAAAGGCTTTTTGTTTAATAGTTCTATTCATATCATCTCTTTTTACCTGACGGCCTACCTTGGAGGGTCCCTCTCCGACAGGCTGGAAAAAACAGTGCAGAAGCTGGAGCAGCAGGACACGCAACTCAAAGACCTGGAGCTTTTCAATATCAAGGTCATCGAGAGTCTTCCGAGCGGCCTGTTTACTGCCGGCACCAGCGGCGAGACGCTGATATTCAACCGGGCTGCCGAAAAAATCACCGGCGTAAAGAGAGAGGCTGTGATCGGCCGGCACATAGGGACCGTCCTGCCTTTTCTGAGAGATTCGCTGACGGAGGGACGCTATGATGAATTTGTTAAAAACAGTTCAGGGGAGATAAAAACAATCTCGATCAATATATCCGCGTTGAAGGACATTAATGAAAGGAAGACCGGGGTTATCGGGGTCTTTCAGGACATTACGCAGCTCCGCAAACTAGAGGCCGAGATTAAACAGAAGGAGAAACTCGCCGCCATAGGGGAACTGTCCTCGAACATCGCCCATGAAATCAGAAACCCGCTGGCGTCTATGAAGGGCTCGATAGAAATGATGCGCGACGAGAAGATCCCCACGGTACACAGGGAAAAACTGATGCTTATCGCCCTCCAGGAGATGGAGAGGCTCAACATGATCGTGACCGACTTCCTGACATACTCGAGTCCCAAGCCCCTTGAGATACAGAAGACGGACATCCACCTGCTCCTTGATGAAACCCTGTCTCTGCTTAAGAACATCAGCATCGACAGGGGCGATATCTCGATCGACAGGAACTTCTCTGGTCGGCTTTATATCAGGTGCGACCCCCAGAAGATCAGGCAGGTGTTCTGGAACCTCGGCATAAATGCCGTTGAGGCGATGAAAGGCGGCGGACAGCTTACCGTAGGAACGGAAGTCATCGACGACACGGTGATTATAACCTTCACGGACACCGGGGTCGGGATAAAAACCTCCGACACAGACAGGATTTTCTATCCTTTTTTTACCACGAAGATCAGGGGCACGGGGCTTGGGCTTTCGATCGCGTACAGGATAATAGAGGAGCATCGGGGTATAATCTCGGTAAGCAGCCTCCCTGGCATAAAGACAATATTTAGGATTATACTAAAAAAGGATTATGGAGAATTATAAGGGCAGAATACTTGTCATTGAAGACGAAAGGAGTATGCGTGAGGTGCTTAAGATCCTCCTTGAAGAGGAGGCCTATGACGTGTCAACCGCCTCAGACGGGGTCGAAGGCATCGAGCAGCTCAAGAAAAACGGTTTCGACCTTGTAATAACGGATATTAAAATGCCCCGTGCGGACGGTTTCGAGGTCCTCAGGCAGGCAAAGATCATCTCCCCTGAAACCATAGTCCTCATGGTTACCGCCTTCGGCACTACCGAGGCCGCGATAGAGGCCATGAAAAACGGGGCCTACGATTATATCAACAAGCCCTTCAAGATCGATGAAATCCGCCTCGTCGTAAAAAAGGCCTTCGAGAAGAAGAAATTAAGGGAAGAACTCTCGCTCCTGAGGGAGAAGTTCCAGGCCTCCTTCAGGCTCGAAAACATCATCGGCAAAAGCCCGAAGATGCAGGACCTCTTCAAACTGATCCCGAAGGTCGCCGGCAGCAGTTCAACGGTCCTTATTTCAGGCGAAAGCGGCACCGGGAAGGAGCTTGTGGCCATAGCCCTTCATAATCTGAGCAGCCGAAAAAACAATAACTTTGTGACTATAAACTGCGCTACCTTCCCGGAAGGTCTCCTCGAATCGGAAATGTTCGGGCATGTCCGGGGCGCTTTCACCGGCGCGGTCCAGAGCAAGCCCGGCCTCTTCGAGATCGCCGACGGGGGGACCTTTTTTCTTGATGAAATAGCGGAAATGCCGATGTCGATCCAGTCCAAGTTCCTTCGGGTCCTCGAAAACGGCACGTTCCGAAGGGTCGGAGGGACTTCCGACATAACGGTGGATGTCCGGATCGTCTCGGCCACGAACAAGGACCTCCTCGACAAGGTCTCTGCCGGCGCGTTCCGGGAAGACCTGTACTATCGGCTGAACGTCGTTCCGGTCAATATTCCTCCTCTGAGGGAGAGGAAGGAAGACATCCCGCTCCTTATCGATCATTTTCTGTCAAAATATTCCAGAAACTCCTTAAAGATATCCGCTGACGCGCTCAGCCTCCTTATCAATTATCAGTGGAAAGGCAATATCAGGGAGCTTGAAAACATGATGGAGAGACTGTCGCTCCTTTGTGAAAGAGAACTTTTGATGCCGGAGGACCTGCCGGTCGAAATAGCACAGGGGAGGGGCGATGCCAGGTATCTGCCGGCAGTCGGCCCTGATAAGGTCGACCTCGAAAAGATAATGTCCGTTATCGAAAAAGACTACCTGTTGAAGGCGCTCGAGAAATCAAATGGCGTAAAGACCGAGGCCGCCAGGCTGCTTGGCCTGACATTCCGGTCCTTCAGGCACAGACTGCATAAATACGGGATCAGCCAGTGAAACTTAAACTCGGGGAAGCCCTCGTCAAAGACAGCCTGATAACACGGGAACAGCTCAAGATGGCGCTTGAGCGGCAGGTGATATTCGGCGGAAAGATAGGCACGAATATCGTCGAGCTCGGGTTCATGAAGGAACATGAGCTCTCTGCCTTCCTTAGCCGCTTTTTCAAGCTGCCCGCGGTCGATCTTGCGCAGTTCAATGCGATCGACGGCGAGGTGATCGCGTGCATAAGCCGGGAGCTTGCTGAAAAACACAAGATCATCCCGTTTAAAAAAGAGCGTAACCGTCTGCATGTGGCGATGTCCGAACCGCGGTCATTCCAGGAGATCGACGAGATGCGGTTCATAATCGGCTACGACGTCATACCTTATATCATCACTGAACTCAGGCTTATATTCGCCCTTGAAAAATACTACGGGACCGAGCGGGACCTTCGTTACGTGAGCGCCTTCCAGCTTGAAGACACCCAGGTCTCGGATACCGGCGAGAACAATGAAAAGCTCCTTAAGCTCAAGGAAGATTTCGCCGGCGCGCGCGGCAAGGAGGAGACCATCGGTCTTTTGCTTAATGCCGCCGGCGTGGTGTATTCGAGGGTCGGTCTTTTCGTCCTGAAAGACAATCAGCTCAGGGGCTGGAAATCGAGGGGGCTGAGCCTCGAAAACAAGACCATGATAGCTGCGCCCGACTCCGTCTTTTTCGATGTAATAAACAGAAAAAGCTATTACCGGGGGCCTGTACTGAGGGTACCGGGGAACGAGGCGCTCATATCGGTTCTGGGAGGGACACCGCAGGACTGCCTCCTGATCCCTCTGTTTGTGCGGGACAAGATAATCGCCCTGATGTACATAGACAACGGCAATAACTCCGTCCTCGACGCAAACATAAGCTACATCAACAAGATCGTGACGATGGCCTCCATCAGCTTCGAGATATCTATCCTGAAAAACAAGATCATGGACATGTAGGACAGACTCAGTTCCCCTCTTGGGAGGGGTGCTTGCCCGCCGTCTGTGTGGAGGGCAGGGGTGGGTTGTTTTACTGTCTGTTTCTTTAGTTGAGAGTCTATAAAATCAATGCTCTAAGTCGTTATCCTGTGTCCGCCGGTGTATATGTTCATCCTGTCGCCCCGCGCGAAACCTATCATCGTAAGCCCGGTCTTTTCGGCGATCTCCACCGCAAGGCTGGTCGGCGCCGCCCTGCTGACCAGTACCGGTATCCCGCACCGGGCGCATTTAAGGGCGATCTCCGAAGACAGCCGCCCGCTGGCAAGCATTATCTTGTTGTCGAAGGGAATATTTTCGAGGATAGAGTAGCCGATAATCTTGTCAACTGCGTTATGCCTTCCGATGTCCTCCGCGAAGGCGATTATTACAGAGCCGTCCGTCAGCGCCGCGCTATGCACGCCCCCGGTCAACCGGTATATCTCAGACCGTCTCTGGAATTCCCTGAAGATATTCCGGACGGTCTCGATAGTAATTACAGGCCCTTCCGCGCTGATCTTCCCCGGAAGCCCCCTCATCAGACTTATCCCCCCGGCGCATCCAGAGGTCACGGTCTTTTCCCCCTCGGCTACGCTGCCGGCGGCCGGAATGTCCACGTTGATCTCGTCGCCATATTCGATGCTGATCCTGTCAGCGCACCACTCCCCCGATATCAGTCCCTCATTGTGGATAACCCCTACTACAAACTCCCTGATCATAAGCGGGGTACAGTATAGGCTGAGCACATTTTTTCCGTTTACCGCGATGCGCACCTTTTTTTCGACGGCGATAACGTCCTCTATTTCTTCAATCGAGTTGTCTTTTGTCCTTGCTATTTTTATGCTCTTAAAAGATTCCATCGCATCAACTCCCGCTTTGTCTTATATGATCCGGACTGCTTTTTTCGCCAACTTGACTTTAGGTATTGAAGACTCTTATTATTGCTGTACGGGGCGTAGCGCAGTTTGGTAGCGCGCACGGTTCGGGACCGTGAAGTCGGAGGTTCAAATCCTCTCGCCCCGACCAAATTCCCCTGCTTGCATCGGTTTATTATAGCATGCCGGCCGCTAGTGAATTGCAGCGGCAACACTGTATAATTATCTGCGCTGAGCGCTAGCTATGCCCGATAAACAAAGACATAAATGGCTGGAACTGTCGGAGGCGATCTCCGTGGTCCGGAATGACCAGGACCTTCGGTCGACTGCGGAGGGGCCTGCCGGGGTCTTTGCGGACAGGCTTGCCGGGATATTCACCCCTGCCGGGTGCTCTGTATTTCTCATCGAGGATGAGGGGACTTACGTGCTCGCTGAGGCCGGATTTTCAGCGGCTATCCATAAATCCTCTTATTCCTCTTCCATGCCTCTGATGCGGCGCTTTGCTGACTCCGGTAAAAGCTTCCTTGCCCGAGACCGCGCCGCTATTCCTCCTGAGGCCCTGTTTCGTCCCGGAGATGACATCTCCTCGGTTTTATGCTGCCCGGTCCTCTCCGGAGGGGTCCCGAGGGGATTTATTTACCTATGCTCTTCCGGAAATAATTGCTTCAGTGATGACGACCTGAGGCTTGCTGAACTTGCTGCCGGTGAGCTTTCCATGCTCATGACCATCTCAACGCTCGAAAAAACGGTGGAGTCGCTTACCATACGGGACGCGCTCACAGGATGCCTGAACCACAAGAAGTTTGATGAAGACATAGAAATCGATATCCCCTGCGCTGAAAGATACGGCAAGGCGCTTTCACTTCTGAAACTGGATATTGATTTCCTGAAGACATATAATGACGCGAACGGACGGACCAATGGAGACACTGTCTTAAGCAAAGTCGGAGAGACCCTGGCCTACAGCATACGGAAGTGCGACAGGCTTTACCGCTACAGCGGCGATGAGTTTATTATAACCCTCCCGGGCATTGACAAAGAGAGGGCGGTCTTCACCGCCAACCGGCTCCAGAAGGTACTGGGGCAGCTGAGGTTCGAAGGCATGGCCCCGGACCTGCCGGGTGGAAAGATAACCTTCAGCATAGGGGTCGCAAGTTTTCCGTCTGACTCTGTCTTTAAGGATGGACTGATAAGGGCCGTTGACGCCGCGCTACGCACGGCCAGAGAATCGGGAGGCGACAAAGTAATATCTTCAGCGTAACCGCCTTCCACAAACAACAAAACCCGGCTCCGTTTATATCCTAAACGGCCTCTACCGAAACGGCGCAGGCCTTAAACTCGGGGATCTTCACGACAGGGTCCAAGGCGTCGTTAGTAAGCACATTGGCTGCGGCCTCATGGTAATGCATCGGGATAAACACAACCCCCTCGGAGACCCTGGTCGTAATCCTTGCCTTTATATCGACGCTCCCGCGCCTGGACCTGACCCTTACAAGGCCGTGGTCACTAATCTTAAGCCTTGCGGCGTCTTCCGGATTTATCTCCACATAGGCGTCTCCGGCATGACTTTCTATCTGCTTCACCCTCCTTGTCATCGAACCTGAGTGGTACTGATAGAGGTTCCGGCCGGTCGTCAGCACGAACGGGTATTGAGCATCCGCAATCTCGACGGGGGGCCTGAAAGAGACCGGGACAAAAGGCACTTTCCCCTTCGGGAAACCGTCTTTATAGAGGTACTCCGTTCCTGGATGGTCTTTTGACGTGCATGGCCACTGAAGGCCGTACTTCGCGATACGGTGATAGTCTATTCCGCTTAGGGCCGGCCAGACCCGGCCGAACTCCTCCAGGACTTCCGAAGGGGTCGTAAAACCCATATCGTAGCCCAGGCGGCGTGACAGATCAATAATAACCGAGAGGTCGTCCCTCGCCTCACCGGGGGGATTGACGGCCTTTCTCACCCTCTGGACCCTGCGTTCGGTATTCGAAAATGTGCCGTCTTTTTCAGGGGCGCAGGAGGCCGGCAGGACGACGTCCGCGAGCCTTGCGGTCTCGGTCATGAATATGTCCTGCACGACAAGGAAGTCCAGTTTTTCGAGGGCCTCCACCGTATGATGCATATGCGGATCAGTAAAAACAGGATTTTCCCCCATGATATACATAGCCTTGATGCTTCCGGCCCGCGCCGCATTCATCATCTCCGTTGCCGTAACCCCGCACTGGGGTGAAAGCGATACCCCCCAGGCCTTTTCGAATTTCTCCCGGACCTCGTCCTGGTCCACCCTCTGGTACCCGGGATAGACATTAGGGAGGCAGGCGGCGTCAGACGCCCCCTGGACGTTGTTCTGGCCGCGAAGCGGATTGACCCCGGTTGACTCACGTCCGATATTGCCGGTCAGGGTCGCCAGGTTCGCCACGGCCCTTACGTTATCGGTCCCGCAGGCATGCTGGGTGATGCCCATGGTATAGAATATCCCGGCCCGCCTCGATTTGCCATACAGCCTCGCGGCGGCGATCATATCGTCTTTGGGTATGCCGGTCAGCTTAGAGACATACTCCGGGGTGTATTCTTCGATCGCTTTCTTCCACTCCTCGTACCCTTCGGTTTTATCGGAGATGAACTCTTTATTTTCAAGCCCTTCTTTTACGATCACACGCGCCATCCCGTTTAACAGGGCCACGTCGCTTCCCGGCCGCATCTTTAAAAAAAGCTCCGAGAATTTTGTCATCGGCACTTTGCGGGGGTCTGCGACAATGATCTTCGCACCTTTTCTGTATGCCTTGATCATCCTGTTGGCGATGACCGGGTGTGTCTCCTTGGTATTCGACCCGATGATGAAGATGACCTCCATGCCCTCGATCTCCCTGATCGAGTTGGTCATCGCCCCGGAACCGAATATCGCGGCCAGACCGGCCACGGTGGGAGAGTGTCAGAGACGGGCGCAGTGGTCAACGTTATTTGTGCCGACCGCCGCGCGTATGAACTTCTGGAACGCATAATTTTCTTCGTTGGTGCAGCGGGCGGAAGAGAGCCCCGCAATGGCATCCGGACCGTCTTCCCGCTTGATCTTCTTAAGCCTGTCTGCGATAAGGTCAAGGGCCTCGTCCCAGGTGGCCTCACGGAACTCACCGTCTTTTTTGATAAGAGGGTGCTTCAGTCTGTCAGGGCTGGATACAAATTTATATCCGAACCGGCCCTTGACACAAAGCCAGCCCTCATTGAGGGTATCCTCTTTTGAGGTGACCCGGACAATATCATTGTTTTTGACATGATACGTTATGGTACAGCCCGTGCCGCAGTAGGAACAGATGGAATCGGTTTCTTTGACCCCCATCTGCCTGCCGTGCTTTGCCCACTGTTTCCCGGTAAGCGCCCCTGTCGGACAGACCGACACACACTGCCCGCAGAACTCGCAGTTTAAATCATCCTCGAAGGACGTGACGATCTTCGAGTCGAACCCGCGGTATCCGAAATCAATCGCCTCAACCCCCTGGACCTCGTCGCACACCTTGACGCACCTTCCGCATAATATGCATTTTTCGAGGTCCCTTTCGATAAAAGGATTGCCGTCTTTCTTTTCGTAGACCCTTCTTTCACCGGCAAACCTGTTTTCGCGGAGGCCATATTCATAAGCGAGCTCCTGAAGCGTACAGGCGCCTGCCTGCTCGCATATCATGCAGTCATTGGGGTGGTCGGAGAGTATGAGTTCGAGGACTGTCCTTCTGAGTCTTTCAATCGTCGGGCTGGTCGTTACAATCTCCATCCCGTCGCTCACAGGAGTCGTGCAGGAGGTGACAGGACGGGGGAAGCCCTTTATCTCGACCAGACAGAGCCTGCAGCCTCCAAAGGGCGTTAGCTTGGGATGCTGGCAGAGGGCAGGGATCCTGACCCCTATATTCCTCGCGGCCTCAAGGACCGTCATCCCCTCGGCTACGGTCGTATCTATGCCGTCTATCTTAATTTTCGCCATCGCCTACTCCTTCTTGACCGCCTTGAATTTACATACATCAAAGCAGGCGCCGCATCTGATACATACCGACGGATCGATGACATGCGGTTGTTTTTTATCGCCGGTTATTGCCTTCGCGGGGCACGCCCTCAGGCAGGCCCCGCAGCCCTTGCAGGCCTCTGATATGACCTGATAGGTCAGGAGGTCCCTGCATACCCCGGCCGGACATTTTTTATCGTTTATATGGGCCTCGTATTCATGCCTGAAATATTTGATCGTGCTTAATACCGGATTGGGCGCGGTCTGGCCCAGGCCGCAAAGGGACGCCATCTTGATATCTACACTCATATCTTCAAGCAGCGCGATGTCTCCGGGCCGCCCTTCGCCTTTTGTGATCCTCTCCAGGATCTCTAAAAGCCTCTTCGTCCCGATCCTGCAGGGCACGCACTTTCCACATGATTCGCCCCTCGTAAACTCAAGAAAAAACTTAGCTATATTGACCATGCAGTCGGTCTCGTCTAAAACGACCATGCCTCCGGAGCCTACAATGGAGCCGACCTTAGCGAGGGACTCGAAATCCACGGCGGTGTCGAGCAGATCGGCAGGGATGCAGCCCCCTGACGGACCGCCGGTCTGGACGGCCTTGAACCGCCTGTCTCCTTCGATCCCGCCTCCGATGTCATATATGATCTGCCTTAAAGGGATGCCCATCGGGACCTCGATGAGACCGGAGTTCTTTATCTTTCCGGTGAGGGCAAAGACCTTGGTGCCCTTTGATTTTTCAGTGCCGAAAGAGGCGAACCACTCCGGACCCTTCCGTACAATGTAGGGAACATTGGCAAGGGTCTCGACGTTATTTATGACGGTGGGCTTTCCCCAGAGCCCCTGATAGACCGGAAACGGCGGCTTGGCCCTCGGCATGCCGCGCTGGCCTTCTATCGAAGCAATCAGCGCGGTCTCTTCACCGCATACAAAGGCCCCAGCGCCGAGCTTGACCAGTATATCGAAATTGAACCCGCTCCCCATTATAGACTTGCCGAGGAAGTTTCTGCCGCGAGCGTCGTCGAGCGCCTTTTTCAGTCTCTCGACCGCAAGCGGGTACTCGGCCCGGATATAAACGTACCCTTTATCGGCGCCTATGGCGTATGCCCCGATAATCATCCCCTCTATCACCGCGTGGGGGTTGCCCTCTATGACAGACCGGTCCATAAACGCCCCGGGGTCGCCTTCATCGGCATTGCATATCAGGAATTTTTTTTCGGAGGTCTGTTTGGACGCAATCTCCCACTTGGTCCCGGTCGGAAACCCGGCCCCTCCCCGGCCCCTGAGGCCTGACTTCTTTATGAGGTCGGTCGTCTCCTCCGGGCTCATCGAACCCAGCACCTTTTGGGCCGCGGTGTAGCCCCCGACCGCGATATACGACTCTATGTCCTCGGGATCGATAGAGCCGCAATCAGACAGAACGACCTTGAACTGTTTATTGTGGAAATTATGATAATCGTCTCCGGCGACGAATTCCGCAACCGGTATATTTTCAATTATATGTTCTTTGACGATCCTTGAGACCATCTCCGGCTTCACATGAATATAGGTCACTTTGCTGTCATTGATTATGACATCGACGAGAACGTCTTTCGCGCAGAGTCCGCGGCACCCTACCTGGTGGGCAGAGCACTTTTTTCCGACGGAAGCGGCTATGCCCGCAGCGGCGATCTCCCTGTTAAACGCGGCAAGGACCTCGTCCCCGCCGGCGGCGATCCCGCCCGTGCCCATACATACCTTGACGGTTATATTATGCATCGCCCTGTTTTGCGCCTTTCATGGATCTGACTTCCTTGATGAGCCTGTCCGGGGTCGATTTGCCGTATACCTTTTTGTTGATCAGAAAGACCGGGGCGATGCTGCAGGCCCCGACACAGTTGACCTTCTCGAGCGTAAACTCCATGTCCTTCGTGGTGTCCTCGCCATCTCCAAGGCCAAGCTCCATCCTGAGCCCGTTGATAAGACGTTCAGACCCCTTGACATGACAGGCGGTCCCGCAGCATCCGGTGATGACGTTTTTACCCCTTGGTGTAAGGTGGAATTGGGCATAAAATGTAGCCACGCCGAAGAACCGGCTCGGCGCGATCCCGAGCTGCTCCGAGAAAAAATCCACCGCCTCCCTTGGGATATACCCAAAGGCCTCTTCGGTCTCCTGGAGGAGGTGGATGATATTCCCCTCGGACGTCCTGAATTCAGCTAGAATTTCTAAAAGTTTTTCTTTCATGATCTTTTCGATAGTCAACGGCTCGAATATTCTACCATAAGTTTTCTTTATTTTAATATAAAATTTATTGCGACACCAAGCTTCCTGATGAAATAAAAATTTATGCCTTGAATTATAAGTTATAAGCTACAGACTTTGCAAAAATCCCGCGGCCTTTCAGACGGCTGCCGGCTGCTCTTTTTTCCCCGGTCTTTTTTTGTTATCGGTAGATACCCTGATGACCGTTTTCACATTGCCGCGCGGGTTAAAGTCGCCCTTGACCTCCAGAAATCTCGGGGCCAGCCTTTTCTTCAGTTCATCGAATATCCTGTTTGTTACTTCTTCGTGGGATATATGTTCGTCCCTGAACGAATTAAGGTAAAGTTTAAGCGCTTTGAGCTCTACAATTTTTTTTGCCGGAACGTATCTGATAATGATGGAAGCGAAGTCCGGGTACCCGGACCTCGGGCAGAGGCAGGTAAACTCCGGAAAGCTGATATCGATGTCGTAATCACGGTCCGGACAAGGGTTGGGCCATATCTCCAGGACGCCTTTTTTTATCGCCTCTTCACCATACTTCATATGAAAATCTACCATTAGCATTAATTATTTGTAAAGTCCTGCTTGACAAAGGCATTTTTAATATTTTATATTCTACTAACAGGTCTTCTATATTTATTCTGAGATCCCGCATGGACAGCATAAACCTTCCGGGACAGCAGGAATCCAAAAAACTAAACCCAGATTAAGGAGTATATTATATGGGATCCATCTCGATTTCCGAACTTAAAGAAAAAACCATCGACGAACTTACCGACGTCGCCAAGACACTGAAGCTCGAAGGCGCAGGCGGCCTGAGGAAACAGGACCTGATCTTTGCCATCCTCCAGGCGCAGGCCGAAAAGACCGGAAATGTATTTTCCGCCGGTGTGCTCGAAATCCTCCCTGACGGCTTCGGCTTCCTAAGGTCGCCCGACTACAGCTATCTGCCCGGCCCTGATGATATCTATGTCTCGCCGTCGCAGATAAGAAGGTTTAACCTGCGGACCGGAGATATGGTGTCCGGCCAGATCAGGCCCCCGAAGGAATCCGAGAGATATTTCGCCCTTCTTAAAGTAGAGGCGATCAACCATGAGTCACCCGACGAAAACGTAAAAAGACCTCTCTTTGATAATCTCATCCCTTACTATCCGACTGAAAGAATAAAACTTGAATACGACCCGACCGATTATTCGACCAGGGTTATGGAGTTCATCACCCCGACCGGCATGGGACAGAGGGGCATGATCGTGGCCGCTCCCAGGACGGGAAAGACCGTGCTCCTGCAGTCGATCGCAAAGGCGATCAAGAAAAACCACCGGGACATCCATCTTATCATCCTTCTGATAGACGAGAGGCCCGAGGAGGTGACCGACTGGAAGCGTCAGGTCTCGACTGCGGAGATCATCGCCTCCACCTTTGACGAGCCGCCGCAGAGACATTGCCAGGTGGCTGAAATGGTCATTGAAAGGGCGAAGCGGCTTGTTGAGTCCAAAAAGAACGTGGTAATACTCCTTGACAGTATCACAAGACTCGCCAGGGCCTATAACGCCATCATGCCCGCAAGCGGCAAGGTCCTCTCGGGAGGCCTTGACTCAAACGCGCTTCAGAGACCGAAGCGGTTCTTCGGCGCGGCCAGAAACATCGAAAACGGCGGCAGCCTTACGATCCTTGCCACCGCGCTGGTGGACACCGGAAGCAGGATGGACGACGTCATCTTCGAAGAATTCAAGGGCACCGGCAACATGGAACTCCATCTCGACAGAAAGCTTGTCGACAAGCGGATATTCCCGACGATCGACATCAACAGCTCGGGCACGAGAAAGGAAGAGCTCCTGGTCGACAAGGAAGTCCTCTCCAGGATGTGGATATTGAGGAAGGTGCTTAATCCTCTCAGCACGGTGGAGAGTATGGAGTTTCTTCTTGGGAAGCTCACCGGGACCAAGACAAACAAAGAGTTTCTGGACCTGATGAATAAATAACGGGTCTGATGGAAGACGGGTCCAGGGCGAAGAGATTCCTTAAGGGTGGCGCCGTCGTTGGCGGGATCATCAGCCTCGCGATCGCCCTGCTGATGGACACCATGTACGCCGACACCCTTCAGGGCACATGGCGTGACGCGATCGCCAAAGACCTAAATACTTTTTTATCGCTCGGCCTTTCATCGGGCAGCGTAATCGTCTATCTTTTTTTCTTTTTTATACTTGGGCTGCTGACCGCGTTCGGTTCGTTGATGGGGTTCATTTTTTCTTTCTTCCTCTATAAATTTTTCGGGATGTTAAGCAAATGAAAGCGGGCATGTAAGTGTCAGTCTCTTCGTTTTTTTCGAAATTTATTGAAGAAAACCAGAAGGCTATAGTGCTTCTGTTTCTGCTTCTCACCATAATCGGCGGCATCGTGGGGTTCAGGTATTACAGGCATACGAAGGACGACCCCGAGTTCTGCATGTCCTGCCATATGATGCAGGAGGCGTTCAAGACCTGGGAAAAGAGCAAGCACAGGGACTTCACCTGCCAGAAGTGTCACGTGATGAACATCCTCGAACAAAACAAAATGCTCATATCCTATGTTGTGAAGGGGGCAAACGCCACTACGCAGAAACACGGACGGGTATCGCCGTGGGACGCGTGCGCGGGGTGTCATCTCTCCGCGGTTTCCCAGGGATCGTTGACGCTCAATAAATCATACGGCCACTCGAAACATGTCTTTATGCAGCAGATAAACTGCAGCCGGTGCCATACCGGCACTCTGCACATGTTTTCCCCTAACCAGCAGGCCTGCGCGGAGTGCCATAAGGACAAGGTCATCCACGGGATGGGGATGGAGGGCATGGCCTGCCTTTCCTGCCACAATTACAGCGAAAAATCGCCCAAGATGATCTCGACGGATAAATGCCGGTCATGCCATAAGAGTATCCCGGTCAAGGGCGTAATGGCCGCGCTTAAGTGCTTTGACTGCCATCATCCCCACGGGAAGATCAAGCCTTCGAATCAGGACTGCTTAAAGACCTGCCACGGCAATGAGGCCACTGTCGGCCAGCACAATCTTCATATGACAAAGGCGAAAATGAACTGCCTCGACTGCCACAAGGCGCATGGCTGGACGGTAGGTAAAACAGAGGCCGCGAAGCTCTGCAGCCGGTGCCACAAATTAAAAAACCCGGCTACTTTTATTTACTAATGATCAGCTGAAAAAGTCTTTTTCAGGACTTGGGGGCCCCTGGGACAAACTTTAGAAAACCCCTCACAGGCCGCCACTGTTCGATAAACCTGAGTCCACTGTATCCCTCACGATTATGGGGAGGGTATAAAGCCCCTGAACCCTTTATTGTGCGGATGACAGAGTATGCAATCAGTGCCGTTATGATGGCTGTTTCCATCAGTTTGACCGGACGCGTCATACCTGTGATGGTCAGTTACAATGTGGCAAACTTCACATATTCTGCTCGAGGATGTGTGATAATCGCTGTCATCTCCAAATTCCGTTGGGTTGTTAAATACGACATTACTGCCGGGGAAACTGCCGGTCGGCGCATTGACGGTCCCGACAATCCGCTTGATATTCGGACTGCTTTTTTCATGGCAGGTCAAACAACCGATAGGACCGTACAGAGAACCCGGCAGTCCCCAGGCCCCGCCCCATTTATTAGTCGGCGTCCATATGCCTCCATTCATCTGGCAAAGGGTCTGACTAGTGCCTGTGTATTCAGGCGCGTTCAGGCACGATCCATACCGGTTGGAGTTATGAAGAATCTGGCTCGTTTCGGTATCGAACCAGGCATTAGGGCCTGCGTTTCCCGCGGCAAAAGCAACAGATGGCCCTGCCGACGCCGAAATATTTCCTGCCTTGTCTATCGCGGTCCCGGCCTTTATCGTTATGCCTATGTCGCCATTGCCGTAAACGTTCATGATCGTTATCGTCCGGGCACTGCCGGTCCCGGTTACCGAGACAGTCCCATTTGCGTTGCCTGAACGGCTCAAAAGCACACTTCCCGATGAAAGACTGACTTCGGTCATATTGGCATCGGCATACGTCACGGTATACGTTACCGGCCCTGATGACGTTGACGATACGGAAGGCCCGCTGATCTCGATAGCGGGGGGATCGGGATCATAGGTGAAGGAAGCGACTATAGTATGATCAGCGGTGACGCCAACCAGACTATATGTGTTGCCGTTCACTTCTCCGAAGACGGACTCCCCGTTGTCATACAGACCACTGAAGAAATAATAAGGGTTGGCATCCACACGGCACACGACATTTTCACCGTGGCCGACGGGTTGGGGAGAGCAGGATATCACTCCCTGGCCCTCCGGCGCGTATGAAGAAATCGTGTATTGAGTCCCCGTTCCGGATAGATTCACTGTAATTGGACTCCCATACATATTTGACGGTATCGACATACTTGAGCTCTTCGGGCCTCCTGTTGAAGGTGAGAAAACAACCTCAACTGAGCATTCGGCGGAAGGCCCGATCTTCATGTCTGAGCAGCTGTCGTTTTGGATCGTAAATTCACCTGCGTCGCCGCCGGTAATGTTTATGCTATTTACGTTGAGGTTGTTCGTGCCTGTATTCAATATCGTAAAGGTCTGCGCCGGCGATGAAGTATCAGGATCGATTATGCCGAAGTCCGCTGAATCCGGAGAAAGGGAAAGTCCGGGGTCGCCGAACAGCCCGCTGCCGCCCCGCACAGGCCAGGCGTAATAGCCGGCCTCTTTAAAGTCGGCGCTCTCATAGCCTGTTTCCATGCTGACGACCAGTGATTCGGACGCGTCGGCCTCTTTGACGGTCGATGTCCAGTATTGACTCAACTGTACATTAGTGAAAGGGCTGCCCGAAGGCAACGGCGGATTATTCATTTCGAAGTCGATAAGACTAGACAACTCTTTTCTGTTGGGCAGGCGCCAATCACCGGAACTCGTCCCGTCAGTCAGGCCGCAGTTCCCGCTTGAAAGGCTCTCTGACCACAAAAGAGAATCGGCCCAGGAGAGTTCCCCTGCGCAGTTGGCGTCCTTTAGCCATATCAGTCCGGTGAGATCATCCGTTACCGTGCCGTCACTATTGTCGATAAATCTGGGATTCGGCGAGCCCGCGCCGGCCTGCATAGCTCCATCATCACCACCGGCATAACCGGTCGTCTGCCCTGTTTTCAACACGGGCACACCGGAGAACGGCCCGGTCTGTCCGCCGGACACCGGCCAGATGTATAACGGTTCCAACTTCAACCTGTTGCCCACATCCCCGCCACTCATGGCAACTTTCCAGGCGTCATCCGTATTGCCGGAAGAGGTGGTAGACGTCCAGTAGTAGTCCGATACCACATTTATAAAAGGATTTCCAAAACTGCCGCTTTCATTCAGCCATGCGGCTGAATCCGACTGGCCGGCATTTAGCAGGCTTTTGAGCTCATTAACATTGGGCAGCCTCCAATCGTTACGACCGTACGCGCCGGTCCCGCCGTTGGCTGTGTTCATTGAAGCCACAAAATCGAGGGCCTCCTGCCAGGTCTTTGCTTCAGCAGTCAGGTTTGCGTCCTTCGTCCATATGAGCCCGGTCAGTTTGTCGGTCACGGTCTCATCCCCCTTGTCAGCAAACCTCGGATCAGGCCATGAAATTCCATATTTAAGGTCACCGTCGTCTCCCGTTGAATACGTGGTGTTCTGCCCGGTCTGACCCAGTTCAACGGCGTGGTCTCCTTCCGCAAAAGTGACGACAATATTCGTATGATCATCCGTAACGTATAAAAATGTATAGGTCAGACTGCCGTCGCTCTTTACAAGATGACCGGAAACAGGGACGCCGTCGTCCGTCATGCTGAAGATATAGTAGCCCGGATCCGGCGTCACTGTGCAGACGGAGTTGTTACCGTAATCCACCGGAGACTCACATGAAATCGTCCCTTGTCCGTCGGAAACCGTTGCCGCAACCTGATAGGTGAACCGGTAACGGTCTTCTTTGACCTCCTCGCCGTTGCCGACATTGTCGATCGAAGCATAGCGGAGATAGACTTCAGCGCCGCTGGCGACACTGATCGGCCCGCTGTATGGCGTGCCCGGGATACAACCCGCCCCTGTGCAGTATAGCAGCGCTCCGCACCCTGAGCCTGACACGTCCTTACACTTGAGGGTGACCGCCTGTGAACTGTCATATGTGTCGCCGGAAGGGGTCGCCGAGGTTACCGGAGCTTCCAGGTCCTGTCTGACGGCAGAGCTCCTTACGGACTCTGTATTGCCGGCATTGTCAACGGATTGATATCTCACATATTGGGTGCAGGTGTTGCCGGAGGCACATGTGAAGCTTATCGCGCCTGTATAGCTTATTGACGGGGCGCAATTATCAGAGGTATCAACACAGTATTTCGGATATCCGGCTTTCACTCCCGAGCCGTCGGCGTCGCTTGCAGAGAGAGTCACACTCACCACGCCGCCGGCCGTCCAGTTTCCGAGGGTATAGCCCCCAGCTGTCGCCGCCGTTACAGGCGGGGTAAGATCCTGCTTGATATTAACGCTCTTTACACTTTCGAGGTTCAGAAATCTGTCATAAGCCTGAAACATAACATACTGCGTGCAGGTATTGCCGGAGTCACAGGTCACATCTATCGGCGCGGTGTAGCTCGTCGCCGGCGCGCATGTATTCGTCGTTACGCAATACTTCGGATACCCGCTGAGCACTCCGGCGCCTGAATCAGCTGCCGAGAGCGTCACACTCACCGTCCCGCTGTTTGTCCAACTGCCGAAGGAATATCCCGCTGCTGAAGCGGTGCTTGCCGGAGCTGCGCTGTCGACCTCCACCCTGCGGATACGGTGATTGTACCGGTCGGCTACATAGATGTTGCCCAAGCTGTCCAGGGCGACGCCGTAGGGATTATTAAGGCTTGCGGCGGTGGCGATAACTCCGTCAGTATAATAAGCTCCTGAGCCGGTCCCCGCTGCTGTGCTGATAATTCCCGAAGAGTTAACTTTACGAATACGGGAATGGCTCGTGTCGGCAATGAAAATATCCCCCACTCCATTGACCGCTATACCTCTCGGATAATAAAGACTTGCGGCAGAGGCCTGCCCTCCGTCCCTGATATTGGCGGTGGCGCCGTCGCCGGCGTATGTGCTTATAACGCCCGCGGTGACTTTCCGGACGCGGTGGTTATAGGTATCGCTTATAAAAATGTTTCCCGAACTGTCAACCGCGACTCCGGAGGGATAATTGAGGTTTGCAGAAGCAGCAGGGCCGTTATCTCCTCCAAAGCCCCCCGTGGAGCTGCTGCCGGCCACTGTATTGATCTTGCCGTCCGTAATAGTGACCTTCCTGATGCGGTGGTTATTTTGATCGGCAATATATATGTTGCCTGAGCCGTCCAAGGCCACATCGTTTGGGTACAGAAGTCTTGCCGAGGTGGCCGGGCCGGTGTCTCCCGCAAAACCTGAAGTTGCGCTGCCGGCCACTGTATTGATCTTGCCGTCCGTAATAGTGACCTTCCTGATGCGGTGGTTATTTTGATCGGCAATATATATGTTGCCTGAGCTGTCCAGAGTTATTCCCTGGGGGTAATTGAGGTTTGCAGAAGCAGCAGGGCCGTTATCTCCTCCAAAGCCCGGAGTCCCATTGCCGGCAATTATGTCGATCACCCCTGACGTATTGATCTTGCGTATCACGTGATGATCGCTATCCGATATATAGACATTTCCCGAGCCGTCAACAACCGCGGCACGGGGGAACCTCAGACCCGAAAGAACAGCCTGGTCCCCGTCCGCCGTGCTCGCGCCGACGAGGGTGCTTATATTCCCGGTTGAAACTGTCACTTTGCGGATGCCGTTGTTGTAAGTGTCTGCAATGTATATATTCCCTGAACCGTCTAAACCCACGGCCATCGGATAGTATATTTTTGCGGCTGTAGCCGGACCTCCATCCCCTGTAAAACCATAACTTCCACTTCCGGCTACAGTATGGATCTTGCCGTCCTCTATCGTTACCTTCCTGATCCGATTGTTAGACCTGTCAGCAATATAAAAATTCCCGGAGCTATCCAGCGCGACCCCTGAGGGGTTGTTTAAATTTGCTGAAGTTGCGGCTGCTCCATCTCCTCCGAAACCTCCGGTGGAACTGCTGCCCGCCACTGTGCTGATATAGCCGGTCGAAGCCGCAACCATTCTTATTCTGTGATTGGAAGTATCTGCGATATAGATGTCCCCATTGCTCTTGACCGCAACCCCCATAGGTGACGAGAGGGTCGAGGAGGTCGCCGGTATGTTATCCGCGGTAAAGCCAGGGGTCCCGTTGCCGGCAACTGTCGTTATGATACCTGTTGTGGCGTTTATCATCCGGACACGATGGTTGCCGTAATCCGCTATATAAAGGTTGCCTGAGCTGTCGAAGGACATTCCCCGCGGGTTGAGCCCTGCCAGGACGGCCGGTCCGCCGTCTCCCGACCAGGCAGACGCGCCGGTCCCTGCGACGGTGCTGATAGCGCCTGTTGCGACCGACACCTTCCTGACGCGGTTGTTGCTGGTATCGGCTATATAGATATTGCCCGCGTTATCCGACAGGACCCCGGCGGGAAATTTGAGTCCCGCGGCCGCCGCGGGCCACTCATCTCCCGAAAAAGTCCCCCTGCCGGTTCCGGCTATAGTGCTTATATTGCCCAACACATCTATCTTTCGCACCCGATTGTTTGAACTATCCGCTATATAGATATTCCCAAGGCTGTCCAGTGCAACCCCAAAAGGCATGCTGACTATTCCCGAAGTCGCTGCTCCGCCATCACCTGTTCCTCCGCCTGAGAAGGTTGTAATCATCCCCTGGGCCGGCACATAAGCGAAGATTGCTGTTACCGCAGTATCCGCGTTCATGGTCACGGCACATGTCCCGCTCCCTGAACAGCCGCCGCCGGACCATCCCACGAAGGCCGAGCCGCTATCCGGTGCAGCGGTCAAGACCACCACCGTATTGTTCGTATATGCCGAACTGCAGCCGGTCCCGCAGCTGATGTCGTTGCCGGTCACCGCGCCGGTGCCTGAGCCGCCCAGATACACCGTCAGTCTCCGGGCCGTAGTTGTCGTAGCTGTAGTGCCTGTAGCCGTATTGCCCAGCCCGTCCACGGCGCAGACCCTGTATGAGTATTGTGTCGCAAACGCCAAAGGAGTGTGCAGGTAGCTCTGCATCTGCCCTGTATAAATCATTGAACCTGAGCTGCAGTCTGAAGGAGGAGTCGCTCCTGAGGCATATACCAGCTTGTATGAGACGTGGCCGCCGCCTGTATCTGACGAACTCCAGATGAGCTGCACACTGGTGGAGGCAGGAAACGCACTGATGGGGCCCTGCCGGTCCTGTCTGACCTGACTGCTCTTCACTATCTCATTATTTCCGGAGTTGTCGGCGGAAAAATACCTCACGTACTGGGTGCAGGTGAACCCTGCCGCGCAGGTAACACTAACTGTAGGGCCGCTTGTCGAAGGCAGGCAGGTGTCTGTTGTGTCCACGCAATATCTGGGATACCCGAAGGCCACGCCGCTGCCGTCGGCGTCGCTCGCGGTCAAGGTCACGGCCACCGCGCCGTCGGCCGCCCAATCCCCGAAGGTATAGCCTGCCGCGGAGGCTGTCGTCACCGGAGGAGCGGTTTCGAATTCGGCAAACGCCGCCGAAAGGCTGTGCGTTCCTGCCACAGAGCTGAAGACATAAGGCGAGGCCGTACTCTGAGCATTGCCGTCGGCGGTTACCGACCGGGTGACAAAGCCGCTATCGGGGCTGATAACACAGGATGAACTTGCTCCGTAATCCACCGGGTTGGGGGCACAGATTATGCTCCCGTTGGGTCCCGCATTTGTCGTGATAGCGAAAGTTTGCACCGTGAATACAGGATATATGGCCATGTCCGAAGTCATGCTGTTTATCGAGCAAGTATTGACCGTGGTTGAGTTACAGCCGGACCCCCAGTTGATTGAGGTGCCCGACGGCAAGTTTGCAGTCAGGATAACCGCGCTCCCGGTGTTGATCCCTCCCGATGCGCATACGCCGCCTGAGGCCGCACCGTTCCAGGCGCAGTTGACGGCCCCAAGGCTGCTTGTAACAGTAGCGCTTTGGCCATAAGAGACCATACCTGAGGGGCTTACCGTCAATGTCCTGGTGACAACAGCCGAGGCGTTGACTGTCGTATCTGTCGATAAATTCATATTGCATGTGTCATTCTCAAGGACAGTGGTGGAGATAGTGCCGCAGCCGGACCACAAAATGCCGAACCCGGAAGGAAAAGCCGCCACCAGGCTGACGGCGCCTCCGTAAGGGATCCCGGTTGAGACGCAGGACCCCCATTTGACAGACCCGTTCCATCTGCAGTCTATTGCTCCGGTGCCGCCGATTGTTATGCTCTGTCCGTTGGGGATGTCCCCGGATATATTGACAGTCACGCTGCTGAAATAATTGAACTTCTGGACCCGGTTGTTAGCCGTATCAGCCACATAAACGTTGCCGCTGCCGTCCACGGATATTCCGCCAGGATCAGTAAACTGGCCGTTGCCTGAGCCATAACTCCCCCATCGCGTCTGATATACCCCCGAAGAATTGAACTTCTGTATTCGGTTGTTGCCCGCATCAGTCACATACACATTGCCGCTGCCGTCCGCCGCAACTCCGCCAGGATTATCAAACTGGCCGTTGCCTGAGCCATAACTCCCCCACTGGGTCTGATACACTCCTGAAGAATTGAACTTCTGTATTCGGTTGTTGCCCGCATCAGCCACATAAATGTTGCCGCTGCCGTCCACTGCTACCGCCGCAGGATAACTGAACTGGCCATTACCTGTGCCATAACTACCCCACTTGGTAATATATGCGCCGCCGTCCATAGCCATTCCCTCAGGATAATTGAACTGACCGCTGCCGCCGCTGCTTCCCCACTGGGTCAAATACGTCCCGCCTGTGCTGAACTTCTGTATACGGTTGTTATTCGTATCAGCCGCATACACATTGCCGCTGCCGTCTACCGCCACTCCCGTGACATCATTAAACTGGCCGTTACCGGCGCCGCTGCTCCCCCACTGGGTCAAATACGTCCCGTTTGAGCTGAACTTCTGTATACGGTCGTTATTCATATCAGCCGCATACACATTGCCGCTGCCGTCCACCGCCAATCCCGTGACATCATTAAACTGGCCGTTACCGGCGCCGCTGCTTCCCCACTGTGTCTGATACACTCCTGAAGAATTGAACTTCTGTATACGGTTGTTGCCCGCATCAGCCACATAAATGTTGCCGCTGCCGTCCACTGCTACCGCCGCAGGATAACTGAACTGGCCATTACCTGTGCCATAACTACCCCACTTGGTAATATATGCGCCGTTTGAACTGAACTTCTGTATACGATCGTTGCCTGTATCGGCCACATAAACGTTGCCGCTGCCGTCCACTGCTATCCCTTTAGGATAACTGAACAGGCCATTATCACTGCCTAAGCTTCCCCACTGGGTAACATATGTTCCGTCCGAGTTAAACTTCTGGATGCGGCTGTTATATCTGTCGGCCACATATACGTTGCCGCTGCCGTCCGCTGCTATCCCTTCAGGAAACGAGAACTGGCCGTTTTCGCCACCGAAACTGCCCCACTGGATCAAAAAAGTGCCGTCCGAATCAAACTTTTGGATTCTGTCGTTAAAGGTATCAGCCACATAAACGTTGCCGCTGCCGTCCGCCGCTACGCCCATGGGTAACTGAAGTGGGTCGTAGTCCCCGCTCCTGCCCCACTTTGTCAGGAATGCTCCTCCTGAGTCGAATTTCTGGATACGGAGGTTATCCGAATCAACCACATATACGTTGCCGCTGCCGTCTACAGCAATGCCATAAGGTAAATTCAACTGGCCGTTTTCGATACCATAGCTCCCCCATTGTGTCAGATATGTCCCGGTTGAACTGAACTTCTGGATACGGAAGTTGCCGAGATCAACTACGTACACGTTGCCGCTACTGTCCACCGCTGAACCGTAAGGACTGCTAAACTGACCGTCGTCGGAGCCATAGCCACCCCACTGGGTCAGGTACGTCCCGCCTGAATCGAATTTCTGGATGCGGTTATTGCCCGTATCTGCCACGTACACGTTGCCGCTGCCGTCTGCCGCTACTGTAACAGGATAAACGAATTGGCCGTAGTCGCTGCCGGAACTCCCCCACTGGGTCAGGTATGTCCCGCCTGAATCGAACTTCTGGATACGGTCGTTATTCGTATCAGCTACATACACGATGCCGCTGCCATCTACCGCTACTCCTAAAGGATAATTGAACTGGCCGTTGTCGATGCCGTACCCTCCCCACTGGGTAACATATGTCCCGTCAGAGCTGAACTTCTGTATGCGATGGTTATTCGAATCGACTACATATACGTTGCCGCTTATATCGACGGCTATTCCGTTAGGAGAATCGAACTGGCCGTTGCCGCTGCCATAGCTCCCCCACTGGGTCAGATATGTCCCGCCTGAGCTGAACTTCTGTATACGATGGTTATTCGAATCGACCACATAAACGCTGCCGCTTATATCAACAGCTATTCCGTAAGGAACATTGAAGAGTCCGCCCCCCGCCGGCCACGCACGCTCAAATACATATGATCCCAGGGCATGAGAAGGCAGCAACGCCGCTAACACGGCACAAACGCCTAAAAAACATAGTAACCGGGACAACCTTCCTGAATTCATCTACCCCCCCAATACCGGCAGTTTGATTTTGAGAAAAATTCTTTCAAATATTATAAAGAACAGTTTGTAAAAAACAATAACATTAATTTATAGGTAGTGGGTCAGTTTTGACCCGCTACCTATTTATGAGGTCTTATGATGCGCCCTTATATGTGTTACTTCGAGGCGCCTGATCTTAAAGACGATGGCTTCCCGGCTACCGCCTCGGGAATGACGGTAAATAGATTTTTTTGAGGGTTATCACGTAAAGGTAAGGAACAAATATTATGGCGCTGAAGCTTAAATCCAGGACCCGGCAGGACGGTATCATCCCCGCCTCCCGGGTCTGCTCTTTTTACGGCGGGCTTATTATGAAATGGAGACTTTTATCTCCGACTGCCTGGCCTCTTCCTTTTTCGGCAATACGATCTCGAGCACACCGTTTTTAAAGGCGGCCTTCGCCTTTGCCGAATCGACGTCCGGAGGAAGCGGGATGGTCCTGCTGAAGCTTCCGAAGGACCTCTCAAGAGAATAATAGTTCTCCTGCTTGACCTCTTCCTCCTTCCTGAGCTCCCCCTTGAGGGTGAGGTGGTCCTTCGTGATCGTAAGGTCGATGTTCTCCTTCTCGACGCCCGGGATGTCGGCCTTGACTACCACCTCGCCATTGCGTTCAAACACGTCCACGCTCGGGACGAACTGGCCGGGCTCGATGTTCTTAAGTCCGAACCTTCTTCTCGATGCCGGCTCTAAAAAATCACCAAACAGCTTGTCCAGATCTCTTCTCATATCCTCAAGCTCCCTTATCGGGGCCCATTTTACTATAGACGACATTATGTTAATCCTCCTTATTAATCTGACCTGTCAAAGACAGGCGCTGTTAACCCACGGACCTTAACCATACCACCTCCTTTGTCGCTTCCTGATAACAGGGTCAATTTACCGCGGCCATATCATGAGGCGACCTCTGCCGCGGCCATTTTGCTGAAGACAACCGCGTCTCCCGCATAATCGACCTCGACCGTGTCTCCCTCGCCGAAAGTCCGGTCGAGAATTTTTCTGGCGAGCTCGTTTAAGACGGATTTCTGGAGTACCCTTTTAAGCGGCCGGGCCCCGTATACCGGATCGAAGCCTGTCGCCGCGAAATATTCCCTGGCCCTGTCGGTCAGTACAAGGTCGATGTTCTTCTCCCTGATATACTTCTTCATACGCTCCACCTGGATATCAACTATTTTTTTCAGCATGTCCCTGCCGAGGGCGTTAAAAATGATGATCTCATCCACCCTGTTTAAAAATTCCGGCCTGAAGAAGGTCTTAAGGTCTTCCATGATCTTTTCCTTAAAGGCTGAGTCTGACTCCACCCAGTACGCGGACGGATTTTTTTCTTTCTCCGTCAGCATGTCGATTATATGGGTGCTTCCTATATTTGAGGTCATGATAACGACCGCGTTTCTGAAGTCCACCGTTTTTCCGTGGCTGTCCGTGAGCCTCCCGTCATCGAGCACCTGAAGAAGGAGATTGAATACCTCGGCATGGGCCTTTTCGACCTCATCAAAAAGGATCACGGAGTACGGTCTGCGCCTTACCGCCTCGGTCAGCTGCCCGCCCTCTTCATAGCCGACATACCCCGGAGGGGCGCCTATCAGTCTCGATACGGTATGCCTCTCCTGATATTCGGACATGTCTATTCTGATCATCGCATTTTCGTCGTCGAAGAGAAATTCAGCGAGGGCACGGGCCAGCTCGGTCTTGCCTACCCCCGTGGGACCCAGGAATATGAAGGACCCGATCGGCCTGTTGGGGTCCTGTATGCCGGCCCTGGCCCTTCTTACCGCGTTCGTAACCGCCTCTATGGCCTCGTCCTGTCCTACGACCCTATGCCTGAGCTTGTCGTCCATTGTAAGGAGCTTCTGGAGTTCCCCTTCGAGCATTTTGGACACGGGGATATTCGTCCACTTGGAGACGACCTCCGCAATGTCTTCCTCATCCACCTCTTCCTTCAACATCTTGGTTTTTTTCTGTATCTCCAGCAACTTCGTATTTTCAGCGTCGAGTGACTTCTGAAGCTCGAGGAGCTGTCCGTATCTGAGGGCGGCCGCCTTTGCGAGGTCGCCTTCCCTTTCGGCCTTTTCGGAGTCGATTTTGGTCTGCTCGATCCGCCCCTTGAAGTCGCGTATGCGCTTTATCGCTTCTTTTTCCGTCAACCACTGGGCCCTCAATTTGTCCCTTTCGCCCTGAAGCTCGGCGATCTCGCGGCCGATCTTTTCGTTTTTGTCTCTGCCCTCTTTCGTGTCTTCCTTCATCACGGCCTGTTTTTCTATGCCAAGCTGCCTCAATCTTCTTTCGATCTCGTCGAGCTCGACCGGCATGCTGTCGATCTCCATCCTGAGTTTTGAGGCCGCCTCGTCAATAAGGTCTATCGCCTTGTCCGGAAGATACCGGTCAGTGATATATCTGTGCGACAGCATTGCGGCGGACACCAGCGCGGTGTCTCTTATCTTCACCCCGTGGTGCACCTCATATTTTTCCTTGAGGCCGCGCAGGATCGAGATCGTGTCTTCTACAGAGGGCTCCTTGATCAAAATCGGTTGAAAACGCCTCTCGAGCGCCGGGTCTTTCTCTATATATTTTCTGAACTCCCCGATCGTCGTGGCCCCGACACATCTGAGTTCCCCCCTTGCGAGCGCCGGTTTCAGCATGTTGGACGCGTCTATCGCCCCCTCGGCGGCGCCGGCGCCCACCAGGGTGTGGAGTTCGTCGATAAACAGTATTATCTTGCCTTCGGACTCCTCGATCTCCTTTATCACCGCCTTCAGCCTGTCTTCGAACTCACCCCTGAACTTCGCTCCGGCAATCAGCGCGCCCATGTCGAGCGCCACGACCTTCTTGTCCTTGAGTGTTTCGGGCACGTCACCGGCCACGATGCGCTGCGCCAGCCCTTCGGCGAGGGCCGTCTTTCCGACACCCGGGTCTCCTATCAGGACCGGATTATTTTTCGTCCTTCTCGAGAGGACCTGTATTACCCTCCTGATCTCCTCGTCTCTGCCGATCACGGGGTCGAGCTTCCCCCTTGAGGCGAGTTCCGTCAGGTCTTTGCTGAACTTTTTTATGGCCTGATATTTTTCTTCAGGGTTTGCGTCCGTCACCCTCTGCGTCCCCCTTATCTCTCTCATCGCGGCCAGGACCCTGTCGTGGTCCGCCCCCGCCCTGGCAAGTTTTTCCGAGGCGGGCCCGCCTGCCGCGGTTATCGCAAGCAGAAGGTGTTCGACGCTGACATACTCGTCTTTAAGACGCTCGGCCTCTTTCTGGGCCTTTTCAAGCGCGTCTTTCAGCCTCGGTGATATATATATCTGCCCTACCGGCGTAGCGCCCACCACCTTTGGCTGCCTGTCGATATGGTCTTCGATGTCTTTTTTGAGGGCCGCTATATTTGTGCCGATCCTCTTTATTATTTGGGCGGCGACTCCCTCGTCGTCATCGAGGAGGACCCACAGAAGATGCTCGACATCTATCTGCTGCTGCCCCTTCCTCTCCGCGAGCCTCTGGGTCTGCTGTATCGCCTCCTGGCTTTTTATCGTAAATTTTTCCATGTGTGTTCCCCCTTATTCTTCTTTTAATGCCTTCCTGATTCTCTCGCGGAAGTCATTCCTCATATCGTCTTCAAAATGCCGCATCATCTCTTCCATCTCCAGCTGCATGACCTCCAGCCGGTGGCGCATGCGGAGTATGATGTCCACACCCGCTTTGTTTACGCCCATCTCCCTCGTCAGCTGGAGTATCAGGTTCAGTCTTTCGACATCATTTTCAGAGTACAGCCTGTGTTTTTTCGTCCTTATGGGGTGGACCAGCCCCTCTTTTTCATAAAGTCTCAGCGTCTGCGGGTGCACATGAAGCATATCGCAGACTACGCTTATCATATAGATCGGTCTTGTCTTGTCCTTTCCGCTTCTATTCATGGTCTCTCACCATCCCTTTCCTGGGGGATTCCTTATAGAGCCCGTCAATCTCTTTTACCGCCGCCCTGCCTTTGTCGGAAATATTCTTAGGGACCGCTATCTTTATGGTCACGAACTGGTCGCCTCTTCGTCCGGTCCTGGCCACCGGGAACCCTTTCCCGGAGAGCTTAAACTTCTGGCCTGACTGCGTTCCGGGCGGAAGCACCATGGCGGCGACGCCGTCTATCGTCGGGACCTCTATCTTCGACCCCAGGGCGGCCTCCCCGAAGGTCACGGGCACCTCTATCAGCAGATTGTCTTCCTTTCTGGTGAAAAGTTGATGCGGGCGGACGGCTATCTCGATCTGCAGATCGCCGGGCGGCCCTCCCCCCCGCCCTGGCCCGCCCATGCCCTTTAACCTGACCCTGGATCCTGTGTCGGCCCCTGCCGGGATCTTCACCTTCAGGGACTCATTGTGCGAAACGCTGCCTCTTCCGCCGCAGCTGCCGCAGGTCTTTGTGACACGCTGGCCGGTGCCGCCGCATGCGCCGCAATACTGCGACGTCTTGAAAAATCCCTTTGAGGCGGCGAGCCTGCCGGTGCCCTTGCACTTGTCGCAAGGCTGATATGTCTCGGCGCCCGTTCCCCTGCATGCGGCACACTGCACGTCCCTGTTAAATGATATCGGCCTGGTCACGCCGGAGAAGGCCTCTTCAAGAGATAGTTCCATGGCCATCACCAGGTCCGGCCCCTTTGACTCCTGAGGTTCAGCCTCCTGGCCCGCCCCGAAGAGATCTCCGAATATGTCCCCAAAACCTCCGAACTCGAATTTGTCGCCAGACGTATAGGCCCTGTAGTCAAACCCTCCCGGTCCTCCGCCTTCAAACGGCGAACGCCCGTGCTGGTCGTATTCCGCCCTTTTTTTCTCGTCGCTCAGCGTCTCATACGCCTCGCTCAGTTCCTTGAACTTTCCCTCCGCGGACTTGTCGCCCTGGTTTAAGTCCGGATGATATTTACGCGCGAGCTTCCTGTAAGACTTTTTTATCTCCTCCTGAGAGGCCTTTTTATCGACACCGAGTATCTCGTAGAAATCTTTAACCGTTGGGGCCATCACTCCTCCTTCTTGATATTTCCTATGATATTACTTTAGTCGGTCCTTGTCAAGATACCTTCTCCGATATCTCGCGTCCCTCCGAATGCATTTTAATGAAAATCTGGTATAATCATGGAAATCACAAACTCCCTGGAGGCGGACATGAAAGCTTCAGAATGTGTAAAATTTAAGCTCGAAGGCGGGGTCGGATGGATAACCCTCAACAGGCCGGAAGTCCTGAATGCCTTAGACATGGAGGTCATCACTGCTCTGTCCGGTCTTCTCGATTCGATCGGTCGTGATGAAAACGTCAGGGCAGTGGTAATTACCGGGGCCGGGGAAAAGGCCTTCTGCGCGGGCGCCGACATCAGGTATATGAATCAGGCCTCTCCATTGGAGGTCCGTAAATTTGCGCAATTGGCGATTTCGGTCAACAACAGGATAGAGACCCTCGGAAAAGTTGTGGTGGCTGCGATCAACGGGTACGCCCTTGGCGGCGGGCTTGAACTGGCCGAGTCCTGCACCCTCCGCGTGGCCGTCAAACACGCGGAGCTGGGCCACCCTGAGGTGAGTATCGGCGCTGTCGCAGGCTGGGGAGGGACGACGAGGCTCCCGAGGCTCATAGGCAAAGGTCGTGCCGCCGAACTCCTCCTTACCGGGGACAGGATAAGCGCTCAGGAGTGCTATAAAATCGGGCTCATAAACAGGGTATGCGAAAAAGATATGCTTCAGGAGGAGACAAAGGCCCTATTAAACAATATACTGGCAAAGGCCCCGCTTGCCGTCAGGATGTCATGGGAGGCTGTTCACAGGGGGCTCAATATGACCCTCGAAGAATCGGTCTTATTGGGAGCCGATTATTTCGGGCTTATCGCGTCCTCGGAGGATTTCAGGGAAGGGACAGCCGCCTTTCTCGAAAAGAGGAGCCCGGCTTACAAAAACAGGTGATGCAGATAATAACAGGCTCTGAACAACTCTCATCTTGTCAGTTAGGCCGTCATACTCGCGAAGGCGGGTATCCAAACGTCTTCAAACAGTGGATTCCCGTTGCTTAAGGCGCCTACTGTTGGCTGCACGGGAATGACGGACTGAAGAGGTGACTTAATGGAAATCTCTATTTATCTTCCCAGATAGTGCCTTCTTTTTGGTTCGTCAAAACGTTCGATCGCGTATCTTAGCATCGTCCTGGGCATCTCCTTATGGTATTTATCGACAAATGCCTCTTCGGCCGCAAGGTCTTTCTTCCCGATCTCACGGAGCATCCAGCCGACCGCCTTATGTATGAGGTCATGCCGGTCATGAAGAAGCATCTCCGCAATCTTAAGCGTGACCTCAAAGCTGCCCGCCCTTATAAAGGCAAAGGTGGCCATCACCGCGATCCGCCGCGCCCAGAGGTTCCGGGAACCTGCCAGTTTATATAGCAGGGTTTTGTCCTTGTCGCGCATGAAGTCGCCGAGTATATACCCGGCGGAGAGGTCTACGAGGTCCCAGTTATTGATATGGGGGATATGCGCGAGATAAAAGCCTGTATAAAGTTTCTTTCCGGCCTGGTCCGCCTTTTTATATTTCCCGATGAGTATGAGGAGGCCCACAAGCCTGTGTTCGTGGACCTTGCTCTGAAGAAGCCTGTGAAGGTCGTCGAGACTTGCGCCGGAATATTTTTTCGCGACCTTCCTCTGATTGGGCACAGTGATCCCGAGAAATATGTCCCCTTCGCCGTACTGCCCGGGGCCGGTCTTAAAAAAGCGCGACAGTAAAATGGCCCTTTCAGGGTCAGCGATAGACTCCAGGTCTTTTTTTATCGCCTTAAACATCGACAATATTACATCATAATCAGGACGCTCATCATCGCAATCGACCACAGCACATCGAGGGCCAGGTGACGCTCGGCGGTCGAGTCGAATAAAAGGTCCGCTCGCGGAGGGAACTCATCGTCTCCCCTCCAGAGTATTAAAACGACCGGTATGCTCGGCAGAGGGAAGAACCTGATCGCGGCGTCGCCGTATTTTACGGCCTCCCCGCCGAGTTCGGTCCCTTTATTGATAAAACCGTCAGGGTCTTTGTCATATTTTTCCGCGAGCCTGTCGAGCGGCAGGACATGAGAACCTCTGAAAAAAAGAAGACCGCCTTTTAGGTTGACCGGATTAATGAGCTTTTCGGAAAGCGGCAGGTCTTTGGAACAGTTAAGATAGCAGAGTATCGAGAGTCTGGAGAAATAACCGAGTCGCGTCAATAGAAGCTCACCGTGTTGATCGCTGCCTGATATCTCTGTTCCGGCAACATGCACTTTGATATCCGCGCTGAAGCATCTGAGCGTATATGTTTTCGAGGCCGCGTCATAAGTCGCCTGAGCGTTTCGGCATATCACCGACGGATCGGCCTCTGCCAGCAATGCCCAGGATTTATCTTCGCCCGTCTTCATTCTAAAATTATAAAATAATCTGCTAGAATAAAGCAGTCGGCCAAAAGGGCGGTTAGCTCAGCTGGGAGAGCACCACGTTCGCAACGTGGGGGTCGGGGGTTCGAATCCCCTACCGTCCACCAACTCCCTACGGTTACGTATATAAATTTGCCGGTAGATTTCCGCGCGCAGGCTGTATTGAAAAAACATACAATTTTATTTATAATTTAAAGTAAGAGTTCATATTAAGAGAAGGTGAATATCGCTTGAAAAAAATATTATCTATTTTATCCGCACTCGTTGGTCTTTCGTTATTCTGGATTGGCTCCGGAGCGGCCCAGCCGGTCGAAATAACTATCACCGGGAATCCGATTCCGATGGCCTACCCGGACGGAAGCTACACGGAGATAGGCGGAGACCTTAAGATTTCAGGCCAAGGGGCGGCTATAATATTCAGCGATAATTCAGTCCAGAGTACTGCCACGCTTCAGGGCATTCAGGGGCCTCAGGGAATCCAGGGCATTCAGGGACCGCCCGGAAATAACGGCACCGTTATCTATAGTGGTGGGACTGCCCCCGTCAATACGACAGGCGTCGATGGTGACTTCTATATCGACACCTATAATAAAAGATTCTATGGCCCGAAGGCCGGTGGGGCATGGGGGCTGTATTTTGCTGCGTTTATTGGTAAATCTGTTTTGAACGGTGCCGGCACACCCGTTGCAACCGGGGCTACGGGTAACGTCGGTGACTTCTATATTGACACAACAACCTACTTGATCTACGGCCCAAAGGTTAGTTCCACCTGGACCGGTCTTGTCGGCGTATCGCTTGTCGGGCCGGCCGGCCCAGCGGGCGCCGGTTCGAGCCAGCCAAGAGCCCCTGTTTTGAATACGGGCCAGAAGACCACTTATGCCCTGGGCGATGATGCCGACTGGAACAGGGGTGCGTCATCCGGCACTCGTTTTACCGACAACGCCGACGGCACGTTCACTGATAACGTCACTGGCTTAAAATGGCTCATCAATCAAAATTGTTCAGGTTCTATTACATGGGCTCAGGCGCTAACTTGGGCTAATACTCTGGCAGGAGGCAGCTGCGGCCTTTTAGCGGGTTCTTATCCCGCGGGCTCCTGGCGGCTGCCTAACCTCCTCGAACTGAGAAGCCTTCTGGATTACAACGCCTCCGCGCCTGCTGTGCAGTACGAATTGCAATGGAGTATTCTCGGTTCTTTCGATTCTTATGTATATTGGACCAGCACCACTAGTGCGGCCGCGGCCGCTGACGGCTGGTATGTTGACCTCAATTATGGGGGGACCGGCAGGATGGCCAAGACCTTTACTAATTATGTCTGGCCGGTATCCGGGCAGGGGTACAGGTGAGCAATATGATCGAAAACATTTTTGCTTCATCGAGAGGTAACGTCAGCACTAAAAGGAACCTGACATATTTGGTCTTTTTAACCCTGGTATTTTTTTCGATTGCCGGAATATCCTATGCCGATTTCAAGGTCGGCATCCCAAAGACAGGCGAAACAACTACCAACGGCGCTGGGTCTGATGGTGTTTTAAAAAAGGGTGTTGCCTGGCCGGGCCCGAGATTTACAGCCTCAAACGGGGCGGTCACTGACAATCTCACCGGCCTTGTATGGCTTCAGGACGCCAACTGCTATGCGCTTGCCGGAGGGATCAACAAAGCAGCCCCCGGATCTCTAAACTGGGCCGATGCCCTCACTTGGACAAACAGCCTTGCAAGCGGCGCGTGCGGGCTCTCGGACGGCTCGGCCGCGGGTGACTGGCGGCTTCCTAACATTAATGAACTAAACAGCCTGATGGATGCTTCGAGATCCAACCCTGCGCTTCCGGCGGGCCATCCTTTTACAGGAGTGCAGGCTGATAATTATTGGTCTTCGACAACCCCTGGGGCCATGCCTGGCAATGCAATGATGTTTCATATGGGCTACGGAGATGTGAACTTGGATGCTGATCTCAGCACCCCCCGTTTCGTCCTGCCGGTCCGCGGCGGGCAATAGGCTTTTTTTTTACTTTATAAACGAGCAGCAGTAATCAGTCAGCGTCTTAACATTCATGCTGAACTTCGATTCCGCCGGAACATCAAAAGACTCGCCTCCTTTTACGTGTCTCCATTTTGTTTCATTGGGAAGAAGGACCTCCAGTTCGCCTGCCAATATCTCCATCTCTTCAGCGGCAGCGGTGTTGAACTCATACTCCCCCGGCTGCATGATGCCAAGCGTCTTTTTCGAGCCGTCCGCGAATATTACCGTCCGACTGGTCACACCGCCGTCGAAATAGACATTGGCCTTCTTAATCACTGTAACGTTTTTGAACTCAGACATTTTTCACCTCATAAAAAGATTTCAGAAATTATAGCATGAGGGCCGGGATTGACAACAGGCGGTCCTATCGATAATAAATATATAGTGGAGTCTCTTGCAAAAAGTTCCAATTCTGTCATTCCGAATGAAATGAGGAATCTTTCATTGTGTTGATAAACATAAGATTTCTCCCTTTGGTCGAAATGACAACCGTGTTTTTTTTGACTTTTGCAACGGCCTCAATGGAGTCTCGTTCATGAAAATGGCAGTACCGCATGAATATTATGATTCGATGGAATCTCCTTTGGGCCGGATTTATCTCCTTTTTAATAAGTCCTGCCTCTCGGGGATATCTTTTGACCAGCCGTCACTTATACCTTTCCGGAGCGGCGAGACGACGGCCGCAGTCAAAAAAGAGCTTGCGGAATATTTTGGGAATAAACGAAGGTGTTTCTCCATAAGGACCGCTTTTCTTGAAGGCACTGAGTTCGAAAAAAAGGTATGGAACGCCCTGAGGGAGATCCCCTACGGCGAGACCAGGACCTACAAATGGCTTGCGGAGAAGATCGGGCTTCCGAAGGCGGCAAGAGCGGTCGGAAACGCGCTAGGCAAAAACCCGGTCCCGATCATCTTCCCCTGCCACAGGATAATCGAATCAGACGGAAAACTGGGGGGATATACCCCGGGCACGGACATAAAGCGCCGGCTGCTTGGTATCGAATATTATTGCGAAACGGGAAAGGAATAAACATATGTCGGGAAGTTGGAAGCATGGAAGCCGGGAAGTTTAACGGGCAAAGGCTTAAGATCAACAACCGTAGGCTGGGAGGCCGGAAACTGCCGGCAAATACAAAGAGGCAGGTCATGTGACCCGCCCCTTTTTTTATGACAAGTTTTCTTATTTCTTAGTTATGGGCCTTTGCGCCTTCTGTTTTTTCGACCTTACCAAGTGAGCCGATCGCCTCGACGATATAGGCAAGGGCTGTCCCGAATACCGACCCCAGCACGATCCCTACCGCGCCCGAGCAGAATATGCCGAGCATGATCCCTACGACCGTCAGCATCCTTACGATCGTCGTGGCCTCTACCGGGCCTCCGGCCAGTCTGCTCATCAGCATCAGTGAACCGTAGCTCGCAAAGTGATCCCCGACACCATCACCCCTATTACCATCGAGGCCGCCACGATAAGCCTGGATGCGATTCCTGAGGCCACCGGGAACCCCATCAGCATGCCGGCCAGGTTAAGCCCCATCACTCCGCCCAGAAATGACCCGGGGAGAAGCCCGAATACCGCAAACAGCACCACGCCGCATCCTGCGCCTATCAGGGTCATCTTTTTTGAGTAGTTTGTGTTTTTCATTTTCTTAATCCTCCTTCCTGGTTCTTGCAAATGTATTTGCACAGACCATGCCAATCGTAACTAGTTGATATTAAACAATACTTCAGAACCACTCCCATGCACTCCCGCAAATATCTTCGCAATAATGCAAAAAAAGGTGATCATAACCCCTCCCTTTCGGACAATTGTTTTGGCTATTCAAGAAAAGCGCCTGGCTAGGGTCCGGGCTCAACACCCCATTTATCCCGAAAATTAAGACCTTATTTCCCTGATACTAAGAACTCTTTCCGCTCAATATGGGAACTATTACCAATTACATAATCGATCCGCCTCTGGTAGGATTTAATCAGGAAGAACAAAAAAAGAAAAAGGAGGACACGGACATGTTACGGATAAGTCATAAGGGTGGGGAAAAGGTCTCCAGAGGGAATTACTGGAATTATGAAAATGGTGAAAGGGTCAGCATCGACACGGAGGGAAGGCTCCCCGGCGACGGGTCAGTCACCTATTACAAGGCAAACCCTCTTTTCATACTGGCGGCGGGGCCTGTTTTGGGGCTCCTTTATGCGGCGTTTCTGCCTTTCATAGGCATCGCCATCGTCCTTAAACTGGTGGTGACCAAACTTTTTGCCTCAAAGAGCGGAGAATTTTCCAAGGTTGCAACCTTCAACTGGAACCCCGCGGCATCATATCTTGCGGGAAGAAAGCATAAGGAAGGAAAAGGTGAAAAGATGACCGCTTCGGACAAAGACAAAAAAGAACCATAACCGCATTCGGAACAATAAAAAAGGGGCGCCCGGCTTTTATCCGGCGCCCCTTTTTTATTGCCATATTGTCTTGTCTGAAACTGGCTGCCGGACTTCCTGACTTCCGCGTTCTCTTTTTTAGCGGCTTACTTCTCGGCTTTATCGAGGTCCCCTGTGGTGTCGCGTTTGAAATCCACGGTAAGATAATCCAGACTTATGGGCAGTCCCAGTTCCAAAGAACTGATCAGCTGGACCCCGACCACCGCGTTTTTCGGCCGGCATTCGAGCAGATGCCCGCCATGCCTTAGATCGGACGAAAGAAAATGCAGATGCAGCCCGGGCACGCTTATCGACCCCATAAACTCGGGAGTAAAAAACCCGGCCAGTGTGCCTGAAATATTCTCGAAGGTAAAGACCGGCTGCTCTTTGGCGACCTCGACCAGGGGGCGGTAATTTTCCTGCTTCGGCACTGAGCGTGTCTTAATGTATGAAAACTCTCCTTCGATCCGGACAGCATAAAAGATATTGGGAGAAGGGAAAAGGCCTTTGAGCCATTCTAAAAACGCCTCATAGGTCATTTCATTTTCGATCCGGTCGTGACTCATAGGGCGGTAAAAGGTGACGCTCACAAAAGGGGTCAGCGCGGTTTCTTCCACCAGGTTCACCTTCCCCATTGAGGTGATCTGATAAATAATCCCGTCGAGCATGACCATCTCGCCGTCGAGGTTATCGAAGGTCCCGAGCCCGAAATCGCCATGCTTTTTGATCCGCGTAAAAGGGACCTTTTGTTCATAAAGCCCCTCAACCAGGGCGTTCACCGGGGAACAGAGATAAATGCTGTTTACGGGCGTATCGGTCTGGTTCATGATTTCTGATGACCTCCTGCATGTTTTAACACGCTACGTTTTATATCGCGTTCAGAATTATAACAGAGAGAAGTGGGCAATTTTACCGGGGAATAAGGGATGCATCCCATTTATTTATCAGTCAAAAAATTTTCTCAGGCGACGCAGTGCAAGCATAAATAATTTGAATCCTGCAATTTTTGTCTTGCCTGCCTTAATTCTGGTAAAGTTAACATTGATTATGAAACATATCCGGATCACAAGCCCCTCGAATCCCCATCTAAAGGAGCTGCTGTCTTCCGCCCGACGCAGGGCCAAAAATAAAGGCGGGGATTTCATGATCGAGGGGACCCATCTTATCGAAATGGCCATGGCCTCCGGCGCCGTTATTAAAGAGGTGTTTGCTATCCCGGCCTTCATGGAGCGTCCGGAGGGTAAAAAAATGCTCTCACTCCTGGATGACCGGTATCCGGATATAAGATGCGTTGAGATCACGGACCGGATACTCTCGCGGCTCGCTGAAACAGAGACACCCCAGGGTGTCGCGGCCACTGTCTATTTAAAATACAGCCGGTTCGATGATATCAACTTAAGCGCCAATCCTCTGCTGATAGTCCTGGACGGGATTCAGGACCCGGGCAATCTTGGGACGATAATTCGGACTTCGGACGCAGCCGGGGCCGACGCGGTCGCCTTACTTCCGGGATCGTGCGATGCCTTTATTCAAAAGTCGATACGTTCCACCTCCGGCAGCATCTTCAATATCCCGGTAATCCAGTGCGGCAGGGAAGAGCTCTTGGCCTTTCTGAAAAAATCAGGCATAAGGCCGCTTGTGGCGTCGTCAGAGTCCGTCACTTCGGTGTTTGAGGCAGACCTGAAGGCCCCCCTCGCCCTGATATTCGGGAATGAGGCGCATGGGGTGAGCAGACCGGTCAGGGACGGGGCCGATTTCTTCATTGGAGTGCCCCTGATCGGAAAGGCCGAGAGCCTCAATGTTGCCTCTGCCGCCGCCATCTGTATATATGAGACCCTTCGCCAGAGGGGGACTGGCAATAAAAAAAGCTCGTAGTATAATAAAATTGTGAGTTAAATCATTTCATGACGGGGAGGCAGTGACATGAAAGTTCTGATCGTTTTTTATTCCATGTATGGTCATGTTTACCGTATGGCGCAGGCTGTGGCTGAAGGAGTTGGCGAAGTCCCGGGCGCTGAGGCGGTGGTGCGGCGGGTGCCGGAGACCCTGTCGGAGGTAATACTGAAAGGTATGGGGGCGGTCGAGGCCCAGAAGTCCTTTGCCCATATTCCGGTCTGTACGGTGGAGGAACTGGCCGGCTCCGACGCGATCATCTTCGGCACGCCCACAAGGTTTGGAAATATGTGCGGCCAGATGAGGCAGTTCCTCGATGCCACGGGAGAGCTCTGGGCAAAGGGGTCGCTCGTAGGAAAGGTCGGGGGAGTGTTTACGAGTTCCGCCACCCAGCATGGCGGGCAGGAATCCACGATCCTGAGCTTTCATATAACACTGCTTCATCAGGGGATGATAATCGTCGGGCTTCCTTACGCGTTTCAGGGCCAACTGAGAAACGACGAGATAACAGGCTGCTCCCCCTATGGGGCATCGACGATCGCCGGCACAAAAGGCGAAAGGACGCCTTCGGAAAACGAACTCGCCGGCGCGCGTTTTCAGGGGAAACATATCGCGGGCATAGCGTCAAGGCTGGTTTCGCGGTAAGGCCCGGTTACCGGGTGCTTTTGAACTCGTCGAGGAGTTTTTTGAAATCCTCCTCGCCCATTTCATTGGTCAGTTCCGTAATAAGCCCGTGAACGATGTTCACGTTCGGTGAGCCGAGCTTTTCGAAAATATCGAGAGATATGAGGTAGTCGGTGAAGGCATCGATGTAATTTTTCTTCATCTGCATGATCCTGCCGACCATGCCAATGCTCGAGGCGACCCCGGAGATGTCTCCGACCTTTTTGGCGATCTCAAGGGCCTTCTGGAAAAATTCGAGGGCCAGGTCATACTCGCCCCTGCTCTGGTGCACAATCCCCATCTGATGATAGCTCTTCGATACCCCGGAGATGTCCCCGATCCTCTCCGCTATGCCAAGGGCGCTCTGATAAAATTCAAGGGCCAGGTCATACTCACCCCTGCCCTGGTGAACAATCCCCATCTGATGATAGCTTTTTGATATCCCGGAGATGTCCCCGATCTGCTCTTCTATGCCGAGGGATTTCTGGTAAAACTCGAGCGCCCGGTCATACTCGCCCCTGCTCTGGTGCACGATCCCCATATTATGAAAACTCAGGGACACCTCTGCCTTATCTCCGATCTTCTCCGCGATCTCAAGGGCCTTCCGGTGATATTCAAGCGCCTTTTCATTCGCCCCCCTGCTCTGGCAGATTATCCCTATCTGGTTATAGCTTCTGGCCACCCCGGAGTCGTCCCTGAGTTTCTCCGCTATCTCAAGCGCCTTCTCCGACAGGTCGAGCGCCCGGTCGTAGTCACCCTTGAGCTTGTGCAGAAGCCCCATCTGGCCGTATATCCTCAGTATCCCGTAAAAATCCGCGGAGTTCTGCTTTATCTCAAGGGCCT
>JACRLQ010000059.1 GCA_016215155.1 Nitrospirota bacterium
CTGAACAGCTTGCAGACTGGCTATCAGGCCGGAATGTGCCGATAGAGAGAAATCAGCGGATAATTGCGGAATTTCTTGACGCGCATAGGGGAAACGCCAAGTGATTAAGCGTAATCTTGGGGAGGCCCGCCCGTTATTATTGGAGGGGACAACGGGCGGAGTCGAGGGATCACTTTCATTATGCTTATGACTAAGACGTTATTCAAAAAATAATTGCAAAGATAAAGAGAACTCTGCAAGCGGCGTTGCTGAGATTGAAACCTTCTTGGAAGGTATTAAGGACCTGACTTCCCAGTTAAATTAAGAAAAGTCAGAATTGCGTCCCACTTATTAGCGATTATTCCCCCAATAGCGCCAGAAATAATGCCAGCCAATATGAGCCAGATGCCACCAGTGAGAATCTGGTAACGCTTCAGGCTTTGTTGCGTTCTATGTAACTCCGCCGACTTTTCAAGATTGTCAACACGGCCAGCGAGTTCACCAATAGGGCCACCAAGAAATTCCTTTGTATCCTCTGCTGTCACAGCGCCTAACTTATGGCGCTCAGAATACAGAGAATGTTCCAATGAGCCCTCAATGACTCGCGGCCTATAATTCGCGCCATAAATACGGTCCGGGTGAGGCGCAATGGGGGCTAGTAAGAGTTTCCCGATTCTATCGCCCTCCCGAATTTTATAAGGCGTATTACCTTGATTCAGAAATGTAATTGTGGGCGGCCCCTTGAACCCTGGATCTACTGTAGAAATAGGATGAAATACCCCTTGAGAAAGTTGAGTATGGCTATTGGCTATAATCCCCAAAAGCAACGGATCTGATAGGTCAAGCCTCTCCTTTGAGACAATTGTCACAACTTCCCCTGGCTGAATAATATACCCTTCAGAATCTAAATCAATCGTTATGCTTCGGTTTCGAGATGTTAGTCTATTGCCAGCGCGAAGATCGTATGCACAACCACTCAACTGCAGTTGTTCAAACGTGTCCTCCAAAAAAAGTTTACCGTTGTCCACAAGAGTGACAATATCCTTGTCTATAAGATAATTCTGTGTCCGCTTCTCAAATGTTGTCATCGTTCTCAAGTCCCGAATAACGTGGTACTCTAAACTGGAGATTAGCTGGAAGCACATCAGTTTGACCTTCATATTGCTCTTGTTCAAGCCGCAAAGAAGCCTCACCAACAACTCTTTCGAAAGTGACCATGCCAATTCCAATGCCGAACGGAAGCAAGATATCGAAGGAACCTAAGTTCTTCATTTCGACTACAATTGTACGATGCTCAAGGTGATTACCATCAATTATTGATGAAGTACAATGGACCATAAGACCGAGGCGCGCAAGTGTGCTTCGACCATCAAGTCTACACATAAGAGTCGGGTCTATCTTGAAGGCCTCAATTGTTGAGCCAAGAACAAAATCGCCAGGTTTGAGCTTAATAGGTTCATGATCGAGCAGGTGAGGCACGTAACGCGGTTCAGAAGGTTCCGTTTTGCTCAAGTCGACAAGCTGGCCACCATCCGGAACAAGTAATCGACTGCTCAAATGGACACGAAGTCCAAAAGGTCTAAGTTGTTTCTCATCAAACTTAGGAAGAACAGATATGAGACCTTGGTCAACAAATTCTTTAATAATATCACCCGGTAGAATCATTTATGCCTCCTTCTTATTGTCATCAATATAAAAGTCACGATGTATCTGTGAACCCCACGGTCCCATAGATCCCTGATACTTTCCAGAATACAGTTCGATAGAACCTTCAGGTCGCCAGAATGTAACTTGCCCTATTAGCATGTCGGGATAAATCCGTACGGGCTGGACAGCGTGAAGCTGGAGAGTCCACTGATTGTGCGATCCAATATCGATAATGTCAGCTGTTACATGAATGAAGAGACCTAGACGTGCTGTGGAAGAACGTCCGCGTATGATTGGCACATAATAGTCGCTACCCATGATTTCCATTGTATGTCCCAGATAGATCCAGCCTGGTTCAAGCACAAGGCCACTAACTGGGAAAGGCAGTTCGATGGTAGGATTGTCCTTCTTACAGTCAAGGATATAGTTCTTGTAACGCTTAATGACTGGCCCGAGCCTAAAATCATAGCTGTTTGGGCTGAGATGGGTTTGATTAAATGGGCGTATATCGATCCGGCCCAAGTCATACTCTTTCGCTATCTGTTGACCTGTAAGAATCATTTATTATCCCTCGCCTTGCTGCTCTGAGTAATAGTCCAGCACGAAACGACTTGGAGTTGGCAGGCAAGTGTCTTGATATCTCCCATTGTATGCCTCAACTTTTCCTTCAGGTCGCCAGAAGCTTACCTGGCCTATTTTCATAAGAGGATAAACACGAAGTGGTTGTACGACTTTGAGTTCAAGGGTCCAATTGTGGATAACACCAAGCTGCCCCAAATCGCTTGATAGTTGCATGAAAAGACCGAGACGCCCAAGTGATGAGCGGCCGATTAAGGACGCTACAAAAACAGGACTCCCGATTTGCTCATGCGTGTGCCCCAGATAGAGATGCGCGGGGTTCAACAACATCCCATTATCGGGGATTTGAATTGTCTCCCACTGTCCTGGAATACATGGATCAGATATCTCACTCTTCGGTATGCTTAGCTTTGGACCAAGGCGATAATTGTAACTGTTTGGATTTATTAGTTTAGGATCAAAAGGATTAATAGTTATGTTGCCAGACTTGACCTGCTCGTGAATCTCAGAGCCAGTCAATATCATCGAAATAGCTCATGCAGGAGGGATTCTACTTCCGTATTTAGTTCACCTAAAGTGCTATTATTCGTGATTGTGTGGTCAGGGAGAATCGAATCAAGCCCGCATATCATCACATACGATTAGGGAATTGGAAGTTGGTAACTGATCGAGTTCAAGCATGGTATCCCGCAGCTTCTTGTGGAAGTGATCAAGTAAGACCGATGGATTGATCTTTCTGAGATGGGAGCCAAGAAAATTCAGCAACTCCCCATCTTGGACATAAAGGCTGGATAATGGTTTGCCCGCTATTTTATAAATGGCAGACTGGCATTCATATAGGGGATCTGCTAACCGCAGTCGCCGAATCTCCATCCGCTTCACTGCACATAGTTCAGTGAGTATTTTCGTGGTTGTGCTTTTCCCAGCACCAGGACTCCCATATAATGCGAGCTTTTTAACCGGCATATCCCCTCCTAAACAAATGTCACGAGGCCTTTTGTAACGTTATAATATAGCTGCATTTTCTTCTTAATTGCAATAGGCAAAACAAATCGGCACAGCATTAATAAGCCAGCCTAAACCATTTTTTGCTGGGAAAAAGGGGGGCTTGGCCGAGTATTGCTGAAGTTCACTGCCCTTGCAAGGCGCTGGACAAGCTTGGACGAAGCGAAGGCGGCGGGTTTGCTTCTGGCATGAGCTTGAAGTATTGCGTGCAGCGTAGGCCCGCCCGAAGAGGAGCGACTTACTTGAAGCGATCCCCTTGCAAAGCCGGAATGTTCCGTGCGAAGTCAAAGGATCATGGAGGGCCCTTACCTGCAAGGGACATGACAGAACTGCAAGACCGATGACTGAGCGCCGGGGGCTATGGATAAACCGGGTGGCTGTGAATGGTGGGCGGGAGAGCAGCCACACAAATTTTACCGCGTCCGTAGTTTCCCAGATTCTTTGCCGTCGAACTGTTCCAAAAGATAAGGAGTTGCCGTCTGCTATAATTACGACAAATATCACAGCGACAAAATATGTTGAGGAAATTATGACTAACATCGATAAAAAAACGTCTGACATACTTAACCGTGCGCTTGATGACGCGATGGAAAGCTTCGAACGTGATCATACAGTGATTTACGGCCCCGAAACGGTAAAACTGAAGACCTATTTTGATTTTGTAGCTAGGGCAGATCGGTCGTGGAAAAAATCGAAACAGTGTGCATTTCAGGGATGCACAAACGAGAGTATAGTCCGCTCTCACACTATTCAAAAATCTGGCCCCCTTGCATTATTCGCTGAAAATGGCCACTTATTGCAACCTTCTTTGATCCAGAACGACGGCATGATCATGAAGCTAATCGGCCTGCAAAACGCTTCTGTTTTCCCTGGGTTCTGCGAGGAACACGAAGAATTGTTTGCAAGGTTTGAGCGGACAAAGACTCTTCAGACGCCGAGCGACATAGCTCTACAATGCTTTAGGATGGTGTGCCGTGAGTTAGTAAGGTTGCAACACGAAAGCAACCATTTTAAGCTAATACTCGACGAATACATACAATTTCGAAATAATTATATTAAGGCGAAATTGCTCGAAGCCAAAGCAGACTTGAAAATATCTGCCATAACTCTCACGGGGGATGCCGTAGAAACTACATTCATTGAGCGCATTAAGAGTCACACTGCTTTAATTGCAAACGTTTCCTCAGGTATTTATAAAGATCTAAATGCAGCTATACGTTCGGGCGACGGTGAGCTAGCTCTATTTCACATTGATATTCCGGACATATTGCCGGTCTGTTTGTCAGGCCTAGGAACTTTGCAAATGACTGAGGAAAAGCCAGGATTGCTTGAGGCTACATTGTTCTTGGGCGTGCTTCCTTCACCAAAAGGCACCGAGGTTATTGTAGCAACCGATCATGGCAACAAGAAACTACTGGAATATTATGTTTACAATTGCCTGGACAGCCGTTTTGCTCTTCTCTCGGCTATTGAGAGTTGGATGATTTATCAGACGGACCATTGGTTTATTAAGCCTTCCGAATGGAATATATTGCCAATGCAAAAACGCGAGACTCTGCTCCGCTTGATGAGAGATGATCATACGACTCTTGGCCATGAATGTCCTCTTTCTGTCTTTGATTCGACTCGCAAGAAAATGCTCAATATCTTCGAGACTTCTCAGGAATACATCAATAACGGCGAGAGGGCTGTCGAGGTCCAGCGTAATTCCCCACCCGGGTCCAAAAGAATTCCCCAGTTAGGACCAAATTAATTCCCCACTTGGGTCCAGGATAATTCCCCACTTTTCTGACCACGGATGCGATAAGATTTCTGACTTTAGGAAGCGGAGGTCTTATGGCAAGAAAGGACATCAGGATGGAGGAATTAGTGGAAGTTTTGTACCAGTGGCACAAAGGCCGCAATATCACCCAGATCAAGCGGGCATTGGAGTTGGATCGAAAGACGATACGGAAATATATTGAGTTGGCAGAGCCCTATGGATTTATGCGGGACGATGAGGTCCGGGATGAGCTTTACTATCTACAGTTGGCTGGAAAGATACAAGGAGGCCTAAAGACCCCCCTTGGCTGTTCAGAATCCTTCAAAAAGACCGCATTATATCAGACAAGCATCGAGAAGCTGCTGGCCAAGCAGTACATGACACCCAAACAGGTATACCGGATACTTAAGAAGGACCACGACTATGGCCTGAGCTATTCGAGCTTCAAACGGTATGTAAACATAAAATACCCGAAGGAACCGAGGAGCTGTCTGCGGATTGAGGTACAGGCTGCACAAGAGGCCCAGGTTGACTTTGGCAGCGCTGGGATGATGGTTGACCCTGAGACAGGGAAGCTCAGGAGGAGCCATGCCTTTGTAATGACACTGTCGTACTGTCGTCTCCCCTATGTGGAGTTCGTGTTTGATCAGGGACAGGCGACCTGGGTGAAGTGTCATAAACATGCCTTTGAGTTCTTCGGGGGTGTTCCACAGCGGATAGTGCTTGACAACTTAAAGTCCGGGATATTAAGACCGAACACCTATGACCCGGTATTCAACAGGGCATATGCCGAGTGCTCAAAACATTACGGATTCATCATAGACCCTGCAAAGATAGCCAGAGGCGATCATAAGGGCAAAGTAGAGAGAAAGATCCCTGTGGTAAGACAGCAGTTTCTATCCTTTGATGACTTCAGGGATATAAAGGACGCCAATGACAGAGTCAAGCCGTGGTGTCTTGATGACTATGGGATGCAGGTGCATGGGACGACAAAGAGAAGGCCCTTTGAAGTCTTTAAAGCGGAAGAACAGCAGTTGTTAAAGGGACTGCCTGAGGAGCAGTTCGATATGCCCTTATGGAAAGAGGCCAAGGTCCACCCTGACCATCATGTCGTGTTCGCCAAGAACTACTACTCGATGCCGACCAGATATGTCGGCAAAAAGGTCTGGGCCAGGGGAGGATTGCACACCGTGCAGATGTTCTATGAGGGCGAATTGGTAAAGTCTCATACAAGATCATATGCAGAGGGCGCCTGGAGAACGGATGAGACGGATTATCCTCCTGAGAAATCCAAGTACCTGCTTAAGACCACGGGCTATTACCAGCAGGAGGCCTTGAAACATGGCGAGTATGTCCGGCAGGTAGTGGCCAGGATCATGACGGAACACGCATACCGGAACCTCAGGAAAGTACAGGCTGTCTTCAGGCTGGCGGACAAATACGGCTCCGCGACCCTGAACCTTGCCTGTAGGCGCTGCATCTTCTATGAAGATTATAGAATGAATACGCTAAAGAGAATACTCGACAAGGAGCTCTATCATCTGCCCCTTGGGGATGAGGTCGCTGAACACCCTCAAATAAGTTCTGACACCTTCCTCAGGCCTCCGGAATACTTTACCCATACAAAGGAGCGCACACTATGAAGATAGATGGACAGATCGAAAGCAAACTGAAACTGCTGAGGTTGACCGGAATGCTTCAGACGCTGGCGGTCAGGCTAAAGCAGGCCGAAGAGAGTAACAGCGGCTATCTGGAGTTCCTCATGACCCTGCTTGAGGACGAGTACGAAAGGAGGCAGTCCGGCAGCCTACTGAAAAGACTCAAGAAGGCAGGCTTTGAAGCAGAGAAGACCCTGGAGGGTTTTGACTTTGCCTTTAATCCCCAGATCCCGGCAAAGAAGATAAAACAACTGGCAAGCTGTGCCTACATCGACAACAAAGAGAATATCTTTCTGCTGGGTCCCGTCGGAGTGGGGAAAAGCCATATTGCCCAGGCCCTTGGACATCTTGCCTGCAGGATGGGCTACGACGTCCTCTATACAAAGGCCGCCAAGATGTTCCGTTACCTCAACGGCGGAAGGGCAGACAACAGCTGGGACAGAAGAATCAGGGGATACACTGCTTCCGATCTCCTGATTGTCGACGACTTTGGGCTGAAACCCCTGACCCCTGTGCAATCAGATGACCTCTACGAAGTTATCAACGACCGGTATATGAAGAAATCCATCATCTTTACCAGCAACAGAAGTATCGAGGACTGGCAGGGGTTATTCCCTGATCCCATTATTGCCAACTCCGCTATGGACCGGATCGCCCATAACGCACATCAGATTGTCATGACCGGGGAATCTTACAGAAACAGAGGCAAGGATGGTAAAAAGTGACTCTCTCAGTTGCGCCAGAATCGATTATCGGCGGCAAAGACGATCTCAGGTATGGGGTACTTCTGATCCTTCAACGAAAAAAACAACCCAAAAGGAAAGGAGGTACATCTATAGGTAAAAGGTAAAAATGGACAGATCCACCGGACGAGTTTTATAATCTATCACAGAAAAAAGTGGGGAATAAACCTGGTCCCGACTGGGGAATAAAGCTGGACCTCGACATTTCTATCGTTTTAAAAGCAACCGCTTCAACGATATGAACACGGACAGACTCAAGGTCGATCTTTAATGTCGGAGGACGAGTATCGAGAGCCAGGCGGTCCCAGCTGACAGCAGAGACCAGAAGAGGTCCAAAGCCAAGTCGTTTCTTCTTCTCTACGTCTTCTTTCTTGGGCGGGACTTCCTCAAATACGCTGTAGTCCCCCTCCCAACCGTCTTCTGACAAATAGCCGAGACTTGAGCTGATCTTCGTTCCCTCGGGCACTTCCATCTCCTCGACGCGTGCCGCCTTGTGAAACAGCACAACATTGAGTGATCTCCCTGCGGTCTGAACCGATGGAAAGATAATCCCATCCAGAGGGGGAGTGTTTTCAGTAGCAAGGAAGTCCGCGATCGCCTGCGTGGCGAGATATTCAAATGGTTCATCGTCCGGCATTACAGGGACGGTGATCCTTTGACTGAGATTCCGGAGGAACATCGTTCGTTCAAGACGACCAATGAAGGTCGGATCAAAGATACTGCCCGAGGTCGTAACATCGTTCAGCGCCGTCAAGTCAAGGAGTCGGATAGGTCTGACGATCTCGAAGCGGCCGACTACCACTTTGCTGCCCACAGGCGGCCTAACTTCTGCAAGTGCTACCATCGGATCATTTGCGCCGTAGAACACGGAAATTCCATGTGCGTTCATACGGCCTGCTCTGGCATGAGCGGACAGAGGAGATCCGAGATGGTCGTCTGGATGAGCAATAGCATTTTTTAGCGCATCATCAGACTGAAAACTGCGGGCACGAAACACTGACGAAAACTCCGTGTTGGGTCCGGCATCAATGATCAGAGATCGGTCGTCCCGTGTCCGCATCCTGTCGATGCCCTCAAATACAGACGTCAAGAGGCGCCCGGCAGTTCTGCTGAAGAAACGTGCCTCGGTTTTAAGATAGTGTTCAAAATCTCTCCACTCATTCTTCCATCGCTCATCATTCGTATCGCTTTCCTCATAAAAGGAGTCCGACGAAAAATCCGTTTCTTCGCTCATAGTGGCGGATTCGAAGTCGAAGAACTTGTCTTCAAGAATACGCTGAATGTCGGATGCTGCTTTTTGGGGAATGTCTGCAGCGTTCATGATCGCATCAACAACGGGTTCCCCATCGCGCTCCCAATCATAATTAGATTCCTTGTCAGTCAACATGGAGTATTGTAAAGCCGATGGTTGATCCGAGGTTCGAATATAGTGTTGTTCAAAGACTGTCTCGATGCGTTCACTCATCTGCTCAATACTGTAAGACTCTGTGCTTTTACCGCAATAAGAGCAGATGGCGCGCGCACCTTGGTTGTGGATTTCGTCTCTTAAGAAGCTTTCGCCAACGCAATTGAAACAAAGTTTGCGACCCTTGAGCTTGTCGACATCTACATCTCTATTCATTTTCGTGTTTGCATATTAAACTGCCCCTCGTTGAAATCGGCATGATCGCTATCTAAGCACCCCATATTGATCATCGATAATAACTTACACTAATTTTGTAGATTTTGAAAAGCACAGTCACCGCACGGAACAGAAAGATGTGAATCTGAACGATTGAAGCCTGTATCCCGGAGGGTGGGAGGGGCGGAAAGGAGCGCACTTCAGAGCGGGCGGCTGGCGCGGCACTTGCCCTGAAGCGAACGAAGGAAGGGGGGAAGGAGTGGAGCCTGAGGCGGAACGGAAGGCGCTACCGCCAGTACAGCAAAGCGGAAGCGGAGCGAATCTGATTAACAGGGAGCCCCTTTGAGGGGCGGACGGGACGGGAAGCGGGGTGATCTGAATAAAAGTCCTTTTAGCTCTCGACCTTCTTTTTTTGTTTGATAATGAGTTCGAAATTGTACCTATCTCCTGAATTTTATTAAATTCTTGTCAAAGCCTGAGGCTTTCCGTATGATAGACAGAGACGACAATAAGTTGTTCGCCGGGGATACGAATCCTGTCAGCGTGCGGAGGTTTATGTGGATCAAGACGAGAAACTGAAACTAGACTACGAGCAGACAACTCAGTATCACCACAATCTTGCAGATATTCGGTTCCGGCTCTTGGCCCTCGTGCCCATCGCCACTGGTGCCGCAATTGCTCTCGTTGAAAAAACCGTTAGTGGCCCACACGTCTTGGCCATCGGCCTGCTCGGCTTCATGGTCACTTTGGGTATCACGTTCTACGATCAACGGAACACGCAAATCTACGATGCTATGCAGAAGCGTGCCAAAACGCTCGAAGTTCTCTTGGGTTTCCTGCCGCTGGATGACAAAACCAAACAACGTGGCGGTGCATTTCTCGACCGACCGGATCGCGGCCGCCGTCTCTTCGGAGTGTTCCTTATGTGGCACGACCGAGCCCTGGCGGTAATTTACGCTGCTACTTTTGCCGGATGGTCCTATCTCATCACCGATGGGTTAATTCAGACCGTAGGAAAAAGTGGGGGTCGCCTCGTCCCATGGGCGCGCTTTCTCATCCCTATCCTGACTTTTTGCCTGTTCGTGCGGGCGTTGGAGGAATTCGACGATCCGACAGACATTCCAGACGCCCTTCCTTTTGCAGTCCGGGAAATTGCATACAGGAAGATGGACGGCGAACGGGACGCTGCACAGTACGCAGATTCCGCTGACGCTCCTTCCCTGCCTGGAGCTGATCGTTCTCTTTAAAATCTTCAGAATTGCCATCGAAGGCAAAATCCCGAACCTCCAGGCGGCATAGTTTTCGGGGGGCGGTCAACGGCAGCTGACTACTACTTTACATGTGGTACAATGATGGGGGGCAGGTCAGATTTTCCAAAGTAACAGTTACAAGATTAGAA
>JACRLQ010000068.1 GCA_016215155.1 Nitrospirota bacterium
CTATAATTTTTCATAACCTGTCCTCCTTAATTGTGGCTCTGAGCCTCTGGGTTTATTCCCTTAAGCTTAATCCACGTCGCTTAAGGTTGGACAGGTTTAATACATTATGTCTACTGTTGGCTTCGCGAGTATGACGGCTCTTGCTGACAACATGAGAGTATTTCCACCGTCCGCTAGGGTTTACACAGCCCCTTGGCCTTGCTGAAAAGCAGGTCCATCTGCACGGTCTTCTCGGCTATCTCTTTTAATGTAGCGGCCAGATCAGCCTTGCCCAGGGCCTCTGCCTTCCCTGCCCATTCACGGTAGGTCTTTGCATGTTCCTCATTGTGTTCCGACCAGTGTTCTATGAGGTGTACGAGTTTTTGGATATCGTTCATAACTCCTCCTTTAGTACGCGTTTTATTTTTCTGCATCGATAGCGGCAGTTCGAGGTTGTTGTCTTCGAGCAGCGCACTGTCTGAAAGCACCGCCTCCGCCGGCCCGTCAGCCATCACCCTTCCGTTTTTTATCACGATACACCTGCTGCATACATCGAGTATCAGGTCGAGGTCATGGGAGGCTATGATCCTGGTATGCACGAAGTCGTTTAAAAGATTTATCAGATATCGCCTGCCGCGCGGGTCGAGATTGGAGGCAGGTTCATCCATGACGAGGATATCAGGCCTCATCGCAAGCACCGAGGCGATGGCCACCGCGCTTTTCTGGCCGCTTGAGAGATGGTGCGGGGGCTTGTCTTTCAAGGCCATGCAGCCGACCGTACCGAGCGCTTCATCCACACGCTCCCTGACTTTTTCGGGATCAAGCCCGAGGTTCAGCGGCCCGAAGGCGACGTCGTCGAAGACGGTCGGCATGAAGAGCTGGTCGTCCGGGTTCTGGAATATCAATCCGACCTTTTTTCTGATCTCCTGACGGGTTTTTTTCTCCAGAATGAAGTCGCCAATAGTAATCGTCCCGCTATGGGGCAGCAGATAGCCGTTCATATGCATAAGAAGAGTTGACTTGCCCGCCCCGTTGGCGCCCACTATACCGACTGATTCACCGTGGGTTATCCTCAGCGACAGACCGTTTAGGGCAGCGGTCCCGTCCGGATAACGGTAGTGAACATCCCGGAACTCGACGATATGATGGCTCATATTAAATCCTGAAAGACCTTCATCGAAATATTTCCGAGCGCTCCCGTGATATCATGCAGCCGGAAAAGGCAGCAGGCCGTCAATGCCCCGGCAAGGAAGGCGGCATCAGGGCCGCGGAACCTGTACGGCCTGATCGAATAAATCGTACCGTGATATCCCCGGGAAAGCATCGCCTGATAGATCCTCTCGGCCTGCTCGACCGTCCTCAGAAAAAGGGTCCCTATGATGCTCGCGAAGACTTTAATGCCGAGCCCTTTTTTCCCGAAGGAACGCATGTCCCTTGCGCGGGCCACCTTCATTGTAACCTCTGACAGCACAAAGATATAGCGATATAGAAAAAGGAGCTGTGACACGAATATTTGAGGCATGCCGATCTTCTGGAGGGCATGGCAGATGCCGGGGAAGGATGTTGTGGCCACGAGAAGCAGGGCCGACGAGACGGTAAGGGTAAATTTAAGCATAATCGAGGCAAAGGAGACCCACCCTCCTGAGAGCTCCATACCATAGACGATATAAAGGGGCTGACGGTCAAAAAGAGGATTGAATACGCCTATGAAAAAAGCGAAGGACGACATGACAAGGACCTTCTTCAGTATGAACCTGTAAGGTATGTCCCCCAGGGAAAACAGCATGACCGGGAAGAGGAAAAAAGGCAGGAGCCCGGTTATCTCATATTTGGGGAAGGAAACTACCGTAAGAATAAAAAATACAGTTGCCACAAGTTTGGCCCGGGGGTCGAGCCTGTGGACAACGGTGTCCCTGTACGAGAGGGTATCCAGATAGCCCAGGTTGAAGTATTCGTTGTCAAACATAGGAATACCGAATGCCCGGCATCAGTTCTTTTATCATCATCTCAGGAAGACTTCCTTCTCATGGTCCTTATGATCGCACCGATTAAAAAAACGGCGGACAGTACTATCGCCGCTCCCAACACCCCTGAGGCCGATCTGCCTGTATTCGGAGCAGGCCATGCCTGCTCATTTTTCCCTGTTTCAGTGTTTCCGGATTTTTTAAAGCTGTAGTCCGGAAGAAGCGCTGTCTTTTCCTGGAGCGTTTTCATGACCGGGGCAGCGGCGGCATCTCCCTGCGCCGGGAGTTCGGGTTTGCCAAATACCCTTTGGACAGACCATTCAAGACCGTCGGGATTGGACGAGGCGACCCATGAAAGTACCCCGCCCGTAAAGACTGCCGCTAAAAGAAATCCGGCTGCAACCCTGCGGAATGAAACATCCAAAGAGAGAGGACGGGCAGACGATGCGCTCTCTAAAATCTCGGGCCTGGCTGAAATCAGAAATCTTATGACGCCCGCGGTCACAAAGCCCTCGGCAAGGCCTATCGCGAGGTGAACAGGCTGCATCATCGCCATAAATGTAAAAAAAGGAAGTTCGCTCCGTCCGGAAAGAAACGTCTGGAGCACTACGGAGAAGGCCCCCAGCTGAAGGCCGATGACGGCGCTGACAACGGAAGCGACTGCGATCCGTTTCGCCGATATGCCGCTTCCGGCAATAGGTCTGTATATAAGCGGATAAGCGATGAAGCAGGGGTAGATGCCCAGGTTCCAGATATTGCTGCCCAGGGCCAGGAGTCCGCCGTCGGCAAAAAAGAAGGCCTGAACAGTTAGCACGGAAGCCATGACAATCAGAGCCGCGTAAGGCCCAAGGAGTATCGCGAGGACCATGCCGCCGCCTAAATGGCCGCTTGAGCCGGTGCCGGGGATTGTGAAGTTAATCATCTGGGAGGCGAAGATGAAGGCGCCTAGTACCCCCATAAGCGGGATGATCCTCTCGTCGAGGCCCTCACGGAGCTTCCTGGCCGACCACCCTATGGCCCCAAGTGAACCCGCCCAGAACGCCGCGCCGACTGCCGGAGAAAGTAACGCATCAGACATATGCATGAGACCACTCCCCTGCCGATAAAATAAAAAAGCCACAAAGGCTTTCCGTCAGAGTACTCTCCCTTAAGAAAAAGCCTTCATGGCTTTGAATCCAGTTTTTATGCTAGCACAGCGGCGCTGATAATGCAACGGCCAAAGGGACGTGGTGTTATCACCCCTTCATCTTCTTTGCGTGCTGGATCCTCACCTTTCTGCCCTTCAGCATGACGTCGTTTATAGCGCTTATGACCTTGTCAGCGAGGTTTGCCGGGACCTCCACAAAAGTGAAGGCGTCATAGAGCGCGATATTACCGATCTTTCTGGCGGGGATACCTGCCTCGGCCGTAATGGACGCGACGATGTCCCCGACCTTTATCCTGTCTTTTTTGCCTATCGTCATGAAGAGCTTCACGAACCCCTTGTCAGAGACCGACTCCGGACGCCCCAGCCCTATTTCCTTAATGTCGTCTATCGCCGCGTCGCCCGTTATCAGGCCTATCGCCGCCGCCAATGCCACCTCCGGGGGATGCTCACGGAGGAGTTCGGCTGCGACCCTGAGGTGGTCGGAATGCCTGCCGCTTGATATCTCTTCGTTAAAGTCGGCGATGATCGCATCCTCCCGGGCCTTCCTTACCTGGTCCCTGGTCGGGAGGGCCGCTTTTTTGATCTTAGTCTTTGCCGATTGTTCTATCATCTTTAACTGCCTGTATTCCCTGGGCGTGACGAAAGTTATGGCTATGCCCGATTTCCCCGCCCTGCCGGTACGTCCGATCCTGTGGACGTAACTGTCGGGGTCCTGGGGGATGCTGTAGTTGATCACGTGGGAGACGTTCGAGATGTCGAGCCCCCTGGCCGCTACGTCCGTGGCCACGAGGATATCTATAGTGCCTTTCTTGAATTTGCCGATCATCTCATCGCGGTGGTCCTGGGTGAAATCGCCGTGGATCGCGCCTGCATGATACCCCATCTTCTGGAGTTTGCTCGATACATCGTCCACCTCGCGTTTCGTGTGGCAGAAGACGAGGGTCAGAGAGGGGTCCTCAACATCGAGGAGGCGGGTAAGGGCCTTTGTCTTGTCCTCTTCACGCACCTCATAGAAGACCTGCTTTATCTTGGCGACGACCAGTTCGGAGACGTCCACCTGGACGCTTTCGGGGTTGGTCATGAATTTGGTCGCCAGCGTACGGATAGGTTTTGGCATCGTGGCGGAAAAGAGCAGTACCTGCTTTTTCTGCGGTATCTCTTTGAGTATCTTCTCCATGTCTTCTATAAAGCCCATCGCGAACATCTCGTCGGCCTCGTCGAAGACTACCGTCTTGATCTCTTTCAGAAGGAGGGTCTTCCTCTGTATATGGTCGATCACCCGGCCGGGAGTGCCGACGACGATATTGACCCCTCTTTTTAGGCTCTGGAACTGTCTCATGATCGACTGGCCGCCGTAAATGGCGACACAGCTCACCGCCTTGTTCTGGCCTATTTTGTTTAGCTCCTCGGCCACCTGCACCGCCAGTTCGCGCGTCGGCACAAGGATGATCGCGCTCGGGAGCTTGGACTTCACGATCGCCTCGATAATCGGGATGCCGAAGGCCGCCGTCTTTCCGGTGCCTGTCTGGGCCTGTCCTATCAGGTCTTTTCCCTTGAGGGCCGGCGGGATGGCGATCTTCTGGATAGGGGTGGGCTCCTCAAAACCCATGTCGCTTAACGATCTGAGGATTGCATCCGATATTCCAAAGTCATAGAATTTTTTATACATGAAAGTGTTCTCCTTTATTACGGCTGTTAGCACAATGGGGGAGCATAGCAGGTTTTTTCCGGAAGATGTCCCTTGTTATTAAATTATAAACACAATCATTATAGCAGTTTCGGGGCATGGTGAACAGAGGCCGCAGTTAATTGCCGGACTATCTCTGCTTTTTCTTCCATTCAAGCCATCGGGTAAGGAGGCTGGTTGTTTTCATATCTTTCGATGGGGACCTTCTTGTTTTAATCTCTATCGTCTTGGTTTTCCCTGGCCATTTAACTGTTTTAATCGAGCCCTGCTCGACTAACTGACCATTTCCGCCCATATATGTATCACCGGAGTCGAGTTTAAAAATGTAGTCGCCCTGATTATCGATCTGAAGACCGATCTCCTCCAGGTTCTCCGGATAAGATCCATTCTTAAGCTGAAATTGAATAGCGGCGTTTAATTTGCCGTCGGACGCATATAGCTTTTTCGAAAGGGTCCTGACGCCATCATTGGAATCGGGTTTATCGTTATAGGCAGTATCGATAAGGCCCTGAAAGTCCGCTTCTATCTGGTCGGCGGTCGATTCATTCGAGCCGATGCCGATAAAGGTCATTTCCCCAGTCTTCCTGGCGGGATCGAAAACCAGAGAATAAACTTCATAATCCAGGCAGCCGCTTAAAAGCAGCGCGACGCCTGCTAAGAGGAAAAGGCGCAGGGTGAATTTTTTCATATTTACAGCCCTCCCGGTTTACAGTTGTCTCAATAACTTATCGTAATCAGAATGATTGCCGATCCAGAACCAGATTATTTCTTCGCCCTGAATAATGCCGACAGCTCTATATTCTTTTGTAATCCGTACTGAATAGATGGGTCGGGTGGAATGTACCTGCTTGAAGTGCAGACTTGGATAATAAGGGTCTTTCTGAAATTGTTTATAAGTCGCTCTCGCCTGTTTTCTGACTGCCCCGGACAATGGAGCACAGCATTTCCAAAAAGCCGAGGTTGTATAGAATTCATAGCCGCTCGATATTTAGCGGTTTTGTTTTACCTTTTTTGTGCTCCTTCAATGCTTCATCAGCGAGTTTATCAAGAACGTTTTCCGACTCGGCGAACTGAAGTTCCCACTTCTTCTCATCTTCCAATTCTTCAAGCAGCCATTTTGCAAGCGCGTTCTGATCAACAACCGGCAATCTGGATGCCTCTTTAAATGCCTTTTCAAGCAATTTTGTCATTGTTTACCTCTCTTCTTTGATATGTTACCACGGCCCGGGGTTTGTCGAAAAGTGATTTTTTCTCACCGGTTAGGTCTCTTGATCATATCAGTTAGCCGCTTATAGATGGGAGACTGATTTGTCTCATCGGTAAACATCTTTTCGATGACCGACTTTCACTATCCAGACGGTAAGCACCTCGTCCTCAATGGAATACACAATCCGGTATCGGCCCTGACGGACCCGGTACCTTTCCTGGCCGGTCAACTTTTCGCAGCCTGAAGGACGTGGGTTTTTGGACAGCGCCTCAATACTATGCAGGATCTTCCGGAGATCTTTTTTTGGTATAGAGGTGAAGTCTTTCTCAACGGATGCCCGAAAGTAAACTTTATATGCGGCCATCTCTTTTGAGTCTTTTGATCATTTCATCGTAGGATATCGTTGGTTCAGCGGCCCTTTGTGCGAATGCCGCAATGTCTTCGGCATCTTCCGCCAGGGCTTCCCTGACAGCATCATTCACAAGTTTTGACACCGACAGGGAAGTCTCGACCGCTTTCAGCCGTAACGCCTTATGCAACTCCGGGTCCAAATATACCGTGGCTCGTTTCGCTGCCTGTGTGGCCATGATGTCACCTCCAAATCGTGTAGCTATATAACTATAGCACTATAACGTTATAGCGTCAAATTTGAGTGTCCTCAGATGTCAGCCTGGCAGTCTACTGAGAAGATCTCATCCTGTCAGCTAAAGCCGTCATACCCGCGGAGGCGGGTATCCATGTTTCTCGGGTCTTAAGTGGCGCAGGATAAAGACCCGTATCGGAGAGTTGATGAGACTCGGAGTCCCGAAGGACTTTGCAATCGGCACAGGGATGAGCAGGAAAGGCTATTGGCATCTTGCGAAGACCTTATCGACTAATTGCGGCCTCGGGATCGAGTTTCTACAAAAGCAGGGGCTCACTTCCATTCGCACACTGTGGATCAAGATCCACCATCCGGCTAAGGCCCGATGATTTCTGCGAAACGCCCGGTGCGGACCCGCATTGCCGGGTGTTGTGGGGGCTGGGGGTTAACTACCCCCGGCTACCCGATTTAACCTTTTATTCGATTTTCATTCCTTAATGTGCAGAATTCGTCGTCAGATATCTGCGTATTTTCGTATTCAAATTTGTCGTTTATTATTACTTGAGGCACTAGTGATTCAATCCTATGCTTTGATCCTACTAGCGCACAGTTTGGTAAGTATATTTTCTTTATGAATGGTTTCTCTTCCCAGGTCTGCTTTATATATATCTCACCTGGTATAGATGTAATGAACCAGGGTTGAGGTCCCCAACTTGAAAATTGACTCCCAATTATTTCCTTCATGCAGTTGATGGCTTCTAATGCAAGCTCTCTATCGTTATGGTCGGTTTCTGGCCGAAAATGAATGGCGTTATTCCTCATCTCTTTTAGCTTTAAAAAGTTCTCCACAACATCAGGCAGAAGAATATCCCATGCTTTTAATGTGCTAATTGGGAGTGACCAATCATCAAAGGATTCCTTTTTATAAACTTTTTTATATTCCTGAGTACCTTTGTAGTCATCTCGCAAGATTAATAGAAGATAATTGAGGATTCTCTCACCTAACGCACAAACACCCGTTAACGCCGGATAATATGCGCCAATAACAAAAGCGTTTCTAATCTGAGTGAAAAAACGGTTGTGGAAGGCAAGGATTGAAAATGGCTTTGCATCAAGAGCAATGAAATTTTCTATTTTTTCATCCTTATTGAGTTCGCCAAATTCAGCAACTAAGCTCTATGCACCTTTCTTTCGATTTTCATAATATTGACTTTTAATTGTTTCTTCCCATTCATCGCTAATCGGGGTTTCAAGAGTTCTAACTCTTGTGTCGAAGTCAAAGAATGGAAGCACTCTATATCTTTTCATATCTTTATTTCAGTATGGTTAACGAGGAGCATAACCCGGCGGGAGTAGCTCCATTAAAATCCATAATGTGCTACTCCCGATCGGTGTTGATGCGATTGTTAGGAGTGTTTTTAATAATGCCTTATATACTAATCAGCTGGCTACCTGCGGGCACTCTAAAGTCTGCGATTTCATGGACCAAGCCGGTTGCCTTCGCTTCTTCAACATCCATTACAACATCACCTTGTTCCAGAATCCGCCTTTTGTCATCAGGGATAATTATGTGTTTTTCCCAAATGGCTTCGGAGTTTGTGTCATCCCTCTCGATATCGTTGGCCCTTCTTTTCATGTCTTTTGCGGCAAGAGATGTGTTAGGGTGAACCGTCTTATGGAGTATGAAAATAGCGTTGCTACTCGCTTTCCGAGTTTTCCCAGCCAAATAAAACAATACTGCGCTAGAACCTACCCACCCACCATTATACATAATTATATTGACTGGAATATTGGTCAAAAAATTGTAAAGTGCGATACCGGATTGAACAGTCCCGCCGGGAGAGTGAAGGAGCAAATGAACTGTTTTAACATTATTACGAATAATATCAGAAAAAAGTTTAAAAATATTTTGAACAAGCTGATCATCAATAGGAGATGCACATGAGACAAAGATTTCATCTGGAATTTTATTTTGATTATCCATTTTCTTTTTCTCCTTTATCTTCTTTTTTATGCCGTGATATGTCTTTATTGTTTGCTCCTAACATATATTAGACTGACAACTATGATATCAATATCACAGATAGCAGTAATTTTGATATCATAGCCAGCGGCCTCTTATGTTTTTCATGTCCCGAAAATTCCAACTCCCTGTTTTTTCAAACAGCCGCCGGGTCACGCCAGTATGCCAAAACAGCATGACAACAAAGTTCAATAATCATCTCCGCATCCATAAATAATAAAATAAAAAAGACGGCTCTTTTGAAACCCTGCTTGATTATAGGTAATGAGAAAATTTATGTAAAGAGAAATTTCAGCTTGCATGGTCATTCGCATATCACACTAGAACCTGTCTCAAAATCGGTAATTCGCCTAAGATGCGTCACCCCCGCGAAGGCGGGGGTCCACTTAAAGGCCCGAGAAACATGGATTCCCGCCTGCGCGGGAATGACGACAATGGGCCCGATTTACAGATAATGGGATTTTGAGATGGGTTCTAAATATCCTATAATTACTCATGAGGCCAGAATTTTATTGCCAGCTTCTAAACGGGCAGTTTGAAGACCCGGTCCTTGTCGTCAATCCGCCAAATGAGAAGCGTGTCCTGCTTTTCGACGCGGGCGATATCAGCAGGCTTCCGCATACCTGGATCTGGAGGATAAGCGATGTCTTCGTCACCCACACCCACATAGACCACTTCATAGGTTTCGACAGTATTTTAAGAGTCATCCTGAGAAGGGACATGCCTCTAAATGTTTACGGGCCTCCTAACATCACCGCCTGCGTTGCGGGGAAACTAAGGGGTTACTCCTGGAACCTTATAAAAGAATACCCCGCTTCCATAAACGTATTCGCGTTCAATGGGAAGACCGTTACTCACACATTATTCAGGGCAGGAAACAGTTTTAAAAAAGAATTAATGTCACGATATGACTCCGACGGGACGCTGCTTAATACCGGTGTCTATAAGGTGAAGGCGGTAAGGCTCGCCCATAACATGCCCTGCCTTGCCTATGCCCTTGAGGAAGACCTTCACATAAACATCGACAGGGACCACCTCCTTAAAAAGGGCCTCGGCGTCGGGCCGTGGCTGAATGATTTTAAAAAACACCTTAGAGCAGGAGATAAAAACATCGAGATGTCTATTGACGGAAAGGCGTATACTGTCGACGAGCTCTCCGACATCGCGATCATAAAAAAGGGGCAGAAGGTCTCTTACGCGACCGACATAGCATTGACGAGGGCCAACATCACCAAATTAATCAGACTCGTAAAAGATTCGGACACTTTTTACTGTGAGGCCTATTTTCTGGATAGCGACAGGGAGCGCGCCTTAAAGAGGTCCCACCTGACCGCAAAGGTCTGCGGGACTATCGCAAGGAGGGCCGGCGTAAGAAACCTGTCATTAATGCATATCTCCCCGAGATACATCGAATCTGCCGAACTTGTAGTCGACGAGGCCATGGGCGCATTTAAGGGAATAACCGAAACACTGCAAACAGATTTCCCGAAGCTATAACAGCATTTGTGGTTTATATGTTATCAAAAGAAGTCCTCGATGCCTTGCATCGGGTTGAAAAAGAAGTGTCATTGCCCGACCCTGGTCGCCTTTGGCGCTGCCGAAGGCAGGTAAATTTGATCGGGCAATCCAGAGGGAAAAACTGGATTCTCCGGTCAAGCCGGAGAATGACGAATAAGATTTTTCAGTTTCTTTCCCTCAAACTCTGTAGTCGTTCATTAAACGAAAGCCTTGAGAATTATCGACGATACATGGAATAATGGCAACTCATATGGACGGATGGAAAGACAACATATTCTTCATACTCATCGACACCCTGGAGACAGGCAATATCGGCGCGTCGGCCCGTGCGCTCAAAAACTGCGGGTTCTCGAAGCTGGAGCTTGTACGGCCCCGGAACTTTCCTTCTGACGAGGCGGGCTGGTTCGCCCATGGCGCCTCGGACGTCCTCTCCGGTGTGAAGGTTTATCCTGAACTGGCGACTGCCCTTAAGGACAAGTCCCTGGTCGTGGGCACGACAAGAAGACCGGGCAAGAAGCGGGGGCTGACCATTCCGGTAAGGGAGGCTGTAGAGAGGATCAGGGAATTTGCCGAAAATAATCGGGTGGCGCTGATTTTCGGAAGGGAGGACAGGGGGCTCAAAAATGCCGAGACGGCGGAATGTTCTTTTATGATCAGGATCCCGGCCTCGGACGATCATCCGTCTTTTAACCTTGCGCAGGCGGTGCTCATCATCGCGTATGAAATCTCCCTGACATCATTCCCGGTCAAGCCGCCGCCGGCCGTCATCGGCAATGAGGCCTTTTTAGGCCTCTTTGAGAGACTTAAGGCTCTCATGAATATGGCGGGTTATGCCCCGAAGGGCATCAGGGACGAGGAGGACGCGATCATGGCCGACCTCAGGCGCCTCATTTCACGGGCCGCCATCACCGCCCGCGAGGCACGGATGCTGCACGGCATTATTTCGCAGATGGAAGACGGCCTCCGAAAAAAAACGAATGAGAATTCGAGATAAAGGACAGACCTCAAAGACATCAAAATGTTTCCTATATCGCTCAATGGAGCGGCCAAGGAGTTTTGGTTATGAGGCTTGCCACAGAGACCGCAGGTGATATAATGATAAATAAAACGGAGGACTTATGTTAAAAAAAATCCTGGGTACTGAAGACAGTTACGCATTGCTTGTATTAAGGATTATGCTGGCTCTTGTCTTTTTTCCACATGGGGCGCAGAAGGTCTTCGGCTGGTTCGGAGGGAACGGGTTCGGCCCCACGCTCGGATTTTTCGTGTCTAAGGGGATCCCCGCGGCATTGGCGTTCCTTGCTATTATGGCCGAGTCGGTGGGTGTCGCGGCCCTTTTCGCGGGACTGTTTACCCGTGTCGCGGCGCTTGGGATCGCGGTCAATATGATAGTCTGCGCCGCCGGCAACCATGTGCAGAACGGGTTTTTTATGAACTGGACCGGAAAGCAG
>JACRLQ010000064.1 GCA_016215155.1 Nitrospirota bacterium
AAACCTCCAAAAATGTCATTTTGAGCCCGAATAATTGTTTCTAAGCAACATTTCCGCCTTCTTTATTGAGGATTCTTTCATTATTTCAGATGCTTAGCTTGGTCCGACCCCAGCCGGGGTGCACCCCAGCCGGGGTGCCCGTCCTCTCCTCCTCCTTAAAGGGCGTAACGCGCGGCTGACCCGCTTGACGGGTCGAGCCGCTGGTTGAAAATTCACGCAGTTTTCCAGTGAAGGGCTAGTTTCTTATGTGATGTGGCACAATCTCTCAGGTAAAGGTTGATGAGCGTCTGGTAAGGGACGCCATTTTCCTGCGCCAGGGTTTTAAAGTAGCTGATAGTGCCTTCATCCATCCTGAGAGTTACTTGTCGCTTGAGTCTACTTGCATACGGGTTTTTTTGAGCCTTAGAAAAATCATATTCTCTTCTCATAGTCATCACCTTTTCCAATAACGTTTTTGTTCTATACGAGTTGCCTTCCGAGCAGAGATGAGTCGAATAACATCATCGTTTTCACGATAACAATGGCAAACAACCATCAGGCGAATAGAGGCGCTTAACCCCAGAAGAACGAAACGATCTTCGTCGCCGGAATGGTCAGGATCATGAATCAGCAAGGCATTTTCATCGACGAACACAGTCTGGGCCTCTTCAAAAGATATTCCGTGTTTCTTCTGGTTTGCTATGTTCTTTTCTTTGTCCCAGTCAAATCTGATATAAGCCATATATTTACATTGTAAAGATATAATAATGACTTGTCAAATTGCATTACAATTCCCTGACATCCCCATTAAATGCAACAATGCAATGCCTGGCACCACCATGTATTCGTCAATGTTCACTAATGGCCCTCCTTTGTGTTGTCATGAAACCTAACGCTGAGTTCACCGGGAGCGTAAACGATCCGGTGGAACGTCGGGGTATGCGTCCTTTTGCTTCTCCTTTGAGTACTGCCATAGCGCTCGGTCGAGTGTTCTCATGTCTATACCGGTTCGTTTTGACAAATGCCGACAAAACTCAACATAAGGCCACCAGAGATCAAAAGAATACTGAACTGGTACAGCAATAGAGACGGACCACAGTGCTCGGGAGTCCATTATAGGATAAGGTTCCTTATGGAAAAAATGCAGAATCACAGACGCCGTGGGCCATCGCACACCATCGAGGGCGGTCAGAACTTCGATACGAGCCCGCTCAGTTGTGGCTCCAAGGGCAAATGCGGTAATTTCCTTAACGTATTCCTCTGGGTTGTCCTCCATATGTCTCGCACTTCGAGGTGCCTTCCACCGCGCAATAATCCTCAGTTCATCTTTTGTCATCCATCCCCGTTTCGCGATAGTCTCCCTTAGACCTAGAACCGTCGTTTCCTGCAGGGGATACTGGTATCGGTCAGCAAAGAATGAAAGCTGAGACTCTGAGAATCGTAATTTGGGATTCATTCTAGTCCTCACATAACGCGCGGGTGAGGGGCGTGCCCCTCTCGACCCGCTTGTTGGAAAATCTCAATAATTCAACTACGCCATCTCGCAAAGTCCAAATGTCACATTTCAAGGGCTGACCCCTCTGTCTCTTTCATTGAGTTTCAAGAAATATCCCTCAATAAATACGCATTATTGTGCCTTAGAATGCCATTTTCGGGCACAAAATCGCCATCGTAAGAAGCATTCGGCTCCTGCAGAGAGAAGCATCCGTCCGAAAAAACCGCCTTTCGCCCACAGCCTTTACTGCAGAGTTCTTCCTTCGTCTTATTTACAAACGCATCTGAACCAACCGCTAGGCTCTCCGTCCAGAGGGCTTGCCGACTGCCACAGTTGCGTTTTTCTATCGCCTCTTCTACCCAACTTCTGTGCATCTCTTTGAAATCTGCCATGCTTGCGCAGTCAAACACCTCAAGCAGGCTCTCGTAATCAATCACGGTATATCTCACCCGAGGCTCTTGAATTTCATTATAGCCGGAGAATGGCCACTCTTTGGGATGTGAAACCATGCCAGTCCGGACCATATTCATATCCACATAGACCATGCATCTTGCCAGGTGATTATCGGCTTCAACAGCAGTGGCGTGGTATCGATCTTCCCAGAAGGCCCCCTTACGCTTCTTCCTCTGATTGTATTCCTGCGCTGTCCTCCCGGCCACCAACTGTAATGTCTGCGGTATAACATCTTCACCAGCATTATCCCTGAGAATCAGATGGATATGGTTTGAGGTCACTGTATAATTCAGGATGGATGCTCTGAACCTCTTTCTGGCCTCGAAAAGCCATGCAACCCATCTGCGTCGGTCCCGCCCAAATTTCAAGAGGAAGTCCCTCTTATGACACCGATGTGTTATGTGCCAGATTAATCCGGGGATGTAATGCCGATTAGCTCTTGCCATAATTGCTTATAAGTATATTTTGTGGCTCAAAAATGCGCTTTTAAGAACAAAAAACAGCCCTGAAATAGCATTTTACCTCTTAATATCCTTAAGTTAGCTTGGTCCGACCCCGCCAACCTAAAACCAACTTTATCATGAGGGAATGTGCGACGAGCGGGAACGCGGCGCTAAGGGGCACGGCGGATTTTTTGCCGCGTCCTTCTTGAGCGCCTGGTTAAATACTGCGCTTGTTTTTCAAAGACAAGTAAACCTTGTTGACTCTCGAACATCGCAGCCTCTCTAAAAAATGTACGAGCTTCTCTTTCCAAACCAAGCCGTTCCGCCACTCTCTTTAAATCAATACGGTTAAGCACGTCAATGGTTATCGGCCTCTTCGCATCAAAAAAAATGAGGGAATGAAGGAAGCGTTTGGTGAGATCGGAATTGAGAAGGAGGCAGACGAAGGTTGCTTCCTCTTCAGAACGGCACGGGATGGAGTAACAGGTATCATCTAAAACCACCGGCTTGTTCTTGTGTTTTCCCACGACAACGAATCTGCAATTCTTGTAGAGTCCGGAGATTGCCACCTTCCATGGAGAAAAAGTGTAGTCTCCAACGCCGAACACAGAAAACTGAGGTCGTTTCTGATAGATTATGCTCTGACGCCGATCAAGGACCTCCGCATGACGCAGCAGGTAAGCCCAAGTTTTTGGCGCGGTTCTCGCTATGGACTCAGTGTCGTCGCCGGGTTTGTGCTGGGTAACAAGCACATAGCGCCTCGCTGGAAGTCTGTCATTGGCAAGGTCTGACGACTTAAGCAACGGATAGAGGTAGGTCGGTTCAATCTTGACCACTTCACCGGAACCGTTAATCAGCTTATCACCGGATTTGGTAAACTCCATGACGGCAGCAGCGTCGTGTTTCACTCCGGATCGCCAAGTATAATATGCTATGCCGTCGAGTTCGCGTAACCGCTGATATTCGTCAACGTCCGCGACCAGGTCTCTGCCGACCAGGCCGAAAGTCGTTAATTTATGATTGAAAGAAAGATCCGCATATACGCCTGCCGTGGATAACAGGTCCGGCACGCCAGTGTGAACAACGAGCAAACAGGCGTCAACCGAAACACCGAAATGCAACGCAGCGTCTACTAAATGAAGGCTTGCCCTGCCGATATTGAACTGATGAAGCCAGCCATGCCGGAGTACTTTCCGCGCTGTTGAAGTCTTACAAAGCATGGCCAGAGAGCCACGTCGGCCACCAAGAGCTTCGAGAAGTTTTATCAGCATCCACTCTGAAATATCAAAGTTAGCTTTGCCGGTCTTTGCAGCGAAACCGACGTGATTCTGGAAGTTTGTTTTCTCGGGAAGATTGTCGCTTTTCAAGGCCCCGAGCGCCGCATTGGTGACCCAGGGTGGATTTCCAAGAACAAGGATTTCACCGCCTAACGTTACAAAGAACTCTTTCCAGTTGTACGTGAAAAAATCCTGTCGAGCCAAATGCCAATGAATACTGTTTGCATCATGGATTTGGTTACGCAAACCCGAGATATAAGCATCATTTATGTCAAAAGCGAAAATCTGGCGCGCTTTGGGAAAGGCCTCATGTGCAGCGAGCGCAAAGCTACCGTAGCCGCACGTCGGCTCTATAATGGCGGACGGCAAAATACCCGATTCATGGAGGAAGGTAGTCACAGCGCCGGCCAGCTCACGGGGAGTTTGAAAATCACCGAATTCTATTTTAGTCTTTTTGGTCATGCGATGCGCTGTACGCCGGCGACTTGCCCGGCCTGCTCAATAACCCGCGCATACTGAAGCCGCCATTGAAGAGCGTTTGAAATGGTGAGGTACCCTATGTCTGGTTTTGAGGATTTCTTTCGCCAATTCCGCAGCCTGAATCTCGTCTACCGGCAAAAATCGCTCCATCATGAAAGCGCCAAGATCATCAGCATTGCCCTTATTGTCCAGTATTTTGAGGATTCCTGTAGTGGTCTGAAAGTCCCCGGTCCGACTGCTTTCGATGAAAATTACATGTTTGATATTCAAGGTCGCAGTTCGTGATTTTCGCTCGTCCTTTTTATCGTAGACGAAGACCAAGAGAGAATAGCCAAGTCCATATATTTTCTGTCGCGCGGATTTAAAAGGGCAGGAGGATTGAGGCTGTCGCATACTTGTTACCTTTATATCTACATCCAGTTTGGGAAAGTCTATCCCTTTTGCCGAGGACCCTCTGGCATACTCGTATTTTTTCTGTAGCGCTTCCTGAAACTTGTGTTCAAGGTACGTCCCAACGGCTTTGCCGTCCGTCACACCGAAAAGCGATTTCTCCTTGTGTCCGGATTCCCGTTCGGCAAAGGCTTTTGCCTCGGTTTTTAAAAGCTGAACTGTAAGTTTTTGCATGTTATTCTCCTGAGGTTAACAAGTTATTAAGTAGTTTCTCGTTATCTTACGGGCGGCACTGGTCTATGTCAATAAATTTGACAAATTTTCGATAAATGAGTAGAAGTTTCACGCTTTCTAACTCGTTATCACAGGGGGGAAACTGTGCAAAACATTCCGGACGAAATATTGACTCAGTACAACTCCATTCTGCAAAAGCAATCTGTCCCTGTCGATTCTCGCTCATATTACCTCAAGTGGCTGCGCTTCTATCTGGACTTTTGCGCGAAATACAGCCATCCCGATAAATCCTCGAAGAGTCTGTCTCAATTCCTCCGGAACCTCGGGGAGAAGAAACTGAGGCGGCTATTATTTTGACGGGCCTGCCTGCCGGAAGGCGGGCTACCGCCGGGTCATGCACGGTATCCCGAAACGGCATGATAGTGAATGTAATGATCTTCCCTGCTGCATACACACAATAATAAGAAAGAATGGACTTCTGAAACCCTGATTGATTATATGGAATGATCAGAAATATGTAAAGAGGAATTGTTCATGCGGCAAGCGGTCAAAAAGCGGGAGATAAGTGCGTGCCGTTTACACCGAAAAGACCCGTTCCATCGCTTCGAACAAGTATAATAGAGCTGATGAATATGCAGCTTATTGAAAACATGGAGAGGCTTCTTTCGAAGGAGCGCGGCACGGTCTTCAAGGACCCCGGGGGCAAGATAAATGTGGCCCTCGTATATCCGAATGTGTATTCCGTCGGCATGTCCAGCCTTGGTTTTCAGGGAATCTACGGGCTTTTGAACCGTATGAACGACGTTGTCTGCGAACGGTTTTTTCTGCCTTCACCGGACGACATTATCGAACATGAAAGGACGGACACCGAGCTGTTTTCTTTCGAGTCGAGGCGGTCTCTGGCTCGATTCGATATCGTCGCCTTTTCGGTCTCGTTCGAAAATGACTATCCCAACATTCTTAAAATGCTTCAAGTGTCGCACATCCCTCCAAGGAGCGCCGAACGGAACGCGTCGCACCCCCTCGTGGTAATGGGGGGCGTCTGCGCGTTTTATAACCCTGAACCTATGGCGGCCTTTTTCGATATCTGTTTTATAGGAGAGGCGGAGGAGATGCTCCCCGAGTTTCTAGACGTTTACCGCGGGACCGGCACTCGTGAGGGACTGTATTCCATGGCATCGGGAATCGAAGGGGTCTATATACCGTCATATTATGCGGTTAATTATGACGGTGAAACAGGTCAGATCAGCGGGAGGACGCCGTCCGGGAAGGCGCCGTCCGTTATCAAAAAGTGCGCGGCGGATAACATCTCGGACCTTATTATAAGGCCCGTGATCATTACGCCTGAGGCGGAGTTCTCGGACATGTACCTTGCCGAGGTCATGCGGGGATGTCCCTGGGCCTGCAGGTTCTGCGTGGCGGGCCACATCTATAAGCCGGTCAGAAAGAAAGAGCTATCCGTCCTCAGGCAGGAAATTAAGGAAGCGCTGAAAATAACCAGGCGTGTCGGGCTCGTCGGGCCTTCTCTGTCGGATTACCCCCATGCGGCGGAGGTGCTTGAGACGGAGGAGGTCGATTTTTCGATAACATCGCTCAGGGCAAGCAGGATGAGCGGGCGCCTTGTCGAGCTTATGAGGGGCCATAAAAGCATCTCGATCGCGCCCGAGGCCGGCACTGAGCGCCTGAGAACGGTCATAAATAAAAAAATCAGGGAGTCCGACATCCTTGAGACCGCGGAGATCATCCTTTCCAGCGGTATCGAGACGCTTAGATTGTATTTCATGGTGGGCCTGCCGACCGAAACCAGAGAGGACATCGAAGGCATAATCACCCTTGTAAAAGAGATAAGGAGCCGGAACAAAAGAGGGTTCATAACCCTGAGCGCAAGCACCTTTGTTCCCAAGCCCTTTACCCCTTTTCAGTGGCATTGCATGGAGAAGATGTCCGAGGTGAAGGAGCGGATGAGGCTGCTTAAAAAAGGGCTGGGACAGGAAAAAGGGGTGAAGGTATTCCATGACGTCGTAAAAGACGCCTATATTCAGGGTATGTTTTCGGTCGGCGACAGGCGGAGTTCAAGACTTATAGAACTGGCCGCGGCAGGGGGAAATCCGATTAAAGAGTCAGCGGACGCCCGCTATTATTTATTCAGGAGGAAAGACATATCCGAGGACCTCCCGTGGGACTTCATAGATTCAGGGGTCCCGAAGGAAAGGCTATGGCATGAGTACCGGGAGGCGCTGGGCCTTTGAATATCATGCTGATAGCCGTATCATCGTTCATGATCGCCCTGTCAGGCGCACTGGTGCCTGGCCCTCTGTTTACGGTTACGGTCAGCGAGTCCGCGAGGCGGGGTTTTGTTGCGGGACCGCTGATTATTCTGGGCCATGGAATCCTTGAGCTGTCTCTTGTCCTGCTGATTGTATCGGGAATAAACCAGTTGGCGATAACGGACGGCATAAAGGCGATGATCAGTATTACAGGCGGCATAATCCTGATCGTCATGGGCGGCATGATGCTTAAAGATGTCCGGAAGGCCAGGCTTGAATTCGGGCCGGGCGACGCGCTCACTCCGGGCCTGCATCCGGTTTTGACCGGGGTGCTCGGCAGCATATCGAACCCGTACTGGATTATCTGGTGGCTGACTATCGGCCTCGGCTACCTGCTGAGCGCGGTCAAATTCGGGCCGCTGGGGGTCGTTGCCTTTTTTGCCGGCCATATTTCCGCCGACCTCGCATGGTACAGTCTGATAGCCCTGGCAGTGTCGCGAGGGAGAAAGCTCCTGGGTGATGCAGGCTACCGGAATATGCTTTATGCCTGCGGAATCTTTCTGATTTTATTCGGGGGCTGGTTTATCAGGGGGGCGTGACTTACACTGTGTAATGCCGGGAGTGACCCATAAGGACCGGCCGCTGCTTCCCTACCTTCGGAATGCCGGCCGCATGGATTTGTTATAATATCGGCCAGGCAATCAAAAGCATGAATAAAGTCATTGCGGCCTTTGTATGAAATTCAATAAGTTGAGATAAACTCTGTGCTCCTCAATAATTTAAAACATATATACGGAAGGATGTCTCATGCCGCGATGAGGGCGGGGAGATGTCCGGGAGAGGTAAGACTCATCGCCGTATCGAAAAATGTCGGGGCGGACGTTTTGAAAAATGCGGTCGATATCGGTATCCGTGACTTCGGTGAAAACAGGCTCCAGGAGGCCGGACCCAAGATAGCCTCTATCGGGAAGGCGTTTGCTGAATCGAAGGTTGTATGGCATCTGATAGGCCACCTCCAGAAAAACAAGGCAAAGACGGCCGTCAGACTTTTTGACCTTATACATTCGGTCGACTCGCCGGAACTGGCCGCCCTGATCGACAGGTATGCCGGTGAGACGGGGAAGACGCAGAGGATACTCCTTCAGGTCAAACTCTCTGATGAGGAGAGCAAATACGGGATCGTAAGGGATGCCGTCGCCGGTGCGGTCCGGCAGATCAGTCTGATGAAAAACCTCAGGCTTGAGGGGCTGATGACGGTCCCTCCATATATTGAAGACCCTGAAAAGGTGCGGCCTTTTTTCATCGAGTTGAGATCGATCAGGGATTTGCTGCGGTCCGACGGCTATAATATCAATGAGCTTTCGATGGGAATGTCTCATGACTTCGAGGTTGCCGTTGAGGAAGGGGCCACGATGGTCAGGGTAGGGACTGCGTTATTCGGACAAAGAAATAAGGAGGCGTTATGATAGGTTTCATAGGCGGCGGAAATATGGCGGAGGCCCTTATCAAGGGCATAAAGGACCAGTCGGGAGGGGCCCTTGGGTCGATGGACATCTTTGTTTCGGACCCGTCTTCCGACCGGCGGTTGCTGCTTGAAAAAAATTACGGGGTCAGAACAACTGCTTCAAATACAGAGGTCGCGGCGGCCTGCGATATCATCATACTCGCCGTGAAGCCCCAGAATATGGACGCGGTGCTTGGAGAGATTGCCGGTCTGGTTGACGGGTCCAAAACAGTGGTCTCCATAGCGGCGGGCATAACACTTTCATTCCTGGCTTCGAAACTGAAGACGGACAGGCTGATAAGGGTCATGCCGAATACCCCGGCCCTGGTACAGGAAGGCATGTCGGTGCTCTCAGTGTGTGACTGTTTCGCCGGGAAGGAGATGGACACGGTAAGGTCCATATTTATGTCCGTGGGGACGGTCCTTACCCTTCCTGAAAAATATATGGACTCCGTCACGGCGCTGTCAGGGTCGGGACCGGGTTTTATGGCTTTTTTTGTCGAGGCGCTGACCGAGGGCGGAGAAAAAATGGGGCTCAGCGGAAGCGACGCCTCGGAGCTTGCCGTTCAGACGTTTATAGGCACCGCAAAACTGCTTTCGACCGGCATGTCCCCTGAGAAACTAAGGCGGATGGTGACCTCGCCGGGAGGCACGACGGAGGCGGGGTTAAAGACCTTTTCCGAGCGGGACTTTTTTGGCGTGGTAGAGGACGCGCTGCGGTCCGCCAGGGCGAGGGCTGAAGAATTGGGGAGGGGGAGATAATGTTCGTCCTGGGAGATTTTATCGTCGGCTTGGCAAAGGTCCTGGATGTGCTTCTGGAGACATATAAATGGATCATTATCGTCTCGGCGCTCATAAGCTGGGTCAATCCCGATCCCTATAACCCGATCGTCAGATTTCTGTACTCCGTGACGGAACCCGTCCTGAGGCCCATAAGGAGGGCCATAGGGTACCGTCTCGGTCCTATTGATATTTCCCCAATAATCGTCATAATTGCTATTATATTCCTGCAGTCATTTCTTGTCAGGTCGCTGATTAAAGCAGGCTTAAGGTTCGGAGGAGGTTAAGGCATGAGAATTACACCGCTTGATATCCAGCAGAAGAACTTCCCGATGAAGTTCAGGGGGTTTGACGTTGAGGAGGTATTCGCTTTTCTGGAGGTGATCCGGGAGGAAATGGAGGAGCTTCTCCGCGAAAACGCCACGCTCAAAGAGAGTGTGCAAAGGGCCGACAATCATGTCAAGGAATACAAGGACATGGAGTCAACGCTCAGAGAGACCCTCGTCACGGCGCAGCAGATGGTGGAAGACTATAAGACGAACGCCCGCAAGGAGGCGGAACTCCTGATGAAAGAGGCCGAGTTGAAGGCCGACAGCCTCATCAGGGACGCACAGGAGAAGGTGATCAAGATCCATGAGGACATAGTTGACCTCAAGGGCGTAAGAAGGCACTTCAGGGAAGAATTGAGAAGACTTATTGATAATCATATGCGTATGCTGGATTTCGACAGCACCCGGGAAGGTGAAAACAGGGAAGAGGAGCCGGCTTAGTGTGCCCTGCCGAAAAATTCAGGGCGCCGAAAGGGATGCGGGATGTCCTTCCCCCGGACATTTATATCTGGCAGAAACTCGAGAAGACGGCATTCGAGGTTTTATCCAGATATGGATTCAGGGAGATGCGGACCCCGGTTGTTGAGTCGACTGCGCTGTTTTCGCGGGGCATCGGCGAGGCCACGGACATCGTAGAGAAGGAGATGTATACATTTGAGGACAAGGGCGGCAGAAGCCTGACCCTGAGACCTGAGGGCACCGCGTCGGCCGTCAGATGCTACGTCGAAAATCAGCTCTACAACCTGCCTTCTCCGCAGAAATATTATTACTGGGGACCCATGTTCAGATATGAGCGGCCTCAGGCAGGCAGGTACAGGCAGTTTTACCAGCTTGGGGTGGAGGCCTTCGGGTCCGACTCTCCGGCCCTCGACGCCGAGCTTCTGTCGATGCTGAGACACTTCCTTCTGAAAAGCGGGCTGGAAGGTCTGAATTTTCAGATAAATTCGATCGGGTGCCGCGCGTGCAGACCTGACTTCATCAAGGCGCTTCTCGAATACCTTGGGGCGGGCCTCGAGGGGCTGTGTGCCGATTGCCGGAGGCGATACTCCGCTAACCCCCTCAGGATACTCGATTGCAAGGCCTCAGGGTGTCAGGAGTTAAGAAAAGGGGCGCCGCGTGTCACCGACCACCTCTGCGACGGCTGTCATGATCATTTCGATAAATTCCAGCATTATCTCAAGCTGCTCGACGTTCCGTTTTCGCTTAACCACGAGATGGTAAGGGGACTCGATTACTATACGCGCACCACGTTCGAGGTGACAAGTGAAAACCTCGGGGCACAGAACGCGGTCACTGCCGGCGGCAGGTACGACGGTCTGGTGAGGGAGTTCGGGGGGCCCGACACTCCGGCGTTCGGTTTTGCCGTGGGGATGGAGAGGCTCGTCGAGCTTCTCAGGCAAGCCCCGGGACAGGACGTTCCCCGGCCCGGCATCTTCATCGCCGTTATCGGGGAGCGCGCGCATTCCGAGGCCCTGCTTACCGCGGAAGTTCTGAGGGCGGACGGTTCATGGGTAGAGGTCGGCGAACATACGGCTTCCCTTAAAAACCAGCTGAGAAAGGCGGACAGGCTGTCCGCGGAGTATGTTTTTATTATCGGCGACGAGGAGCTCGACGCCGGCAGCATAAAATGGAAGAGGCTCTCCGACTCCGCCTCGGGATCGCTGCCCGCGGCCGGGGTGAGATCGTTTCTCTCCGGCAGGAGATGATCTTCCGTCCATTGAATCGTTATGATGCCATGTATATGGTCCCATGAATAAAGGCAGGCTATACGGCGTTTTGCTTGTCATCGTTATCGCCTCGTTTTCATTTTTACTCTCTTTAGTCAACGCATCTTTCGACCCCCTGGTGATTTCCGTGATAATCGCGATGTTCCTCGGAAGTATTGTCGTCGACAAGAAACCTTTTGAAGACGGAGTGATATTTTCGACGAAGGTCTTTCTGCCTTGCGGGATAGCCCTTTACGGCGCTCAACTGACATTTCAGGGCCTAAGAGGCGGGCTGATAGCATATATCCTGCTGGTTTCCGCCGGGCTCTTTATCTCCGCATTCCTTATTTCCAGGGTCTTTAATATAAACCTGAAGACCTCGGTCCTGCTGGCCTCGGGTCTATCGATATGCGGGGCCACGGCGGTAGCGGTCATTTCTCCGTTGATCGGGGCGCGCAGAGAGGACACGTCCGTTGCGATAATATCGGTAGTGATGCTCGGCCTTGCGGGAATGATCTTTTATCCGATCTTCAAGGAGCTTTTTTTTCTGACCGGTCCTGAGTACAGCTTCTTTACCGGTTCAACGCTTCCGATGCTGGGGCAGGTCAGGGTGGCCGCGGCCGCCGCGGCTCCGGGCCACGCCGCCGCGGCCGTCGACATTAAACTGGTCAGGGTGTCCTTCCTCATATTCCTGGTTACGGCTGCCGTTTTGTTGTCCGGCAGCAGGGACAGGTCCGTGCATGTCCCCTGGTTTGTCACTGTGTTCGTCATTCTTTCGCTGCTTTCGAGCGGTACGGAGCTCCTGAGGCCTGTAATTTCTCAGTTAAGGGCGTTGAGCGTCTTTTTCCTGTCGGCCGGGCTTGCCGCCATCGGATTTTCGGTCGAGATAGATTCAGTCATCGAGGAGGGTATGACCCCTCTGGGGGCGCTCTTTATGTCATGGAGTGTCGTGGTCCTGATGATGTACCTGATAAGGAACCTTTTCTAATGACCAGATCAAGAATAATTTACCGGCTGATATTCCTGTTTGTCGTGTTTGCCCTTATGATCACGGTGCCGTTTACCCTTACCATGATCAGTCAGGTAAAGAGGATCGTCACTGATGCGCCGGCGCTGAAGGCCGCGCAGGATGCCGGACAGGGTATGGCTTTCGGGGAGTTATCTTCCCGGCTTCTGGACCATGCCGTCCCCTATATATTCTATATTTTGGTAATGGCCATAATGCTGGCCATCTTTTTTTCGAGAAAGCTTATGGCCTCGCTCAACGAACTGCACAGAGGTTCCGTCGCGATAAGAAACGGAGATTACGGCATTACGCTCAGGGCCTATGCGGAGGATGAACTCGCGGAGGTCATAAGGTCCTTCAATGACATGACCTCATCCATCAGGCTGACGACCTCCGAGCTCCGGAAAAAAGACATGTATGTAAACGCCATGCTCGACCCCTTATGGGTTGTGGACGATATGAACAGGCTGGTGGATGTCAACCCGGCCTTTGTCGGCCTTTTCGGTTATCAGCGGGATGAAATACTGGGTTTCGCCATCGATCTTTTCATCACCGAAAACCCCGGCGCCCCAAAACGGGACGATTACGAAGTCATGCGTCATAATGGGGCCTCGACCATATACGAGGCCGACATAACGACCAGGCACGGGACACGAATGCCCGCGCTCATAAGCGAGTCCCCGATACTGTCCGATGGCGCGATCATCGGTAAAATCGGGATATTGCGGGATTTCAGGGAACAAAGGGAGTTAAGGGAAGAGATCCAGAGGTCCAGGGACTACGTCGAGACCGTCATAAACAGTATTGAGGACCAACTGATGGTCATCGACAGGGACTACAGGATAGTAAGCGCCAACCATATAGCCCTTGAAAGTTTCGGCGAAAAGATCATAGGAGAGCCCTGTCATGCGGTGGCGCACGACTCACCGGAGCCCTGCTGGGCGGAGGGGCGGGAATGTCCGGTCAGGACCGTCTTTGGAAGCGGGACTGCTTCGAGGGTCACACACCGGCATGTAAACCCCGACGGACAGGCGAGATACCATGAAATTGTCGCGAGCCCGATCAAGGACCTCTCCGGAAATGTAGTGCAGGTCATCGAACTGATCCGGGACGTGTCAGACCGGATCAGGCACGAGGAAGACCTGTTTCTTAAAAACAGGGAGCTCGTTGCGCTCAACAGCATAGCCGGGATTTTAAGCAGGTCGCTCAGGCCTGATGAAATATTCGCCAGTGTCCTCGACAAGATGATCGAGCTGATGAAAATGGGGGGCGGGGGGATATTCTTCATTGATGAGCAGAATAAAGATATGCTCTGCCAATACCACCGGGGCATTTCCGATGAATATGTCACGCAGATCGGACGTATACAACTCGGCCAGGACATCCCCGGACAGGTGGCCATGACGGGACAGATCATAACCACTGCCGATATTTCGACAGACCCCCGGGTAGAGAGTTCCATGATGAAAAATTCAGGTATCAAAGGGTACTGCTGCGTCCCGATCAGGGGCAAGGAAAGAATAATAGGCGTGTACTGCCTCTTTAGTTTCAAGTCCCGTGACTTTACGCCCGAGGAGGAGAACATCCTCGTCTCCATTGGTGAGATGACAGGTATCGCGCTCGAAAATATACGGCTCTATGAAAAGATGAAAGATCTCTATAACGCGCAGAAACAAAGACGGGACGCTGAGCAGGACCAGTTGCTTTCCCTTACCGCCGGGCTGGGTTCCGAGGGCGACCTCAGGCATGCCATGGGTTCTGTTCTTGAAATCCTGAAGAACATATTCCATGCTGATTACGCCTGGCTTCTTGTCAGAGACAGCGGAGGTGTCTTGGTTTTGAAGGCTTCGTCATCCGACAAGGAACCTGAAGACAGTGTAATATTTCAATGCGGGGCAAGATCGATCGAGGATCATTCGCTCGAAATAAGAGGTCCGGTAGTCGTTTCGGATATCCCCAAGGATACAAGGTTTTATATCCCCGCCGAGATCAGCGGTCCTCTCTATAAGACGGCGGTGTCGGTCCCCATGTGCATAGGAGAAAAAGCCATAGGCGTCTTTTCCCTCTACTATCTTAATTCGAGGAAATTCGATGATGAGGAACTGCATTTTTTGAAGATCATTGCCAATATGCTTTCCGTCTCTCTCGAGCGTTATAACTACTACACGGAATCAGTCGCTGAGAAGGGACTCTCTGCCGCGGTCCTGCAGGGTGTCAGGGACTGCATCGTGACCGTTGACACCGGGGGGAAGATCATCTCGGCGAACAGGTCTTTTGAGCGGTTGTCAGGTATAAGGCCCGACGGGGAGAGGGGGCTTCATTTATGCGACGCCGTGGCCCTCCAAAACGGCAACAGGGGGCTGGGGGAGGCCCTTAAAGAATGTCTCGATGCCGCGTTATCAGGCAACACGGCAGCCAGGGAATCGGTCATGGTAACCGCCGATAACAGGCGGATATTGATGAAGATAGACAGCGCTCCGATACTGGACCCCAAGGGAAAAATCACCGGGGCCGTGAACGTCTTGAGGGACATAAGCAGGGAGAAAGAAATCGACACGATGAAGACCGAGATCATAAGATCGGTCTCTCACGAGTTCAGGACCCCTCTTTCCGCGATCGTGGGCATGACCGAGATGATCCTCGACGGCGACATCGACGCAAAAAAGGAGAGGGAATATCTTCAGACGGTCTTTAATGAGGGCGTGAGGCTCTCGAACATGGTGTCGGACCTCCTGAGCATTGCCAAGATAGAGGGCGGAATGGAGAAGATAACCGTCTCGGAAGTTGAGATGAAATCTTTCTTTGACGACCTGATGGCCTCCGTGGCCGCGAGCCTGGAAAAAAAGGGGGCGGTTGTCAGCTGCGATACCGGCGGTATCAAATCCGTCATGGCCGACGGGCCGAAGCTCAAACAGGTTTTGCTGAATATCCTGGATAATTCCCTGACGTTTTCGGACAGGGGTTGTCATATAGCAATTAACGTCAAAAAAGGAGATAATACTATTACGATAACGGTCAGGGATGATGGCTGGGGTATTCCGGAGGAAGATCTGCCCCACCTCAAGGAGAGGTTTTTCCGGGGCAGGCATGGAGCGAGGATCAAGGGCACCGGCCTCGGGCTTTTTATCTGCAGCGAAATTCTTAGAATGCACGGAGGATCAATGAAGATTGAGTCCATCGCCGGCGCCGGGACCGAGGTGTCGGTAAATCTGCCTATTACGGGTCCGAAATGAGCAAAGTTGTAGTCGTCGACGACGAGCCTTTTATCCTCATGATGATCGAGGACAAACTGAAAAAAGGTAATATCGACGTCGTCACGGTCAGGGAAAGCGTCAGGGCGCTTGAGATCATCAGGCGTGAAAAGCCCGACCTTGTCATACTTGACTGGATGATGCCGGAAGTCAGCGGAATAGAGTTATGCAGGACAATCAAGCAGGATAAGGTCCTCGGAAAGATCCCGGTATTCATGCTGACTGCCAAGGGACAGGATTCCGACGAACAGTTGGGGATGAGGACCGGCGCCCAGCGGTATATTACGAAACCTTTCAGTCCCAAGGTGCTTTTGGAAATGGTCAGGGAAGCCCTTTCAAATGTCAACCCCTGAGGGCGATCTTGCCCTGACGGTAAGGGAACTCAGCAACATGTATGAGGAGATATCCCTTCTGTACCGCATGTCCGAAGTGTTCTCCTTTCTCAGCACCGATGAGATATGCTCCAGAATAACTGAAGAAGCCCTGAACACTCTGGGCGTCCGGAGTGCCGCAGTGCTTTTTATCGATGAAAAAAAACAGGCGCTTTATACCAAAGCGTCTCTGGGGACATGGGACGCGTCAAAAATATTTGAAAAAGACGAAGGGGTCATCTGGAAGGCGATCGCTTCAAAAAAACCCGCGGCGTTCTGCAGGCTCCCGGAGACGGAGTATCAGGGGTATCTCCCTGACGTCGGTTCTCTGATGGTCTGTCCGCTTCTGGGCAAGGCGAAGACCGTCGGCGCGCTGCTGGTGGCCGACAAACAAAACGGAGACGAGTTTTTCTCGAGCGACTCCAAGCTGCTGATGGCGATATCCTCCCAGGCCGGACTTGCGATCGAAAACGCCCTTCTATACTCTGAACTGGAATCGTTGCTGGTGGGGGCGATAAGATCGCTGGTAAAGGCACTGGAGGCCTCTTCCTGCTGGACGGCGGGCCATACGGAGAGGGTCACGGAATACGCGCTGGGTATCGGGAGGGTTTTGGGTCTCGGGGATGAGACCCTGGAGCGACTCAAGATCAGTTCGCTTCTTCACGACATAGGAAAGATCGCCACCCCCAAAGAGATCCTTAACAAAGACAGGATGCTCGATTATGAGGAGTGGCTGGAGATCAAGCGTCACCCTAACCGGGGCGCTGAGATCCTCGTTGAACTTACCCAGTTCGAAGACATCATCCTGAGCATAAAATATCACCACGAACATTGGGACGGGGCAAACGGCATATACGGGTTAAAAGGCGATGAGATCCCTCTGATGGCCCGGATATTGTCCGTGGCGGACGCCTACGACGCCATGACATCCGACAGGCCGTACAGGGCGATGATGACCCCTTCCGAGGCGATAAAGGAGGTTACCCGATGCTCGGGAACACAGTTCGATCCTGAAGTCGTAAGGGCCTTCCTTGTCTGGACCGATGACGTCAGCCGACGTCGTCAAGTTTCCTGACGGAAAAGGCCACACCCAGCCCGGCCGCTATGGCCCGGCATTTTTCCACATCGACCCCCTCAGTTTCAACGACCGTGACCCTGACTGAAGGCAGGGAACCCTTTGCCAGTTTTATAAATTCGAGCACCGCTTCATACGCGCTGTCATAGGCAGGGTTGCATATCCTGTTATAAGTTTCACGGTCCTGTGCGTCAAGGCTTATTGATACGCTGTCCACGAGGTTTTTTAATTCAGGGACGACATTCCTGCCGTTAATCAGATTGGCCTGACCGTTAGTGTTGATCCTGACCGTCCCGCCGTTTAGCTTGACCCATGAAGCAATTTCTTTAACGAGGTCAAGCCTGGTCAGCGGCTCGCCGTACCCGCAAAAAACGACCTCCCTGTATGCGGCGGGATTTCCGATGGCCTCCTTTATCTCAAATTCCCCGGGCTCATGGTCAAGTCTCAGTTTGTGTCCCTTCACATAATCAGACTGATATCTTACGCAGAAAGAACAGGCATTTGTGCAGCGGTTCGTGATGTTGAGGTACAGGCTGTCCCTTATTTTATAGGCTATCTCCGCCTTCTCCGCAATCTGTCCGACCTTAAAGAGCCTCTTTGCGTTGAGCGTGGTCATCCTCGCCAGGTCTTCGAGGCTGATACCCCTTAACTCCGCGATATGACGGGCGGTGTGTTCCATAAACAGCGGCTCATTGCGCCGCCCTCTGAGGGGTTCGGGGGCAAGAAACGGGGAGTCAGTCTCTACCAGCAGATAGTCATCGGGGACCAGCCGGGCAATTTCCTTAAGGGCCGAAGCCTTTTTGAAGGTGACCGGACCCGCCAGTGATATGTAAAGCCCGAGGGACATCGCCTCGAAGGCCATCTCCCTGTCACCTGAAAAACAGTGAAGGACACCCTTGCTGATGCCCGATTTTCTTATTATATCCATTGTGTCGGAGGCTGCTTCCCTGCTGTGGATAATGGCCGGAAGGCCGCTCTGACGGGCGAGTTCGAGGTGCTGTCTGAAAACCGAGGCCTGAACTTCCCTCGGAGACCTGTCATAATGGTAATCCAGCCCCGATTCTCCGATGGCGACCACCTTCGGAAGGGCAGACCATTCAGTCAGCTTGTCGAACATCTCCGGGGTCATGCGGGCCGCATCATGGGGATGAACACCGACCGAGGCATAGACACGGTCATACTTTTCGGCCAGCAACAGCGCGGCCTGCGTCCCTTCAAAGCTCGATCCGACGGTTATCAGGGCCTCGAATCCGGCGTCGAAGGCCCGATTTATAACTTCCTGCCTGTCAGGGTCGAAATCACTCATTTCGAGGTGGCAGTGTGTGTCTATCAAAGATATTAGGGGTCTCGCCGTCATTTTCTGAATATTAATTTATACCTGCTGTACATTGCAAGCGAACAGTGATATATAGTAAGTATAATGGACGTAAAGGACCTTACAGGCAAAATCCTCATCGCCGTCCCCGGGCTCGATGATCCGAATTTCAGACACGCGGTCGTCCTTGTGTGTGACCATTCCGTTGAAGGGACTTTCGGTATCATAGTAAACAGGGTGCTGATGAACAGTTTTAAACCCATGCTCAAGGCCTTCGACCTCAAGGAGAGCTCCGTCGATATGCCGATCCATTTCGGGGGGCCGGTCAGGCCGGAGCAGGGTTATGTTATTTATTCGCCGTTCGACCGGAAGTATGGCCCGATGAAGATCACCAAAACTCTGGCGGTCACGACCTCCAAGGAAATTCTGCATGACATCGCGGCCGGGAGAGGTCCGAAAAAGTATTTTTTTGCCCTGGGCTTTGCGGGCTGGACGGCCCGCCAGCTTGAAGAAGAACTGATAATGGACAGCTGGCTGGTTGCGCCCGTGGCCCCTGATCTAATATTTAGCCTGCCGGTCAATGAGAGATGGAAGCATGCGGCCCTGTCTATCGGAGTTGACCTGGAGCGCTACATTAAAAAATGCGGATCGGCGTAGACACTATGGAGTTGACGCCCCGCTGCTTAACGCACCTGCCGGCTTTGGCGCCTCTCTTAATTTAAGAGGGGGAAGGGGGAGTTACTTTCCCACCCCCCATGACAAGAGGGTGACGAGTCGGCCTTCCTTATGGTATAAAAAACTACTAACTTTTTGTGGCAAGGAGAATTATAATGAAAGTTGTCGCGTTTAATGGCAGCCCCAGAAGAGAAGGGAATACTTATCATTCGATCAAAACCGTATTCGAAGAGATATCAAAGGAGGGGATTGAGACCGAGCTTGTCCAGCTCGGCGGGTCGGACATAAAGGGTTGCAGGGCGTGTTACAAGTGTTTCGAGACAAAGGACAATAAATGCATCCAGAAGGACACGTTAAATCATTTCGTAGAGAAGATGATTTCGGCGGACGGCATAATAATCGGGTCCCCGACATATTTCGCCAATGTTTCTACGGAGGTAAAGGCCCTGATCGACAGGGCTGGACTGGTGTCGAGGGCCAACGGGAACCTTTTTTCGAGAAAGGTCGGGGCGGCCGTGGTCGCTGCCAGAAGGGCCGGGGCCGTGAATGTGTATCAGAACATCAACCTCTTTTTCGGGATAGGCAATATGATTATTCCGGGGTCGACATACTGGAATATAGGACTGGGCAGAAATCCCGGAGAGGTGCTGGCTGACGAAGAAGGGATGAAGACCTTCCGGGACCTCGGGCGGAATATGGCCTGGCTGATAAAGAAACTGAACGGGTAGGGTTATAACCTAAAAAGTTCTTTTGTGCCGTCATTCCGGCAATCCTTATGCCGTGTGATGTTCTACCGTATAGTGATTTTCTCGATTGCAACGGTCCCGTCTGTGATCGTCAAGGAGCCGCTGATAGTCGTCATAAGGGGGTTTGATGAGTATTCGCAGTTGTAGCCGCCTTTTATTGTGATTGAGACCGGTTTGCTTAAAATGAGTTCTTCAGCGTACGTTGCCGCCTGGGCCGCAATGCACTCACCGTCGGATGCTTCGTTGCATGCGCCTTGTATTAATGTTTTCATTTCACTGCCTGTCCGTCTTGACAAAACAAGGTGCCTGACTTAAAAATAGATGCAAGACGTATAGAGGAGGTATTATCGGAATGCCCAAAGTTATAGATGCTATTTTCGAAAATGGTGTTTTCAGGCCGCTGGAAAAGGTCCATGTTCCTGAGCATAAAAAACTCAAAATAATTATTGAAAA
>JACRLQ010000069.1 GCA_016215155.1 Nitrospirota bacterium
TATCCTCTCCTCCATTGGAGGGTGGGTGCTGAAAAGTTTTACGATTCCGCCGCCGCTGAAGGGGCTGACGATCATCATATGCGCGGTCGCGGGTGTCGCGTCCATCGGGATCTGCCGGACGCCCTGATCCAGCTTCCTCAGCGCGCCGGCAAGCGGCATCGGGTTGCCGAGCAGCCGCGCCCCGCTTTCATCCGCCGCATACTCCCTGGACCTGGAAATGGCCATCTGGATCAGCATGGCCGCTATCGGCGCGACGATCATCATGAGGAGGCCCGCCACGGGGCTTCCGCCCTCGTCATCGTTATGACGGCCGCCGAAGAAAAACGCCATATGCCCGAGATAGCTGATCGCCCCGGCGAGCGTAGCCGCCACGGTGCCTATCAGGATATCACGGTTGATGACATGCGCAAGCTCATGCGCCATGACTCCGGCAAGCTCTTCTTCGCTCAGTATCCGCATGATCCCTTCCGTCGCGGCTACCGCGGCGTGTTTAGGGCTCCTGCCGGTCGCGAAGGCATTCGGGGAGTCGTCAGGTATAATATAGACCTTCGGCATGGGTATGCCGGACTTCTGGCTCAGCCGCCGCACGATCCTGAAGAGGACCGGGGCCTCCGCCTCGTCGACCTGGCGGGCTTTGTACATCGCGAGCACTATCTTGTCGCTGAAGAAAAAACCGACAAAATTCATGACGCCCGCCATAAGAAGCGCCATGGTCATGCCGGACTGGCCGCCGATAGCCGCGCCCCCCCAGACCAGAAGGAGCGTAAGCAGGGTCATCAGCACTATAGTTTTCATTCCGTTCATTTAAACCTCCGTTTTCAACTGAATTCAGTTGAACCATCATCTTTAAGTATAGTCTATTTTAATAATAAATATTTCTCAGCGTCAACGGCCGGCCGTTCATATCCCTGGTTCCCCTGATAAGCCCGGGGGAACTTGAGTTTCCGTTCTTCATCCAATTAAATAGACCGTCATGCCCGGGATCCTTAGTCGGGCGTCCATATTTTTCAGCCTTTTGGATTTGCGTCTTCTTAAGGAATGTCGGTTTTTGTCTGCATGAAGTGCCGGGGATGGCATTATGAATTCTTCCTATTGCCAGTCCTTGCATTTTATGAGATAATACGACAAAAAAGGAGGATCATATGGCCACGATATCGAGAAAGATTATTATCAATGCCCCCGTCGAAAAGGTCTTCAGTTTTGTGACCGCGCCGGACAACTGGACGAAGTATGTCACCAGCCTTACGGACATCAGGGACGTCTCGTCCGCCAAGGTCGAAAAGGGCGCCACCTTCAAATGGGAATATAAGATGTTCGGCATGAAGTTTAAAGGCAAGGGCTTTGTGACCGAAAACGTAAAGAACAAAAAATTTGGCCTCAAGATGGAAGGCGGCTTTCCGATAGTCGAGACATATTCCTTTACCCCTTCGGAAAAAGGCACCGAACTCTCATTTGATATAGAGTATGAGATGCCGGTCAAGCTGATGGAGTCGTTCGCGAACAAGGTGGTCCTCGAAAAGGTCAACAAGAAAGAGGCCGCGGCGGTATTAAGCCAGGTAAAGACGCTCTGCGAAGAACTCTGATATAAACGGGCTGCGGGTCACCCGGACCCGCAGCCCGGGTCTTTTTCCTCCCTGTCTTTTCTTTTAATGAAGCCGTAGTCTGTGCTACATTAAAAAATATGAAATTACTGCTCGTTTCCCCGCCTTTTGGCAAGAAGGGCCAGATGTCAAAGGGCCTCCCGATCGCGCCTCCGGTACTGGAATATCTTACGGGTCTCACGTATAAGGTCAGGCCGGGCGTTGTGGTCGAACTCATCGACGCGAACAAAGAGATATTCGAGCCCGAGAAGGTCGATGCCGACCTCGTAGGTTTTACGGTGCTTACCCCGCAGGCCCCCTGGGCGTATAAGATGGCCGACCGGTTGAGGGCCCTCGGGAAAAAAGTGGTCCTCGGGGGCATACATGTAAGCGCGCTGCCCGACGAGGCCAGGGCCCACTCCGACGCGGTCGTAATAGGCGAGGCCGAGGAGATATGGAAGGGGTTGCTCGACGACGCGGAAGCAGGGGCCTTAAAGCCGGTGTATCACGGGGCTTTCCCTGATCTCTGCGGACTGCCCCGGCCCGTGACAAATCTCTGGAAGACGAACTACGTCTATGGATATTTTCAGACCTCCCGTGGTTGCCCGCACCGCTGCACCTTCTGTTCGGTTCATAAATTCTTCGGAGGGAAGGTAAGGGTGCGGCCCATTGAGGAGGTCATCGATGAGGTCTGCGCGAGCAGGTGGAGGCTTTTCTGGGGCATTGACGACAACATCTGGGGCATAAACATAAACCACACGATCGAGCTTTACAAAGAGATGAGCAGGACCGTCAGGGGCAAGTGGTGGTTCGGGTCGGCGGACCTCGTCTCAGTGGAGCATTCCCGCTCGGATGAACTCCTGAGGTATGCCAGAGGGGCCGGACTGACCGCGGTGCTTTTGGGCTGGGAATCGAATAATATACATAGCCTCGAGGAATACAAGGCCACCAGCAAACAGGGACGCCAGAGGCGGGACGCGATAAAGAAGATCAGGGCACATGGGATAGAGGTGATGCTCTTCATCATGGTAGGCGGCAGGCAGGACAGGCGCGAAGACTTCGAGGGGATCAGGAAGCTCTGCGACGAACTTAAGGTATCCGCCCATCCCGTCATGACGACGCCTTTCCCCGGCACCGAGCTTTACGGGCAGTACCGCGATTACCTGATACCGGGTCTGGACTGGGACAATTTCGACGGCAACCGCGCCGTATTTGAACACCCCACAATGTCCCCGCGGGAGCGTGAGGACCTCATCGTTGACCTGCGGGCCGAGCTCTTTACGGTCCCCCAGATACTGACGCGCATCGGGCAGATATCCTGGAGAGGATTTCCGATGAGCCATATAACCTCCTGGATGGTCCAGTTCCCGCAGGGGCGCGCGTTCAAGCAGTACGCCAGGGAAAGGAAAAAGATCCGGATTTAGGTTATAATGTCGGATACGTTTTTCCCCCTGAAAGAGGTCTTATGAAAAAAATACTGTTTATTACACCTCCGTTTCATGCCGGAGTCGTCGAGGTCGCCGGAAGCTGGGTGCCGCTTTACATGGTGTATGTTGCCGGCGCCGCAAAGGCCGCGGGCTTCGAGGCCGAGATATATGACGCTATGTCGAAGCAGGTGGGCTATCCCGAGATCGAGGCAAGGATAAGGGAGTCCGACCCCGATTGCGTGGCTGTTTCCGCGATAACCTGCACAAGTCCCGATGCCGTAAAGGTGATCGAGCTTGCAAAAAAGATCAATCCCGCCATAAAGACGGTCTTGGGGGGCATTCATCCCACCTTCATGTATGAGGAGCTCTTCGGCCTCACGGAAAGCCTGGACTTTATCATCAGGGGCGAAGGGGAGATAACGATTGCGGAACTCTTAAAGACGCTGTCTGACGGCGGCGATCTCTCCGGAGTGGACGGACTGGTATTTAAGAAAGATGGAAAGCTTGTGGTAAACGGCAAGCGTAAATATATTGAAGACCTTGACTCCCTTACGCTTGCGTGGGACCTGCTCGACTGGACTGACTATACCTATTATGTCATACCGAATTCACGGCTCGGCGCCATAGCCACGTCGAGGGGCTGCGAAAAGGAATGCACCTTCTGCTCACAGCAGAAGTTCTGGGAGAGGTCCTGGAGGGCCAGGTCGCCCCAATCTCTTGTCGCCGAGATGGAAGAGCTTAAGACGAAGTACGGGGTCAACGTGGTGCTGTTTACTGATGATTATCCGACACCTGACAGGGCTCGCTGGGAGACCTTCCTTGACCTGGCCATAGAAAAAGACCTGGACATGTATATTCTCATGGAGACGCGGGCCGCGGACATTATAAGAGATAAAGACATCCTCCATAAATACAGGAAGGCCGGTATAATCCATATATATGTCGGCACCGAGTCCACGGAGCAGGCGAGCCTCGATTATATCAAAAAGGACCTGAGCGTCGATGAGTCCATCGAGGCGATAAGGCTTCTGAGGGAGGCGGGCATAATAACCGAGACCTCGATGATACTGGGTTTCCCTGAGGAGACCATGGAGTCTGTCGAAAGGACTCTGAGCCTCGCTATCGACCTGAATCCTGATTTCGCCCATTTCCTTGCTATCGCCCCCTGGCCGTACGCGGACATATACAAAGAGCTGAAGGAATATATCACGGTCTACGACTACACGAAATATAACCTCATCGACCCTGTAATAAAGCCGACCAATATGACGCTTCAGGACCTCGATACCGCAATCGTGGAGTGCTACAGGGGATTTTACATGATGAAGTTCGCCGAGATGATGGAAGAGAAGGACCTTTTCAAAAAACAGTATATGCTGACCGCCATGAAGCTGATGATGAGCAACTCTTTTATAAGGAAGAAGATGGGAGACATGAAAGAGATGCCCGAAGAGATGAAGAGGATCATAGGCGCCAATTTTTAATCTGCGCCGGACAGTGCGATGATAATTCGTATGCCGGAACAAACAGGGCCTTGCTGACGAATATGGACGGTGCGATTTACTGCGGTTTGGCCTCAGACGAAGGCCGGTCACTCTTTACTATTTTTCTCCTTCTTGTATCCGCGACATTATACATCATGGGTCTGATGGAGTCTAAAAAGGGACATTATGCGTTCCTTGCCGGCCTGACCGTCCATGTCGCAAGCATAATCGAAAGGACCCTGACCCTGGGGACCCTGCCCCTCACCGAAAAGCATGACAACATATCCTATATGGCCTTTGTCATGGCCCTGTCGTACCTGTATATCCATGTCAAAAAAGAATCCAGGTCCCTTAGTGTTATCATGCTGCCTCTGATTTCGCTGCTTCTTTGCGTCTCTGCCGCCCACCTGCCGATAAATACCGTCTCTCCGTTTATGCGGTCCTACTGGTTTTATCTGCATATATTTCTGTATTTTACCGCGTTTGGTCTCTTTGGATTGTCGTTTTGTGCCGGAGCGGTTTATATGCATGGCCGCAAGTCCGAATACGAGTCCATGCAATACAGGACCGCGTTGTCGGGCTGGGTCATTTTTACCGCGGGTCTTGTCTCAGGCAGTATCTGGTTTTATAGCGCATACGGAACATACTGGCTCTGGACCTCCCGGGAACTTTGGACGACCCTCCTTTGGTTTTATTACGGTCTGTACCTCCATGCAAGGCTGATGAAAGGGTTCAGGGGGAGGACGGCCTCGGCTATCGGGACCTTCGGGCTTATCGTTGCGCTCTTTACCTATTTCGGGGTGGGGACTATCATACCGAGTCCTCCGACCCAGTTTTAGATCGGAAAGGTGACCGCCTCATGAAAAAAATAACCGCCTTTTTACTGTCTCTCAATACGGTCTTCGGGATTTTTTTGTTTTTTATGTTTCTGCTTATCTTCGGTTCGTTGTCGCTGGCGGGAAACCTTGCCCTGTTTTCCGGCGTCGATGAAACGCCTCTTTTTAAATGGCTTTCGGAATCGGGCACGATCCGGGTTACCTGGTGGATATACCTCATGGTGCTTGCTCTGGCGCTCCTGGCGCTCAGCACCATCTTCTGCACGGCGGAGGCGCTGCTTCGCAAAGCCCGGAGGGGGGCACTCCTTGCCATGATTCCTCCTCAGGTCATGCATGCCGGTGTCTTATTCATCATGCTCGGCCACCTTCTTACCGCCTCGACCGGTTACAGGAAGGACGTGACTCTGGAGCAGGGCGAGACAACGTCGATAACCCCGGAGCTGTTTGCGACCTTGGATTCCATCGAGATAACGACCGACAAAAACGGCTACGACACGGACTGGACCGCAAAGGTAAGATTTTCAGGGATGCAGGAGGCCTTTTCGATGAGGCTGCTTAAGCCTGTCGAGCCTGCGATTATAAACGGGCTGGGTATTTACCTGAGGACGGTTTCCTCGGGGACCGGGCAGTCCGTGCTTATCAGGGTCTGCAGGGACCCCGGGGCCCCCTGGGCGCTTGCGGGCGGGCTGATACTATCGGCAGGCGGATTTTTGCTCTTGTGGTCCCGGCTGCGCAGCCTTAATTAGCTGCGGAAGGTTTATTCCCTGCATACCCTGTTATGCTCCCCGGAAGACCCGGTTGCGGGAGTGCCTGAACTGACATATAATGTAATCAGGAAGGCATAAAAAGACCTGCACACAGGGAGGCTTCAAATGAAGAAGATAATCGTTACGGTCGATCTCGGTCATTTCAAGGCTTACAACGTTACAAAGGAAGACATGGAAAGCCCCAGAATTACGCTCATCGAAAGTTACGACTCGGTCGAGGGGCATGGCAAAATATCGGAGAAGTTCAGCGACAAGACGGGGAGGTTCGGGAGTGTCGGAAGCAAAAACGGGACTACTACGGGGTCGGGAGAGCCCCACAACACTCAGCTTGAAAATTCAAAAAGGCAGCTGAAGCTGATCGCGAAAGACATAAATTCAATTATCACCAGGGGGAACTGCGACGGCTGGTATCTTGCCGCGGGAAAGAAGATCAACAACCAGATCGTCGAAAATCTCGACCCGTCGGTCAGGGCGAAGCTCGAGAAGAACATATTATCAGATCTCACCAAGGCCGACAAAGCGGCACTGCTCGACCGCTTCCAATAGCAGCATGGTCATCGGCGTTCCAAAAGAGATAAAAAAAGAGGAGTACCGGGTCGGGGTCACACCCTCCGGGGCACGGGAACTTCGAAGAGACGGGCATACAGTCCTGGTCGAAGAAGGGGCCGGCGAAGGCAGCGGGTTCCCCGACGGCGACTATATGGAGGCGGATGCCGACATAGTGTCGCGGGACGTTGTTTTTGAAAAGGCCGAGCTTCTGGTAAAGGTAAAGGAACCGCTTCCGGCGGAGTTTGACCTCCTTAGAAAGGGGCAGGCCCTGTTTACCTACCTTCACCTTGCTCCAAACAGGGTCTTGACGGACCTTCTGCTTCAACGGGAAGTGACCGCGATCGGATATGAGACGGTCGAAAAAAACGGGACGCTTCCGCTTCTGGCCCCCATGAGCGAGATCGCCGGGAGAATGGCCCCTCTGGTGGGTTCATTCTTTCTGCAGGCGGTCCATGGCGGCACAGGTCTTCTTGCAACCGGGGTAGCGGGTGTCAGGCCAGCGAAGGCACTCGTCCTGGGCGCCGGAGTAGTCGGAACAAATGCCGTCCGGGTCTGCGTCGGGCTGGGGATGGAGACGGTCGTCATTAACAGAGGCATCGAAAAGCTCCAGAGGATAGACGAACTGTTCCGAGGAAGGGCAAGGACCCTCCCTGCCTCAGGGACCGCGATATCCGAAGAGCTGGCTGATTCCGACGTAATAATCGGCGCGACCCTGGTGCCGGGCGGAAGGACCCCGGTGCTGATCACAAGGCAGATGCTCAGGGACATGAAAAAAGGCGCGGTGATAGTCGATGTGTCGATAGACCAGGGCGGATGCACTGAGACATCCATACCCTCTACGCATGACAGGCCCGTGTATCAGATAGACGGGATAATCCATTACACCGTGGCGAATATGCCGGGGGCATACCCGAGGACATCGACGCTCGCCCTTACAAACGCGACCCTGGCCTATATCAGGGCGCTCGCCGGATTGGGAATTGAAAGGGCGGTGGCGGAACATGCCGGTTTAAAAAGCGGTTTAAATACATATAAGGGCGACGTAGCGCACGGAGCGCTCCTTGATGCGATCGAGGGACGCACCGGATAACAGGGCGGCCATAAGCATAAATTTCCCCGGCAGTGTTAAAATAAACTCCATGGGCGCCAAGGACAAGGACATCAGCATCGAATTTACCGCGGACAACCCCGCCAACATAAAAAAGGCGATGCAGTACCACAAGAACATCCTCATCCGGGGCATAAAGGGTGTCGGCAAGATCACGAACACGATGAAGGCGGTCAAGGGGAAGCCGAATGTCTATTACGTCGGGAACCCGCTGGACTATGAAGGCAAAAAACGTCCTGTAAGCTATGAGAAATATCTGCAGTATATCCATTCTCTGAAAAGCGACCTGACGCTTCTTAACGAGATCGGTTCCCTGCCGGACCCGGACGCCCCCGCGATACTTATTATTGACGAAATTTACGGCAGGTCTTCAGAGCAGATGGACCAGATCGGAAGACTCCTCGACCGGCAGAACCTTCAGGTGATCCAGATAGTCGGCTGCATGAAATATATGGGCAGACTGATCGACAAGATGGACATAATCATAGATCTGCACCATGACGGCGCCTTTACCGTGGACAAAGACCTGGCCAGGGCCATATGCAACGTCCTCGGCAGTAAGGAACAGTCCCTTTTCAGTTAGGCCGACTGCCTTTTCTCATCCATCTTCGCGCGAAGCAGGTCGCCCAGACTCCCCAGTCCTCCGGAGGCGGCGTCATCCTTTTTCGCCGAGTTGATATACTCCTTGTACTCGTCCTGGTCGGATTTTTCGAGCAGGGCCTTGCGGCTCAACCGGACCTTGTTGGTCGCCGTTTCGACTTCTAGCACCGCACATTGGACCGCCGAGCCGGCAGGGAAGAGCTTTTTGAGGTCGGTCCCGCTTGGGGTCCCGGTCTCCGAATTCGGTATAAGGCCGTTTATCCCGATGCTCATCTTTACAAAAACCCCGAAAGGCATGACCTTCTCGACAACGCCGTCGATCAGGTCGCCCACGGCAGGCAGTACGACCTTTTTCGGTTCGACCTTCGGCTGCATCGAAAGAGATATCTTGCGCGCGTCCTTGTCTGAAGACAGTACATAGACCTCGACCTGCTGACCTGTCTCCACCACTTCTTTAGGGTGGTTGATCCTTCTTCCCGCCCCGAGGTTAGAGATATGCACAAGCCCTTCAATCCCGGGTTCGAGTCTGACGAAGGCGCCAAAAGACGTCAATCTGGTAATAACGCCGTTTACTTTAGTGTCGGCGGGATATTTTTCAGAGATGTTCAACCAGGGGTCCGGCAGCATGGCCTTAAGGCTGAGGGTTATACGGTTTGTGTCCCAGTTCAGGGACAGCACCTTCGCGGTGATCTTCTGGCCGACTGAAAGTACGTCACTGGCATTGGCGACGCGTTCCCACGCGAGTTCACTGACGGGTATAAGGCCGTCGACCCATCCGAGGTCCACGAAGGCCCCGAACTTTTGGATAGATACCACTGTCACGGGCACTTCCATTCCGACCGAGATGGTGTTTTTGAAGGCCTCGAACTTTTCAAGCCGTTCCTGCTCGAGGAGCGCGCGTCTGGACAGCACGATATTTTTTCCGTTTTCCTTAAATTCAAAAATCTTAAAGGGGAAGGTCATGCCGAGATAGACGCCGCCTTCACGTCCGCCCTTGAGGTCGATCTGTGAAAAAGGGCAGAAGCATCTTACGCCGCCCACGGAGATCTCAAAGCCTCCCTTGACCTCGCGTCTGACTTCTCCGTTTACCGGCAGGCCGGCCTCGAAGGCTTCCCTGATGCCGTTAAGTGATGCGGTTGAATAGCCGTTCATAAGGGTGGTAAGTTTTCTGGTGCCGTTTTGTACCGCCACGAAAAAGGCCTCGATCGAGTCGCCTGTCTTGACCGTCACGTTTCCTTCCTTGTCGGTAAACTCGCTGAGGTCGATGACCCCCTCGCTCTTTCCTCCCAAATCTATATAGACCAGGTCGCCTGATATGCTTACCACATCAGCCCTGACCTTCTGACCGGGATGCAGTTTGCCGGTTTGTCTGCTGCTCTTTTCGAGCATTTCGGCGAAACTTTCTGCCGCCTCGGGTTCTGCCCCGGCCGCCGGAATATCTTCTTTATGCTGATCAGACATCATGAATTACCTCACTGTCAATTTAGTTTTATCTGCTCAACACGCTACGGGATACAGATTATCCTGGAGAGTTATGAACAAACGAAGTCTATAAGTTTAAAAGATTTCGGTCGCCTTAGTCAATGCGGCAACAAATTGCGGCCGCGGCGCGCGGCGCAGGGAGAAAATAATATGGAATATTTTCCCCTCATAGACTAAAATATAACAGTAGCGTGTGATTCATAAATAAAGGAAACAACCTCTTGAATATATATGTAAAGAAGATCAGTGAGAAAGACTGCGCCTGTGACGTGCTGGTCCTGCCTTTTACCGAGGGGGACCGGGGGCCTCTGAAACACCTGGGTCCGTCGATAAAGGCAATTATTGAAAACACCTCTCCTTTTGAATTCCAGGGTAAAAAAAATGAGGTCCTGCTGCTTCAGACGGCCGGAGACCTCAGGCCGAAGAGGCTGCTGCTGGTCGGACTCGGGAAGAAGAAGGAGATCGTACCGGAGACCATAAGGCAGGCCGGCGGAAAGGCCCTTTCATTTGTCCGGGACATCGGCTTCAGTAAGCCGGCGCTGTCGACGATAACGCTCTCGGACCTTAAGGTGTCCCCCGCTGTTTTTATGGAAGGCGGAATCCTCGCCCTTTACAGGTACGACCTGTATAAATCTGAAAAAGACACCAAAGAGATCAAAGAAATGACGATACTGTCAACTCCTTCCAAATCTCTTTCCGGAGAGCTAACCGAGATAAAGACCCTGACCCGCGCGGTGGGTCTGGCCAGGGACCTCGTAAACACTCCGGCAAACGCCATGACCCCCAGTCATCTTGCCCACACTGCCCTGGCGCTCAGGAAAAAGGGTCTCTCGGTCAGTGTGCTTGAGTCGGCCGACGCCGAGAAACTTGGCATGGGGGCCTATCTGTCGGTGTCGAGGGGTTCGGATGAGCCTCCCAAATTCATAGTGCTTGAGTATAAGGGGGGCAGGAAGGCCCCTATAGTGCTGATAGGAAAGTCAGTCACTTTCGACAGCGGGGGGATCAATATAAAACCTTCGGACGGCCTTGAGAAGATGAAGTACGATATGGCCGGGGGGGCCGCCGTCCTCGCCGTCATAAAGGCCGTTTCGGAACTCCGGCTTCCCGTGAATCTTGTCGGCATCCTCCCTGCAACAGAGAACCTCCCCGGAGGCGGCGCGACGAGGCCGGGAGATGTCGTAAAGGCCATAAACGGGACCACTATTGAAATTATAAACACGGACGCCGAGGGCAGGATGACACTTGCGGACGCGATCGGGTACGCGAAGAAGTTTACTCCCTCCGCGATTATCGATATCGCCACCCTTACAGGCGCCTGCGCGGTGGCGTTCGGCGGAGACGCCGTGGCCATGATGGGCAACGACAGACGGATTATGGAAACAATGAAACAGTCCGGTGAATTTACGAACGAGAAGGTCTGGGAGATGCCCCTTTTTGATGAGTACAGGGAATATCTCAAAAGCGACATCGCCGATATAAAAAACATCGGCGGACGGACAGGGTCCCTGGTCACTTCGGCGAAATTTCTCTCGGAATTCGCGGGTGAGACCCCATGGGTACACCTCGACATAGCCGGTACCGCATGGACTGAAAAGGACAGGCCCTATACCCCCAAGGGCGCCTCCGGAATAGGGGTCAGACTGTTGTTTGATGTGATAAGGAAGATACAATGAAGATACAGAAGATAATCCTGGTCCTTTACTTCGTCCTGGTCCCGTCGGTCGTCTTTGCCTGGGGCCCGCTGACTCATATCTATCTGGGGAACGAGCTTTTTTTGTTGAGCCCCCTGCTTCCCGCCGGTTTGATGAATATCATCAGGAGGTACCGCAAGGACTTCCTCTACGGGAACCTTATGGCGGACATAATAATCGGGAAGAAATATCTGCCCGAAAACAGGAGTTCCCACAGCTGGGATGTTGCCTTCGAGCTTTTCCGGGAGGCCGGAAACGACCAGCAGAAGGCCTTTGTGTACGGCTATATGGGACATCTCGCCGCTGATACCGTGGCCCATAATACCTTCACTGCCGACAGAAAAAATATCGGTCATACGGTCATGGAGATGAAGGCCGACTGCATCATCGATAAAAAATACTGGATCCAGGCGGTCGGCATCGACAGGAAAATTCAGGCCAGAAACGACATGTTCCTGGAGAACTCTCTCGACAGACTGGTATTTTCTTTCAAGACCAACAAGAGGATCTTTAAGGGAATGGTCCTCATGTCGGTTATCAACCAGAAAAAAATAGGCGCGTTCATAGACACCAACCTTATCACGACCCTTCCCAGCCGGGAGACGATCGAAGACCTGCATCTTGATTCCCTTGACAGGATGATCGATCTTTTTGAGAACTGGGAAAATTCGGAGGTCGTCGGGATGAATCCAAGCGGTGTTATCCACAGGGGCAGGCTGACCCAGGCCTTTCTCTCCGAGGTCTCCGCGTACAGGCGAAAGAAAGCCTCCTGAGGGGAAGATAACGCGGTCTTACTTCCCCGCGGTAAGGGCCATCACGTCGAGCTTTACCGTAAGTTCCTTCGGTTCCTTGAAGTTTCTGACCCTCGCGTCAAGGTCCTTTATTACCAGAAAAGGCGTCCTCGTCTCAATCGAATAGAGGATATCGCTGAGGGCCCTCGAATCAGGGAGCACGGTGTCGATGCTTATGCTTATGACCCTGAACTTTCCAAGGTCTTCCGGTTTTCCCACGCGTTCGCTCGAGATCGTCCCGCCTCTGCCTATCACAATGCCCTTTATAGTCTCCTGAAGCGTTGCTGCGGCAAGCGACGGGGTCTGCCCTTCGACAAGTTTGGAGTTGTCGGACAGCCTCTCCTCCTTCAGGGATGCGAGATGTTTTTCCAGTCGCGGCTTCTCGGCTATCAGCGCGAGATATTTGTCAAGAAGCTTTGTCTTGACCGCCTCGTCCTCTTTTATGGCCGAAAGCTCTGATTTTATGCGGACGAACCCGTATTTATATACGGAAACCCCCAGGAGCAGGATGACGAGGGGGACCCCTATGAGAAGCGTCCTACTTCTTTTCATTTTTCGGGGCCTCGGCTTTCTGGGGCGTTATGGGTTCGATTTTTTTCGCCCCCTCGATCTCCATCTTTATGACGAACCTGTCCATATTGGTCTTTGGGTCCCTGAAGGTAGGTGATGACATCTCCACCTTCCTTAGATATTTCGATGCCTCCAGTTTAGGCAGGAGCTCATTGGCGGACTTTGCGTACCCCTCCAAGTCGACCGTCGTCTCCGTTATCCTGAATCTGGTTAGCCATGACGTGTTCGGCAATTGTGTGGTGATCTCCTTCAGGATATTAAGCGCCACCGGCTGGGTCGGTTTGAAATTATTTATCGTGGCGATCTCTGAGGCCATGGCTTCGACGTCTTTCTGGAGCAGCTCAACCTTTCGCGCCTCCTCCTTTTTCGCGGAGACCTGGGCCGAGATGTCCCTGAGCCGCTTTGTTTCGACTCTCAGCGGCGCCGCCATATAAAAAATGCCCATTGCCGAGAGTGTGATAAGCAGCAGGAGAGTCACAAGATAAGGTGTTTTCTCCTGAACTCTGGCGCCTTTTCTGAGAAGGTTCAGCCCGTTATTCTCAGACCCGAGGGAACTGTAAACCCCGGCCACGGATGGGGGGGCGTCCTGTTTCGCCAGGGAGGAAACTCCGGGTCCCCGGTCATACTCTTTCGGCAGCGGGACGCAAAGGCGGCCGACCCTGATGCCTTTTTGCCCGAGGGAGCTTATATAAGGGGAGACGGTATCGGCCCTCGAGACTGCCACAAGCAGTGAAATCCTGCCGGAGTCCTCGCCAATGATCCTGAAATCGTAGTACGCTTCATCCGGCGAAATAGGGGTGATTCTGTCCATTTCGTAGCGGACGACATCAGAGAGGTTTTCCCTCACCGTGGAAGGGAATTCGACTTTCTTGACGATGACCCATGACCCGGGCAGCACGAGGGCAACATCGGCGCCTGAGGCCCCGAGATCGCGGATGGCGGCGGCGGCTGAAGATGCCACGTCTTCAGGCAATGGGTATCTGGCGTCGTCAAAGAGGTACTCTTTTGTTCCCCGTATAGAAATTCTGGAGAGAAACTTTGAGCCAAAGGACACTGACACCCTTCCTTTTTCGATCGCCGCGCTGAGGTTGTTCCGCGGGTAGACCCGGTCGTCCGAAGGACTGAAAAGAAGGACCTTCCTCAGCAGCCCTGTCAGGGCCGTCAGTTTCGACGCAAAGGCCGATGCCGCCGACCCGGTCATATTAGTTGATTTTATCGCCGACATTATCGGTCATCACCGGACTTTTATAGTAAAGATATCTGAACCTGTTATCGGGTTCGATTGATATTTTGGCCCTGATCGCGTAACCGGCCTTTTCCCCGGTCCTTCCGCCTGCAGACTCGACAGTGAATACGGTGCTCTCGGCCAGGTCGACGTACTGGGCCATTGCGACGAAAGCCCCGCCGATTATTTCCTGCGGACCGAGAGGCGGCTGGGCATTCCTGTTGGCTATGACGGCGTCGGCAAGCTCAGGGGACATACCGGGGATCGCCGTCAATACGTCTTTGGGCGCGGCATTGAGGTTGATCTTGCCTGTTTTTGAATGGACGGTAAGGAGGTCTATGATCCCTTTGCGGCCCTCGCCTCCATACAGTATTGAAGCTGTCACACCCTTTACCAGCAAAAGCTCCTCCATCGTCTCAAAATCGGCGTTCCTTGCTTTGTAAGGCCTTGTAAGGGACATATAATAATCACTCTCGGCGCCGTTGAGCCTGTGCAGGTCGTCACCGTCCCTCCAGTCCTGGATCGAGTCGACTATAATGTCCGCGTCTTCCTGTTTGATGCCGCTGTTAATAAACAGATTTTTTAATATTACCTCAGGCGTCCGGTTTATGTCCACCTTGCCTCCCTCATCGGTAAGGCTGACCGAGTAATATCCGTTCGCCGTCTCACCCCTGTAAGCCGTCCCGTCAGTTCTCCAGATTTCCTTGCCTTCTTCAGCCACTTTCATGTTCTTATTGGCATTTCTGTAAAAGACCTCCATGGCCGCCCGCTCTATCCCGGCCTCCGCCAGGAACTTGGCCTCGACGGAATTCCTGAACGACAAGGTCCCGAGGGCCTCGGTCCTTGTAAGATACGAGAAGGTAAGGGCCAGGACCGTGAGACCCATAAGCACCCATAACACCAGAAGCAGGGCGATGCCGTGTTCCGTCTTCAGGTGATCTCTCTTCATCTGGGCCGGGTCCCCGGAAATTGCGGTCTGATCGTCGGTTGCGTGGTGGCAGGCTGCTGGGGCGGGGCCTGAGGGACGGTCCGCATGGGTATGATCATCGAGAAGTCCTTCCTTCCTGTAACCAGGTTAAGCCTTATCTTCTCCGGTATGGCGTCTTCAGCGGTCCATTTGTCCGTCCATGAACCTTCCTCATCCGTCGGCCCCTTATAAAAATACTCGAAATGCAAGGTGTCGGCCCCCGTGAAGAGCCTCGTCTCCCTGCTGTCTTCAAGGCCTATTGTATGCTCGGACGCAAACATGATTTTTTTCCCGTCGGGGCCTGATTCGACCCGGTATCCGACTACCGTAAAACCTCTTTCCCTTCCCCATATGGAGTAGTTCGTGGCCAGCTGCATGGATTCCCTGTCACCCTGAAAATAGAATCTCTTTTCGGCGTCATCCATATAGGTAAGCGGGACCTGGGACTGGATCTGCGAGCTTATAATACCTATCGCCCCGCGCATCCTCTCCAGATACTCGGCCATTCTCTCTCCGGATTCGACGGAATGGTGGGCAAGTCTCATCGAACCGGCCACGATCAGGACGATCACGGAAATAATGGCGAACGAGATGAGCAGCTCAAGCAGGGTGAACCCCGAAGAGGACTTCAAGTGATCTCTTTCCGTAAATAATTCCGTCATATCTTTTTTGGCAGGAGTTTCATGGACCTGAGCGTCAACGAGCGTTCCTTTGAGCCCCTCGTCCATTTGACCGTGACGTCGACCTCGAAAAGTTCAACAGGGAGGTCCTCGGTCCTCGCAGGGGAGGTTTTTTTGACCGAAGAAACGAGTTCGAACCCCTCAGGAGACGAATCTCTCAACTCCTTCTCAGAGAGGTCCCCGTCATCGAGGACCTCCCTCATTTTGGCCTCCGCCTTGATAACTGCCGAGACGTAATCCTCGGAGGCGGCGAGGCCCCTCAAGTCAGCCGAGAAGAGCTCGAAGACGGCGACCAGTCCTATGCTCATCACCGCCATTGCGACAAGCACTTCAAGGAGTGTAAAGCCTCCTCTGCGGTTCCGGCGCGTCGGCAAAAAAGACAATAGGGCCGCCAAGCCCCCTCCTGGAGCATACCGGACCGACCCTGCGTCGATAAAACCCTGCCGGGGGGTATGGAAGGGGGATGAATACCGTCCTGTCGTCATTGCCTTACGACCGATGAGCCGACCACCGGATCAACGGTGATGTAGGCCGTCTTTTTTTTGTTCGAGACGGTTATTTCGCCGCCGTCGGAGCCGCCGGAGGGGCTGAAACGAAAAGAATACCGTCCATGGACAATCGTCTCGGAATACGGGTCGGTTATCTTTATGTTAATGTCAGGTGAAAAACGCCTGGATGCGCGTCCTTCGATCCCGAAAGTCCTTGAGTCGAGGTCTATAAAGACCGATTTCCCGGCGTTTTCTATCCGCGCGAGGGCCTGCGCATGTCTCATGGAGGAGTTGAGGTCCCGCACCGTTTCATTGAAACTTCCGGAGGCAAGGGTATTTACGAAAAATACGGTCGAGATCCCAAGTATCAGCGCCGCGAGGAAGAGCACAATGATAAGTTCAAGCAGGGTGAACCCGCTCTCCGGCCGATGCGCGTATTGTATAACTGGATCGGCTTCGGGACTCTGAGCTCCGGTCGGCATGGGGGCGGTCCAGTGCTCAGAACGGGAGGTTGGTTATACTGAATATCGCCATAAGCATCGACATGACAATAAACCCTATAACCAGACCCATCCCGAGAATGAGCGCGGGCTCGAGGAAGCTTATGAAACGCTTGATCGCGGTCTTGAGGCTCCTTTCATAGGTACCGGCTACCTTCAGGAGCATGACGTCGAGCTGTCCGGTCTCTTCCCCGACTTTTATCATCGACAGCGCCAGAGACGGAAGCACCCTGGCGTTTGCCAGAGGCACGGCGATCCCCTGTCCCTCCTTGGCCCCTTTTGATACTGCGTCGATGGAGTTCGCGATGACACGGTTATTTATGATGTCTTTTGAATTGTTGAGGGCCTGAAGGAGCGGTACCCCGCTTTGAAGGAGCGTGCCGAGGGTCCTGGCGAACCTGGCGGTCTCTATCTTTCTGATCAGGTCGCCTATCAGCTTCAGTTTCAGCTCGTCAAAGCGATACCGGCCTTCGTCAGTCCGCACATAACTTCTCGCCGCGGCCCATATTAAAAAAAAGACCAGGGCGACCATCCACCAATAATATTTTACGGCATTGCTCAGCCCTATGATGATCTGGGTTGGAAGGGGCATCGTCGAGCCCATTTCGGTGAAGATCGCGGAAAATTTCGGCAGGACGTATATCAGCAGCACCACTATGGACAGGCCTCCCGTGCCAAGCAGTATGACCGGATATATCATCGCGGAAAAGACCAGTTCCTTCAGCTCTTTCGCGGACTCAAGAAATTCATTGAGTTTGTCGAGCACGACGTCGAGGACGCCGCCGGCCTCTCCGGCCCTTATCATATTGACGTAAAGCCTGGGGAATACGGAGGGATGTTTCTGGAGTGCGTCTGAAAACGCGCTGCCCTCACGTATGGATTTAAGTATCGCCCTTATGATCTCTTTCATCTCGCTGCTTTCGGATATGTCGGAGAGGATATTGAGGCTTCTGTCGATCGGAAGTCCTGCGCCCAGGAGGGCGGAAAGTTCGTTTGTAAAGGTAAGGATATCGCCCTTTGGGGCCCTTGAAAAGAAGCTGCGTTTTGAGGGGTCCCTTGGGGTGGTGATCTTGAGGGGTATTACGCCGGAGTTCTTAAGCCGTTCGAGCGCCGTATTTTCGTCGGCGGCCTCGATGACGCCTTCCACGATCGTCCCGTCCATCGTGGTGGCTTTATATGAAAACACAGCCATCTTATGTTTCCTGGGTTACCCTGAGGACCTCGCTGAGTGTCGTCATTCCGGCCCTGATCTTTTCAGCGCCGTCCTCAAGCAGCGTCTTCATGCCGTTTTCTCTGGCGACGGTCCTGATCTGGTTAGAGTCAGCATTTTTGAGAATAAGTTTTCTGATATTTTCATCAACCGTCAGGAGTTCGAATATACCCGCCCTTCCGTAGTAACCGGTATTGGCGCACATTTCACACCCCCTGCCTCTGAAAAGCGTCACGTCGCTTCCGAAGCCGAGCTTCCGGAGTTCGTCTTTGTCCGCCATGGAGGGGTCGGGCTCCTTGCACGAAGGGCAGATTATTCTGATCAATCTCTGGGCGAGAATCCCTCTTACCGTCGAGGAAAGCAGGAAGCTCTCCACGCCCATATCAAGCAGCCTTGTTATGGAACTTGGGGCATCGTTGGTATGCAGGGTCGAGAAAACGACATGGCCGGTCAGCGCCGATTGAATCGCGATCTCCGCGGTCTCAAGGTCCCTGATCTCGCCTATCATGATTATATCCGGGTCCTGACGGACGATATGCCTCAGGGTATTGGCGAAGTTCAGCCCGATCTGGGGCTTGACCTGGATCTGGTTGACCCCCTTTAACTGGTACTCTATCGGGTCTTCGACGGTAATGATCTTTCTGTCGGGTGAGTTTATCTTGTCTAGCGCGCCATAGAGGGTAGTGGTCTTGCCGCTGCCCGTAGGCCCGGTGACAAGTATGATGCCGTTAGGCTTCCTTATGAGCCAGTTGAAAGTCTCGAGTGTTCCGGGCGGGAAACCCAGTGTGTTCAAGTCAATGACGATCCCTTCTTTCTGGAGTATCCTCATGACCACACTCTCGCCGTGCAGGATAGGGATGGTAGAGACCCTGAGATCGACCTCCATATCTCCTACCTTCAGTCTGATACGGCCGTCCTGGGGGAGTCTCCTTTCGGCAATGTTGAGCTTTGCCATTATCTTCACCCTTGAGATTATGGCCGCCTGGAGTTTTTTAGGCACGGATTCCGTCTCATGAAGAACGCCGTCGATGCGGTACCTCACCTTAAGTTCATCTTCAAAGGGCTCCATATGGATATCGCTCGCCCTGCTTTCGACGGCCCTCGTAATAAGAAGGTTCACAAGCCTGATGACCGGCGCTTCGGAGGCGAGGTCTTTGAGGTGCCCGACGTCCTCGTCCTCTTCACTCATGAGTTCGGGGCTCCGCTCACCCATGTCTTCGACTATCTTGTTGATGTTCTGTGATTCCTGGCCGTAGAATTTTGTGATATATTCCGCAAGCGCCTTCCCGTCGGCGGCATAGACGACGATATCGGCGGACGTCGCTACCTTCAGCGCGTCGATGACGTCGGTGTTGTCGGGGTCGGCCATGGCGACTTTAAGCACGTTGTGTTTGAGTTCAATCGGCACCACAAGGTTTTCCCTGACAAAACGTGTGGATATGCTGCTGAGGACGGAGGGGACCTTTGGAAGCTGGTCACTGTCGATGCAAAGCCGCTCCGTAACCGCTGATTTTACGCTCTCTGGCATGAAAAATTATAACACATTAAAAGGCCGATTTTAACAAACCTGGCGGTCTTCCTTTCAATCCTCATTGCTGTATAATAGTCGCAGGAACCATACTTGAGCGAAAAATGACCAGCGTTATCATACCGACCCTTAATGCCGGAAGGCAGATCGAGAGGCTCATCATGGACCTCAGATCTCAGACCGTATCGTCCGAGGTCATCGTCGTTGATTCGTCATCCGACGACGATACCGCGGATATCGCGGCGTCCTGCGGCGCAAGGACGATAGTCATCGGCAGAAAAGACTTTGACCACGGCGGCGCAAGGACATACGCCGGAAAGTCCGCCCGGGGCGATGTCCTTGTCTTTTTGACTCAGGACGTGGTCTTGGCCGACGACATGACGCTGGAGCGGCTTCTGGCTGCTTTTGCCGACAGTAGGGTCGCTGCTTCTTACGCCAGGCAGCTTCCCGCGCCCGATGCGAGTCCTCTTTCCGCCCACCTGAGACTTTTCAATTACCCCGAGATTTCTCATGTCAGGGAACTCTCGGACAGGGGAAGATATAAAATCAGGACCACTTTTCTGTCCAACTCCTGCGCCGCCTACAGGAGGTCGGCGCTGCAAGAGATCGGCTGGTTTGGGGAGGACCTTATCTTCGGAGAGGACACACATGCCGGGGCCAGACTGCTCCTGGCCGGCCACAGGATAGCCTATGCCGCCCAGGCGATGGTCTATCATTCTCATAACTATAAAATTTCCGAAGAATTCGGGAGATATTTCGACATAGGGGTGTTCCATAGCCGTGAGAACTGGATAATCCGGGAATTCGGCGGTCCGGGCGGAGAAGGCCTTTCCTATGTAATATCGGCGGCCGGCTACCTGGCCGGCAGAGGGAAGATAGCCCTTTTCCCCGAGCTTATGTTAAGGGTCGCAACGAAGTTTCTAGGCTATAACCTTGGAAGGTCATATAAAATTCTGCCGCCCGCGGTAATACACAGGTTGAGCATGTATCCGGGCTGGTGGAAGAAAAACCCCGCCATTCGCTCCGATTGACGGCTATTTGGAGATTCACGCCCTCTGGGCTATAATTACAGCAAAGAGGCGGTTTGCCGCCGGCTTAAGGACCGGGTGTGAGGGAGACAGGATGATCGATAATTATAAAAGAACGTCAGCCGGGCAGAGGGGGACGTCCGCGGCATGAAAAGAGACCTGCATCTGCTTGAACTGGCCATCGTCGGTCTCCTGGGATACCTTTTATATCAGATATTCTCCCCCTTTCTGACTGCGATAGCGTGGGCGGTGGTCTTCTGCGTGATATTTTACCCGGTCTATCTCTTTATCCTTAAACACGTCAGGTATGCTTCGGCGGCTTCTATTATTACCGTAATGATCATCGCCCTGGTAATTGTCGGGCCTCTGTCGTATCTGTCATTTTCTCTTGTCTCCGAGGTGACTGACCTTGTGACAAAGACCGGAAGGCCGGAGAGCCCGTCCCTGGGCGACATCCTGGACGACGGGAGGGTGGCCGGGCTGATAAGGGAGGCTGGTCCTTATCTGGGAGTCAGCGAGGACTCGGCGCGTGAGTTCCTGATCGAAAGCGGCAGGAAGCTTGCCAAGGAAGCGGTCGACCATCTTTCGTCGGGGTTCACCAATAGCGTAGGCGTCGCTGTAAATTTTGTGCTCATGATCTTTACTGTATTTTTCCTCTTCAGGGACGGCAATCACCTTGTCTTAAGGGTAAAGGACTATCTGCCGTTCCCCGAGTTATATAAAGATCGCCTCACTCAACAGACGAAGGACATGATAGTCTCGACGATCTACGGCGGCGTTGTGGTCGCGATCAGCCAGGGGGTTATCGGAGGCGTCGCGTTCGCCGTCATCGGGGTCGGGTCTTCCGTGTTATGGGGGAGTGTCATGGCGCTATGTTCATTCCTGCCCGCGATAGGGACCGCGATCGTCTGGGTGCCGGCAAGTCTGCTTCTTTTTTTTCAGGGAGCTTACCTGAAGGCCGTAGCGCTTGTTCTGATCGGTTTTTTTGCGATAGGCACGATCGACAACGTCCTTAAACCGCTGATAATCGGCGGACGCACCAGGATGCCGGCCATTATAATTTTCTTTACCGTGCTGGGGGGCATCAAATTTTTCGGGCTGCTTGGGCTCGTCATGGGCCCGCTTATTTTTGCCCTCTTCATTTCCGTCTTCGAAATCCTGAGGACGGTTGAACCCGAAAAAGGCATGGAAAATAAATAGGAAGCGGCCTTGATACGCGATGATTCATGTGGACCGGCGGGGGCGACGTAACCGGTGAAAAACGGGCACGTTTCATTCTTTGACCGGAAACATATATAATAGCGTATGCCGGATATACTCAAACAGGACGCGAGGGCCGTTCAGGCCGCCGTAAAGATTTTGCTCGACGTGCTTCCGAGAAACGCGAAGGCCATACACAATATCTCATACACCTGCGGCCTTATTTTCCGTGAGGCAGGAATAACCGTCGAGCAGGCCACTGATGTCCTCATCGCGTGGAGTGAACGGCTGAGGGCCCTTCCCAATTTCAAGACCCTCTATCCACAATACAAAAAACCTTCTTTATACAGGTATCAGATCCGGTATTCCGTGTCGAGCGCCTACAAAAGACCACAGGACAAACCGTCTTCCTCCCGGTTCAGGACCTTGACGGGCAAAACTCCCCCCCCTGCTTCCTTCTGGGACAAGGCCGATTTTTCGGAGGGCCAGGTTTCGCGGGATAAGAAACCGGAAAAAAAGACCGCGAAACCCAAGGCAGGCAGTTCAAAGACCATACCGGTGATCAAGCCTGTTGAGGCACGGGAAGAAAAGAGACCCGCGGAGAAAATTCTCATGTCCGATAACACTGACTTTTTCGATGGAGGGCCATATATCGGGCCTATCACCGTTCTTCTTGAAAAACTTGGAAAGCTTGAAAAGGCCGGTCCGGCCGATGTCGATCCGGTGAATACCGAAAATGGATATTCCCGTTCGATATGCCTCCTGGCCGCGGCATGTCTCGAATCCTACGTCATGAGGGTCCGTTTTCTTAACAGGGACGGTCTGGCGGGGGGGGGAAGTCTGCCGGCCGCTGATCTTCTGGCAAGGCTTTATCCTGATTTTCCGTTCAGGGACGAACTCTCCGGCGCACTTATGCTGCGGGACAAAATTGCAGGCTGTCAATCGTCAGTTACGGCCTCCAGGCGTAAAAATAAACCCGACGGCAGCCTGTCGGATATAGACCCTGCTTCAGTCGGCGCGGCAGATGCCCTGAGGGCGCTTCAGACGGTATGGAACACCCTGACGTTTCTGGAGAACAAGGACGACTCCCAGTGCAAAGTGTCGCATATCAAAGTAAAGCACAAGAGCAGGATGACGAAATTCGGCAAGGTCATCGGATTGTCTTAGCCGGACCCGGACGGCGCGGAGACCGTCGTCTGCCGGATCATCAGCAGTTTTGACGTAACCTCTTCCCCTGAAATATGATAAAAATCATGCCCCCTTTTTCTAAAAGGTGATATTATGAGTAAAAGACCAAATGAACAGGGAGGTATTTTCATGAGGGACAGGACCCCGACAATTGTTGCGATCGTTTTGCTGTTGTCAATTTCGGTAACGCCGGTATATCTTTACGCCGGCCATGGTGACCATGCGCGCGCTCACGGTGAAAAACATGCCGCTGCCGGAGGCAATGCCCTGCTGGAGGAGATGATGGTCCTCGACGGCGTGTTCCGCGAAGTGGTGTCCGCCGTTTCAGTCGGCGACGGCAAGCGTGTCAGGACCGCTCTTGAATCGATGCACGGGACGATGGAAAAGACCCATGAGGCGGTCCATGCAGGTACCGTAAAGATACCCAAAAACAGCGACAGGGCGGAGGAATTCGTGAAACTCGACAGAGACTTTCACGGCACTCTCGAGGCGCTGAGTCTTGCGGCAGGGGCGGATGACCGGAAGGAGATGCTTTCGCTGACGAAAAAGCTCCTCGATGGCTGTGTCAACTGTCACCGGATTTTCAGAAACTGACAGGCAGTTTTTTAATATCAGGGAGGCCCCCGTCTTTCCGGGACTCGGGGCGACATATGATAATATGGTCCATGTCTCATGATGCGTTGGCGCCGTCATTGACAGGTCACTCCGATGCGGCATATTAAATTATGGTTGCCGGTATGGTCCTGGATGGGTTTTATTTTCTGGATGTCGACGGGGGCATTTTCTTCAGAACGGACATCGCTTGTCATCGGGCCGCTCCTGAGCTTTTTTCTTCCGATGCTTTCGACGGAAGAGACAAACATTATTCAGGGCGTGATACGTAAGCTGGCGCATATGTCCGAATATTTTATCCTTGGCATGTTATTGTTCCGGGCGTTCAGAGGTGGAGTTGCCGGATTAAGCTTGGGGCGGTGCGTGTTATATTCCTTTTCAGCGGCCGTGTTGTATGCCGCGAGCGACGAGTACCATCAATCCTTCGTATCCGGGAGGACGGCCTCCGTGGCGGATGTCTTGTTTGATGCCTCAGGCGCTTTTATTGCCGTGGGGGTCTCTGTCGTCCGGCAAAGCCGCCATGTCACCTGATCTATCCGGGCCTGCTTCTGATGCCTTCGGACGCGCCATTGCAATTTAACGCGCCGGCATATTATACTGTTGCGGGAGCGCATGAATGCTTAGAAAAATATTGATATCCGATGACAGCCAGCTTTTTGTGATATCCGCCGGACTCCTTCTCAAAAGGATGGAATTCAGGGTCATACCGGCGAGAAACGCTGATGAGGTCCTGAGCCTCTCGAAGCTTTCCGAACCCCACCTGATCATAATCGGCAATACCCTTAAAACCATGGACTGGAGCCCCGTCGTAAAACATCTTAAGGAAGACAGGCAGACGGCCCACATCCCGATAATAATGGTGTCGTCCGATTCCGACCGCGGCGTCATGAAAAGGTTCCTGGAACTGGGGTGCTCCGCGTACCTGTTCAAACCCCTCAGGATCGATGAACTCCACGGGGCGATACAAAGAAGTTTCTATTCCCGTTGCGGCACCGACAGGAAACATCTAAGGGTGCAGTTCAAGACAAAGGTCAAAGTTACCCTCAACGGCGAGGTCCATGAGCTTTATTCCGAGAACCTGTCGGTGGGCGGCATTTATCTGAGAAAAAAGGACCCTTTCCCGGTCGGCACCAGGGTCGGGATCTCCCTGACGCTCGGCGCCCATAACAACCTTGACACTAAGGGAAGCGTCATATACACAAAAGAGCTCTTCGGCGATATCTTCAGAGTGCCGCCCGGGATGGCGGTGGGGTTCACGGGGATGACGGAAGAGATATGCGAGACCTTGAGAAACTTCATAGAGGACATGCTTGCCGACGACATCCTGGAGACCCAGGAAGAGATCATGATCGTCAAGGACAAAGACGGGAAGTGCCTTTAGATATTTGAACGTCCGGTTTTATTGCCTTATGACCGGTTTTTTCTGAATTGTAACTCCTGCTTTTTGTCCTCGAACCTTTTCCGTATTCGATCCCGGCGGCTTGTCCCGCTGCTTGATTTTTCGCGGTTTATTCACTTATGCTAAAAAATAAACTATTTTTTTCTGGAGGTTACCATGTTGAAGATATCTGATAAAGCCGCTGAAAAGGCGCTTGAGATATTGAAGTCCGAGGGCAAGGAAGGCTGGGGTCTGAGGGTCTTTACGCAGGGCGGAGGAGGCTGTTGCGGTCCGAGCTTCGGGCTTGATATCGACGAGAAGGCTTCTGAAGGCGATCAGACGGTCGAGAAAAACGGGCTTAAGGTATTTGTGGGCGCTGATGCCGCCGAGGGCCTTGCCGACAAAGAGATCGACTATATCGTGACCGACCGCGGCGAAGGGTTTGTTATCAACGGCGGCGCCGACGCTGCCTCGTCCTGCGGCTCGGGTTGCAGTTCCTGCGGCTGATACCCCCGCATCATGTTCCCCTATAGCAGGCCCCGAAGGCTCAGGCAAGGCGAAAACATCAGGAGGATGGTGAGGGAGACCTCACTGTCTCCTGATGACTTCATCTATCCCCTCTTTGTCACCCACGGCAAAGGGGTGAGGAAAGAGGTCTCGGCCATGCCCGGGTGTTTCCAGGAGTCCGTCGACAAAGTGGTCAGGACCGCAAAAGAGGTCCATTCCCTGGGCATTCCTTCTGTGTTACTGTTCGGGATCCCCGAACAGAAGGATGAAAAAGGGTCCGGTGCCTTTGATGAGAAGGGAGTCGTCCAGAAGGCCGTCAGGGCAATTAAGAATGCGGTTCCGGGGCTGTATGTGATCACGGACGTCTGCATGTGCGA
>JACRLQ010000070.1 GCA_016215155.1 Nitrospirota bacterium
CACCCGTCCGCCACTAAGTTATCCTTCCGTATTGCTACTTCCAAATAACTCCGTTCGACTTGCATGTGTTAGGCACGCCGCCAGCGTTCGTTCTGAGCCAGGATCAAACTCTCATTAGTTTGATTAGCTACTCATTAAATCAACGGTACGCTTTGCACCTTTCATAGTTTTCAAAGAACGAGTGGGTAATATAACTGACGATTTATCCCTTTGTCAAGCTTTTTTGCCTCTGGGGAAAATCTTTTTGAACTACCTGAGGTAGTACCCAGTCCATATACGTTTTAACGTATAATAGGCTCTATTAAAACACATAAAATAATTTTTGTAAAGGGACTATGGAATTTAAAATACTAAAGACAGACGGCCCCGCCCGCAGGGGCCGGATAGAGACAGCCCGAGGCGCAATAGACACCCCTTCCTTCATGCCTGTGGGGACGCTCGGCACGGTAAAGGCTATGTCGCCCGACGAACTCAAAGACCTGGGGGCCGAGATAATCCTCGGCAATACCTATCATCTTTATCTGAGGCCGGGGCTTGACGTGGTCTCCGCCATGGGCGGACTTCACAGGTTCATGAACTGGGAAAGGCCGATACTGACAGACAGCGGAGGGTTCCAGGTATTCAGCCTCTCGGCGTTCAGAAAAATAACCGACGAAGGAGCCCATTTCAAATCGCACATCGACGGATCAATGCATTTTATCGGGCCCGCCGAGGCCATGAAGATCCAGGGGGTTTTAGGCTCGGATATCGCGATGACGTTCGACGAATGCATACCCTATCCGTCGACGTACGAGTACGCGGACAAGTCCGTTGACCTCACAACGAAGTGGGCAAAGAGGTGCAGGGAACTTCAGAACCCGGGGCAGGCGCTCTTTGGGATTATCCAGGGAGGGATGTATAAGGATTTAAGGAAGAAAAGCACCGAGGAGATCTTGGATATCGGGTTTGACGGATACGCGGTGGGCGGTGTAAGCGTCGGAGAACCCAAGGAAGAAATGCACGAGATCATATATTTCAACGCGCCACTGCTGCCGTTTGACCAGCCCCGGTACCTGATGGGCATCGGGGACTTCGTTGATATGCTAAACGCCGTCGAGGCAGGGTTTGACATGTTCGACTGCATAATGCCCACGAGCAACGCCAGGCACGGGACCCTCTTCACCAGTTTCGGGCGTGTGAGCATCAAGAAAACGGAATTCAAGTATGATAAAGGCCCGCTCGACCCTGAATGCGGGTGCTACGCCTGCAGGAATTACACGAGGGCCTATATGAGACATCTTTTCCTATGCAGAGAAATTCTGTCCATGAGACTCAACACAATCCACAACCTGTATTTTTATCAGGACTTCTTTAAAAAAATGCGGACCTCCATTGAGCACGGGGAATTCGCGGCATTCAAAAATAAGTGGTATGCGATATTTGACCGGACGGTAACAGAAGACAGCGAGGAATGACTTGGCAAGACCAGGAATTCAAGCGTAAATACAGGTTGCCCGGTGTGCTAAAATAGTCTCAGCCTAAAAAATACTTGATCGGGGGATCAATTTATGCAGAACTATCCGTCTCAGCAGGCTTTGATTCATGAAAAACTCAGGTCCGTTTTCGGGTTCACCTCATTTCGTCCAAACCAGGAATCCATTGTCACCTCCGTCCTGAACAAAAAGGACGTATTCGCCGTTATGCCTACCGGGGGAGGAAAATCTCTCTGTTACCAGCTCCCCGCAACGATAATGCAGGGGACAGCTATCATCATCAGCCCGCTTATCGCCTTGATGAAGGACCAGGTGGATGCGGCCCTGGCAAGCGGCATCACCGCCGCTTACCTCAACAGCTCGCTAAGCCCGAAGGAGATGGGCGGAGTATTGAGTTCCCTGGAAAACGGCGAAATAACGATCTTGTATATCGCCCCGGAGCGCTTTGCCATGCCGCAATTTATCGATACCCTGAAAAACATACCCGTTTCGTTTGTGGCAGTTGACGAGGCCCACTGCATTTCCGAATGGGGGCATGACTTCAGGCCTGATTATCTCGGCCTCTCATCAATAAAAGAGCTTTTCCCCTCAGTGCCGGTTGCCGCCTTCACCGCGACCGCAACACTTAAGGTGCAGGGAGATATAATAACAAGACTGAATCTTCATGAGCCCCATAGTATAAGGGCCTCGTTCAACCGGCCAAATCTCTTTTATCAGGTGGAGAGAAAGACCGATTCAAAAAAACAGCTTTTGGAGTTTATCGGCAGGCATCCGAACGAATCGGGAATAATATACCGCACAACGCGGGATGCGGTAATGGAGACCTCCGAATTCCTCAAGGCGCACGGAGTCAGCGCATTGCCATACCATGCCGGACTCACCACGGAGGAGCGCAGCAGAAACCAGGAGGCCTTCAGCAGGGATGAAACACCCGTCATAGTGGCTACAATCGCCTTCGGCATGGGTATCGACAAATCAAATGTGCGGTTTGTCGTACATGCGGACCTTCCCAAAAACATTGAGGCATATTATCAGGAGACCGGGCGGGCAGGAAGAGACGGAGCGCCTGCCGACTGTCTGCTTTTATACGGAAGGGGCGACATCCCCAAGATCCGGTATTTTATAGATCAGATACAAAATGATGCAGAGCGGGCGATTGCACTCGAAAAACTAAACCAGATGTCGGGCTATGCCTCACATAATGTCTGCAGGAGAAGGAGGCTGCTTGCGTTCTTCGGAGAGTCATATGAGAAAGACAACTGCGTGTCCTGTGATATATGCTGCGGCGGGGTGGAGCAGACCGATATAACCGTTGACTCCCAGATATTAATGTCGGCGATATCACGGACCGGACAGCGGTTCGGGGCGGGTCATATCGCCGATATCGTTACCGGAGCAGACACAAAGCGGGTTCGCGAACTGCGGCACAACGAGCTTAAGACTTACGGAGCCGGCAGGCATAAGGACAAAATTTATTGGCGCGAACTTGCGGATGAGCTTGTCGCACAGGAGGCCCTCCGTCTTGAAGGCGGCCGGTATCCGATAGTCACCCTGACCCAAAAGGGCAATGATATTCTTTTTGGCAAAAGGTCAATCAGCGCCATCAGAAAAGACAAGGCGCGTCCGGCCTCAAGGCATGGACAGACAGGTGGTGAGTATGGTGCGGCACTCTTCGAAAAACTCCGAAAGCTTCGGAGGCATCTTGCCTTATCACAGCAGGTGCCGCCCTATGTAATATTTTCGGACAAAACATTATATGAGATGTGCCGGAGCTTCCCGGTCTCGATGAACGACATGGCAAAGGTCAGCGGCGTCGGGGAGATGAAGCTCCGGAAGTATGGCCAGGCTTTTCTGGATGAAATAACACAACACTCTAATACCCAGACGGAAAGGCCGGACCGTTGATAATTTACAGGACCGGTATGACCGGCGTCATAGCATCATGCTTGAAACTGTGCGATAATGTAGAAAAACACAGGAGGTGGTTATGGAAATATTTGATCTGAAGAAGTTGATAGCGTTTCATCCGGACAAAATCGGCAGGGAGATGCTCTCCGATAAACCGGAGATGAGAATCGCACTGATGTGCCTTGAGCCTGGACAGGAACTCAAACCCCACAAGGCGCCCTTGCGCCTGCTCATGTATTGTGTCGAGGGTAAAGGCACGTTCACAGTCGGGGATGAGGATAGTGAGGCGGACGAAAAGACCTGTATCTTATGCGAACCGATGACACAGCACGGCTTCAGGGCGGACAAAGGGTCGAGGCTGGTTGTCATGGCAGTGGTAACGCCTGTCGAATAAATATTATAATAATGGCAGAAGTCTCCCATTTCCTTCAGAGCAGGGAACCCCGGGAGATCCAATTCAATTATAGACAGGAGGCATAATGTATTTAGTCAACGTTAATTTCGACTGTTGCACCGGCTGCGGAGAATGCGTAAACATCTGTCCCGTGCAGGTTTACCAGATGGGCGCCAACGGCAAGACAGACCCTTTTCAGGCGGGTGAGTGCGTAGGCTGCATGAGCTGTGTGGAAGTCTGCCCTGACAAGTGCATCGAAGTCAAGGAGATGTAATTTAAAAAAGAGAGGGCTAACGCCCTCTCTTTTTTTTCGCCGATTTTCAAACCTTATTTAGTGTCTGTGTGTAAACTTTTTTTGTCCGTCATTCCCGAAGTCCTTAATCGGGAATCCACTTTTTTCAATATCCTCTGGATCCCCGGGTCAAGCCCGAGGATGACAACTTACACTTTATACAAAGACTCTATTAAGAGTTCATGTCTCACCCGAATATTTTTTTGATGGACCTTCCCAAGACCGGTTCCTCCGCCCTTAAGGCGGCGTAAGGGCATACCTCGATACAGCAATAACATCTTATGCACTTGTCATAATCAAAATGCAGTTTTTTGTCTTTCACAGTTATGGCCTTCGCCGGGCAGTATCTCCAGCACTCACCGCACCTTTTGCAGACTGAGTCATCGCAGAGGGGCCTCTGGACGAGATGCCTTCTCATAAAGCCATGCAGGACTTTCGGCCCGAAGACAACAGGGGTAATCTCAGGGAATCTGAAGGCTGAAACCGACGGCATATCGCCATCAATATCGATCCGGTTGCCGGCAAGCCCCATGTCAAGGGCGGCACGGTTCGTAAGGAGTGTGAAGGGGTCGATCCCCAGCATCCTGCATATGGACATATCGACGGCGATTGCGTCGTTACCACCGATAAGCGCCCCTATTGACCGTGGGACCCCGCTTCTGCCGGGACCCTGCCCTTCCATAGCCAGTATGCCGTCAACTATCGTTACAGCGGGTTTTACGGCCCGGTACACCTCAACAAGAAGCCGTGCGAACATCTCTCTGTTTGCCCCGGCACGGAAATGCCACTCCGGTTTTCGCAGCCCCACTATACAGCCATAGGTGTTTTTGACGCCAAGCGTAAGCATCATCTGTGTATGGCTCTTGAGCTTTGGCAGGTTGATCATAAAAGGAGCATTCAGCGCGTCACTTGCAATCTCAATCTTTTTAAAGGGGTCCCCGACGCTTACCGTTTCCGATTCCCTGAATTCTTCATATAGTACGTCATGGTCCCTCAGCGCCTCTTTTATGCCGCTTACCTGAAGTACCTTCTCAAATGACCCCATCGCCGGACTGTCGGATATGCGGGGACGGCCGCCTTTTCCGATTACGTATTCAACTGTTGCACGTATAACCATCGGATGGGTCACCATCGCGGTCTCCGGCCCGGCCGGACCGAGCAGGTTAGGTTTGATCAAGACGGACTGGTCCTTTTTAATTGCCCCGCCCCCGAGAACATCGAGCATATAAAAAATATTCTGCCTGAGCGGTCCGTAGTCATAACCCGCCTGCCTGAAAATGACCTTTGCCATACCGCTATTTTAATTTAAATAAATAAAAAAAAATCCCCCTGTCCATTAAACGGACAGGGGGATTTGATCTCTGTGCGGATCAGACTACCATTTTTTGCCGTGACAGGAATAACAGGATGGCCCTGAGCCTCCCCGCAAATCCGCGCCATGGCAGGCCGTGCATGTAGAGACCCCGTTCTGACCGGCATAATTTCTATGGTCCCTGTACCAATTGGCAGGATGATATGGACCGGCAGGCGGAGGCGGCGTTGCCGAAACCAGGGCCGTCGCTATCGCACTTACCTGCGTAGGTGTCAGGCTCATGAGCGCCGGACTTCCCATGCCGCCTATGTTGCCGTTTATCGCGCCTTGTATCTGTGCCGCCGTCTTGTTCAGCTTCGCCGACGTCGCCAGAGGACCGTGGCATCCTGAACAATAGGTC
>JACRLQ010000074.1 GCA_016215155.1 Nitrospirota bacterium
TTGTCGTTGCGCACAGGCCCGGCTCGCCCTGCGGACTGCCTTTCAGGGTGATCAGGCAGTCCCCAATGTACGTATCGGCTATGAAAAAGCTCCGCAAGCCCAAATGTGATAAAGGGTACGTACTTCTGAAAGACTCGGAGGGCAAATATACCAGATGCTCTGCAAAAGAGAGCAATGAAGAATTTTTCTGCATCTGTAACGGCCTCCTTAGTTCCGCCGGATACAACACTGACGTGGAAGAGCCGCTATACACCGTAGGCACGAACGCCTCAAGAATTGACGCTATTGTGTCGGTCAAGACCCTCATGGATGAACTGACCGGCAAACCCGCCTCCGCCTGAACAAATTCCCCGGCAGGACCCTCAGTATATACTTAAGATGAGCATTTATATTATTATAACTGCTCATGGAAAAAGCTCACTTTAAAGATAAAGTCGCTTTAATAACAGGGAGTTCCAGAGGTATCGGGGCCTCGATTGCCCGTACCCTCGCCGCGGCTGGGGCCGACGTCGCCCTGAACTACAGAAGGTCCGGCGGCTCATCGGAGGACCATGGCAATAAACTCTGTGAAGAAATACGGTCGCTTGGAAGAAAGGCCCTGCTCATCCAGGCCGATATATCCGAGAAGGAGTCCGTCCGGAAACTCGTGGGTTCGGTAACTGAATATTTCGGGAGACTCGATTTTCTCGTGCTCAATGCGGCCAGGACGCCTTTTAAACCTCTTGAGAAGCTGATGGAGCGTGAACTAAGGCAGCTCGTTGACACAAATTATATAGGGAACATATTCTGCATCCAGGAGTCTGTCCAGGAGCTCGCGAAATCGGAAGGCAGGATTGTTTTTGTATCGAGCCTCGGAAGCCGTTTTTATAACCCCTCTTACCCGCTGGGCAGCATGAAGGCCGCTATGGAATCCGTCGTCAGGGACTGCGCGGAGGGCTTAAGGGGCAAGAACATTTCGGTAAACGCGGTCTGCGGGGGCATCGTGAAAACAGATTCATTCAAGGTCCTCCGGCAGCTCTGGGAAGAGATCGAATATATCCCCGAGTATCTGTTTGTCGAACCGCGGGAGATCGCGGAGGTCGTGGAATTTCTTCTGAGCCCGGCAAGCAGGGCGGTCCGCGGCCAGACGATAGTGGTGGACCACGGGTTCAGCAACAGGCTCTATCAGCCGATGGTGAAGAAATAAATTCGAAGGAGTTTTAAATGGCACAGAACATTGTCACGGAAGAAAAAGTCATCGAGGAGGTAAAAAAGGCGGTTGCCGAGACCTTAAGCAGCGACCCGTCCGGGATTGAGGCCGACAACTCAATGATAAAGGACCTTGGCGCGGAATCTCTGGATTTCCTCGACATCAATTACAGGCTGGAGCAGACCTTCGGCATCAAGATGGCCAGGCATTTCATCCTTGAGCATATCGAAGACATGTTCGGAGAGGGCGCTGCCATCGATGAAAACGGCCAGCTTACGGAAAAGGCCGTACTGTTTCTTAAGGCCAGGTACGGGGACAAATTCCCCGGCTTCAGTGCGGGCATGGATATGGATGAGGTCCCCTCCCTGTTCACGATAAGGACCATGGCGGGCGGTGTCATGGACATATTGGAAACTCTGCCGGAGAAGTGCGGGAAATGCGGGAGCGCCTCATGGAAGGCCGACGGAGGGGTCAAGGTAGGCTGCGGCTCCTGCGGTGAGGCCGCGGTTTATACGACAGGGGATGACCTGATCAAACAGTGGCTCTCAAAAATACAGGAAGAAAACAAGAGCTGCTGACCTCCTCCGGGATTAAAAATGGAGATGCCCGACCCTATGTCTGAGCGACGAGTTGTAGTTACCGGCTATGGCATGATCACCCCCCTGGGCAGGAATGCCTCAGAGACCTTCGATAAGGCATCCGCAGGCCGCTCGGGCATCGACTATATCACGTCCTTCGAGACAAAAGGCCTCCCCTGCGGCATAGGCGGCGAAATCCGGGATGAATGGATCTCCGAGCTGCAGGAAGACCGCCTGAGGCGTCTGAACATATTTTCTTCCCGTGGACTGCGGATGATGATGATAGCAACCGCCGAGGCGGCCCGGCAGGCCGGGCTCGCCGATATCATCGACCGCGGGCGGATCGGGGTGGCGCTCGGATCTCACGGTGACAACCCTGATATTAAAGACGTCCAGCACCTGCACCGTTTTTATGACGGCCATGGCGGCTGGGACATCAAAGGCCTGATCGGGTCCGGAGGTTATTCATACCTGAATTTTTTCAGAAGGAAACCGGACGCCGCCACTGCGCTGCTGTCGATGCTCTTTGACTGCAAGGGGCCGAATCTCTCTTTCGTGTCGGCCTGCGCGGCCGGCGCGCAGGCGGTCGGAGAGGCATACCGTCTGATAAAAGAGGACGGCGCGGACGTGATGGTCGCGGGCGGATGTGAGGCCACTCTCAATTTTACCGGTTTCATCGGCTTCGTCCTCATCAAGGCCCTTGTCGAAAAATACTCCGAGCCCGGAAAGGCCTCCAGGCCCTTTGACAGAAAAAGAAACGGCTTCGTCATGTCGGAGGGCGCGGGGAGCCTGGTCCTTGAGGACCTCGGGCACGCGCGGAAAAGGGGCGCGACCATTCTGGGGGAAATCCTGGGATATGGCGATTCAGCCGACGCGTACAGGATCACGGACACCCACCCCAAGGGTGACGGGGCCGCGCTGGCGATGAAGGGGGCCATGCTTGACGCCGGCCTCGGGACGGACGAGATCGATTATATAAATGCCCACGGCACATCGACAATACAGAATGACCTTACCGAGACACGGGCCATAAAGGCTGTTTTTGGTGACAGGGCGTCACAGGTGCCTGTCAGCTCGAACAAATCCATGCTGGGGCATACCATAGCCGCGGCGGGGGCCATAGAATGTATCCTTACCCTGATCGGGATGGACAGGTCCATAATCCTGCCGACCATCAACCACGAATTCGCCGACCCCAAATGCGACCTCGATTATGTGCCTAATGAGGCAAGAAAACAGCCTTACAGCCGGGCGCTTTCGAACTCCTTCGGCTTCGGAGGCCAAAACGCCTGCCTCTGCTTAGGCAAGTATGAGTAAATTTTAAGGGCATAAAGACCTTTTGGCCCTTATGCCCCTTTTTTATCCTTTTGTTCCCATCTGTTACTTAAATACTCTACCCTTTTAGGCCAGGTTATTGCACTGACCTGATGGGTGTCAGATACTGCCTGCTCAACTGCGCGTCACCACACAGGGGTTTGACGTCCGCCAGCCGCTTGAGACATAGCCCGTCTTGGTCGCCTTTACACGATAGATATAGCTGCCGTTTGACAGGCCGGTAATGCTCTTTGAGAGCGCTGTTCCCGTATAGACATTGGTAAACGTTGCACCGCCGTTTGCGCTTACTTCAAGAACATATGTTGCGCCTGCGTTGCCTCCCCCCCAGCTCACTACAAAGCTGCCGGTGCTGCTCGTCGGAGGCACATAAATAGTCGGTGTGTTCAAGGCCAGCGTCACCACGCAGGGGGAAGACGTCCGCCAGCCGGTTGAGACATATCCCGTCTTTGTCGCCTTCACACGGTAGATATAGCTTCCGTTTGACAGGCCGGTAATGGCCTTCAAAAGCGCTGTTCCTGTATAGACATTGGTAAACGTTGCACCGCCGTTTGCGCTTACCTCAAGCACATATGTTGCGCCTACGTTGTTTCCGCCCCAGCTTACTACAAAGCTGCCGGTGCTGCTCGTCGGAGGCACATAAATAGTCGGCGTGTTCAAGGCCAGCGTCACCACGCAGGGGGAAGACGTCCGCCAGCCGCTTTCGGCATAACCCGTCTTTGTCGCCTTTACTCGATAGATATAACTGCCGTTTGACAGACCGGCAATGCTCTTTGAGAGCGCAGTCCCGGTATAGACATTGGTAAACGCACCGCCGTTTGCGCTTACTTCACGAACGTATGTTGCACCGCTTACGCTGCCTCCGCCCCAGCTCACTACAAAACTGCCTGTGCTGTTCGTCGGAGGCACGGAAATGGTCGGCGCGCTCAAAGGCGAGTTGATCGTATATGTCGCCGTCTTCACCGTCTCGCTGTTATTTGCATTATCTTTTGAATAGAACCTTAAGGTCGTTGAGTTTGAGACGCTTATGGCGCCGTTATACACTGTCGTCGGGTTGCAGCCTGAACCTGTGCAGTAATATGTGCTTGCGCAGCCTGAGCCTGCACCGTCGTTACAGCCCAAGGTCACTAATTGTGTTGAACCGTAAGTTCCGCCGGAGGGTGAGGCGGTGGTTGTAGGGGGAGTCGTATCAGAAGGAAGAACCGACGACACGCCGCCGCGGACGCAGCGGACATAGTTGCTGACACCCTTGTTGCCGTCACCATTAAGCAGGCTATAGCCCTGATATACGCCTCCGTATGCAAAATTTGTCCACCAAGCCTCAGAGGCAGCCCCTGCATGAGTGGTGGAGGACCAATATACGACCCATTGCCCGGTATGAACATCTGGGAAAATGGGGTCGATTGCCGGGTTGAGCCTCGTATTATCGACAAGAGATTTAAGTTCCTTTATATTAGGAAGCCTCCAGTTTGTATAACCTCCTAATGTTGAACTCTCACAGTAATTCAGGGCCGCTTCCCAATTCATGGCCCCCCCCTCTCCTTGCTGCCACATCAGGCCTGAACTTGTGTCGCTTACAGTCCCGTCACCATTATCGATAAAGTTACCGGATGGCAACTGCCCGCCCCATACACACCTTGTATACCATGGATAAGAATTATCTCCCTGACCGATACCACCTGGCGATCCGGGACTAAAAGAAACGTACCATGGATAGTAAGGCGCCACTGGCGAAGTGTTTGAGATCCAATAGCCTGAAAGTTTTGTATCAGGAAAATATGTTGCATTAATAGGAGGTGATACCTGGCTGTAATCAACAATACTCATAAGCTCCATGTCTGTCGGCAATCTCCAGCCAGTCTTGTCGCCAAGGTTGAGCCCGCTACAGTACGGCCCCGCGGCATCCCATGCGCGTGTTGTCCCGTCGTCCTGCTTCTGCCAGAGCAGACCCGTTACATTGTCCGTGATCGTCCCGTTGCCGTTGTCCGTAAATGACGGCGGGTTGATCGTGTAATCATGGTCTTCTCCAAAGGTGCCCGTGTATGATGACGTCTGCCCGGTGTCAGGAAGTTTGAAAATACCGGCGTTGGTCGCGTATCTGATATACGCAGCGTTCGGATCGACAGGATCGGATTTGAAATAGCTCACATGCGCATAATTGTTTGAATCCACTGCTATTGAAGAATAAGGGCCCAGCCAGCCCGTGACTTCTATCGTGGACTTGACCCATGGACCTGAGGCGTTAGTCGCATATTTAAGGGAAGAGTCGGAACTCTCCCCATAGCTGAGATGGGCCTTGAGGTCCGAATCCACCGCAATGGAAACGTAGCGCTTGATCGTCCCCGCGCCGTCGACAGTGGTTGTGACCCAGGCGCCGGAGGCGTTCGTAGCATATTTGATCGTTTCATTAGAGCTGCCGAAGGCGCTGATGAAGGCGATATGGACTTTGCCGTCATTGTCTATCGCTAGGGCTGATGAAGCCATAGCAACGCCCCCTGTGGATTCAACGGTAGTCGAAACCCACGTCCCGGTTGCGTTCGTGGCGTACTTGAGGGCCGCGCCGGCCTGCTCATGATAGCTGATATGGAGCCTGTCGCCGGAATCAATAGCCAAAGACAAATTGACCCCCACGTTCCCGGAGTTGTCGACAGTTGCAATGTCCCACGCGCCCGCGCCATTTTTTGCGGCGCATTTCAGCGAAGACTCCTTCGGATAGCAAATGTGAGGCTTGCCGGTCGAGTCAACTGCTATGGAGCTAAAGCCCGGCAGGGGATTCCCCGATAAGCCCGAATCCACTATCGAAGGCGCGCTCCACGAGCCCGACGCCTTAGTCGTGTATTTGATCGTCCCGGCGTCGGCTGTATCAAAATAGCTGAGGTGAGGCTTGTCGGCTGAGTCGACGGCTATGGAGCTATATGGGCCGACGCTGTCGGTATTGCTGATCGATGTAGGGGACCATGTTCCCGAGGCATTGATTGCGTAAAGGTGGACGTTGGTCGGCGGCGGGCCGCCGGTATTCCAATAGCTGATATGGGCCTTGTTGGTGGAGTCGAGGGCCAGGGAAGTAAAACCTCCGCCGGGAAAGATCGTATCGACATCAGTTATATTCCATGCAAAAACCAGCGCAGGCAATGCCGCTAACAAATAGGCAGTGAACATAAAAATGCCAAAGGTTTTCAGTTTCCAGTTTTCACCTGTTTTCTTCATTTCAAAATCCTCCCTCTGAAATATAGCTTCAAGTTTGGTGCTTCGTTGAACTCGTAAAAAGTCCCAAAACATATTGTTGTCATTCCGGACAAGCCGGAATGACGACTTTTCACGAATGCATCAGTTTTGGCTCCTGTTTTTAGTTTTATTATCAACGGATGCGCCAGTCTGTACGCGGCACGCGCCATAAACCGCGCTGTATATCGACGTTTGATCGTGGATTGTCTGCTGCAGGAAATCATATAATTTACACCGCTGTGATTTTGCTATGGACTGTGAGAGCAAAAACCTTTTACGGTTTAGGTCTGTTTGTCTGTTTGTCTGTTTGTCTCTGCAATCCATATGTCACGCGCTTCCCCTTGAATATGCCATTACAACGGCAACATCAAGATGTTATCACAGCGCTCAAGGAAAGAGTTATTAATTATTTTAATAGATCTATTGTCAAGTAATGAAAACTTTCATCCATCGGCCTTCTGATAAAAGACAGAAGCATCTCTTGCATTGGCGGCACTTTCACCTTAATAACTGAAATGAACCGGTTCATTTTAAGTCCATGACAATAATTTATTCGTTATCTGCTAAAATACTCTTATGTAATTCCATTAAGGGGTGCGATATGTTAAAGGCAAAACTGAGCGATGAAGTATCTCTTACTCTGCCTCCCGGTCTCGCAAAGAAACTTGCGCTTAAAGAAGGTGACACAGTAAAAGTCCTGGTTGAAAAGGGAAGACTCGTTTTCCTGGATAAAAAAGATAAGGGTTCAAATATTATGCAATATGCAGGAATATGGCAGGAGGAAAACGTCGATAAGATTTTCCTTGAAATGCGCAAAAGCTGGAACAAATGGCAAAAGAACCTCTCTGCTTAGACACGGATATATGCGTAGATTTCCTCAGGAAAAAAGGACCCGGCTTTAAACTTCTCATAAAAACCTTTGTAGAATTTGCTCCTTGCATCACAGTAATTACTGCATTTGAGCTTTGTCTTGGCCACATAAAAATGAAAAGGAAAGACAGTATAGACGGGTTTATTGCTCAATTCGACGTTCTCCCGTTTGACTTCCCCGCATCAAAGACGGCGGCAAAAATACAGGCGGAATTGGATGAAAAGGGTAGTGGCATCGGTATCCCGGATGTTCTTATTGCCGGCATCTGCGTCATCAATAAGGTTCCCCTTCTGACCTTAAATACAAAGCATTTCTCAAGAGTTAAAGGTCTAAACCTCATCCAACCCTGAGCCTGTGAAGATCGAATACAGCAAAAGTGTCGATGGCCTGTACATGCGTCCGAGAAAAGCCGGAATTGTGGACACCAGGGATATAGAAAAGGGTGTGTCAAATGATGGACGATAACATAGTTATAACAGGAAGGGGGATTGTCTGTTCCCTTGGGACTACTCCGGATGACATCTGGAATTCGCTGCTGTCGTCCGAAAGCGGCATTAGACCCTTAGGCGGCCTTAATACCGAAGGGTTTAGCTGCCAGGCGGCCGCCTTGGCCCCTTCCCTCGATCTCTCAGCCATCGGCGTTCCGAAACGGGATTCACGGATAATGGGGAAGCATTCATGCATGCTTATAAAAGGGGCGCGCGACGCATACCAGTCGGCAGGTATCGGAGAGACGGCAATATCGGGAGAGGATGTAGGGTTTTTTGCCGGCATGGGCATGGTCGACTATGAAATAGAAAGCCTCCTTGCCTCCGTCGTCAGGTCCCTCGATGACCAGGGCAACCTTGACTATGACAGATTTTACAGTTCGGGCTATCGCGAGATTTACCCCCTCTGGCCTCTTTCGATGCTCAACAACATTTCGTTTTGTCAGGCTGCAATAGGCCTGGACATCCGGGGTGAAAACACAGTCTTTTCCCCGCATGCTGACTCCGGCGCGCAGGCCATTGCCGAAGGGGTGAGGACCGTCCTCGAAAAAAAGGCCCGTGTGGTCATCGCAGGCGGAGTAAGCGAAGTGGTGTCGCCGTTGAGCCTGGCCAGGGCCGGGGTCTTCAGTGTGCTTAACGAAGCGGCGGGTAAAGGCGGGCTGTCTTTGAGGCCCTTCGGCACGGACAGAAGCGGCACGCTCCTGGGTGAAGGCTGCGCGATGGTATGTCTTGAGTCAAGGTCTTCCGCCGATACCCGTGGCGTTTCCTATAGCACGATGGTCATCGGGTTCGGATTTGCATGTGAGCCTGAAGCCAACGGTCCGGCTCCAACTATCGATGCAATGTCCCAGGCGATGAAGGCTGGTATTGAGAGCGCCGGTCTGAGACCTGAAGATATAGACCTTATAATCGCCCATGGCGACGGCACGATAAAGGGCGACGGTAACGAGGCCGAAGCCATTCGAAACGTTTTTCATGCTTGTCCGGACAAAATAATCGTTTATTCGTCCAAGGCGGCCCTAGGGAACCTTCTTGCAGCCGGGCCCGCGGCGGATGTTATAATCGGTTCGTGCATAATCGAGCACGGAGTGGTCCCGGCAATAGCGGGGCTTGCGGAATCAGGCACCACTTCGGGTCTCAGGGTTGTTGTGGGTAACCCTCTGCGCGCAAGACCCAAAAGGATCATGATAAACGCCTTCAGTTATGAGGGCCAGTGCGCATCCCTTGTGATTGAGGCTGCAAAATAGAAATGTGTATGGCACTAAGTTGTCATCCTCGGGCCCTGGTCGCCTGCGGCGCCGCCAGAGGCGGGTAAACTTGACCCGGGGATCCGGACAATATTGAAAAGAGTGGATTCCCGTCTGCACGGGAATGACGGACATAAACCGAGGAGGCGAAAAAGCCTTTAGGATGGAGATTCGATGAGATTTTTATTTTACGACAGTGTAGTCGAGATCGACAAAGGCAGATACATAAAAGGGAAAAAGTCCTTCGCCCTCTCGGAGGAATTTCTGAGGAGGCACTTCACAAAAAAAGCGGTCGTGCCCGGCGTCATACATATAGAGGCGATGGCCCAGCTCCTCGGCTGGCTCGTCATCTATTCTCATGACTTCAGGGTCTCGGCGGTCATGTCGCTGATCCAGGGGGTGACCGTTCATCCCCGGCTGAAGCCGGGCGTCACCGTAGAGATACACGGCGAGATCATATCCACATCCAGACGGGATTCTCTCGGAAAGGCATGGGTAACTCTTGACGGGCATACGATAGCGTCGCTCGAGCGCATCATCTACAGCCATGTCGAGAAGGTCGATCCGCAGGCCCTGATAGAGAGGTTCTGCTACTATAGCGGCATGGACAGGGCCGATGTGCTGAAGCAGGCGGAAATCTGACGTGGGCCGGACTCAAAACCGCCGCGTCGTAGTCACGGGTCTCGGGCTTGCCACCTCGCTTGGACTCGATCTCGGGACAAACTGGGAAAGGGCCCTGTCGGGAGTATCCGGGGTGCGTAGGATAACCTATCCTTATTCCGCTAAATCGCCCGTTCAGGCCGTCGCGGAGATAAGCGGGTCCGACTGGTCCAGGATAAAAAGCGAGTTCGGGGATGAGGCCGAAGGTGAAGGAGAAAGAAGGACCCTTTTTGCGCTGTGGGCGGCCCGGTCGGCGCTTGCCGATTCCGGCGTCCTCGCCTCCGGTACAAGCGGAAAAAGGTTTGGGGTGAGCCTCGCCGCCGGGCTCGGCATAAACAGGCTTGAAGATATACACCGCCGGCTTGCCGGGGACATGACGTTTGATTATAAAGGCTTCGGCAGGGAATATTTAAAAGCGCATAAGGAATCGATCATCAGGAACAATTCTAACCGTCCGGCGGCGCTGATAGCGAAAAAGTTCGGGCTCACGGGATCCAACTGCACGATCACTACCGCTTGCGCCTCGGCAACCCAGGCGATTGGGGCCGGATTCAGGGCGATACAGCGGGGAGACGCCGATCTTGTCGTCGCGGGCGGTGCCGACTCGATGATCAACCCGGTCGGCCTGATATTTTTTGTGCTCCTGAAGGCGGCGGCAACGGGCTCTGACAGTCCCGAGACGCTCTGCCGGCCATTCGACAGAAAAAGGTCAGGACTTGTGATGGGTGAAGGCGCGGGCGTTGCCGTTTTGGAGGAAGAATCTCACGCAGTCCGAAGGGGCGCCGCCATCTATGCCGAGGTCGCGGGATACGGCTCGACAATTGACGCTTACCAGGTAACGGCCCCTCATCCTGACGGCGTCGGGGCTTCGGGCTCGATGAGACGCGCGCTTACTGACGCAGGGATGGGCCCCTCTGAAATAGACTACATAAACGCGCACGGCACCAGCACAAAACTAAACGATGCCGCCGAGACGGCGGCAATAAAGCAGGTCTTCGGGGAACATGCCTCTGGTCTCGCCATAAGCTCAAGCAAGTCGCTGATCGGGCACCTGCTTGCGGCCTCCGGAGGTCCGGAGTTCGTTTTTACCTCGATGAGCGTCAGAGACGACCTGGTCCATCCGACCATTAACCTCAATAACCCTGATGTTAAATGCGATCTCGACTATGTGCCGAACAAAAAAAGAATAAAAAAAGTGCGAGCGGCACTGTCAAACTCTTTTGGGTTCGGCGGTCAGAACGCATCGATAATTCTGAAAAAATACGCGGGATAAGGAGCATCTGATATGGGCGTAACCATAGATCTTTCCGGCAAGACGGCCCTGGTGACCGGGGGCGCCAAGGGAATAGGCAAGGAATGCAGCATGACCCTCGCAAGGGCCGGGGCCTTTGTTATCGTTAACCACAGCAGGTCTGAAAATGAGGCCGCGTCCCTGGTCGCCGAGATATCGGAATGCGGAGGCACGGCGGAGGCCTTCCAGGCGGACATTTCACAGCCCGAGCAGGTCCAGGCAATGTTCGATCATATTAAGAAAAAACACGGACGGATCGACATCCTCATAAATAACGCCGGGATAATAAAGGACAAGCTGCTGCTCGCCATGGAACTCTCCGACTGGGACCGGGTCCACGACATAAACCTGAGGGGCGCGTTCCTCTGCACGCGTCTCGCCGCCGAAATGATGATGCACAGCCATTCCGGCAAGATCGTCAATATGTCATCGATCATCGCGGTCCGCGCTTCCCGCGGACAGACAAACTACGCCTCATCTAAAGGCGGTCTGATCTCCTTTACCAGGGCCTGCGCGGTTGAACTCTCCGGCAAGGGGATACAGGTCAATGCGGTACTGCCGGGAGTAATCGTCACCAGGATGACCAATCGGGTCAGAAAAGTGGCAGGCACGGACATGCTTAAAGTCATACCGGCGGCCCGTTTCGGGGAGCCTTCAGAAGTGGCCAGTCTGGTCCTTTTTCTCTCTTCAGGCCTGTCCGATTACATTACAGGACAGGCAATCTCTGTTGACGGCGGAATGAGCGTTTCGTGATAAGCGTATATCAGGGGATCGATATTGTTGAGGTCCCGGGAATAATGAAGGTGATCCAGAAAAACAAGGGCTTCGTTGAGTCCGTATTCACGGAAAGAGAACTCGAATACTGCATGGCGCATAAAAACCGTTACCAGCACTTCGCGGGGCGTTTCGCGGCGAAAGAGGCCTGCCTGAAGGCCCTCGGGAGGGGACTCTCCGCTGCCGGCATCGACAATGCGCTTAAGGAGATAGAGGTGATAAACCTCGCCTCGGGCAGGCCTGACCTCCAGGTGAAGGGATGGGTGGCCGCCGCCTGCCGCGGGAAGGGCATTTACCAGCAGACCGTCTCGATCTCTCATACGGGGCAATACGCCGTCGCGTCGGTAGTTATGCTCGGCAAAATGTTATAATTTCTGGTCGTACTCGATGAAGCTCTCAGGAGGTCAATTTTATAACAGATGCGTTATTTACTGATCGATCATATAGCGGAGTGGAAGTCCGGCGAAATGATCCGGGGGACGAAAAACGTCGCGATGAGCGAAGATTTCCTCGAATTCCATTTCCCGAAAAATCCGATAATGCCGGGCGTCATGCTGCTTGAGGCGATCACGCAGCTTACCGGCTGGCTGGAGGCCGCCTCCTCGGATTTCACGAGGTGGTTCCTCATCGCGAGCGTCAAAAAATGTAATTTTTACGGTTTTGCCTTCCCGGGTGACCAGGTCGAGCTCACCGTCGAATTCCTCTCGATATCCGGAGACGACAAAAAGACGTTCCGGGGGACGGGGACGGTAAAGGGGAAAAAGAAGATAACCGTGGAGTTCGAAGGTGACATCATCTCCCTGGAAGAGTTCGAGGACCCAAGGGAGCAGAGAAAGTTTTTCGATGTCCTTACCAGGGGCATGGCCGTATAAATGGACGGACGGGACGTGGTCATCACCGGCATGGGGCTAATATCCCCGCTTGGCGGCACCGTTGCCGAGAACTGGGAGAATATGAAGGCCCTTAGAACCGGGATCGGTTATTATCCCAGGGAGAATGCGCCCGGGTATCTTCAATATTTGGGTAAGATACAGGCGGCACAGGCGCCGGCGGACATCCCGGCAAAAATAGCCGGACAGATGAAATTCCTGAACCGGGGGGCGATGCTCGGTCTTATCTCGGCTGAGGAAGCTCTGGGCGGTCTTGGGCCCTCCCTGGCGGATGTCCCTCCTTCGAGGCGGTCTCTGTACGTGGCGTCAGGAGACTTTTCGAAAGTAGGCTATGATTTCCTTTACCCGGCGATCAAAGACGCCTCGGGTGATGACTGGCGTGAACTCGACCATGAAAAACTCAATGACTCCGCCCTTTCCAAGGTAAACCCTTTTTTTCTTCTTGAGTCGCTCTCGAACAACCTCTTCAGTTTCATGTCCGCGTATCTTGAGTCGATGGGGCCTGGAACAAGTCTGGCCAGTCTCTCTCCGTGCGGGGGCAACGCCATCGAACTGGCCTTCAGGTCCATACGCCATAACAGGGCGGACATCGCGTTTGCCGTCGGTTACTGCAACTGGACCTCCGATGTGCCTCTTTATGAGGTCGATGGCCTTGGGATACTGTCTAAATGCCGGGAAGGGGCCTCTTCTTTCAGGCCGTTTGACAGGCGGAGGGACGGTTTCATAGCCGGCGAAGGCGGGGCAACTCTGGTCCTTGAGTCGGCGGAGTCGGCCCGGAAAAGGGGCGCGTCCATAACGGGAAGGCTCAGGGGCAGCGGAAACTGCATAGAGTTTACCTCGGGCTCCGGGCTGAGGGTCCCCCGGATGGTAAGCAAAAGGTCCATGGAATTAGCTATGGCGGACGCGGGCTGCGGGCCTCATGACCTTGCGTTCATATCCCCCCACGGTAGCGGAACGCTAAAAGGGGACGCCTCTGAACTTATGTCCATTGCTGAGCTGTTCCAAAAACAAGGCGTGATGCCGCCGGTAAGCGGTATGAAGGGTTACACGGGACATCTCGGCGCCGCAAGCGATATTGCCGAGGTGATCATGGGTATCTCGGCGGTCAGGGAAAACATCGTGCCGGCCACCCTGAATTTTTCAGAACCGGACCGGTCGTTTGCCGCCCTGAAAGTTTCCGGGGACCACCAGACGTCCGGCAAGAAATGCTTCCTCTCTACAAGTTACGGCGTAGGCGGTCAGTCGTCCTCGGTTATAGCGGAAGTTTATTAGGGAAATCGTCATTTTATGAATAAAACCCTCCGTCATGTCTGAGAAGTCCGGTAAAAGCGAATTCCTCCAGATAGCGGAATATATAGCGGCATACATTTTCATAACCCTGTTCAGGGCGGTCCCTTTCAGGGTCACATACATTATTTCAGGCTTCCTGGGTAACATCCTGTATCTGGTCCTCAAGCGCCGGAGGGGCGTCGCCATCGAAAATATCGGCAGGGCTTTCGCGGGCCGGATCAGCGGGAAAGAGGTCAAAAGACTTGCCAGAGAAAGCTGCAAATCCCTTGTTCTTACCGCTTTTGAAGTCATGAAATCCGAAAGCCTCTTCAGGGCCCCGGATGTGAAGGTCAGGATAAACAATACCGGTGACAACGTGGAGGAACTGTTCCGGAAGGCAAAGGCCTTACATGACGAATCAGGCGGCTGCATATTCGTTACCCCTCATATCGGAAACTGGGAGATCCTTCCCGCCGTAAGCGGCGTCGTCGGAATTCCGCTTGTCATCGTCGCCAGGCCGCTGGACAATAAGTACCTCGAAAGACTCTTTTACGATAAGCGGTCCGAAAGCGGCCAGCTCATCATCCCCAAGAAAAACGCGATGTTCGTGCTACAGAGGACACTTCATCAGGGCAGGTCGATCGGCATGCTGACCGATCAGAGCACCGCCAGGGGTCTGCCCGTTGACTTCTTTGGGAGAAAGGCCCTCACCACCCCGGTGCCTGCCGTGCTTGCGATAACAAAGAACCGGCCTATAGTCGTCGTCGCCTGCTGCAGAACGGCCGATTTCAAATTTGAGGGGTTTGTGTCCGACCCTATCCGGCCGCGTGAACATGACAATGAAAAAGAGGAGCTACTGAGGCTCACCAGGGCGATGAACCTGGAGATGGAGAAGATTATAAGGAAATATCCGGAGCAGTATTTATGGATGCATAACAGATGGAAGACCTACCCCGGGGCCAAAGAAGTGATGACTTAGGGGCACGGCGCGCCCTGCCTGCTGAATACACCGGTGCTGAGGTACCTGTCCCCTCTGTCCGGAAATATGACAACCACCTTTTTCCCTGTTCCCAGTCTTTGAGCTATCGCCCGTGAGGCCCACATCGCCGCCCCTGAGGAGACACCTGCCAGGACCCCCTCCGTAACGGCAAGCCGGCGCGCGGTCTCTTCAGCGTCGTCATCGGTCACTGTAACCACCTCATCATAAATCTTCGTATTTAAAATGCCGGGCATAAACCCCGCCCCTATGCCCGCGATCCTGTGCCTCCCCGGACTGCCTCCCGAGAGGATCGGGGAACCCGCGGGTTCGACCGCTACGATCAGTATTCCGGGGTTACTCCCCCTTAAAACCTCGCCGGTGCCCGTGATGGTCCCGCCTGTGCCGACCCCTGCGACGAGCGCGTCCGGCGCCCCCTGGAGGTCGCGCAGTATCTCAGAAGCGGTCGTCTTTCTGTGGGCCTCCGGGTTCGCCGGGTTTTCGAACTGAAGAGGCATGAAATATCCGGGGTTGCGTCTTCTTATCTCCTCCGCCTTGTCCCACGCGCCGAGCATGCCCTTTTCAGCGGGTGTGATGACAAGTTCAGCGCCATAGGCCTGAAGCAGCAGCCTCCGTTCCATTGACATGGCCTCGGACATGGTAAGTATGAGTCTGTAGCCCCTGGCGGCGCAGACGAGGGCGAGGCCTATCCCGGTATTGCCGCTCGTAGGCTCGACGATAGTCCCACCCGGCGTCAGGGCGCCGTCCCTCTCGGCAGCCTCGACCATATAAAGCGCTATCCTGTCTTTCACCGAACCGCCAGGATTAAGACCCTCCAGCTTCGCCCATATTTGAGCGCCGCCGTGCGGAGACATCCGGTTTATTCTCACCAGAGGGGTATTGCCGATCAAACCCAGTATGTTTTTATTGAGTGCCATCTGATTAACGTATCAATTATAAATTATTTATCCTGTGCGCAGCGATAAAAAAAAGCGCCCTGCCCTGTTATCGCCGTCACGCGAATAACGGACAAGGGCGCCAGAGGGGAGACCAATCTTTTTTCCAGCGTCCCGAATAATAATTATAAGGGCCTAGGCCGCCGTCAGGACCGCGTCACTTTCATTAAACGCGGCCTCAACCGTCTCTTCCACCGCGAGGAAGAGACCTAGATGGCCTTTATCGTCATAGTCAAAGAAGATCCGGTCCCTGACAAGCACCGAAACCGTATATGCCAGGTCCTCGAGCTTGCCTTTGAGACCACCGGCGGTATAGTCGTCGAGGTCGTAGATCTCCAGGATGTCGACGATCTCGGCAATATCACCGGTATTGTATGATTCGAGAATTACCGTGCCCGAAGCGTCCTGACCGCCCGCCATCCTTTTTTTTGCGTTTGAGATCTGGAACCTGACCCGCTGCAGACATACGTTGTAAATTTTGGCTTCATCCATTTTATCGTCTCCTTGTCCGGAATTATACTTTTACCCTATTATTGCAATAGCCATGCCACCTTCAATTACCCGTTATCAAGGCTTTTTTCTCCAGGCCCAAAATATATTGGCTATTTTATGACCAATGTGGTTATAATTTATATACAGCCAATCTTCGAGGTGACCAAATGGAAAAACTCATTCTCCTGACAAAAGACGATGCCCTCAGGGCGGAACTTTCAGCCGTTCTGCCGAAAAACTGCAAGGTCCTCGTCAACTCTCCGGCAGGCAAGGGAGAGTTCGTCTTTTTCGATATCGACACCATAAAGCCCGGCCTGATCCGGGAGCTAAGTGAAGATAATTTTGTGGTCGCGGTCACCAGGCAGAAATGGACGGCCCCCGTCATGGAGGCCGCGACCTTCGGGGCGTATGAGGTAATTCATCGCCCTCTCGCCAAAGGGACGGTGCAATCTATTTTGGATGAGCTCGGCGCCTTCAGGGAGGAACTGAAAAATCATGTCGCGCTTTCCGGCCTGCCCCCCACGCCGACCTGCGCCATAGTCGGCCAATCGCCGATCATAATGGATGTCTGTAAAAAACTTGCCCGGCTGTCGCAGGTCGACACGCCGGTACTGATCACGGGTGAAACGGGCACGGGGAAGGAACTCATCGCCGAATCTATAGCCCAGCTCTCCTCCCGCTTCGGCAAGCCTTTCGTCGTCGTAAACTGCGCGGCAGTGCCCGAGAACCTGCTCGAATCAGAACTCTTCGGTTTCGAGAAGGGGTCTTTTACCGGCGCCTTTGCCTCAAAGGAAGGGATTCTGAAGATAGCGGATGAAGGGTCGGTATTTTTCGATGAGGTGGGAGAACTGCCTCTGGCGCTCCAGGGGAAACTGCTTCGCTTCCTTCAGACCCAGACCTTCTACCCGATCGGAAGCACACGCGAGCTGCAGGTAAACGTGCGTGTCATATCCGCTACCAACAGGGACCTGGGGGCCATGGTCAGGGCCGGGAAATTCAGGGACGACCTTTATCACCGGCTCAGCGTCACCTCCATCCATATACCCCCGCTTCGCGAAAGAAAAAAAGATATACTGCCCCTGGTCACTTTTTTTGTCGGCAAATACAAGCATACCGCGCCGCGTCCCATAAAGGGGGTCACTAAGGCGTTCCTCAGGAAACTGGATTCCCATGACTGGCCCGGCAATATACGCGAACTCGAAAACAGCATACGCTCGGCCCTTGCCCTGTCGAAGACCCATTACCTTACGACCTATGAACTAAGGGAACTGGGCGATGACCTGCCGGCCGGGAGGGGTCCATCACACGGGGACAGCTTTTCTTCCGTCATCGTGCCGTACTTAAAGGAAAAAATAGAAAACAAGGAAAAAAATATCTACGACATGGTCCACAACGAAGTGGACAGAACGGTCCTCGATTATGTCATGTCATATACGAAGGACAACCAGTCCGAGGCCGCGAAGCTGCTCGGCATCAACCGCCTGACCCTCAGAAAGAAACTGGGCGCCCGCTGAAGCGGGGCCCCCGGCCTCTGTTATTTTTTAGACCTCTTTTTCGGGGCCGGTTTTTCTACCGCCTCCAGGGCCCCGGGACCTTTTTTCTCCAGCTCCGACGGCGCCTTTTTCTGAAGGTCCGAGGAGGCCTTTTTCTGGAGGGCCGTATTGCTGCCGGCGGTTTCGTCCTCAATTATCCCCAGTACATTCTGCTCCCTCACCATAAGCACCTTCTGTCCGTCTACCTCGAATTCGCTGGACATATACTTTTCGAACAAGACCTTCTGTCCGGCCCTGACCTCGGTCGGGACAAACTTTTTTTCTTCCTTTTTGTCCTTACCCTTTTTTGTCTCGGTCCTTCCGGGGCCGGCGGCCTCGACAAGGCCCCACTGGGGCTTCTGCTTGGCGACCTCAGGGATATAAAGGCCCCCCGCCGTGCGTTCCTCCGCATCAACCAGCTTTATCAATACCCAGTCGTTTAACGGTCTTATCTTCATGATCAAAATCCTCCTGTAATTAGAATCCGGTATATTATATAAAAAATCAGCTCCTAAGAGTAATCCCTGACGCTGCCTTGCAACAGGCGGAGTTCTATTGATGGCCCTGCTGCATCTGTCCGTAAGCCTGCAACTATGGTACACTATTTTCTGCTAATGTATAACCTTATCAGCTTTTCCGGGATATTCATCATCATGGCGTCGGCCTGGGTCCTTTCTTCGGACAGAAAGGTAATCAACTGGCGCGTTATATTCTGGGGTACCGTCCTTCAGCTGGTCTTTGCGCTATTCATCTTTGTCGTACCGGCAGGCTCAAAAGTATTCCTTATAGTCAATGACGCAGTAGTCAAGGTTTTGGACAGTGCTACGGCCGGAACAAGGTTTTTGTTCGGAAGACTGGCGCTGCCCCCCGGTACAAAAAATGAGGCTGGCGAGGAATCACTCGGGTTTATCCTGGCTTTTCAGGCCCTCCCGACGATAATCTTCTTTGCGAGTCTGATGGCAGGACTCTATTACCTTGGGATCATGCCCAGACTGATAAAGTTATTCTCGAAGGCCTTTACCAAACTTATGCGGATAAGCGGGGCCGAATCGCTCAGCGTATCGAGCAATATCTTCGTCGGCGTCGAGGCCAACATGACGGTGCTGCCGTATCTTAAGACCATGACCAGGTCCGAGCTCTGCACAATACTGGCCGCGGGCATGTCCACTACCGCCTCCAGCGTGCTGGCGTTATACGTTTTTCTGCTTCGTGATAAGTTCCCGACTATTGCGGGGCATCTCGTTTCGGCTTCCGTCATATCCGCGATTGCCGCCATAGTGCTGTCGAAGATCATCCTGCCTGAGACCGGCAGCCCGCTGACACTCGGGCTTGACGTAGAGCCTCACTACGAAAAAGAATCGTCTCTCATGGAGGCGGTCATAAACGGCGCAAACGAAGGGGTAAAGATGCTGGTTGGGATAGTCGCGCTTCTGCTTTCATTCCTGGGAATCGTGGCCCTAGCGGATTATCTCCTTTCCGGGGCCGGAACAACGCTGAACGGCCTTGCCGGTATTAATATGGACTGGTCCCTGAAGGGCCTTCTCGGATATCTTTTCTATCCGTTAACGCTGATAATAGGCGTGCCCCCGGCTGATGCCTTCGAGGTATCGAAACTGATAGGCGAACGCGCGGTGCTTACGGAGGTAAAGGCATACCAGGACCTCGCCGTGCTTATCTCAACCGGTGCGCTCAAGCATCCACGGTCCGCAGTGCTGGCCGCGTACGCCCTCTGCGGCTTTGCCCATGTCGCGTCACTCGCGATCTTCGTCGGCGGCACGGCCGCGCTGGCGCCTTCCCGGACAAAGGACCTCTCGGAGGTAGGTCTTCGGGCACTGATCGCGGCCACCCTCGCCTGCCTCATGACGGCCGCGGTGGCAGGGACCTTCTTTATAGAGGGTTCGATCCTGATCGGGAAATAAGCCCGTTTAAGGCACGACCGGATATTTAAAGGGCCTATCTTCTCCGGAGAGAGCCTCCACCATAAATACCTTAAGCAGCCTTTTTTCCTCATCAGTAAGCCCGAGGGGTTTCAGGACCGTATTGTTCTGTCCCCCTCCCCTGTCAAAGAAGTCTATAGTCTCTTCGAGCGTGGCGTATATACCGTTATGCATATAGGGGGCCGTCTTTGCGATATCTAACAGGGGCGGCGTCCTGAAGGCCTTCCAGTCCTTCCTGTCCATGGTTATGAGATATCTTCCGGGGTCCTCTTTAAGGGTCCGGTAGTCAGTGAAGTGCCAGCCCTTGGCAACAAAGCGCATCGTCGCGATATACCGCGGATCATCTCTGTATGCCGGGTTCTCGGGAACATTCAGCGCATGGAACCGGTCGTCGGCCAGCGCGGGTCCGTAATGACATTCTATGCATTTCGCCTTGCCTGAAAAAATATCCATCCCTTTTTTCGCGTCCGCGGAAAGCGCCTTTTCATCCCCCAGCAGATATCTCTCCAGAGGGGTATTTTCGGATATGAGCGTCCTTTCGAACGCGGCGATGGCTATTGCCATGTGCTCCTTCGTGGTGTCGCCGTCCCCGAAAACTTTTTTGAACTCCTCGACATAGGCCGGGACTGAGCGGATCTCCTCCTCCAGATAGTCGAGGTTCTGGTTCATCTCGAAGGCGGACATCATCGGGAAAAGCGCCTGGTCTTCCAGGCTTTGGGCCCTGCCGTCATGGAAAAGGTATTTCTGATGCCCGATGTTAAGAAGGGTGGGAGAGTTCCTCCAGTTTCTGGTGCTGGGGTAACTCTGGGATATGTCCTGGCCGTCGGAGTAGCCCTGTTCGGGGTTATGGCATGTCGCGCAGCTTGTGGTGCCGTCGCCCGAGAGTCTCCGGTCAAAAAACAGTTTCTTCCCGAGTTCCGTCATCGCCGGCGTCTGGACCTTATGCCTCGGCATGGGGGAAAATATGAAAGGCTCAAGGTGGATCGCGTACGATATTGATGAGAGGGCCAATGAGACGACGACGCAGGCCCCGGCAGTTTTAAGAAAACTATTTACCCGCATTTTTCAGCTCCTCGTCGATGATCTTTTTAAGCACCTCAAACGGGCGGTTTCCGACCACCTGCCGTCCGTTTATGTAATAGGTGGGGGTATTGAAAAGGTCCAGCTCGGCGGCAAGTTTAAGGTCGGCCTCGATCAGCGCGTCATGCTTTTTTGCATCGAGCGAGGCGGTGAACCTGCCGATATCAAGGCCCGCCTCCTTCGCGTACCTGATCAGGCTTGCGCGGTCAAGTTTGGGAGAATTCTTAAGCAGGATATCGTGCATCTCCCAGTATTTGCCCTGGTCCGCGGCCGCCAGAGAGGCCTCGGCCGCGAGGCGGGAGTGGTCCCTGTACTTGTAGGGGTAGTTTTTTATCACGAGACGGACCTTGTTTTTGTAGACATCCAGGACCTTTTTGACGGTCGGACCGGCCGCCATGCAGTGGGGTCACTGAAAGTCGATAAATTCGATGATCGTGACCGGGGCGTCCTTTGGGCCCCTCGATGGTGAGTCGCCGACCGGTACTGCAAAACGCTTTTCAGCCGCCGCGGCCGTGGAACAGATCAGAAGAACACACATACATGCCATTAATATCTTTTTCATCGAAGACCTCCTCATGATAATGGTCTAACTATATCACAAAGTGACCGGCATGGAAATGTCCTGGCCGGGACGAGGTCCTGCGTTCTTCCCCCATGGCCGGGGTCGTGGCGGAGCAGGCTTGATTTAAATGGATGTATTATGGTAAAAAATATGACTACTTTTTCAGGAGGAAATCAACTTGGCAGCAAAAGCACCGGTAAAGAAAAACCTTTCAGCCATAAAGAAGACAAGGCAGTCAGAGAAAAAAAATGAGCGTAACAGGACTGTTCGTTCAAAGATTAAAAACGTCATAAAGGCCGTTGAAACAGCCGCAAGAGGGTCGAATATGGACGAGTCCGTCAAAGCGCTTCGTCAGGCCGAAAAGGTGATCAGCAGCGCCTCCTCAAAGGGCATTCTCCACAAGAACAATGCCTCCAGAAAGATCTCCAGACTTACCAAAAGGGTCAACGCCTCGAAATCTGTAACAGCCTAGACAATAATAATTCCATAGGATAAGGGCTGCCGGAGCTTTTGATCTCTCTGTCAGCCCTGTTTAGTTCCCTGAATACCTCGCAATAGTACCGCCTGTCCGCGGAGGTCGTCTTGTCGGCAACGAACCTGCTGTACTGCCAGTTAAGGGCCCCCAACAGGCCGTATGGTTCCTCGGTCTGCTGTAATATCCTGTATATCCTGAAGACCTTGTCCCTGTCCTTCTGACGGATCGCGTCGATGAGGGCAAAGGCATTATAGGTCCTCCTGCCCTCTATAATCTCCGAGATATCACTGTCCGTGATCTCGGGTTTCCCTATGAGAGAACATTTCTCAAGTTCGGCCGCAAGAAGACCGAGGTCGGTCCCTATCGTGCCGATCAGGTATTCTACGGCCTTGCCCGACAGCCTGACCCCTGCCTCGGCAGCCCTGGATTTCAGCCATAAAGGGACCTCACTTTCGTTTATGTCCAGGGATATCGCCTTTATTTTTTTGAACTGGTCTTTAGTTTCTTTTTTTAACGGACCGGCATGCAGCATGATAAGGGTCGAGGTCTGGGACGGGTCCTCAAGATATGGCTCAAGTTTCTTAAGGTCTTTTTTGATCAGTTTGTTGGAGTTGCAGATGACGACAAACTTTCTGCCGCTGAAAAACGGCACGGTATTGAGTTCGTCCAGTATGCGGTCAAAGGTAAGGGCGCCCTCTTTGAGGTCAAGGAGATCGAATACCTGGAGGTTGAACCCGATCTCATCGGGAGGCACCAGCCTCCGGATCCCGGATATGGCCTCCGCGTGCAAAAAGGGGTCGGATGAGGCAAAGATATAGTTTCTCTCCGGCAGGCCCTTTTTCAGTTCGTCGGCGAAGGCCTTGAAACTCATTTATATATCAGGGCCCCGACGAGGCGGGCCGACAGGTCCCTCAAGACCCTGTCGGTAGCGGCCGCTTTCGAGGCCAGCAGGCCGCCGAAGTCGTCCGAAGCGGCAAAGGGCACTATAAAGGGTGAGCTGAAATTACGCATATCCACCGTCTTTCCGGCCTCATCAGTGAGTCTGAAGTCCGCATCGATGAGGACCCTGTATTCCCTGGTAATTCCGTCCTTTTCAGACAGGGACGGGATTTCGAAACGTTTTACGACACCTGAGAGTTTAAGCCCTGAAGCGCGACTGACGCCGACGCCCTGCTTCGATAATTCTTCTACCAATGCGCGATGGAGCACGTCTTCCAGGCCGGGCTCATCAGTCCTGTTTTCGATCGCCCCGACCCAGACTTCTTTAAAAGGCAGTGACGCCTGGCCATGCAGCGAGTAACCGCAGCCCTGAAGGACTAAAGCGGAAACCAGCAGCATCAAAATCCGGGCATTGAATTTTTTCATTTACTGGCCTGCCACGATATTGACGAGTCTGCCTTTTACGACGATCACCTTTTTTATATTCATGCCGCCACTGAGCATCTTTTTTATCTCGGGGCTTGCGAGCGCGCGGTCCCTAAGCAGATCGTCGGCAAGCCCCGCCGGGACCAATACCTTGCCCCTCAGCTTCCCGTTGACCTGTATAACCAGTTCCACCTCGTCCTCCCTGGAGAGGTCCTCGTCCCAAAGAGGCCACGCCTCCTCCGATATGCACAGTCGCCCTTTATTCAGTCCCGCGGCGCCCCAGAGTTCTTCAGCTATATGAGGGGTAAAAGGCGCCAGAAGCAGCAGGACACTCTTGAGAGAGAAGCAGTAAACATCGAGGTCGGCCTTATCTTCGGGCTCATATGAGGCCATTTCGTTCGAGAGCTCCATCAGCGCTGCAATAGCAGTGTTAAAATGGAACTCCCGTTCGATATCGGAGGTCACTTTTTTTATCGTCTGATGGGTCTTCCTGAGAAGTTCCCGCCCTGCCCTGGAGGTCTCCTCCGGCCTGATCACGGGCCCTCCCGAGGCGGAAATCCCCCTGACGGCGTCCACGCGTTTGTGGGCAAGGGCCCATATCCTGGTCAGGAACCTGAAGGCCCCCTCGACCCCCTTGTCGGACCATTCGAGGTCCTTTTCAGGAGGGGCCGCAAACAGTGAAAAAAGCCTCGAGGTGTCGGCCCCGTATCTTTCTATAAGGTAGTTGGGGTCAACGACATTGCCCTTCGACTTGGACATCTTCGCGCCGTCCCTTATAACCATGCCCTGTGTCAGGAGGTTCTTAAAAGGCTCGCTCTGCTCAATTATCCCGAGGTCCCGCACGACCCTCGTAAAAAACCTGGAATATAGCAGGTGGAGCACGGCGTGCTCGACGCCTCCGACATACTGGTCCACGGGCATCCAGTGCCGAAGCTCCGGAGCGGCATGCCCCGCCTCGAACTTAAGGTCCTTAAGCCCCATGCAGTAGGCGATGTAGTACCATGAGGAATCGAAAAAAGTGTCCATCGTATCGGTCTCGCGCCTGGCCTGGCCTCCGCAGGACGGGCAGGAGGCATTCAAAAAGGAGGGGGAATCAAGCAGGGGCGATCCCCCCGTCCCCGTGAACTTTACGTCCTCGGGAAGTATCACCGGCAGGTCGCTTTCCCGGACGGCAACCGGACCGCACAGGTCGCAATATACGACCGGTATCGGGGTGCCCCAGTATCTCTGCCTGGAGATGCCCCAGTCGCGGAGCTTGTAGTTAATGACCTTTTTGCCGAGCCCTTTTTTCTCGATCAGCTCAGAGATCCGGGCTTTGCCGTCCTCACTGCCGAGACCCGTGAATTCACCGGAGTTTACAAGGGTCCCTTCGTCTTCATATGCCTCTTGCAGGGGCAATCCTTGTGATCGCCCGTTTTTTTGAGCGGAATCATGCCCGGCACCCAAAGGTTCTATTACCACCCTGACAGGCAGATCGTATTGTTTTGCGAAATCAAAGTCCCTCTGGTCGTGCGCGGGAACGGACATGATGGCGCCGGTGCCGTATTCCATCAGAACGAAGTTCGCGACATATATGGGGACCCTCTCGTCGTTGACGGGGTTTATGCAGTAGTGCCCGGTAAACAGGCCCATCTTCTCGTCGGCCTTTCCATAATGGGCCGTGATTTTTTCGAGCGCGACCTTGTCCGCCACAAGTTTTTTTGCAAGGGGGTGCGGCGGAGACAGGCATATGAACATCGCCCCAAACAGTGTGTCGGGCCTTGTGGTGATTATCCTTATTACATCCTCAGTACCGGCGACCCTGAAATCGACCTCAAGCCCCTGGCTCCTGCCTATCCAGTTTTTCTGCATGAGGACGACCTTCTCGGGCCATCCGGCAAGATCATCGCAGGCCTTGAGGAGTTCCTCCGCGTAAGCGGTTATCTTGAGGAACCACTGAAAGAGTTCCTTCTGTACAACGCCGCTGTCGCACCGCCAGCATTGAGAGTCTATGACCTGCTCGTTGGCCAGCACCGTCTCGCACGAAGGGCACCAGTTTACGTATGACGATTTGCGGTATGCAAGGCCTTTTTCGAGCATCTTGATAAAAAACCACTGGTTCCAGCGGTAATATTCAGGGCTGCATGTCGTGACCTCGCGGGACCAGTCGTAGCTCAGCCCGAGCCTGCCGAGCTGCTTTTTCATATAATCGATATTTTCGTAGGTCCATTTCGAAGGGTGGACGCCGTGTTTTATGGCGGCATTTTCAGCCGGCATCCCGAAGGAGTCCCATCCCATGGGGTGAAGGACATTGAACCCCTTCATCCTCTTATATCTGGCGATCACATCGCCAATTGCATAATTCCTGACGTGGCCCATATGAATCCTGCCTGAGGGATAGGGAAACATTTCGAGACAGTAATATTTCTGACGCGGGTCATCCTCCCCGCATCTGAAGATCTCCCTTTCAGCCCAGAAGGACTGCCACAGGGGTTCTATCTTTTGGGGATCATATCTTTCGTCCAACGTCTCTTACCTCCGAAAATATTTAAGGACACGGCATCCATCGATCGACACAGACCGGATATTATACCACGGAAGAGGCCGGCTACTTAAGCTTGATCAGCGACTCCGGATTGATGTCCGGGAAGAGCCCCGTGAGCTGGCGGACGTTGTTTGTGAGCATGAGCAGCCCGAAAATTATAAGCACCAGGCCGCTTAAGAGCATTATGTACTTCATGTATTTTCTGATCACGCCCGAATAGCTCAGGAAGGAGTTGAACATAAGAGACGACAGGAAGAAAGGAACGGCCAGCCCCAGGGAATAGACCCCCAGGAGCTTGAACCCGTATGACGCGGACCCCTGAGCACTCGCGTAAAGGAGGATAGTCCCTAAAATAGGGCCGATGCATGGCGTCCACGCCGCGGCAAAGGTCATGCCTACAAGAAATGACCCGGCATACCCCATGGGCCTTCCGCTCACATGGAATTTCACCTCCCTGGTAAGGAAATCGAGCTTCAGCACCCCCGAGACGGAAAGGCCGAAGAAAATAACGAGGATACCTCCGCCCGTCCTTATCCAGTCCTGATACTGAAAAAGAAAATTCCCTATCGCGGACGATGAGGCCCCCAGGGCAAGGAATATTGTAGAAAACCCGGCTATGAAGGCGAGTGAATTGGTGATCGTAAGATAGCGGATCTTTTTTTTGTCGGCCCCGCTTTTTAAGTCTTCAAACGAAACACCCGTGATAAACGAAATGTAAGAAGGCATCAGCGGCAGGACGCAGGGAGACAGGAACGAAAGCAGTCCGGCGAAAAAGGCCAGGGGGAAAGAGATCTGGCCTATCATCGCGTTATTTCTCCATTACCGCAGTCCGCGGCGCATCCTTTGATCTTTTCGACCGCGTGGGGTATGACCTCGAGGATTACCTCCAGGCACTCCCTTATGGCCTTCGGACTACCCGGCATATTGATGATAAGCGCATTGCCCCTGACCCCCGCGACAGCCCTCGAAAGCATGGACCTCGGCGTCTTTTTCATGCCGCCCGCCCTCATGGCCTCGCCGATGCCGGGAATTTCCCTGTCGATGACCTCGAGTGTCGCATCGGGGGTAACATCGCGGGGGGAAAGGCCCGTGCCGCCGGTCGTAAGGACCAGGTCCGCCAGAAGCGAATACTCGATAAGTTTTTCCTTGATCAGTTCTTTTTCATCAGGAATGACTTCATAAAAATCCACTCGCGCGCCGATCCCCTTTACGATCTCTTTTATGGCAGGTCCGCTTAAGTCCTCGCGCTCTCCGCGCGAACCTTTATCGCTCATCGTTATCACGGCCGCCCTGATCACTGCTTTACCGTGTCTATGACGTCACCCGGCCTTACTTTGCCGCCCTTGAGGACCTTTATGAAGATGCCCTCCGTCGGCATCACACAGTCCCCGGCCTGGTAGTAGATCGAACATCGGGTGTGGCATTCCTTGCCGATCTGGCTCACTTCCCCGACTACATCATCGCCTATCGATAATCCCGTGCCAAGCGGCAGAGAAAGCAGATCAATCCCCTCGGTCGTTATATTTTCAGCGAAATCGCCGGGCTTGACATCCAGCCCCTTTTCCCGCATCTTCCTTATACTCTCCAGGGCGAGCAGACTGACCTGCCGGTGCCACTCAGAAGACGCATGCGCGTCGCCTTCAATCCCATAGTCCGCATTGACCGATATTTCAGGCACGGGCTTTTTTCGCACGCCTTTTTTTTCGCTGGTATTTACGGAAATTACAGTGCCGGACATGGTTTAAACTAACACAAAATCGGGTAAAATATCATTATGCTGAGGCTTTTCAACTCCATGGGAAGACGCGTCGAGATATTCCGTCCGGTCTCGAAAAAAGCGGTCACCGTCTTCACCTGCGGCCCTTCCGTGTATCAGAGGTCCCATATCGGGAATTTCAGGACTTTTCTGTTTGAGGACGTGCTGGTGCGCTACCTCGAATACTCCGGCTACGCTGTAATACGCGGTATGAATTTCACGGACCTCGAGGACAAGGCGATACGCGAGGCCCTAACTAAAAAAGTGACGATGAGGGACCTCACGAGGGCGAATATGAGGTCCTTTCTCTCCGAGATGAAACTTCTTCGGATGAAGGTCCCCGACTATCTGCCCGTGGCGTCGGAGCATGTCGCGGAAATGGCCCTTATCATCGGACAGCTGGTCAGAGAGGGCCATGCTTACTGGTATAAGGGGAATGTCTATTATGATCCGCTGACCTTCGAGGGGTTCGGAAAGCTCTATGGCCTCAATATGACGTCATGGCCTAAAAACAAAAGACGGTTTCATCGGGACACATACCCCGGCACGCAATGGAACATGGGCGATTTCATCCTCTGGCACGGGCACAGGCCCGGCGACCCTTTTTTCAGGGAGACGCCGATCGGCGCCGGAAGACCCTCATGGAATGTCCAGGACCCCGCGCTCGTCGGACTGTATTTCGATGAAACGCTTTCGATCTACTGCGGCGGCATAGATAACCTCGTCAGACATCATGATTATTCGATCTCGATCCTGGAGGCCGTAAAACCCTATCCCATGGCGCGGTTCTGGCTGCACTGCCATCACGTTGTGGTGAAGGGGCGGAAGATGTCCAAAAGCAGGGGAAACATCCATTACACGGATACTCTTTCAGACCTCGGATATACTCCCGAGGAGATAAGGTTCTTCCTGATCTACGGCCATTACCGCAAACAGTTGAGCTATTCGGACAGGGCGATGCGGCAGACCGCGCAAAGGCTGAGAGCTTTGAAAATAATCCTCAATAAGATCAAAAAGAAGGCAGGCAGGGCCGACGGGGAAGCCGGCGCGGTTTCGAAAGCGCTGCTTGGTATTTTTGCGCGGCATATGGACGATGACCTCGACGTTAGGGCCGCCTTCGACGGACTGCATAAGCGGCTTTCGGATATTGATATCGACCCGATGACAAAAGAAGAGGCCTCAGGGATAATTGACGCCCTTAAGAAAATAGACATGGTGCTTCAGGTGTTGTTTTAAGGTCTCGGGCGTTGCCGCTTTGGCGTCAGGAGGACTAAGCCGCTTTCAGATGCCGAAGCCAAAAGCGGGACTACTTAAAAGCGGCCGCGGCAGTATGTAAAACCGGACCCGGGTGAGACTGCCGGGCCCGCCTGTAACGCATATTGAGAAATCCCTTTTGCCGTGTTATTCTTCCTTTATGCCGAGAAAACTTTATCCTCTATATATATGTCTGACTCTATGCTCTGTTTTAGCCGTCTCGGGCTGTGAAAAAAAACAGGCCGGTCATTATAGCGGATACGCGGAAGGTGAATTCGTGCTGGTTGCGGCCCCCGCCGCCGGACGCCTTGAGAAAAGATGGGTGCAGCGCGGACAGGAGGTGAAGGCAGGAGCGCCGCTTTTTATACTTGAGCAGGAAAATGAAAAGGCGTCGCGGCGCGAGGCTGAGGCCCGTTTGCGCACGGCCGATGCAAGACTGTCTAACCTGACCCGCGGACGCCGGCCTTCGGAAATCGATGCCCTTATTGCCGGCGCGGCCCAGGCGGATGCCGCGAAAAAACTCTCTCTGACCCAGCTTGAGCGTTTTGAAAAGCTCTTCGCCTCAGGCTACATATCGAGGGAACAGCTGGACGAGGCCAGGACCGCGAACGCCACGAATACCGCGCGCGTGGCGGAAGCGGAGGCCCGGCTTCGGTCTGCCAGGGAGTCTCTGGGACGCGACAAGGAGATAGAGGGCGCCCGCACTGAGGTTGAGGCCGCATCGGCGGCCCTTGCCCAGAGCAACTGGCGCCTCTCGCAGCGGGCGGCGCATGCCCCCTCCGCCGCCCTGGTGTATGATACTTTTTATTCTGAGGGCGAGTGGGTCCCCGCGGGAAGTCCCGTGGTGAGTCTGCTGCCTCCGGGGAACCTCAAGTTTCGTTTTTATGTGCCTGAGACCGTGGCAGGCTCCATAAAACCCGGTCAGACTGTCCAGGCCTCCTGTGACGGGTGCGGAAAACCGATGACGGCCCTGGTAAGCTATATATCCCGGCAACCCGAATATACCCCTCCCGTCATCTATAGCCGGGACCAGAGGACACGGCTGGTATTTCTTGTCGAGGCCATCCCCGGTCCGGAATACGCGGGCCGGGTCAATCCGGGTCAGCCGGTGGATATCTGGCTTAAGTGGACCCCTTGATGGACCCCGGACCAGCCGTCGACGTCAGGGGCCTGAATAAATATTTCGGCAAAAAGCATGTGGTGCGGGACCTGTCCCTTCAGGTCAGGCGGGGCGAGATATTCGGTTTCCTCGGACCAAACGGCAGCGGGAAGACGACGTCCATCAGGCTTTTATGCGGTCTTCTGACCCCTGATTCCGGCAGCGGGACCTGTCTGGGCTTTGATATCGCGCGTGAAACAGCGGCCATCAAACGTGAAGTAGGCTATATGACCCAGCGGTTTTCGCTCTGGGAGGACCTGACGATCCGGGAGAACCTTGAGTTCGTTTCGAGGATGTACGGCATGAAAAACCGTAGTCGGGCCGTCTCGGAGGCCCTTGAGAACCTCGGGCTTTCCTCCCGCCAGGGGCAGCTTGCGGGCACGCTCTCCGGCGGATGGAAACAGAGGCTTTCTCTTGCGTCATGTATGCTCCACAATCCTCATCTGCTCCTTCTGGACGAACCTACCGCGGGCGTCGATCCGAGGGCGCGGAGAGATTTCTGGGACCATATCAACGAGCTTGCCGGAAGCGGCATCACGGTCCTGGTTTCCACTCACTATATGGACGAGGCCGAGCGTTGCCACCGTCTGGCGTATATCGCGTACGGCCGTCTGCTCGTCTCGGGCACCTCGGAAGAGGTGATAGGCTCGCAGGCCCTCGCCGGTTATGAGGTGACGGGTCCTGATCTGCCGCGCTATGCGGCGCTGCTCCGGGGGCTGCCGTTTCCGGTGCAGGTGACCGCCTTCGGGGCCACTCTGCACGTGGTGGGCAGCGACTCCACGGCTCTGAATGATCTCGCTCAGCGGATGAAAAAGGAGGATTCCCATGATTGGAAGCCCATCAGTCCGGGTCTTGAGGACGTCTTCATCAGTCTGATGGAAAAGGCGGAGGAGGACATTACGTGAGGCGGGCCCGATGATATCAGGGTTTTCATGGCTCAGGTGGTCGGGCATAATTTTTAAGGAGTTTATCCAGTTAAAGAGGGACCGTCTGACGTTCGCAATGGTCGTCGGGATCCCTATAATGCAGCTTACCCTCTTTGGGTATGCCATAAACTCGGACCCCAAAAATCTTCCCTCCGCCGCCCTCATCGCCGATCACGGCCCCTTTGGAAGGGCGGTCCTTCAGGGGCTTGACAATAGCGACTATTTCCGGATCGTCAGGGAGATATCGGATGCGGCCGACGCGGACAGGCTGCTAGCGGAAGGAGATGTGCAGTTCGTCGTTACCATTCCCGGGGATTTCGACAGAAAACTGGCACGGGGGGAGAGACCGGCGCTTTTTATAGAAGCCGACGCGACGGACCCCAGCGCCACGGGCAACGCTCTCGCGGCGGTAGCCGGTATTGTCCGCGCGTCTTTGGCGCGCGATCTCCAGGGGACACTGGGAAGGCTGGCGCCACTTTCCGATCCCGTGGATATACGCGTGCACCGCAGGTATAACCCGGAAGGCGTCACGTCCTTCAACATCGTGCCGGGCCTGATAGGGACGATCCTCACGATGACCATGATCCTGCTGACGGGTCTTGCGATGACGCGGGAGAGGGAGCGCGGGACGTTCGAGAACCTGCTTGCGACGCCGGCGCTCCCGATAGAGGTCATGACCGGCAAGATAGTCCCTTACATACTGATCGGCCTTATTCAGGTCTCCCTGCTGATCGCCGCCGCTTATTTCATCTTCAACGTCCCTATGGTGGGCAGCCTGGCGCTGCTTTATCTGTCCGTGCTGATCTTCATCGCGGCAAACCTTACTCTCGGTATCACCTTTTCGTCCATAGCCCGCAACCAACTCCAGGCGATGCAGATGACTTTTTTCTTTTTCCTGCCGTCGATCCTTCTTTCGGGCTTCATGTTCCCGTTCCGGGGGATGCCCCAGTGGGCGCAGTGGGTAGGGTCGATTTTTCCGCTGACGCATTTCCTCCGGATAGTGCGCGGGATCATGCTGAAGGGCAACACCTTCGCCGAACTATGGCCGAACCTGTGGCCGATCCTCGCCTTTATTTCGGTGGTCATAGCCCTGGGCCTCCTTGTTTACAGGAAGACCCTCGATTGAGCCGGACCGTCCATTCCGCGGCTTCCGCATGACACCTCATTAAGATTCCTGATAGGCATATAAGCCGGGGCCTAAAATTATAATTTTAAGTTGACAACCTGTTCCACCTTGATGCTATCCTTAATAGCATGATGCCCATAATCCATGGTCGAATATTGCGGGGACACAAGGGGGGTGATTAACAACAGGTAATCTGCGCAGTCAAGCAGTCCGGCATTAACCGTAAACCGACAAAAAAACTACAAATAACGTAAGGGGAGAACATAATGAAGAAGATTTTGTTTATTGCCTTGATTGTCTCGCTGGCTTTCGGCGGGTTCCTTGCCTACACAGCTATTGATTCAAAGACCTCGATTGTTACCGCCGCTAAGGCCAAAGTTTATGAAGCCACCGTATATGTCGCCGGTCACGGCGGACATTTCGCGAAGGCGGACGTATCCATCGACCCGAACAATGCCGACGACCCTATAAAGGTAAAGGCCCTCGATAAGGTCGATATCGGAGACACCAAGACCCATAAGACCCACGACGCGCGTATTGACTCCAATGACAGCACCGTCATGTTCTGGTCAACCTACCAGCTCGACCCCAACGGCAAACAGCATGTCGGCAAATCCGACTTGAAGACCGGGAAGGTCCTCCTCGATATCGCCATGGACCCCGACAAGCGCTCCACGGGCGGCGAGAAGAAGATGCCGATCTACTGCGCCTCCGGCCAGTCCAAGGACTTTTATATGCCTGTGTTCATGGGCTCGGAAGGATACGTCGATGTGCTCGACAAAAAGGACCTCAAGCTCAAGCACCGCGTATTCATCAGCGACCTCGGTTATAAGCCCGGAACGTACCAGTTCGTTCATGGCGTCAACAGCAACAAGATGGACAAGTTCCTGTTGAACATCACCATGAAGGGCGAAGACGGCAAGATGAACGGCAAGGTCGATTTTGTCGCGGTCGATATGAAGGAACTGGAGAAGGGTAAATTCAAACAGGTTGCGAAGGCAACCCATGCCGGCGAGCCCGGCAAGACGATCTCCTTCAGGATGTATTACAGCAAAGACGACAAGCTTATCTTCCAGTCGGCGGGCGACAGGTTCTGGCTGCTCGACGGCGGCACACTCGCCATGGTTGACCATAAGATGAGCGCCGGCGGCGAAAACCACGACGCAATGCCGACGCCTGATGACAAATATGCGCTTCTGACCGTCAGGGACGGCAAGACTGAGGCCTGCGACGCCGAAGGAAAGCCGATCATGAAGGACGGCAAGAACGTCAACATCACTGACGGCAAGCTCCATCTTTATGACGTTGACGCCAAGAAGATCGTTGGCAAGACGGTTTCGACATGCTTCTCGTGCCACAAGGCAATGGGCCTGGGCGACAAGACCGCCATCCTCTGCGGCCTCGACGCGGTCTACAAGAAATAGTTTCCTCCTTCTTTTTCTTTCTATGCGGCCGCAAGGCCGCATAGAAAGAATCTTTCTGAATCCTTTATAATAGACCCCAACCATGACAAAATCGTTTACCCTTTTTTCATTCGCGACCAGGAACCTCAAGAGAAAGCCTTTGAGGACCGCCGTGCTCGTCCTTTCGATCGCGCTTCTCGTTTCCGCCCTGGTCTTCATCCTGTCCTTTGTAAGGCGGGTCGATACGGTCGTCCGCACTGCCTCGGACCGGTTGGGGGCCGACGTAATCATCGTCCCTGCCGGCTCGCGGGGCGCCGCGGATGACATTCTCCTCGAAAACACGGTCAAGACATTCTATATGGATAAAGGGCTTGTCGAAAAAGTAGGCAGAATAAAAGGGGTCGATTCCCTGACCTACCAGACTTACCTTGCCAGCATCACCGGTGAATGCTGCGATGTTCCCGAGACGATCGTTGTCGCATTCAACCAGGACACGGACTTCATTATCAAGCCGTGGCTCGACAAGGCCATGACAGGCAGGCTTAAAAAGGGGGAGGCGATCGTCGGCAGTGAATCCGCGATGAATATCAGCCTGGGCCTCACCGAGGTCGACAGTCATCTTTTCGGCAATTTATTCAAGATGGTGGGCACGCTCGAAAAGACCGGGACCGGGCTCGATACCGCAATCTTCATCGATGAATCGAATATAGAGGACATCCTGATAAAGGGGAAGTCAGGGCTGAAGCCGGGCCAGATTTCCATAATATTCGCGCGGGTCAAAAAGGGCGAGGACCCCAGCAAGGTCGCGGGTGATATTCAGGACTCGTCCGTCGAGGTGAACGCGGTCGCGAGGAAGGACATCGGCAGGAATATTCTCAGTACCCTCAAGGACCTTAACCGGGTCTTTTTTGTGACGGTAATGCTGGTGTCGGTCCTCTCCGTATTTCTTGTATGGGCCGTTTTTTCGGCCATCGCCAATGAGCGCGCCTGGGAGATCGGGATCATGAGGGCCATCGGCGCGCGCGAGGGCCACGTAAGCGGTCTTTTTCTTGTCGAGGTGCTGTTTATAGGTATGACGGGGAGCATCCTGGGCATTGTGGCGGGTACGACGATCTCTGTTTTTCTGGCAAAAAATTTCATGCTTCTAAAAAATGTCTCCGCCGGCCTGGGTTTGGCCGAACGTCTGGTCATAGCCTTGCTCAGTCTGACCGCGGGCGTCGGGATCTGCGTCGCCGGCGCGATGTCCCCGATCAGAAGGTTAAAGAAAATGGAACCGCTTCTTGCCATAAGGAAGGAATAATATGCCCCAGATAGAGCTCAAAGACATATCCAAGATCTATACGGTCGGCGGCCAGACGATAAAGGCCATTGATTCAGTGTCCCTCAAAATCGCCAGGGGTGATTTTCTTTCGGTCGTCGGACACTCCGGGTCCGGCAAGACTACCCTGCTTTCGATCATCGGCGGCATCATACGGCCGACCTCGGGGAATATGCTGTTTGAAGGGGGCGATATATCAAACCTCGATGACGACGCGCTGTCGGGCTACCGTAATGAGAAGGTTGGGTTCATGTTCCAGTTCGCGAGCCTGCTGCCCGTTCTGACCTCTGTTGAAAACGTCATGCTTCCCGGGTTGTTCAGCTCCGCCGACAGGTCCGACGATTACAGGAAGGCCGCGGAGTATCTGGACATCGTTGGGATCGGGGACAAGATAAACTCGTATCCGTCCCAGCTCTCCGGAGGACAGCAAAGGAGGGTCGCGATAGCGCGGGCGCTGCTGAACGACCCTGACGTGATACTTGCCGATGAGCCCACGGGAGACCTCGACGAGGAGACCGAGGCCGATATCATGGCCCTGTTTAAGAGGCTGAACCATGAAAAGAAGATCACTTTTATACTCATCACCCATAACCTACATCTGGCGGCCCAGGCGTCCCGCCGGTTGAGGATGACCCGCGGCGCGCTTGAGGAATTCTAAATAAGCCCCTCACCCTGACCCTCTCCTGCCTGGACGCCTGCCGTCGGCTTCAGGGGCGGGGGGAAACACTTGGAGTCCGCCTGGAAATTCTATCCGTAAGTCCGTCATTCCCGTGCAGACGGGAATCCATTGTTTTTAAGGAGTTTGGATACCCGCCTTCGCGAGTATGACGGCTTTAACTGACAAAACAAGAGTTTTTCAACAGCCTGCTAGTAGCCCCCTCCTTTTTTGTATGTCGGAGATCCTTAAGGGGTCGTATTGACTAACTAAAGCGTTATAGTTAAACTGATAATAGTTGGTTTAACTTAAGCTAGGAGGTTTAACGAATGGCCATTCTTACAACTTCGTCGAAGGGACAGGTAGTAATTCCCAAGAAAGAAAGGGATAAGATCGGGATAGCGCCGGGGGCCAAGGTCCTGGTAGAGGCGGTCGGCGACCACATCGAAATACGGCCTCTGCCCGAAAATCCCATAGATTATCTTTGCGGTATTTTCAGCGACTACCCGGGCTCACTTACGGAGGCCTTGCTGAAGGAACGCAGGGAGGAGCGCAAACGTGAAGAAAAGAAGTTTGCTTGATTCATATGCGGTAATCGCCTATCTGAAAAAGGAGAAGAATTTTCAGGTCGTCGTCGAAAGGTTGAAAGAAGCGGAGTCAGGCAAGAGGCTTCTGTATATGAACCAGATCAATGCGGGCGAAGTCTATTATCAGGTGAGAAAGAAAAACCTGACGCGGGATTTCAATAAATTCTGGGAGACCTTTTTATTGCTGCCGGTTGAATTCATAGCAAACGATTTTGAGCTGGTCACAGAGGCCGCAAAAATTAAAAGCCGCCATTCCCTTTCCTTCGCCGATTGCTTCGCCGCCGCCACCGCCGTCAGGGAAAAGGCCGCCATCATTACAGGAGACCCGGAGTTTAAACAACTTGAAAAAGAGGTCGAGATAGAGTGGATATAGGGGTTACCCGATAGGGCAAAAAACATGGCTCAATAAACATGTTTTCCGTTTACCGTGAGGATAATAAAAAGGTTGTTTTGCCGGTAATCGAAATGAGCGAGCACCGAGTCATTTTTATATTGACGCCGGAAGAACCGGATTGATATAGTACCGAAAGTTCTTTTTGGAGGTCGTGGAGTGAACGGGGAAGTTGGAAGGGTTTTCAAAGTCGAAGGCGACAGAGGGATTTTTTTGTCCTCTGCCTGTCTCGCCATTAATCCGCGGTCTTTTTTCGATAACCGTCAAAAATTGCCCTGTTATATTGCCGGGAAGATCAATATTAAATCAGAGAGTTGCGAATGACGCAGGCTGTCTGCCGGCATGATGGAAATGGTATTTTGCCGGGGGCAGCGGATTAATGCTTAATAACTGCTTGAATTCAGGTGACTAACATGAGAAA
>JACRLQ010000075.1 GCA_016215155.1 Nitrospirota bacterium
GTATCCAACCCTTCAAGTCGCCTATGACGCCATGGTTGAAGGGGACACTATTGAGAGTCCTGAAGTGGATTTTGCTGAAACCCTTTCTGTCAACCGAAACATATCGGTTACGCTGAAGGGAGGATATAATTGCGATTTTTCCAATGTGGTTTCAACCACCTCCATTTCGGGTGCCCTGGTAATCGACCAAGGGACGCTTGCTGTCGAAAATATTGTTATTAAGTAAGGGCAAGTTGGTCTGTATGAGTGCATATTTGCTATTTCGCCATGGTGAGTGATCAGAAAAATACTTGACACTATCCGGAGAAGTCTGCCGATATGGCGGGGCATCTTAATCTGATCAATTGGGGTCAGCCCTTGAGCAGCCTGTTTGCCGGGTGGTGGGCGCTAATTACCGGGTCATGTGAAAATAGAATTGACGGAGGGGACCAATGAAAATATTAATTGCAGAAGACGATCAAACCCAGCAAAAGCTAATCAAAATGTTAATGAACTATTGGGACTTTGCCTTTGACATTGCGCCGGATGGCAGGCAGGCTATTGAACTAGCGAAAACAAATGAAGGAGAATATGACCTTTGTCTAATGGACATTGATATGCCCATCATGAATGGCTTTGAAGCTGTAAAAATTATCCGCCACGAAATGAAATATCTACCCATTATGGCATTGACAGGAAATTCAATGGCTGCCGATAAATACGTAGAAGCCGGCATGGATGATTTTTTACAAAAACCTTACGATCCTAATAAACTATATGATAAAATTAGCGAGTTAACGGTTAAAGTCTCAGCGATCCAAAAAAAACAAAATCAAATTGTTTTACGAAAGGAGTTGCCAGTGAATTCAGAAGACTTGCGCGAACTAATTGAACTTAAGAAGAAGGGATTAGCGAAATTAAAATTAGTGGGGCTTGGCTATACCTTTATTGTTCATAGAAATATTCAAAATAAGATAGCATATGATCTAATCGGTGAAGGGAAGGAGCTATCTGAATTCATTGATCGCTCAGAAAAAGAGCCGGGTCGATGCCATCTTTATAAAATGAATTTACATGTCACAAAAGATTTACTTATTCCTGATGAACTGGAAGACGCCATTCAAAAAGAAGATCAAATTGCGATGAGATTCGACAAAGTCACGGACAAGAAACTACCGGAATAAAATCGTGCCGTAGGTCGGGTGATGTAAGATGGACAAAGTGGCCACCAAAGTCGGATAAAATATAGAGACGAGAAATCCCCGTTGCCTCACGTAGAAATCGTGTTTGAAATGATAATCTTGACTTAATGGGTTAACAGGTTTATAGTAAAAAACCGTTCTTTAAGAAGTTTGCTTTATTTCAGCGATCATGTCCCTGCTGAAAGGTCTTTGATGCCCGTAATTTTCAGAGGGCCCATAGCTCAGTTGGTAGAGCTACCGGCTCATAACCGGTTGGTCCCAGGTTCGAGTCCTGGTGGGCCCACCACTTCTTTGGAGGTTTGGTGAAGGAACTGCTGAATAATCTTGTAAAACTGCAGGAAATCGATACCCGTATTCTCAAAAAAAGGCATTTTATAGAAAAGGTGCCCGCCCGCATCTTTGAAGTTGATGAACCCCTGAAGCTCGCCAGACTGGAACTGGAAGGGATGAAGCAGAAAAAAGACCTGCTGGGGAAGAAGAAACTCGAGAAAGAAAGAAGGCTCGAGGACATCAATGAAAAGATAAAGAAGATGAAGTCCCGCACGAATGACATCAAGACCAACAAGGAGTATCAGGCACACCTCAGGGAGATAGAGTCTTTCGAAAAAGAGATCTCCGTCATCGAGGAAGAAATTCTGCTGCTGATGGATGAGGCCGATAATCTGGGAAAGCTCCAGAGCGCCAGGGAAGAAAAGGTCAGGGCCGAGATGGACAGGCTCGATGCCATTAAAAAAGAACTCGACATTGAAGTGGTCCGGTACGAGAAAGAACTTGCGGCGTTAAACGGGGAAAGGTCCGCCATTACGGCCTCGATAGACCCTGACGTGTATAAGCTCTATATGGGTCTTTTAAGGTCAGGAAGCGGCATTGCCGTTGCGATGGCGGGAAATGAGGTATGCGGGGGATGCAATATGAACATGCCGCCCCAGTTGTTCGCGGAGGTCCGGAAGAATGAGGAACTCATACAGTGCCCTCAATGTCATCGCATTCTGTACTGCTCCGGGGAGTAACGGTCTGCTCCCCCCCTTTCCCCCGGTGTAACCCTTAAGTCTTGGGTGGGTTTGAGCCCTGTAACTGAAGGGTTACCCCCCGCTGGTTTTTCCCCTTCCATTATTAAAGAAAATATTATATAATAATTTAAATTTTTTATAGGCTGCCGAAGCAGAACAGGTGGTCGCCCAGCCCCCGGCAGCGGGGAGATCTATGATCTAAGGGCATATGCCCTTGCCGGGAGGAAAGTCCGAGCTCCACAGGGCAAGGCGCTCCGTAACACGGAGTCTTCCGCGCGTCGGGAGAAGGAAAGTGCCACAGAAAGGGAAACCACCCCGAAGTTTGGGGAAAGGGTGAAAAGGTGCTCGCTGCGGCGAGGCCCGGGACTTAATGTCCCGGACAGGTAAGAGCTCACCAGTGTCCCGGGTGACCGGGGCAGCTTGGTAAACCCCGCCTGGAGCAAGGCCAAATAGGTTCCGCCCTGAGAGGGGCCCCTTCTAATCCCCGCCAAAGCGGGGAGGCGGAACGGGTAAGGCCGCATGACCCTGACCGCAAGGTCAGGGCGTAGATGAATGACCGCAGCCGGTCAACCGGCAGACAGAACTCGGCTTATGGACTGCTTCGGCTTTTAAAAAAAACTGTTTTCGGAAGGAGAGTATGGAAGACCATAAACTGAAGGTTTTTTGTACGGTAGCAGAGACCAAGAGTTTTTCGAAAACGTCTGAAATTATTCATCTGACGCAGCCTGCGGTAAGCCTTCAGGTGCAGGCGCTTGAGGAGATTTACGAAACGAAACTCTTCGACAGGTCAAGCAGCACAGTGACCCTTACGCCCGCGGGCGAGGTCCTTTACAAGTATGCAAAGGAAATACTCGCCTTATACGTAAACGTCGAAAAGGTCATAGGAGAGATAACGGGGCTCGTAAAGGGCAGCATAAGCATAGGCGCCAGCTCGACCATCGGTAACTACCTTCTGCCCGGGGTGATAACGGATTTCAAAAAAACTCACCTCAAGATCAAGATACACCTCCTGGTCGGAAATACAAAAAGAGTGGTCGATCTTCTTAACTCCGGAAGCATCGACATCGGGCTTGTAGAGGGAGAGGTCACCAGGCAGAAGATGATAGTGGAGAGGCTGATACCCGACGAGCTGCTGCTTGTTGTCCCGTCGCATCATCCCTGGGCAAAGAAGAAGGACATCCCCATAAGTGAACTGACGAAAGAACCCTTCATTCTCAGAGAGGGAGGGTCCGGCACAAGACAGATGATCGAGATGTTCCTGGCCAGGTATGGGATAGCGCCCAACAATATGAGGATATCCATGGTGCTCGGCAGCACCGAGGCCATCAAAGAGGCGGTCGAAAACGGCCTCGGCGTCTCGATCCTCTCCAGGTGGGCGGTCCGCAAAGAGCTCAAATACGGGACACTTCAGCTGCTTCGGATAAAAGAGGAGAAGGTACTAAGGGATTTTTCGCTTATAGTGAATAAAAATTCAGTTTCATCCCATTCCGTGGATGAATTTCTTACGTATCTCAGGTCATATCCTTTCAGCAAACTGCTGACTTAACGGCGTCATGACCGTCCGCAGAAGGTCCTGAAATCCAGGGTCTGGAAAATATTGTCTTTATCTTCCAGCCTCCCCACCTTTGCCGCGTCTATCGTATCGTTTTTGATCGCGCTCTGAAGGTAAAAAAAATTTCCTGTATGTTCGATGAACCTGTTTTTCGCGAACTCCGCGGCGCTTCCCGAATTTATCATAAACGCCCAGTCGCTCGACTGGGCGAGAAGCAGCTCCCTGGCCGCCTGATTGAGGGCCCTTCTTTTGAGACCTGACGCGCTCATATTGTCCGCTGAGGCCCCGGACATGAGACCTGAGGCGCTGATAAGGCGCCTGTACATCCAGTCATTGCTTTCGTCGATCCATGTGGCCCCATAGCCCTTTTTACCCCAGCTCGACATCGAGGGCATGACTGTTTCCATCGCCGTGTGTTCGGACATATATTCCGAGGGCGTTACCGGCCTTATGGACCTCCCGGAAGGCCCTGATAAGTTGATGAGGAAGGTCCTCAACCAATGGGGCCCTTCAAACCACCAGTGACCGAAAAGCTCGGCGTCATATGCCGCGGTGATCAAAGGCCTTATCCCCAGGCGGCCGCCAAGAGCGGCGACCTGGGCCTCTTTCTTCCTGAGAAAATCGCCGGCATGTTCTTCGGCTTTTTTAATGGCGGCCTCCGGTATGTACGGCAGTTTCTCTCCCGACATGCCGGTGATCCTGTAGTATTTCAATCCTGTAAATGTCCTGATACCGTGAGGCAGAAATTCCCTGAGGCCCTCAAATCCGATATCAAACCCCGCGTCCCTGTAAAAATCCCTGTAGTCAGGGTCCCCCGGATAGCCTTTAACGGAACTCCATACCTGGGATGACGAATCCACGTCCCTCGCAAAAACCATGGCGCCCGACGGCGTTTTGGCCGGCGCATATATGCTGAAGCGCGGTTTTGGGGCGCCTGCGACAAGCCCATGACTTTCGACAAAAAAGAATTTAACGCCCGCATCCCTTATGAGCGGGTCCATCTCCGGAGAGAAGCCGCACTCGGGGAGCCACATGCCTCCTGCCGCGAGGCCGGTCGCCTCTTTGAAATAATCCCTGCCGATGGTCAGCTGTGCCCTGAGGGAGGCAGGTTCGGAAAGAAGAGAAGGAAGGTACGCATGCGTCGCGGAACTGGTGATGAGTTCCACATGTCCTGAATCCGCCAGAGACCTGAAGGCCGACACCAGGTCCCGTCTGTATAAATTGTTATACCGGTCTGACGTGAGGCGGATTTTTTCTTTGTACATCCTGGCAAGGGCCTCTGAATGACTGTCATTGCGGTTCCTTGTGATCTCCCTGTCGGCGAGATTTTCAAGGCGGACGAGATAGTCCGAATATCTTCTCTGAAGCAGGTCGTCCCTGAACATCGAAAGAAGGGGAGGAGAAAGGGAGACCGTGATTCTGAAGTCGACCCCGTCGTTAAGAAGGTCCTCGAATGTATGAAGCAACGGCATGTACGATTCGGTCATCGCCTCATACAGCCAGCTTTCTTCGAGGTGGTGCTCCTGGTCAGGGTCCCTGACAAAGGGCAGATGGGCGTGGAGCACAAGGCAAAGATGGCCCAGTGGTCTTTTATCCGCGATTATTTCCATGATCCAGAATAACACATAGTAACAGCCTAATAGCTCTCACGGTCATATGTCTTTAGTCATCTCGACCTTTCGACAAACTCAGGGTGACCAGTCACGGCGGGACTGCCGGACCATCGATCCTATTCTGAGCCGCTTAATAACATGCGGCACAGGGGCCGGGACACCCTGCGCCGCTGTTTGCATAATTTCAATAAAACGCCGCAGAATAAACAATGTTGATCTATCTCGACGACCGGCTCGTTGATGAGTCCGAGGCCCTGGTATCGGTCTATGATCATGGGTTCCTCTATGGTGACGGTATCTATGAGACGATGCGCGCGTATGGCGGCGTTGTCTTCATGATAGACGAGCATATGAAAAGGCTTGAGCGGTCGGCCTCGTTGATAAAACTGGCCGTCCCCCCGAGGCGGAAGATTGTCGACGCGGTCTTCCGGACGCTCCGGGCCAATGGTCTTTCAGACGCCTATATAAGGGTCACGGTCTCCAGAGGCAAGGGCCCCATAGGACTCGACCCGGGGCTCTGCGGTGCGCCGACACTGGTGATCATCACCGAGAAATTTCATGCATACCCCGAGGCCTATTACAAAGACGGGGTCAGGCTGGTCATATCCGGGATCGTCAGAAACAACATCAAGTCGATAAACCCGAAGATAAAATCCCTTAATTTTTTAAATAATGTCCTTGCCAAGGCAGAGGCTAAAGAACGGGGCGCCTATGAAGCCATAATGCTCAACTCCGACGGCATGATTACGGAAGGCACCGTCTGTAATATTTTCTTCGTCGGGGGCGGGACGCTCTGCACCCCTTCCGTTGACGCCGGAATACTGGATGGGATCACGAGAGATATCGTAATTGGTCTGGCCAAAGAGTCCGGGATGGAAGTAAAAGAGGGGCTGTTCAGGCCGGACGATATTTTCAGGGCGGACGAGGTCTTTTTCTCGAATACCACCGCCGAGGTCATGCCGGTGTCGGAAATTGAGGACAGGAAGTATGCCGCGGGCATGACGGCAGCCAGACTCAGGGGCCTGTACGGCGCTGTAGTGGCGCGTTATATAGAGGAAGCAAGAAAGTCAGTCGCGGGATTGAACCCACCCCTTCACCCCTCCCGGGAGGGGAATTAATCAGAGTTCCCTGCCCGGAGGATTTTGGCTGTTTTAGGTCCCCTCTTGGGAGGGGCAGGGGTGGGTCACTCCGGTATTTTCATAAACAGATATACGGAAATGACACTGAATATCACCGGCATTAACCAGGCCGCAAAAAGCGGGTGGAATATGCCGGCATAACCCAGAGAAAGGAAAAAAGTGTAGCCGAATCCATAAATAAGGCTTATGATAAGCCCAAGCCCGGCGCTCAGCATCCCCCCGCCGGTCCCGATCCTCAGGGGAAGAGAAATCCCGAGCATCATCATAAATATATTGATGAGCGGGAATGATATCTTTGAATTTATGTCCACCGCGAGCTTTATATTCCTGAACCCCGCATTTTTCAGGCGCTGCATGTAATGGTAAAGTTCCGAGATGTCCATTTCGTCGGTCGTTTTGATCTCCCTTGCGAACAGTTCAGGGGACTCGAGGTTGTCATATCTCATTTGTTTCAGCCTCGATATTTCACCCGATTCAGCGTTGTATCTGGTCACGTCTTCGAGAAGCCAGGCGCTTCCGTCCCAGAAGGCCCTGCCGGCCGTGATCCTTTCTTTAAGGAAGTCTTTCCCCAAAACAAAGATGCTTACGCCGCCGGCCATCTTTTTTTCCGCGATATATATATCGATTCTCACCGGAGAGCCGTCGATTCCCCTAAGCCACAGCATACCGCCGTCAAAGGTTGTCTTCCTCGTGTTGCTGGCAAGGTCGTTTTTGAGGTCAACCGCCCTCTTTGAAGCCTCGGGCGCGATTATTTCTCCGACCCCGAAGGCAAAGAGGCCCATCAGAACGCCTGCCCAGATAAAAGGATAAAAAAGCGACCGCAATCTCCCCCCGGCGGCCTTGATAGCGGTGATCTCCTTCCTCCGGCCGGCCTGACTGAACGTGAACATTCCGGAGATCAGAAGAGACATGGGGAGCAGATATACGAGATATTTCGGCACATTATACAGGCAGTAAAGAAGCAGGGAAGTCGCGGTGGACTTCTCGGGAAGAAACGACTGGATCTTGCCCATCAGGTCGACAAGACTGAAGATGCCCGAGAGCCCCAGTACGATCAGCAGGAAAAGCCTGAAGAATTCGCCGAGATAAAGACGCCGCAGCATCTTCATCGTGAATTTTCTCTCCGGTGCATCAGTCCGCCGAGAAAACCAAAAAGCGCGGTGGCCATCCACCCCCCGGCATAATGGGGTATGTGCGCGTTGAGGGCGAGGTTCTCGAAATATATCTGAAAGACATAATATGAGGTAAATACCATCAGGCCGGTTGAAAGTCCCAGAAGCCTTCCGGATTTGCCCGACATAAAGGCCAGAGGGGGGGCAAGAAGGCCAAGCAGAAGGCATACCAGCGGTATCGAGAACCTGCGGTGGAGTTCCAGCTGCAGGGAAACGGTCTCCTTCCTGTCTTTGGCCTGCCTGATCCTGTCGAAAAGTTCACCCGGCATAAGTTCGATTTTCTTTAAGGAAGGCATCCCTGTGTTGATATCCATGGTGAACCTGTATTTTTCGAAAAAAATCTCGATCAGGTCCTTTCCCCTGATGACGTTTATATATCCGTTGCTGAGGTGAAGCCCAAGTGTAAAGTCGTCTTCCATGACGATCCTGCCCTCTTTGGCCATGAGAGTCTTTGGTTCCGCCTTGTCTCTGCTGTCATAAATAAAGATGTCCTGAAGAAGGTTCTCCGCTGTTTTCCCCTTTACCAGTACGACGAGGTCTTTCAGCGAGGTGTTGAAGGCGCCTGCCTCGATAGCGAGGGCCGCCCTGACAGACACAATTCTTGCGACCTCGGTCCTCAGTTTAAAGCTGCTTTTTGGGCCGAGATACAGACTGAAGGCCGCGCAGGCCAGGAAGCCGACGACCGAAAGGACCGTCACCGGAAGCGTTATGCGCCAGAAACTCATGCCGCTGGCCCTGAGGATGACTATTTCGTTGTCCACGGTCATCCTTCCATATACCACAATGGGGGCAAGGAGAAGGGCCATCGGGATGGTAAGGGTCATGAGCTGGGGCTGGAGGTAGAGGATGATCCGGGCCATGTCACAAAGGGTCGATCCAATCCCCGATAAGGCCCGGCTCAGCTTCAGAATTTTCTCCATCATTAAAATGGAATTAAGAAACGCCAGCATTAAAAAAAAAGTAACAAACAGTTCTTTGAGGACGGACCTGTGGATAATTTTGAACATGTTGATAATTTTAACATAAAGACACTATCATTGACGTGCGGCAAATTATACCGCGACGATCGGCACTGTCCTATAATTTCACGATGACTGTTGAAAAATAGATACAATTATTATATTTCGTTAATAATTCAAGGGGGCGCCGATACGTATCTAACATGTTGTTTTATTTAGGTAAAACAATTATTTTGCGGACAATTCACGGATTGGCCCTGTTTTTGCAATGATCAATACGACTAAATATCATAAAAAAACAGAAGTGCCCGGCTGAGGCCTGCGCCGATATTAATTAATCTTGACAAAACAGGCGTCGAAATGATATAAATCTTGCAAATTAACAAGGCAAATGTAGCTAATACTATATTAGTTGACCACTGTTTCCGAGGGAGGCAGAACTTTTTACAGGGAGGTGATAAGAAGGTCGATCAGGTTGTATGTATCAGGTTTATGTAAAGGTTTATTCTAAAAACTCCGCCTTTGGCGGACAAAATAATATGTTAGGAATCGGATGTCGGCAAATTTAAAAAGCCCTCACTGATTTTTAACCTCTACCTTTAAAGAAGGAGGGACAGTACATTGAAGAAATTATTAACGATTATTCTGGGCGCAATGTTTGTCATGAGTTTTGCAGCAAGCGCTTTCGCTATTCACGCTGAGATTCCGGCTGAAACCACAGCGATGGTAGCGAAAGGTTCAACACTGATCACACTTGGCGGTGAGGTCAGGACCAGGGGCTGGTACAGGGATAACATTGCGGGCGGCCTCGGAAAAGAGACGCAGTCGTCAGCATGGTACGATGAGAGGGTCAGGCTGAGTGTGGATGCAAACGTGGCCCCTGGCGTAACAGGCTTCGTGCAGGTCGAAACTCATAGCGGCACGGACGGCGACAAGTACAAATTCGGCAACGCAAGCACTGCATGGGCAGGAGCGGGTGTTGGCAGCGCAGGTGCAGGCGGCTCGAACGCAAAGCCGGCGGCATATCTTGATATCCTCCAGGCATGGATCAACTATTCAGGCACAGGCCTCCTGGGCTTCAACTCCGGCGTTAAGGTCGGTCATATGCCTCTGAAGCTCTCCTATGGTCAGTTCTTCGACAATACCCAGTACGGCGACGATGCAGTTGTGTTCTATATGGACCCCACAAAGGAAATCCATATCGGACTGCTCACCTTTAAGGGTATGGAAGCAAGCATTACAGACAACACCAACGATCTCGATGCATATGTCGGCCTCGTGACCTACAAGATGGATGCCAATACCAACCTTGGCGCCAACTACACATACCTCAACAACGATGACATGAAACTCACCCTGCAGAACCTCGGCCTTCATGCTGACGGCAAGGTGGCCGGCTTTGGTTACAAGGCAGCCGCTGACTTCCAGTTCGGCAAGGTTGGCTCAAACAAGTTCTCAGGCTATGCATTCAGCGTCATGGGCAACTACAAGATGGACCCCGCTAACCTCAGGGCTTCCGTCATCTATGGTAGCGGCGATGCCAACAGCGGCGACACAAAGCTGAAAGAATTCGTTGCCTTCGCAGGCAACATCCAGAACTACAGCTTTATCTATGAGTATCAGCACAGGACCGCAGCTCTCAACCAGAGCGGCCTTAATGCAGCAACACCCTCCGACGGTCATGCGGCAGGCGTGGCAAACACCACCTATTTCAACGTAGGCGCTGACTACACCGCGATGAAGGGTCTCGACCTTTCAGCGGATCTCTATTTCTTCAGGGCTACCAAGGTCCCTGCCGGTTCAAAGAACGCAGGCTGGGAAGTTGACGCCAAGGCGAAGTATGCGCTCGCAAAGAACCTTGCTTATCAGGTCGATGCAGGCTATTTCAAGACCGGCAAGTTCTACGAAGATCAGGGCTTCATAGCAGCAGGAGCAAAGAAGGCTGTATTGGCACTGAGGCACGCAATTACCCTCAGCTTCTAATAAACGCTTAATAGCACCGAAAAAGGCGGGTCGCAAGACCCGCCTTTTTTTTCTTTCAAATCCGGCGGTCCGCACGTTATATTATAAAAATGCATAACTATAAAAATATCATAAAAAGGTTCAAGGGCAAGAACATCCTGGTCATAGGCGATCTTATCCTGGACCATTATATCTGGGGCAGGGTCGAAAGGATATCCCCTGAGGCGCCGGTACCTGTTGTCGATGTGATCAGGGAGACTTTTATGACGGGCGGAGCGGCGAATGTCGCGCATAACGTGATGGCCATGGGCGGCAGGGCCACCTTAGTCGGAGTTGCCGGAAAAGACAGGGCGGGGGAGGCCCTTGTGGCGATGCTGCAACAGGAGGGGGTCAACTGCGGGGGCGTATTTAATGAGGCGCGCCCGACAACGGTTAAAACAAGGGTTATTGCCCATAACCAGCAGGTCGTAAGGTTCGACAGGGAGGACAAAAATCCTCTCGGCAGCAGGGTCCTAAGAGAGATCGGCCGGTATATCGACTCGAATTTCTCCGCCATGGATGCGGTCATCATATCCGACTATAACAAAGGGATGATCACGCAGGAACTGGTAAGGAATATCGCAAGAAAAGCCAGGGCGCTGGACGTTTTTGTGGCCGTTGACCCCAAGATCGGGCATTTCGATTTCTATAAGGGGGTGGCGCTTATAACCCCGAACGTTATCGAGGCATCGAGCGGCTCGGGGGTGGAGATCACCGACGATGCCAGCCTGGAAAAGGCCGGCAGGAGGCTTCTGCGGCGCCTCAAATGCAAAGCGGTGCTGATAACGCGCGGTGAGCAGGGAATGAGTCTGTTCCAGGATGACTCGGTGATACATATCCCAACAGTGGCGAGAAAGGTCTTTGACGTTACAGGGGCCGGGGACACGGTCATCGCAGCCTTTACTGTCGCCCATGCGGCCGGCGCGTCCATGGAGGAGGCCTCTGTTTTGGCCAACCATGCGGCCGGCGTGGTTGTGGCCGAGGTGGGCACGGCCGTCGCGACATCCGGACAGATAATCCAGTCTTTTTCATGAGCAGGACAAGGGCTGTAGCACTATACTCAGGGGGTCTTGACAGCACCCTTGCGGTCCTCGCTGTGATGAGGCAGGGTATCGAGGTCAGGGCCGTCACATTTCTGAACCACTTCGGGTGCGATATTTCCGACAGGTCGTCATGTTCAAAGGACCCGTTTTCCGCCGCTCTGAAGTTCGGCTTTGAGGTGAAATTAAGCCATCTGTCGGAGAAATTCATCGAGATCGTGAAGAACCCCAAATTCGGTCATGGCAAGAACATGAACCCCTGCATGGACTGCCGGATTCTGATGCTTAAAGAGGCCCGTGACTTTATGCAGATGACCGACTCATCGTTTATCATTACCGGAGAGGTGATCGGGCAGAGACCCATGAGTCAGAGGCGGGACGCCCTGAACATCATAGACCGGGAGGCCGGGCTGCGGGGCCTGGTGTTGAGACCTCTCAGCGCAAAACTCATGAAACCGACACTTGCCGAAGAACAGGGCCTTGTCGACAGGGAACTGCTGCTGGGCTTCAGCGGAAGGTCACGGAAGCCGCAGATGGCGCTCGCATCGGAGTACGGCCTCACGGATTATCCGGCCCCCGCGGGAGGCTGTCTGCTTACGGAACCGAATTATTCCTTCAGACTCCGGGAACTCCTCGACCACGACCCGTCGCCCACGCTTGCCGATTTTCATCTGCTTAGGCTGGGACGGCATTTCAGGCTGAATAATCACTGCAAGGTCATCATCGGAAGGGACAGAGCTGAAAACGAGCGGATTGCAGGGCTTATAGCCGGCGATACAATCCATATGAGGGTGCCCGGGGTTGGGAGCCCGGTTGCGATGATGGCCGGGGCGCCGCGGGAAAAAGACCTGCTGGAGGCGGCCTCCCTCTGCGCCAGGTATTCAGATGCCAGGGGACTGCCGGAAGCCGACGTGTTGGTATCCGGGACAGGCGGCCCGGAGTATATGGTCCGCGTGAAGCCGGCGGACGATCATTTTATCGGAGAGCATATGCTTGACATCACTAAAAAAGATAAACACAGGCTTCCCGTATGAACACCGGATTCCCCGATCAAGTTTACCCGCCTCTGGCGGCGCCGCAGGCGACCAGGGTCGGGGAATGACGAACAAAAAAACTCTTGGTACAGAGACTCTGCTATTCTATATTAAATACCGCGGTCTCTTTTATCCCCGGAATATACTGTCCGACCGGGACGAGCTTCTTCCCCTCCTGGACACATCCGATTATGATAGTCCAGAGCTGGTTCAATTCCGACTTTTCTCTGTCGTTTTCCGGTGTCATGGTAAGAAGCGAGCCCTCAAGTTCAATCTTCATGGCAATTCTCCTTTGAGCGTTTTATAAACTGCGCTGTATACCAGATATATATCAAACAATAGGGGCAAAGACAAGTCATTAAGTTTATCCATGGTTAACGCGGGGCGCACGCCGCCCCCCTGAATTCAGCCCCGCAGGGCCCTGTCGGGCATACTCCGGGGCCGGTCTCTTTCTTGACTTACCCATATTTTCTCGGATAATATAATGTCTTAACACAGAGAGGGGGCCCTTCCGCGTAATCAGTTCAGCTGAAGGGGGCTGCCCCGGAAAGGGCCATAATTGTGAAGGTAGCTATCGGCAGCGATCACGCCGGATTCGGACTCAAGGAAGAAATAAAAGAGCTGTTGAAGAACCTGCAGGCCGATATAGTGGACTGCGGGACCAACGGCACGGAATCCGTTGATTATCCTGATTTTGGGGAAAAAGTATCCGGGCTTGTATCCGCGGGAAGTATCGAAAGGGGCATCCTTATATGCGGGACGGGGGTGGGGATGTCGATGGTTGCCAATAAGTTCCCGAACGTGAGGGCGGCCCTATGTAATGAGCTCTTCTGCGCGAGGATGAGCCGCATGCATAATGACGCCAATATCCTGGTCATGGGAGGCCGCATTATCGGGAAGGACCTCGCAGCGGAAATTGTGAGGGTATGGATGACCACCTCCTTTGACGGGGCGAGACATCTCATGAGATTGGACAAAATAAAAAAGATAGAGGAAAAATTAACAAAACATGGATGCTGACAGGCTTGAAACAGTTGACAGGGACGTCTTCGAGGCGATCAGGAAAGAAAAAGACAGGGAGCACGAAAAGCTTCTTCTGATAGCTTCTGAAAATTATGTGAGCCGGTCGGTGCTCGAGGCCCAGGGGTCGATATTTACGAATAAGTATGCCGAGGGATATCCCGGCAGGCGGTATTACGGAGGCTGCGAGTACGCGGACGTCGTCGAGACCCTGGCCATCGAGCGGGCAAAGGCTATTTTCGGGGCCGAGCATGTCAATGTGCAGCCGCACTCGGGGTCCCAGGCAAATATGGCCGTTTACTTTGCGATGCTGAAACCCGGTGACAGGATCCTCGGGATGAGTCTGAGCCACGGCGGCCATCTCACGCACGGGGCCGGCGTCAACTTCTCGGGCATGCTCTATCATAATATTCCTTACGGAGTCAATAAAGAAGGCTATATCGATTTTGACGAGGTAAGAAAGCTCGCGCGGGAGCACCGCCCTAAAATGATAGTTGTCGGCGCAAGCGCCTACTCGAGGACTATCGACTTCAGGGAGTTTTCGGATATTGCAAAGGAAGCGGGGGCATTCCTTATGGCGGACATAGCCCATATCGCCGGGCTTGTGGCCGCGGGACTTCATCCGTCCCCGGTCCCCTACGCTGATTTTGTGACCTCTACGACACACAAGACCCTCCGCGGGCCCCGCGGTGGGATGATAATGTGCAGGGCGGAGTATGGCAAGGCGGTTGACAAGATGATATTCCCCGGCATACAGGGCGGCCCCCTGGTGCATGTGGTCGCGGCCAAGGCCGTGGCCTTTAAAGAGGCCCTTTCTGATGATTTCCGCACCTACCAAAAAGGTGTAGTGGATAATGCCCGGACCCTTGCCGGGGGGCTTATGAAGCACGGCTTCAGCATCATATCGGGCGGAACGGACAACCATCTTATGCTGGTAAACCTTACCAACAAGGGCATGACCGGCAAGGACGCCGAAGAGGCGCTGGACAAGGCCGGGATAACCGTCAACAAAAATGCCGTCCCTTACGACGAGCGCCCTCCGGCGGTGACCAGCGGGATACGTCTCGGCACCCCCTGCGTTACGACACGCCGCATGGGAAACGAGGAGATGGTCCTGATAGCCGACCTTATAGCCTCGGTGATAGACAGCGGCGCCGACCCTCAGGTAATAAGCGGGTGCGCTGGAAAAGTGGCGTCCCTCTGTTCCAGGTTCCCGATTTACCGCTGATGGCGGTAACTTCATTGAGCGCCCCGGTTTTTCTTGATAAATATTACAACCAGTTGTTCTTGCCGCAGATCCGAATTCCCGTCATTGCGGCTTGCCCGGGATCTTTCCGGAAGGCTTCCCGGCGCGTCTCACTTGCGGGAATGACAAAGACCCTTCGACCCATATGAAATGCCCCTTTTGCGCAAATATTGAAGACAGGGTCATAGACTCAAGGACCAGCAAAGAAGGAGACTCGATCCGGAGGCGGAGGGAATGTCTCGGCTGCGGGGAGAGGTTCACATCGTATGAAAGGGTCGAAGAAGTCGTGCCGATGGTCATAAAAAAAGACGGCAGGAGGGAACCCTTCGACATGTCGAAAATAAAGTCCGGGCTGCTGATAGCCTGCAAAAAAAGGCCGATCGAGACAGACCGTCTTGACCGCATTGTCGAAACCATCGAGAAAAAACTCATAGGCCTCGGGGTAAAGGAAGTGCAGAGCTCCTGGATAGGGGAGCAGATCATGGCGGAGTTAAAGGACCTGGACAAAGTCGCCTACGTCAGGTTTGCCTCGGTATACCGTCAGTTCAAGGACATCAACGACCTGATGGATGAAGTAAAGACCCTGTTTGACGGCAAAGACAAAAAAAATGCATAAGCCCCTTATCCTTATAATAGAGGACGACGAAAGTATAGCACTGGGTCTCAGGGCCTTTTTCGAAGGGAGCGGATATTCCGTCCTTTACTCTCCCACCGGAAGGGGAGGTATCGACATTGCTCTGAGGGAGGTCCCCGATACGATAATCCTTGACCTTAGACTTCCCGACGTTTACGGGATCGAAGTCCTTCAGGAGATAAAGAAGGGCTACCCTGAGATATCCGTCATAATCATGACAGGGTACGGCGAAGTGGCCGCGGCGGTGAATGCGATGAAACTCGGGGCGGAGTATTTTTTCCAGAAGCCCATAGACCTCAGTGAACTGTCGGTCATTGTCGAGAAAAGTCTGAAGATAAAACAGATAAGGCAGGAGGCGGTCCTTCACCGGGAATCCGGCTATCCGATTATAGGAAGAAGCAAACAGACCCAGGGGCTTATCCATATGATAAAACTTCTGGCGGCGAACCCTTTGACGACGGTCCTTATACAGGGGGAGACGGGCACAGGGAAGGAGCTTGTCGCCCGCAATATACATGCGCTCAGCAACAGGTGCGACAAACCTTTTGTCGAGATCAATTGCGCCGCGCTGCCCGAGAATATCGTCGAAAGCGAGCTTTTCGGCTATGAGGCAGGGGCCTTCACCGACGCAAAGAAGACGAAAAAGGGCCTGTTTGAACTTGCCGACGGCGGCACCCTTTTCCTGGACGAGATCGGGGACATGTCTCCGGGGGTCCAGGCGAAAATACTCAGGGTCCTCGAAGCCAGGTCGCTTAAACGACTGGGGGGCACCAGGGACATAGCGGTGGATGTAAGGATCATAGCCGCCACAAACAAAGACCTCGAAGCGCTGGTAAAAAAGAATGTCTTCAGGGAAGACCTGTACTACAGGCTCAATGTTATGCCCCTTGCGATTCAGCCTCTCAGGAAAAGGTCCGTGGATATCCCCATGATAGCGGAGTTTCTCCTCGAAGAGATAAAGAGGATGTTAAATAAAAAAGAGATAACGGGTATTTCCGAAGACGCGGTTTCAGTCCTCTGTTGCTACCCCTGGCCAGGGAATGTGCGGGAACTGAGGAATGTCATGGAGCGCGCCGTGATCCTCTGCAGGGAGGGCATGATATCCGCCGATAGTCTTATCCTTCCCCAGAAGGACGCCGTGACGGACGAAGACAGTATAATGACCCTGGCTCAGGTTGAACAGGCGCATATCAAACGTGTCCTTACGCTCACCGAAGGCAACAGAACGCGGGCCGCCCAGATCCTCGGGGTTGCGCGTTCCACGCTTAATGAGAAGCTAAAGTATTCAGGCCCGCAGTGACCGATTCCCGGACGCGGTGAATCAAATCCGGTCACCGAAGCGTGGCCGTCTGCTCCCCGGATAATACAATCAGTCAAATAATTCTTTAACTATAGGATATTATGGCCCCGCGGCCATATCAATTCCGTCCCGTCAAACTGGCATCGGTCTTGCGAAAGCTTATATTAAATAGAAACTAAATCAGGAGGTCCGGGTGAAAAAAATTTTGGTCGTCGATGATGAGCCAACCATCCTTTTGACTCTATCACATCTACTAGGCAACAAGGACACTACCGTCATTACAAGCAGCAGGATTGAGGAAGCTGAGGAGGCGCTCTCGCGGTACACATTCGACCTCGTGATCGCCGATATACGGCTCAGCGGGATGTACGGCATTGAGGGCCTTGAACTGCTCAGTTACGTCAAAAGTCTGAGCCCCGAGACGTCGGTCATCATCATGACGGCTTACGGGTCGGATGAGATAAAAGAGGACGCATACCGCCGGGGGGCATACTACTATTACGAGAAACCGATTGACATTGACGACCTTATTTCCAGGGTCGCGCAGCTCGGCATCCCGGTGCCGGTTACCCAGAAAAAGGGGAGCTGACATGTCCGGCGACATAACCAAACAAGGGGGCAGATACGATGTTAAATAAAATACTGATCGTAGACGACTCGAATCTTATACATTCAATGTACAGACTTGTGCTTAACCGTTATGAGGGCTGCAAGATCATGGACGCGATGAACGGGCTCGAGGCGCTCGATGTCCTGTCGAGGGAAAACAATTTCGACCTCATCCTGCTTGATATAAATATGCCTGTAATGAACGGCATACAGTTCCTCGAAAAACTGAAGAAGGAGAATATCCATCGCAATATTCCGGTCATCATAATCAGCACTGAAGGAAGGGAGGAAGACACACTGAGGGCCCTGAAGTTTGGGGCATGGGGATACCTTGTGAAGCCGTTCAAGCCTGTGATGCTGTATGAGCTGATAGAGCAGGTCCTCGAAAAAAAACCGCCTTTCCTGTCTGCCGGAAAAGGCTGACTAAGTGGAGCAGGCCCTGCTCAAAAAAGACGTATTTGACGAGGCGTATGTCAAGCTTTGCGTCTTAGCCCGGGCCACCGATGTTTGAATAATGGTAATAATTAATCGTGAGGGCGGCCTATAGACTATGACGAGCTTCTCGAAAAATGAAGTCATGACCGAACGCGAGTTCAGGCTTTTGAGCGACCTTGTCACAGGGGAATTCGGGATTGTGCTCAAGGGCAACAAGAGGCTGACCGTCCATGCCAGGATATCACACAGGCTCAGCATCCTGGGACTTTCCTCTTACACGAGCTACCATGACTACATAGTTGCGGACCTCTCCGGGAAGGAGCTTCTTGTCCTGGCGTCACACCTGACCAATAAAGAGACGTATTTTTTTCGTGACAGGGCCCAGCTCAGTCTTTTTTCAGAAGTCCTTAAGGATGTAAAAAGTCGGCGGCAGCGGGCGGGGCAGCGCGCTGTAAGCATAATGTCACTGGGGTCCTCCAGCGGCGAAGAGGCATATTCCCTGAACATCCTTCTTAAGGAGAGCGGGCTTTTTATGCCCGACTGGGACGTCAGGATCACGGGCATTGACCTCGACGGCAATGCGATAATGAAGGCGCGGGAGGCCTGCTACACCGGTAATTCATTCAGGGACATCAACGGAGACGCCGGACTTCTCGATAAATATTTCAGCGCGCAGGGAGGCAAATTCCTGCTCAGGAAGTCACTCAGGGAAGATGTGGAGTTCAGACAGGGAAATATCATGGACCCCGGCGTATATAAAGGGATTAGCGAGGTGGACGTCATTTTCTGCAGGAATGTGCTTATCTATATGAGCGATGAAGCGGTCGCGCGGATAATAGGGAACTTACACGCCCTGCTTTCCGATACCGGTTATCTGTTTATGGGGTCCTCCGAGAGTCTCATCCTGAGGACGGACATCTTTGTCCCTGAGTATGTGGGGGACGTGATTGTTTACAGGAAGAACCCCAAGAGAAAAGGCGGCGCATGAACTATCCGCAAATTAAAGAGATCGGGACCTGACCAGGGATGGAAACCGGGATCCATAGGCTGCTCAGTGATCTTGCAAGGCAGGACTTCTGGTCGCGAAGGACGGGCATTTCCGACCTTACGAAACGTCCCGAGAAGGAATATGTGGGATGTCTTGAGGAATGCATCAGAAACCATGAAGACGCAGACCTCAGAAACACCGCGATGGAAATATACACGGCGCTTCGCGGGAGGGCCTATCCTTCACTGAGGTCTTTATTGAAAGACGAAGACCATGAGGTAAGACTCTTCGCCGTCAATGTGCTCCATCAGATGCGCGATGAAGGCTCTCTGCCGCTTCTTCTGGAGTCACTCCGCGATCCCGACCTCAATGTAAGGACTGCCTCGGCTGAGGCCCTAGGCGGGTTGGGCGATGAGGCGGCCATCCCGGCGCTGAGGGCGTCTCTGGAGGACGAACCGTGGGTGGTTATGGCGGCAATACACGCCATCGGGGAGATAGGAGGAGAGGAAGGAAGGGCGCTTCTTTCTCAGTGCCTCGGCAGGGAGGGATGCGCGGAGATGTCGATAACGGCCCTGAAGCGCGCCGGCAACAGGGACTCGATAAGGCACCTCACAAAGTGCTTCGAATTCGACGAACTGGCCGAATTGGCGCTTGACGCGATAGTCACCATCTCGGAGAGGGAAGGGGTAAGACCTCAACCTGAATACTTTCTCAGCCTCGTCCCCCAGCTCCTGAGAATTTTCGAATCACAAAAGGGCGAGATGAGGCGGCACGCCTTTACCGCCCTGTGCTGGTCCGAGGATATCAGGGGTCTGTCATGCCTGATCGACGCGGTCAGGGATGACGAACTTCAGGAACAGGCGATTGAAGGGCTTATTCTTATAGGCAGGAAGGCCGTCTGCAGTATTACGGATGAATTAAAGGGGACTGCCGGAGGCCACAGGGCAATGCTTGCCAAGGTGCTGTCGATGATAGGGGAAAACATGGCCCTTCTTCAGTTCTGGGAAGATGAAGACCCTGAGGTGCGTGTCGAGGTCGCACTGGCCATACGATCTCTTGATATGGAGAGGGCGCGACAGGCCCTGATCTGCATGCGTAAAGACCCTTGTGAGGAGGTACGCCAGGCGGCAGGCGGAAGTCCCCTTGAAAATGGGATTAAAGGGGCGTGTTCACTTTAAACGGCAGGGTCATGATTACCGTAGTGCCCCCGCCTTCCGGACTCCGGACCTCTATACTTCCGCCATGGTCTTCGATTATCTTCCTGCTTATCGGCAGTCCGAGCCCGGTGCCCCCCTGCTTTGTGGTAAAAAAAGGTTCAAAAATCCTCGTCACATGGTCAGCGGCTATTCCCGGACCGTCGTCGGTCACCCGGACTTCGACCCCGTTTTCCGACATGGCTGCTGATATCGAGACCGTGGTTTTAGCGGCGTCGATCGCGTTATTGATGAGGTTCAAAAATACCTGGGTGATCTTGTCCCTGTCCGCCCAAAGCATGATATCGGGGACGTTTACCGACAAGGTCACGTTTGGGTTCTTCGCGCGGGCATAACTTGTCATGTCGGTCAAAAGATGTCCGAGGTCAACCTCGGCCTGAACAAGCTTGGACGGCCTTGTGTATAAAAGGAGTTCCTCGATGAGTCGCTGCATGCGGCCGGATTCCTTCAGAAGCGCCCTGATAAGGGTCTGGTGTCTGGGCTCATCGAGTTCACGCTCAAGCAGCTGGCCTATCGAGGAAATTCCAAAGAGCGGATTTCGTACCTCATGGGCGACACCTGCGATCAGCTTTCCCATGGTTTCAAAATATTCTCTTTTTTTGATCTCGGACTGGAGCCGCCTGATTTCGGAAAGGTCCCTGAACAGTATGATTAATCCGCTCTCATGCCCCGAAGAGTCAGGCAGTTTTGACGTGCTGTAGCCCAAAGGGATTGAGACCCCGTCCGGCATCATAATCGTTATCTCCCTGCTTAATCCTCCGTCCATATACAGCATGGGGCCGGACCCCGGCAAAACGGTGGTCAGCCGTCTTCCTACGACGGACTCAGGCACGCTGTTGAGAATGTCCGCGCCTGAACTGTTGATTTTAAGTATCGAACCCCATGGGTCAACGACCATTATCCCGGTGGAGGCCGAATTGAATATCGCCTCGGAGAAATCTTTTTCGTTCCTGAGGGCTGAATAGAGTTTTGAGTTGTTGATCGAGGCGGCCGACTGGCTGGCAAACAGCATCATGATGGCCTTCTGTGAATCCGTCATAAGGAAATCGTTCTTTTTAAATAGGGTGAGGCATCCGGACACCGATCCCTTGAACTTCAAGGGGATCGCGACGGCATACCTGAAATCATGACGGTCTATGAGGGCGCGGAATTCCTCCAGAGACTCGGTCCTCGTTGATTCTATGGCCCTTTTTTCGACTATGGCCTGGCCGGGGAATGACCCCCTGATCGGCAGCAATGAAGGGAAGGGCCTCGCCTCTGAATCGCTCCCCGCGGCCTCGCTGAACATGCTTTCCATCCGGAGGTCCTCCCCCTCCGCCAGCCAAAGAACGGATGTGTGCATGCCCGCGAAGACCGTCGAGGATTCGACTATCGCCCGTGTAAGTTCCGGCATGCTCAAGTGGCTCGATTTTTCTATGGATATGTCATGCAGGGTTATAAGATTTGCGATGTCCCCTTTTTTGTTTTCGATGAACCGGTTGTTTTCGACCGCGGACGCTATTACCGAGGAGAGGATCTGAAGCGAATGCACGGATGAACTCGTGACCCCGTCCCGGACACCGACTATCAGGACGCCCAGCACCGGGAAGACGTTACAGTGCAGGCACCCGAAGATCTTATGTCTGCCTTCGACCGACTGGGGGCTCCTGCATAGTGTGGACTCCATGAGCCAGCACCTTTCCTCCTCGCTGTTAAAAGCTGGGCACGTCAGGTGTTCACATTGGTTTACGTCCCTGCAGCGCCTCCTCTGGTGAGAGAGTAACGGCACCAGTATGGTATTGGAGTAAGACTCCGGAGCCCCGATTTCGGAAGGTTTTTTGACCATCGGACGCGCCTCATTAATGGCCCTTGCAAAGGGGTGATCACTCCCGAGGTTGATCTCCATGGAACAAAAGCCGCGCTCCAGGCCTTTTTTGTATTCGTTCGAAAGCGAGCCGGTCTCTCTGTCGACAAAACAGAGGCTGGCGTAACCGAAGCCCATCTTGCCCGTTATCGCCTCAAGGAACTGCTCTATGATTTTATTCAGGTCAAGGTCCCCCCGGAAGACCTCCGTGGAAAGTTCCGCGATTACCCGCAGTTCGTTCGTCTTCTGTTTTACGGACCGCTCAAGATGTTCGTGGGATTTTTCGAGCGTCGAGGCCATATGATTGAAGGCCTGTCCAAGGGCGCCGAACTCGTCGTCGCTTTTTATTTCTATGCGGTGGTCGAGCTTCCCGGCGCGCAGGAAAGAGGTACCCTTGTTGAGGGCATCGAGGGGTTTGAGGACGGTCTTCCTCAGTATTATCAGCAGGAAGCCCTCGCTCATCAGCCCCAGAAGAAACCCAAAGACGATGACACGTTTTGCCGTTGCCCTGACATCGGCGTCAGCCCTTGCCATGGAGGTGCGTATGACGATCATGCCCCTCGTAGGGTCCGCAGGGCTGTGGCACTTGTGGCAGACCTTGTCGTTGAGAAGCGGTTTATATAATATGAATTCACCGTCTGATTTAAGGGTCTGCTCCTTCTGGGACGAAAATATGTCCTTCGGGATTTCGATGCTGGTTTTGAAGGCGGGCCGTCCGTCAGAACCGACTACCCCTATCCGGACGTCCCTGCTTTTGTTGAAGGCATCGATATTCCTGATTACGGAGGTTGGGTCTTCCTCGGTCATCATGAAGACGAGGTCCTCCGAGATCAGGTTGGCCTGTTCCAGGGATTTTTCCCTGTAGATGCTCATAATGATCTCCCTCTCCCTTTCGATTATAAGAAAGGTCAGCAGCCCGAAAAAAACGATAACACCCGACAGGAGTATCCAGAAGAATTTTATGCTGAGATGTTTAATGTTGCCTCATTCTTTGACGGATTGCGTCATGGTCCGCTTTTATATTTGTTTTGATATGAGTTCTAAAATATACCTTTTATTTTTAAAAATCAATAAGATGAACCATATCGCCATCAAACCGGCCCGGGCATTTCGTTTTTTTCCTTCATATGGACCGCCGCGGTTACAGTTGAAATTGACTGTTTTTTTATGTTTATGGTATAGTATAAAACTTGATAACCAGCTGAAATCATTGATTATTGGGGAGTCGTCCAAGGGCAAGACGGCAGATTCTGGATCTGCTTATAGGGGTTCGAATCCTCTCTCCCCAGCCACTTGGTCCCATCGTCTAGCGGTCTAGGACGTGGCCCTCTCAAGGCTAAAACACGGGTTCGATTCCCGTTGGGACCGCCAAATTTTTCGAGGGGTTATACGGGTTCTGCGTGTGCCACCCCCTCCGAACGTGATAAAAACATAATATTCTTAACCTCTGGCCCTCTTCCCGGTGACAAGACCGTATAATCCCATAATAATGAAGGCGCTCATCGGACATCCCGGAGGCAATCGTAAATAAGTACTTTGTCTACGTGCTATAATTTTCCAGGTGATGGCCGGGAAGCGGGAAGCGGGCTGTGATAACTTCCAGCCCGGCGATATGACGATTTTACATCCCTTTAATCCGAAGCATGAGGATATCGTCGTCAAGAAGGGTGAAAGATATCATGTCGTTAATTCAAAAAAAGTGTTAAACTCTCGGAGAAATGAAGAGCGATAAAGAACAGAATAATCATATCGCCCTGTTGAAGGGCAAGGCGATCAGAAAGACCCTGCACAGCAAGGAGTGGTGGTTTTCGGTCGATGATGTAATTGCCGTACTAACGGATAGTCCTACGCCCAGGCAATACTGGGGCAAGGTTAAGCAGCGCGAGGTTCTGGATCTTCAGTTGTCCCCAGTTTGGATACAACTGAAATTGGAAAGCGCAGACGGGAAAAAATACGAAACCGACTGCGCCAATACCGAAGGCATGTTCCGCATTATCCAGTCAATCCCCTCACCCAAGGCCGAGCCCTTTAAGCGGTGGCTTGCCAAAGTCGGCTATGAGAGGGTGCAGGAGATCGAGAACCCGGAGCTTGCGACCAAGAGAACGAGAATGCTCTATAAGCTCAAAGGCTATCCTGAAGACTGGATCGTCGAAAAAAGAATGCGTGGCATTGCTATCCGAGAGGAACTGACCGACGAATGGAAAAACAGGGGCGCTGCAAAGTTGGGTAAGGAACTTATGCCAAGAGGCGGAGACTTCTATTCTTAGAAATCCGCATCAAGGTTTTCCAGCCGTTCAGCTGGATCATCAAATATGACCGCTGTACAATCAAAATGCTCAGGGTGAAACTCTCCGCCAACCCATTCAAGCACTGACTCGTGTTCCTCATGATCCGGGTCTATGATGATTTCAAGAAAATCTTCATATCCATGACTGCCGCCGCAGTCCTCAGGAGGACAGGCGCGCGCACCGTCGATACACAGAGGATAATCAATGTCCTTTTGCCGGGGCAGAATCTCTTCAAGCACTATGTCATGTCGCCAGTCATCCCCGAAATCATACGTATATTCTGCTTTTGGATTTTGCATGCTGAAAAAGTCGGCTATATTTTTCTTCCATCCCTCGGAAACCCTGCGGCCAAAATCTTCGTCAGGTAAGCCTATATTTATCTTGCGGCCGGTCTTTGGGTTCTTGATTTGAAACTCGTGCAGGTGTGAATCGGTCCACCCCATGGAGTCCTGGATGGCCACATGCAAGTCCCAGAATGAATATGATGCAGGCACGCGTATTCGCCGCCAGATGGGAGGCTTTATATCCCTCAGAGTAATTTTGAATTGATATACTGTATCGAATTTCTTTTTCATAAGTTTAACCTCTGTGCTGTCGGGCGTGGGCTGTCCCTGCCGGAAGCAGGGGGCTATACAAACAGCGCCTCAAAGTCCCTTGGAGTTATGATCCTGACGCCCTGATAACTCTTCAGTATCAGAAGATCGTCATCCCCTGTCACCAGATAATCAGCCTTCGCTGCACATGCACATGCAAGAACATTATCGTCATCAGCGTCCCGGCAGACGCCTTTGATCTTCAGGGTATGCTCGATGATCCGACCGACCGCTTCAGTGACAGGTTCCATTGCCGAGGTAATTTCGGCGTCTGCAAGGCGGAATTTCTTTGAGAGGATGCGCCGGAGTTCTTTCATGATGAACGGACATGAGGCAAGAACGAACTCTCCTGCGCGGGCTCTGTGCAGCAGTTTCGAGCAGATCCCTTCAGTGATGAGCGCCGCAATCAGGACATTCGTATCGAAGACGGCTATCATGAAAATGTTTTGAATACATCCTCTTCACTTACTATGCCGAGCTTCTTTGCCTTTGGAGCGAGGTTTTTCTGGACCGACTTGAGTTTCATTTCCCATAAAAAAAGGCTGAGGGATTCCTTCACGATATCACTTTTGTTGCGGCCTGTCTTTTTTGAAAAATTGTCAAGTTCCGCGGACATGTTTTCGGGAAGACTGACGGACAATACCGTTCTCATAAAGCACCTCCTGTATTACAATACACTACAATAATAATATTTGCAATCCTCAATGGCGCGGACATTGCGCAATTAGTCAATAATTGAACGTCGATCTTGCAATAAAATGATTCGGAGAAAACATCTGGTGAGTTATCCTGTGAGGTCCGAGCCTTAAAACCCGGACTGCCCGGCCTTCATGGTCTTCGGGCGGCGACCGGGAAGTCCTGTCTGTTCCTAATGAAGGCCGATCTGGGTGATGTTTTTGCCGTAAACCTCAGCGAGGATCTTTTCCGCTCCCTGCTCCAGCAGCGCTTCGGCCAATTTTATTCCGAGCTTTTCGGCGTCACCTGTGTTTCCTTCCAGGTGGGCCTTTATGATCCTGTCTCCGGTAACGCTGCCCACGAGCCCGTCGATGACGATCCGCCCGTCAACAATCCGCGCGTATGCGGCGATCGGCACCTGACAGCCCCCTTCGAGCTTTTTGAGGCAGGCCCTCTCGGCCCGGACGCATATGGATGTGTCCGTATCGTTCAGAAATGCGATGAGCTTGTTTATCCGCTCGTCCTTCTGTCTGCATTCTATGCCAATAGCGCCCTGCCCGATGGCGGGGAGGCTTACGTCAGGCTGTATCAACTCGGTTATCCTGTCCGCCCAGCCCAGCCTCTTCACTCCCGCGGCGGCGAGAATGATCGCGTCGAACTGTCCGTCGTCGAGTTTGCGGAGTCTGGTGTCGAGGTTGCCCCTTAACTGCTGGATCTTAAGGTCCGGCCTCTTGCTCAGGAGCTGGCAGGACCTCCTCAGGCTGCTGGTGCCTACCGAGGCCCCCCTCAGGAGGCTGCTGAAATTCTTTATGGTGAACCCGTTGTCATCTTTTCTCGTGATGAAGGCGTCCCTTGGGTCCTCTCTTTTACAGATTACGGCCAGGTGGAGTCCCTCGGGGAACTCCGTAGGAACATCCTTCATGCTATGTACGGCGATGTCGGCCTCATTCGCAAGGAGCGCTTCCTCGATCTCCTTGACAAAGAGTCCCTTGCCGCCCACTTGAGCGAGGGGCACATCCAGGATCTTGTCGCCGGTCGTCTTTATCTTGTTGAGTTCAACCGCCAGTCCCGGATTGGCCCGCTGCAGCTCGGATTTGACCCATTCAGCCTGCCAGAGCGCCAGTTTGCTGGCCCTGGTCCCTATGATCAGTTTTCCCTTCAATGGTTTGATGCCTCCATAATCCTTATATTATTGCCCGGCAGGCAAATTTCTATCGCCTCATATATTAACATATCGGCGGAAATTCAAAAAACGCAAGTCCTGAAGAGCTGAAATATTTTGTCCATTTCTGTTATATTTTTTAGCTGAAGCTCAGCAGGCCTTTAAATTATGAAGGCGAATAATCACTTACTAAAAGGAGACCCCCATGAACATCTTGATTTTTGGCCCAAATGGAAGCGGCAAAGGCACCCAGGGCGCGATAGTCCAGAAGAAGTACGGCTCGGCGCATGTTGAATCAGGCGCGATATTCCGGAAGAACATAAGCGGCGGCACGGAACTCGGCAAAAAGGCGAAGGCATATATAGACAGGGGAGACCTCGTCCCTGACGACATTACAATACCGATGATCCTCGACAGGCTGAAGGAAGACGACTGCAAAAACGGCTGGCTTTTAGATGGTTTCCCCAGGAACCTCGTGCAGGCCGAAACGCTTCATAAGGCCCTTACAGACGCCGGTATTAAGATCGATTTTGTTGTGGAGATATCCCTTGACAGGAAGACCGCCGCTGACAGGATTATGGGCCGGAGGCTCTGCGTCAATGACAACAACCATCCCAACCACATCTATATCGAGGCCATAAAGCCGGTAGAAAAAGACGGCAAGATGGTATGCAGGGTCTGCGGAGGGGAACTGAAGTTCAGGGCCGACGATCAGGACGCCGCCGCCATCAACAAAAGGCATGACATATATTACGATACTGTAAGCGGCACGATGGCCGCGGTCAACTACTTCAAGAATGTAAAGGGCCCGAAGGTGATAACCGTCGACGGTTCTCCGGCCATAAATAAGGTGTCGGAGACACTGATGTCCCAGCTCGATTAATCCCGTCTTTATAATTGTTTCATAAGTCCCCTCTTGGGAGGGGTGGGTTCCCTTGCTCATGAATATTCTGTGAAGGTCCGCGGCTTGCCGCGGGCCTTCTTTTTTGGGCATAAGTTTAGTACAATAGCAGCATGATGAACGCAAACTATTTACAGGGAGATTTTTATGGTAACCTCGGATAAAGGGAAGAAAAAAAGCGGTCAGATACGGTCCGCGCTTGGGCTGGAGATGATCGTCCAGGATGTAATGACGACGGACATCATCACGGTCCTCAAATTCGACAGCATAATGCACGCGGCCAATATATTGTCCGAAAAAAATATCAGCGGACTCCCGGTGGTTGATAAGGCGAAGAGGGTTCTGGGCATTATTACCCAGGCGGATATCCTGTCCGTAGTGGGCATAAGAAAGGGGCATACTTTTAAAGACCTGCTTAAACATATGCTTGGAGAACCCCTGCCGGAATGCAGGATGGGAGATATCGTAGGGGACATCATGACCTCTCCGGTGGTGACGATCAACCCTTACGCGAATATTGCGGAGGCGGTCCAGTTGATGAATGACAAAAAGATCAGGAGGCTGCTGGTGGTGGATGAGAAGGAGACCCTTGTAGGCATAATATCCCGGGCGGATATCCTCAAGGCGGTCATTAAGAAGCTAAGATAATCAATAAAGCCCCATCGCTTCCCGTACGAGTGCCATCGTCTCCCGGCAGACCTTCCGGGCCTTAACAGTGCCCAGTTCCGCGATCTCGCGGAGTTTTTCAGGATGATGAATCAGCTCATCCCTCTTTGCCCAGATGGGCTCAAGGACCTTATATACATTCCTGATCAGGACCTTTTTGCAGTCTATACAGCCTATCCCGGCCGTGCGGCACCCCTCCGCGACCTCAGCCTGTTCTTCCTTTGAAGAAAAAACCTTATGGAGCTGAAATACCGGCGAAAGTTCAGGATCTCCAATGTCAGTGCGTTTGATCCTGGCCGGGTCGGTGGTCATCGTCCTTATCTTCTGTTCGACCTCTTTAGGGCTGTCCGAAAGATAAATGGCGTTGCCGTAGCTCTTCGACATCTTCCTGCCGTCAATGCCGGGGACCTTCGGGAATTCGGTAAGCAGTGCCTCGGGCTCGGGAAAGATCTCTTTGTAGGTATTATTGAATTTGCGGGCAATCTCCCTCGATATCTCAAGGTGGGGGACCTGATCGACGCCGACAGGGACACGTTTTGCCCTGTACATGATGATGTCCGCGGGCTGCAGGAGCGGATAGCCCAGGAACCCGTAGGTTGAAAGGTCCCTGCCGCTTAATTCCTGCTGCTTTTCCTTGTACGTAGGCACGCGCTCAAGCCAGCCCACCGGTGTGATCATCGAAAGAAGCAGGTGGAGCTCCGCGTGTTCGAGTATTTTTGACTGGATGAACAAGGTGCATTTTTCAGGGTCAAGGCCGGCCGCAAGGAAATTGATGAGCAGGTCATTTACAGACTCGCGCAGCGTCTCGGGGTTGGCGTATCCGGTCGTAAGGGCGTGCCAGTCCGCGACGAAATAATAACAGTCGTAACTGTCCTGAAGTTTGACCCAGTTCTGGAGCGCGCCGACGAGGTTGCCCAGGTGGACCTTGCCGCTCGACTGCATGCCGCTTAATACTCTGTCTTTATTGTTCATTGAATTAAATGACCTCCGGAGATCATAATCAGACGGATCTGAACGAAAACGTATGCCTAATATTATTAATTCTGGGCCAACGACCTGTCAAGGACGAGGCGGAATTAAAGGATTAATGTCTCCCATCGGTCGTTGGCTGCCTTCATTATAAGGGCCATGTCCAGGTTATACCCTATGATAACGATGCGGCTTTCCGTGACCCGATTATTGAAAACGGCAGATTCCATATTGCCAAATGTCAGATCGAATTTCTGAGGGCCAATGTCCGTGTTCAGAAGCCCCTTGCCCCTTATGATGTTTCCGAACCTTCCGCCTGCGAGCTCACGAAAAAAATCCTCGACTGACCGGGCGGAAATCGAGCCGGTCAGTGTCAGCGACAGGGTCTCGAAATTAAGCCGTTTACCTTTTGTTTTGTTGCCGGTCCTTTCCTCGGGACCTTCCGGCAATGGTTCATCTAAGGCCGCTCTGACTGTACGGTAGACTATCGCCCCGGGGTTTATGGTATTCACAAGCGCAGCAGTCTTATTGGCAAGGTCTTCATCAATGAGGTCTATCTTGTTGATCAGCACAATATCGGAGAGACTGACCTGCTCCTCGAAAAAACCACTATAAACCTCCGCCTCATAAAGTTCGACGAATTCAGTGGAATCGACGATCCCGATGATACTGTATTGCCTGAGCCCCATTTCGCCCAGCGCCTCTATAACACCCGACGGCGATGCTATGCCGCTGGGTTCGATAATCAGATGGTCAGGGTTATATTCCGCCATTATCTTTTTAATGGATGTAATGAGATCGAACCTGAGCGTACAGCAGATGCAGCCGCTCGGAAGCTCGACAGAGTCTATGCCTGAAGCGGAGAAGACCTCCCCGTCAATCCCGGCCTTTCCGAAGTCATTAACCAGGACTACGGTCTTTTGCGTTGAACCTTTTGCGATGTTCCGGATGAAGGTCGTCTTCCCTGACCCCAATAATCCGCATACGATTGTAATTTTCATTTATGTATTCATCCTTTTGTCGATTTTTTTATTATATCAGGACTCTCCCGGGAGGGGAATTAAAGAGGGTCCCCTCCTGGGAGGGGCAGGGGGGTGGGGTGCCTGGTCATTAAATTTATTATTGACAATAACAATTATTATATGATAATCTTATTTCATAAGAAAAGATGTTTTATGAAAAACAAATATAAAGATCTTGGACTAAAGCTTACACCCCAGAGGCTCGCCATACTTGACTGCCTGGAGGGAAATATTTCCCACCCCTCTGCCGAGGATATATATAAAGAGGTATCTGCAAAATTTCCGACGATGTCATTCGCCACTGTATACACGACACTGGCCACCCTTAAACAGAAGGGCAGGGTGGCTGAAATAACGATCGACCCTGACAAAAAAAGGTTCGATCCAAATACTGAGCGTCACCATCACCTTATATGTACGAAGTGCAGGAAGGTAGTGGATATTTTCGATGTGTACGATATTGAACCCCCGAAAGGCCGGTGCGGGGATTTTGAAATCACCGGAAACCATATCGAGTTTTACGGGTGCTGCCCCGAATGCAGATAAATAATGAACACTGTA
>JACRLQ010000038.1 GCA_016215155.1 Nitrospirota bacterium
TCCGTCGAGGAAGAGAGATCGATCGAGGCCGATGCGGAGATGCTCGACGCCCCCCAACCCGCTCATCAGCACCGCTTTCATTGTGTCGCTTCCTTCCCGGATGTGTCCGTTCCGAACCGGTGCGAGATTCCGAAAATGATGCGGTCGGATCGAACCGTCGTATCCACTCTGCCGTTCGCGGTCGGGAAGAGGAGCGAGTTCGTCGTGTCGTACCCCACTTTGAAGCTCGTGTGCCGGTACTCGCCGAAGATCGCCAGCCTCTTTGTCGGCTGCCACGCCAGCCCCGCGGCCAGGTACGGCCCGTACACTTTGTTCACGGTGTTGGTGGCGTACGGCATGGGCCAGCTCACCTGGTAGGAGTCCCCCCCCATCCCGTTGAGCCGGATCGAGACGTCGGCGATGTAAAACGACATGCCGCCCATGGCGTACGGCTGAAGCCGTCCCTGCGGCCGGTCCGGAGTTTGGAAGAGCGGAGCCCGGAGGGCGAGAAGGATGGACATCGGAAACGTGGTGATCTCCACCCCGGGGGCGTCGGCATGCGCGTACCCGAAGTCGATTCCGAGACCGACGTAGTCGTACGTCGGGTGCCACGCGCCGAATCGCAGGCCGAACTCCGTCGGGGAGGGGAGATCGATCGTGGCCGACGCGGACGTCGTGCCCGAGGGTCTGGTCTCGGATACGCCGACGTCGGCTCTCCAGTTTCCGGTCGTCCCGAGATACAGGTCCGCGAAGCCTTCCGCCCGGGCGTTTGTTTGCCCGGCGATCAGGAGAAGACAGAAAAGAGTCTGGAACGCCATCTTGAGGGGATTGCGCACGGCCACCGATCGCCTCCCGGTTCGTGGTCGATGCAGTAACTATAACCGATCGGGGCTGCTTCCGTTCCTCCCGACGGGAGACGTCTCCGCCTCCTTGAGTCCCTCGAGAAACCTTCCCCCGTCCTTCCGGGATCGGTTCCGGATGTACTTCCCGTAATGCTTGAAGATCATGTCCAGGCCGGTGTGCCCAAGCATCCGCGCCACCCAGAGCGGGTCCTCGCCGTGGCCGAGCATGAGCGACGCGAAGGTGTGTCGCGTCTGGTACATCGTGCGCCGGCGCAACCCGACCGCGGCGATCGCGGGATACCAGACCCGTTTGCGAAGGTTGTTCACTTCGAGCGGCCTGCCGGTCTTCCCCGGGAATACATACGTCGTTCCTCCCGGAGCCTCCTGTCGATGCTTCCGTAGCGCGTGGAAGAGGGGATCGAGCATATCGATGTCGCGGTAGGAAGACATCGTCTTGGGCGGCCCTTCGATCCCCAGGACGCGGCCTTCCCGGACGGTGATGCACCGCATCTCGAAATCCACGTTAGACCATTTGAGCGCGATCATCTCGTTGGGCCGCATCCCCGTCAGGAACGCGGTCGTGAAATACGCCCCGTAATGGGGATCGACGTGCTCCAGGAGAAGCTTCATTTCCCGGAAGGAGAACGGATCGATGAACGGCTTTATTTCCTTGAGTCGGCGGATGTTCTCGGAGGGAGGTTCATCGATCTCCCCGCGCCGGCCGGCGTCGTTGAAGAGACACTTCAGGGGAACCATGATGTTGTTCTTCCGCTTCGCGGAGATGTCCGGGAGGCTGGCGATGAACTCTTCCACGTCGCGCCTTGTCACCCGGCAAAGCGGCATGTTCCCGAAGTAGGGGAGGACGTATCGGTTCCAGATCGAACGGTAATCGCCGTAGGTGGAACGGGCGATGGTCGCCTTCTTCCTCTCCAACCAGGCCGATGCGTAAACGGAAAAGGGAGTGAAGTCCCCCTCGAGAATCTCCAACTGCTCCCGCTTGGCGATCTTTACCAGCAGATCCTTGATGGAATCCGATTTCCCGCGTGGATGGATGCCCACCGCTGTCCCCCTCCGGATTTCGAACCAGGTCCTTTCGGGAAGAGATCAGAATCCGATCCGCCGCCGCGGTATCTTCGGAGGTTGCATCAGAGCTCGAATCGCGTCGAAAACCACGCGAAATTGTGCGTCACACTTGCTCTCGAGGGAGATGAGGCGACGAGCGAACTCACCATGCGATACCATCACCTCACGCATTTTGACGAAGACTCGGACGACTTGGACGCTCCCTTCGATGGCTCTCGGGGAATTCATGACATTCGCAGCCATGATCACGCCGTGTTCGGTGAAGGCGAGGGGGAAAGCGGTCGAATGTTTCAGGCGGGTGAACCGGTCACAATTTGTGACCAGTTCGATCTTTTCCTCTGCCGTAAGCCGAAAGGCGAAATCAGCCGGGAATCGGTTCGCGTTTCGTTTGACGGCCTGATTCAGTGCCTTCGTCGATACGCCGTATATTTCAGAAAGGTCTGCGTCGATCATCACACGATGCCCCCGGATTGTAAAAATCCGCTGGGGGATACATTCCGCCCGATGGCGCGACATCGATGTTTCGGATTGTGGTTTCAAATCCTTGGACATGCCGAATCAGGGTTCAATTATTGTGCCCATCCATCCTCAGTTCTTGAAAGGGATCCTCAAAAACCGTGGATTTATGGGACTCTGGCATGCTGTCGATAAACGCCATAGGATGAGGATGAAAGGTGCTTCTAAACCGAGGTTGACACAGTGGCGGACGAGGGGTATATTTAGCAATTCATGACGCGGGGTGGAGCAGTCCGGTAGCTCGTCGGGCTCATAACCCGAAGGTCCCAGGTTCAAATCCTGGCCCCGCTACCAATTAAATCAAGGGGTTACGGGAAACCGTGACCCCTTTTTTTTGACAATTTTGTCCGTTTGTGCCCAAAACGTGCCCAACTTTCAACTCCATCGATAATTCCGAATGTTCTTCGGGCCCCGCGGGGAGCCGCTTCGCGGTTTCTTCCGCATTTGTGTATACAGTTGGACCTTCGGGTAATATGGGCACACCTGGAACGAGGCCTGCCTCCGCGAGCCCCTGGGCGAATCGAAGACCATCCTTGCGCGCGCGGTTGCGGATGAATTTCCCGTAATGCTGGAAGATCATCTGCAGCGTCGTGTGGCCCAGCATCCGCGCGATCCAGAGCGGATCCTCCCCGTGTGAAAGCATCAAACTGGCGAAGGTGTGCCGCGTCTGGTACATCGTGCGCATTCTCAATCCCGCTTTCTTTAGCGCCGGATACCAGACCTTGTTTCGCAGGTTGTCTACGCCCAGCGGGTTGCCGTGCCGGTTCCGGAAGACGTACACGGCGTCCTGCGGGGAGGCGGCCCGGTGTTGCAGAAGCACCTGGCGCAGCGGTTCGAGCATGTCGACGTCCCGAAAAGAAGAGAGCGTCTTGGGCGGGCCCTCGATCCCCTGGACGCGGCCCTCCCGGATCGTGACGCAGCGCATCTCGAAGTCCACGTGGAGCCACTTCAGCGCCAGCATCTCGTTCGGCCGCATCCCGCTTAAGAATGCCGTCGTGAAGTATGCGACGTAGTGCGGATCGACGGCGTCCAGGAACGCCTTCATCTCCGGGAAGGAGAACGGATCGATGACTGCCTTCTCCTCCTTGAATCGGCGGATGAGCTGACACGGATTGTCCCTTAAGTCCTCCCGGCGCATGGCGTCGTTGAAGATGTTCTTCACCGGCACCATGACGTTGTTCTTCCGCTTTCCGGAGAGCGCATTGAGCTTGTCCAGGAACTCCTCGACGTCGCGCCGCCGGATCTGGTTCAGCGGCATCTTCCCGAAATGCGGGATGGCGTGGACCTCTAGGGTCGACTTGTAGTCACGCCACGTCGATTGGGATACGTTCATCTTCTTCCTTTCAAGCCACTCTATTGCGTACTCGGAGAAGGGGGTCCCGTTCGTATCGAAGATCCCGAGGTACTGTTCCTTGGCGATCCTGACCTGCAGGTCCTTCTCCACCAGCTCCGCAACGGCCTTGGAGGTGCCAACCGATTTTCGGATCCTCCTTCCGTTGCGGTCGCGCACATCTACGATCCAGCGCTTTCCTCGTTTCCTTATGCCCATGATCGGCCTCCAAAGCCTCGTGGGCACGCTTTGGGCGTGTGTAGGGGCGGTTCACCTCCTTCTCGTCTAGGAGCTGCAATGTGTTGACGGGCCGACAGGTCGCCATTGTGCGCTGCCTATGCTCCGGAGGAAGGGAGCGGCCCCACCTTCCGGACGATCTTCGCGTTCGTGTCGTACGTCAGTCGGGCCCCGACCGACTTCTCGAGGAACCCTCGATGCTTCGGCCAGTCCCGAAGAACCTTGGCCACGAAATCCTTAACGCTCCTTGTCGAATAGTACAACTTTCCCCGATGGATGATCGGGAGGATATACCCCTTCGCGATCCATTTGCGGATCGCGCCGACAGGCCACCGGGCATGTTTGGCAAGAGCGGTTTCCGTTCGGTAGAGGCCCAACGCGGCAGGGGAGGGGGGCGTTGCACGCTTCGGCATCCGTACCCGCGGGGTCGCCTTCTGGTAGGTGACCGAGCGTGGGGAAGGTTTGACTTGTTGGAGACAAGAACTAGAGCTTGGCACGCGGGAGTCTCCCTCTCCGTGGCCGTGCCTGGATATCTTCCAGGATCTCCTCGCTGACCTTCTTCGCGGTCGTCAGCCGTCCAGGCGCCGTCCGTGTGTCCAGCCACGTGTCGATGTCCGTCTTCCGGAACCGGACCAGGCTCTGGAACTTGATGTGGGGGATGTATTTCACGTGCACCCAGTACCGGATCGTCCCCTCCTTCACGTTCAGATACGCGGCAAGTTCCGGTGTATTCCAGAGAATTGCCTGAGGCCGGGCTTGGGCATTCCCTTGAGATTGGCTTGCGGAAGGCTTGTTTCCTGCCCTGAGATCGTCTTGAGCGGGCCTTGTCGTTTTCATCTGATTCCTCGCTTTCTTATGCCGATGTCTATCGCGCAGATCTGAAATCCGCCGTTTCAGAGGGTCAGATCTGTCCTTTAACGCTCTTTATCTGTTCTTCCGTCAGTTTCTCGAAGATTCTTTTGCCGCAAAGCATGCAGTGGATCTGCTGGGGATCCTCGATAAGGATCGGCTCCTTGCAGGAAGGGCAGGCGATCAGCAGTTTCTTTCCGCAATACGGGCAGAACTTGGCCTCGTACACCTTGTCCTTGCTTGCCTGGCTTCGCTCGATGCTGAATCGATAGGGGATCAACATCCCGGTGTCGATCTGATTCAGCCGGAGCTTCGGGCATACGTTATTCGGGCAATACGCCCGGACGGGAAGTTCAGTGGCGGTAAAGGTATGTTCCAGCTCAGTCCCGGAGACCAGATCCTCGGCGGTCACACCGAGCCCCTTGGCGAGGTTTACGATCATCTCGGGGGAGGGATTGGGGATTTTGCCGGTCTCCAGATTAGCAAGGTACGATTGCTTGATGCCAACGGGGATGAGGGCCCGCTGCGTGAGACCCCTAAGCTCGCGGAGGAGTCGGATTCGCTTACAGAAGATCGGTTCTTTTTTCCACTCCAACATGTCTACCTCCTCGCAGTTAATGACCATTGACGATGATCATAGCTAATCAAATGATGCATGTCAAGTACTGCAGAAAGAAATATTCCATGGCGGGGAGATGAGGACTGCTGGTATCCCGGCCCGAAGGTTTCAAGTCGTTGGCAGGTGAAGAACCTGCTTGGTATCGAGGGGTTGTGACTTGCACGGTTCTGCTGGCTCACCGGACTGTGTCCAGAATGTGCCAGAGCTGATCCGCAACGAAAAAGTGCCAACGTCGGAATCCGACGTTGTTTCGGGCCGGGTTCAAGAAATGCCGGAAACACTGATGCCATCAGGACATCGAATAATGCACACCATGATTCCGAACTTATCCAGCCCAAGTCCTCGATGATCCTTGGCGTTTCCGCGGCAAGGATGCATGCGGAGGCCGGCCGGGTCTCGGCAAGCCATACTCCTGAATTCTCTGCTAGGCCCAAACCTTTGCGAGCGTAACAACCCATGTCTCGCCGAGGGCTTTGGTGACATCCTCCTTATTGAAAGACGCCGGAGCCATTTTCGAAAAATCTCGCCTTACTTCCGAGTCAGGTGTATCTTTTCGTAGATGGGTGCGGCCTGCGTCATGGCGACAGGAAAAGCCGACAAATCCTCTTTGATTCCGGCATAATATCTTGAACCGACAGAGGGGTAGGGGTGAGACTGCGAAGGAGATCAGGTTTCCGATTCCGAATGATGAAAAAGATTTCGAGGCCGACGAGAACGGGAAAGAGCAATCTCGTTATTGCAGCGGCATCGGGCAAGGCGAGCCTGGTTGCCAACCTGAAGCACAGTTTTTTCAATACCCGCACCGACGTTCGCCCTGCCCGAGAGCGACTTGACCAGAGACTGACCGTAATCGATCTCTTCTGCGGCTGCGGTGGATTCAGTCTCGGCATGCTTCGGGCTGGGTATGACGTTATCGCTGGAGTTGATTTCGATTCGGATGCGCTTGCCACCTACAAGGAAAACCTGCCGGATGTGCCATATGCGGTACATGCGGATCTTACGGTCCTGAGGCCGGAGAAGCTCAAGGAACTTACGGGTGTAACTCGCGTCGACGTAATTGTGGGTGGCCCACCTTGTCAGGGCTACAGCACGGCACGCATGCGAGACGGCGCCAACCACGGCAACAGGCGACTGGTTCCGGACAAGAGACGGCAGCTGTACAAGTATTTCCTGAAACATGTCGAGGGCTTCCAGCCCAAAATGTTCATCATGGAAAATGTTCTTGGCATACGCTCTGCTGCCGATGGAGAGTATTTTACGCGAGTCCAGAATGAATCCAGGCGGCTCGGCTACCGGGTTCATTCCCAAGTTGAAGAAGCATGGGAACTGGGGGTACCTCAGAAGCGCCGGCGCCAGCTGTTCATCGGTGTCCACAAGAGCATCCCCGGTTTTCTTCTGCCGAAGTTTTTCCCTCCAAAGCGTGCAATACCACGACCATTGCTGGGCGTTGCTATTGACGATCTGCCTTTCCTTAAGGCTGACACTGGCCAGAACGAACGTGGATACGAACTGGTCCGGCGGGAACGATACATTCAGAAATACGGCGAGCAAGGATCGACGTATTTGTTCGACGTCCTGGAAGTGCAAAAAGCCGATAAGCTGCGCAACCACGTTGCCCGTCCGCACAATGACCGGGATCTGCGAGATTTCGCACGACTCAAAGAAGGTGAGACCTCAGCAGTTGCCATGCGGGAGCGGGGTGTCGAGTTCGAATTTCCGTATGACAAGACGGTCTTTAAGGACCGTTACACACGACAGAGCCGGAAGAAGCCGTGCAGCACGATCGTGGCCCACCTGAGCAAGGATGGCCTGATGTTCATCCATCCTACGCAGAATCGTTCGCTTACCCCGCGTGAAGCGGCGCGCGTACAGAGTTTCCCTGACTGGTTCAGATTTCCACCGGCGAGAACGGTGGCCTACTCATTGATCGGAAATGCCGTTCCACCGCTTGTTGCGGAGGCCGTAGGAAATGCGGTCAAGATGTTTCTCGATCGGAAGGACCAGCATAGCGGGTCTGATATTTTCAGAAAGGCAACGAAGGTTCCATATCCTGCATGTTCTGCAAACCTGTCGAGTCAAAGCGAAATGGGCTTGGAATGCCGTTATCTTCCGAAGACACCCTCGGGTGGTGCAGAATATTTGGAACGCCTGATCGGGCTCGGTGGCAGGTATCTTCGGAAGCTTTCGACGGAAGACTTCGCGCGGGGCTGGCACGCGTTGCTATACCTCTTTCCCGACCTGCACCCGAATACTGCACTCGATCACGGACGTTCTGTTCATCTTGTCTGCATGAAAAGAGACGGTCTGGAGAGAATCGATCGCATTACCGCTCGGCGGTACACGAGGAGTGGATGGCCGTTGGCATTAACTGCCATAGGGCAGGAAGCTTGGCGCCGATACAGATCTGGAGAAATGCACGAGGATGTATTTTATTGCCAAATTGCCCATCATGCTGGCTGGCAATTATATATTCTCAGTGCGGCGGGAAAGGGAAACGCTGCTTTCGCCATATGAAATGGAGGAAATGATGTCGGGCATTGAAGTAATTCCTTCCGCCAAGCGCCTCATCGGTTCACTCCGCAACATGGGATATGACTTTTCCCAAGCAGTTGCGGACATCGTTGACAACTCCATAGAGGCGAAGGCGACGATCATTGCAATCGACGTGGAATTTGATGGAGATGATTCGTGGGTTCGTGTTGCCGACAACGGCGTAGGCATGAGCCCGGAGCAGTTGCGTGAAGCAATGCGCTATGGTTCGGATCGAAAATATGAGGTCGATGACTTGGGAAAGTACGGTCTTGGCTTGAAGACGGCATCTTTGAGCCAATGCCAGATCCTTTCAGTTGCGAGCCGTAATAACCCCAAGAGAGCTGCCATCTCGGCATATTCGTGGGATTGCAGACACATAGAACGGACAAACCGCTGGGAGATTCTTCCACTGGATCGAAATGGTCTGGGGCCTGCCATAATGACTCCACTTAAGGAGACCACGGGAACCGTCGTTTTGTGGAGTCGACTGGACCGTATCCTTGGCTACTCGCAGCCATATGGGGAGTTTGCTCGCAAAAGACTCTCTCAGATGTGTCGTGAATTAGAGTCTCATCTTGGGATGGTTTTTCATCGTTTCCTGTCAGGTGAGTTGAAAGGGAAAAAAATAAAGATTCTATTGAACGGAAACGACGTTAAGCCATGGGACCCGTTCTGCCGCAAAGAGGAAAAGACAAAATCGCTCCAACAACTGTTGCTAAATGTCGACTACGAAGGGACATCCGGAAGGGTATTAATCCATCCGTTCATATTGCCCCATCAGAGTGATTTTAGTTCACAAGATGCGTTTCGTCTTGCAACCGGCCCTGCAAATTGGAATCAACAACAAGGTTTCTACATCTACAGGGCAGGGCGGATGATACAGAGTGGAGGATGGTCCAACCTCAGAACGGCTGACGAACACACCAAACTGGCTCGTGTTTCAATAAGTTTCTCTCCATCTCTGGATGACGCCTTCAAGGTCAATGTGGCGAAGATGCGTGCACAGATACCACCATCAATACGAGAAGAATTGCAGAATGCGATTTCCACCGTAGCGAAAATGGCCAGGACCATTTATGACAGAAAGGAAACACGCTCGAGGGGAACCGTACCAACCACTGCATCGACCACCAACACGCCCCGGTTACTCCCAAGCTCGTCACCCGGCGCTGTCACCGATCCGCCTCTGCAATCACTCGTTCCTGGTAATGCAGGAATTCCGGTCTTGTTGACTTTCCAGCAATGGTCACAAATGCTTCTTGCCGTCGCCACTGAAGATGAGAAGGCAAAGCTCTCAGAAATCCTCGGGAGGATTCTGGTGCAGACATGACACCTGAACAGCAGAGAGCCATCAGAACCGCACGTTCCATGCTGGAACTGGGGCATTCGCTGGACCTGATCCTTAGCAGCCCGTTTATCCCCCCCGAACATCGAAATTTCGTAAGAACGGAAATTGAGCGTGATGAAAGTTTCCCGCTCGTGCCGGCGAGGATGATCGTCTCCGACCAAGGCCGTCCGGACTGGGTGGCGGGACTTGACCGATCTTCCTGGTGCTACTGGCCTGCACTCAGAACTTTCCTTCTTACAACGAAAAATTGGGCAACCGCATCAATTCGCTCTCTGGATGACAGCTCCGACCGGGTTCTTCGACAACTGGAACCGCCATGGGCGGACCGCTTCGATATCCGAGGCTTGGTGCTGGGGTACATTCAAAGTGGAAAAACGGCGAACTATACGAGTCTTATTGCAAAGGCAGCAGATGCCGGCTACAGGCTGGTGATCGTATTGTCAGGAATCGACAATGGTCTCCGACGGCAAACCAATATTCGATTAAAGAAGGAACTGGTGGGCTACCCCGACAATCGCTTGGGGGCCGTGCAGATGCCGCCAATGGGGATGCAATGGCATGAGTTCACAAGAGAAGATATTGATGGCGATTTTCAGCCTGGTTTTGCCAACCATGCTGCGTTGCAGGGTTCGCAGCCTGTATTGCTGGTTGTGAAGAAAAACGGGCCAGTGCTGCGTCGCTTGATGCGCTGGCTTGATGAAGCGCCGACGGAAATCCGTCAGACCCTGCCAATGCTTTTGATTGATGATGAGGCTGACCAAGCGAGTGTTGATACTCGAGGGTCCCGTCAAGGAGAGGAAGATCCGGTCGACCCGGATTATGAACCACCCTCCGTAATCAACGGGTTGATCCGGGATCTGCTTCAAAGATTTGACCGCCGCGCATATGTTGCCTACACAGCCACACCATTTGCTAACATCCTGATCCCGCATGACACGTTTGATCCAAGCGTAGGAAACGATTTGTATCCTAAGAATTTCATTGTGGATCTGCCCAAACCGCCGGGATATTTCGGCGCGGAGGAGTTCTTTGGACGGATAGACCCAACGACAGGTATGGAAATACCGGGGCTCGATGTGATTCGGGAAGTGGCGTCCGAAGAAGTCGTCTCACTACAGGAAGGGACAATCCCCGAATCATTACCAAGGGCAATAGAAGATTTCATCCTTGCAGGAGCAGCCAGGGCGTCCCGAGGGGAGGGAAGCGCACCGTCAACCATGTTGATCCATACGAGCCAGCGGATATTGGTCCAAGCCCACTTGACTCGGCTGGTTGGCGAGTGGTTTGCAGAGTTTCGCGATGAATGGCGCTATCAGCGACGACTCGGCATCCGCAAACGATTACAAGAGAGATGGGATGCAGAGTTTCGCCCTGTGACTCAGAGCCGGAATCTAGAAAGGGATGTCGACTTCTCGGTCATCGAGCCACATGTCGGGTCTTTCATAGAGGCGGTTCAGGTCAAGGAAATCAACAGTGCTACCGGCGATGTTTTGGATTACGAACGAGAACCGTCTCTCAAGGCGATTGCAGTTGGTGGAAACCGGTTGTCGAGAGGCCTTACCCTCGAGGGATTACTCATCAGTTTCTTCGTTCGACGCAGCATGACCTATGACACGTTGATGCAGATGGGTAGATGGTTTGGTTTTCGAGAAGGGTATGAAGACATCACACGAATCTATACAACATCGGAGTTGGAGGAGTGGTTCAGCGAACTCGCATTTGTGGAATATCGGTTGAGGGAAGACATCCAAGTCTATGAGAGCCATGGTCTTACGCCCCATCAGGTCGGCATGAGGATCTGGCAACATCCCACGATGCAGGTGACAAGTCGTGTCAAGCGCCGATTTACATCGACTACAGTATTGCAACAGAGCTATTCCCTTGCACTCGAACAAACCTTCAAGTTCCCACTTGACAGGCCAGAGGATTTGGCAATCCAAGCGGAACTGAATCTCCAGGAGGTCCGTACTTTTGCCGGGAGGCTTGGCGCTCCTGATCCCGCATGTGCCACTGACAAAGGACCTGTCTGGACTGGCGTAAGTGCTGACGAGGTCTTGAGTTTCCTGAGAGGTTACAGAGCGGATAATGACGATAGCGGTATCAACATCCCTCTGATCTGTGACTATATAGAAAAGGCGGTCGCAGAGGGCGAGCTCATAAGATGGATAGTAGCCGTGCGGGGAATCGAAACGAACAACCCTGCTTTGGGCACAGTCGATTGGAATCTGCCGGATGGACCGGTAAATCAGATTTCCCGTACACGATTACGACATACAAATTCTCTGGGTGTGATCACCAGTCCAGGTGATGAAGAGGTCGGACTTGCGCAGGATTTATTAGAAAAGGCGCAGGCAAGCATTCAAGAAGCGAAGGCAAGGGGGGGAAAGAAATCTAGAAATGTTGCTGCTCGTGAGCAAAGGCCGGCTACGGATGGGCTGTTGCTCCTGTACCCCATCAGCCGCTACTCCACTCCAGATCCACCCGGTGCTGGGACACAAAATCGAAAACCTTTATACGATAACCCCAATGCCGGCCATTCCCGAGACTTGGTGGGTATTGCACTATCATTCCCGCAGGCGATACGCGCACAACCGGTCGAGGCCTACCTTGAAGGTACTGTTGGTTGGAGGCCGGTTGAATGAGCCGTATTGCAGAGGATGTCTGGAAACGGCTGGCTGGCGCGCGTATCAAGGGCCAGACTCTTTGGGCACGAAGAGCGGCCCCGGATGTTACAGATCGCCTGTTGGCAGCTCTTGATGCTGGTGGGCAGCGCCACCTGCTGGTGTACCTGCGTCCAGAAGAGAAGGGATTGCACGATTCGCATAGTAGAGGTCTATCGGTAAACACCAGAGAACTTGAAGTACCAGCTCATGATATCGGCAGGTATATGGATATTGTCTGTCAGGATGCAACAGGACATGAAGCGTTTGATCTGGTGGGGGGTGAGCTTGCTCAGCGTTTACAAACTGGGCGGGAATCTGCAACGGACTGTGTTACGCACGTTCTCGCGAAATGGCGACGCTTCTGGGGTCAATTGCCGCGCGCAATTCTTTCAAGAGAAAAACAACTTGGTCTTATCGGTGAACTATGGTTCCTCAGTCTCTGGCTCATTCCCCGCGTAGGCCCATCTGAGGCGATCGTCCGCTGGCGGGGACCATTTAATGGCCGCCATGATTTTGAGTGGGTGGGGCGGTCAATCGAAGTCAAGACAACAACCTCCACGCGTGGAAAGATTCATCGAATTCACGGCATTGAACAGCTCGCCCCGCCGGAGAGAGGAGAACTGTTGTTCTATAGCCTGCGTTTGCGAGAAGAAGCGGGGGCAAGCAATACCTTGCCTTCATTGGTCGCAATTTGCAGGAAACAATTGGAAGGGCTGGAAGAAGCTCAATCGCGCCTCGAATCAGGATTGGCACAATATGGTTATTCTTCGGCACACGATGAGGAGTACGAAAAACAGAAATTCCGTGTGGTGGAAGAAGGGTTGTTTGCGGTCCGGGATGAATTCCCGCGTTTGACGCCTGCTATGATTACCGGCGGCGTACCTGGCGGTGTCGAATATGTAGAGTATGAAATTGATCTGAGTGGTTTCGAGCACTTACGGGTAGCTCAGAGATCCTCGGACGCATTTACCATCTGACCCGGCGTCTCATGGTTGACATCGTCACCAAAGCCAAGCGCTCCGAAATGATGTCACGCATCCGGGGAAGCAATACAATACCCGAAATCAAGATCCGCTCGATGCTGCACAGGAAGGGATACCGCTTCAGGTTGCATCGAAAAGACCTGCCTGGGAAACCGGATATTGTGCTCCCTCGGTTCAGAACTGCAATCTTCGTGCACGGATGTTTCTGGCACCGGCATGAAGACTGCCCTTATGCATACACACCAAAGACGCGGAAGGAATTTTGGAGCCGGAAATTCGACTCGAACGTCAGGAGAGACAGAGTTGTCAGGGGGGAACTTGTCAGGATGGGGTGGCAAGTGGTGACCGTATGGGAGTGCGAAACGAGATCTCCGACCAGATTATGGGAGAGACTTGAACCTGCGATCCAAGGCCATTGACGCAGATGGGTTAGCAAGACAAAAACCTGATCTGAGGGGCCGGTTAAGAGCGTCGACGACATAATCAGGGTTCCCGCCGATCTGTATTCGTTCGACGGGTGACTAGGGCGTACTGGAGAGAGGCCGAGCTAGACCATGAAGATGGTCGTCGACGGGAACCATATCCTGTATCACTACCTCGAGAAGGATCTTCGCGATCGAGATGTCTGGCTATTTCAGATGCTGGCATCCCGTCTATTCACAGCCCTCGGAATATGGTTTAGTCCGCGAACGTATGTCGAATGCCCGATTCTGCTTCCATTTGCTGTTCGTGACCCTGCCTGTCGCAAGCGGAAGCCCACAGATGTTGAAGCGTGGGGGGCACCAAATGCCGAGGGATATTTCAGGGATGACAACAGCTTGGTAAAGGCACTCCCGAAAGGATTGCCGATATCTGCCCCTGCGAATCCGATCTATCAAGGCAAGACCATAGGTGAGGGTTTCGTTGCATCTCACGTGTGGCGTGAAATAAGGGGGGCAAATGTAACGTTGTCATCCCGAGATCCGGACACCAACTCGTTCATTCCAAATTTGGTTTGGCTTCCAAAGCAAGTCGCCAAACTTACGGATCGTGAAGGATCGTTTGCGCAAGTTTATCTTCAAGCTCTGTCGGTAAAGATTTACAGGCACGAGGTCGTAGGGGAGCCGTCGGCAGCGCGCGCCGCACGAGCGTGGGAGAAGCTGCCTCTCCCGTTGGGAATACCCGAAAACGGCTTGCCGAACGTTTCAGAGTTGGCTTTCTATGAACATCGCAACTCATTCGTCGATAAACGCAGAGCTGCCATCCAAGCTGTCGTGGACGCAGTGCATGCCATTAGCCGCGGGAAGGCTGTCACCCGCAAGGTGATCTCGTCCCGATATACAGAGGGACTTCCGAAAGTCAGACTGCCTGAGCTGATGAACCTCTTGGAGAGTTTGTTGCCGCTAGCCCCCAGCTCGACTGCGGAGGGCACCGATACGATATCGCCCTAAGGCTTGCGATTCGTGCTTGGAATGATGGGCCATTAGGTCTTCGACAGGGTCGAAGCGTTGGGCATCCCACCCGAAGGTATTACTCCTCGTAAAAATCGTAACTCCTATTCCGAATAGAGATTATGAGAGGATGGACTGGCCCCATCGATTCTGGCGCCCAGAATTCGCCTCCGGTGATTTCCCATTTGAATCGTGAAATGTTATTCCTTCTTGAAATCACCTCGCCAGGCATCTATAAGGTATTCGCATGGACATAGTGCGTGAAGGGGGAATAAGAATCCTTCCTGTGAAGTTGATTGCACTTATCCTTGTGGTTTTCCTTCTCATTCCCCAGAACATTCTCTATGCCGAAGATGACCCTGTTTCGGGATCTGGAGGTCAAATTATGGGAATCGAGAGCCCCCTGGGATCTCTTGAATCCATCGTGGAGAGTGTGATCGACGATGCCTTGGACTTCCTGCCGAAAGCTACTGCCGACCAGATTGCTCCGGGCGGCGACCTCGACGCATTGATGGATGCCGCATTGAACGTGGAGGCTTCGGAATCCGGTTTTCTTGGCTCCGCCGATCCCGCGAGCCTCGGGGCCCAAGCCGCACACATCGTGAATAAAGTGTACGGAGAAGGCCGGGGGAAAGACTGGTCCATACCGCAGACAATCTTTTTTGAGAGGATCTTCATCGGGCCGGATACGGTTGATATGACCATCGCCCGGTTGAAGCGGGGTTTGGAGAGTTCAAAAAACATCGAACGAGACAAGTACAACATCTGCCTGAACGCAGTGGTCAACCTGTGGATCGAGAACCTTAGCAGAAACGATCAGGTGATGCACAGGAAACCGAAAGAAGGTGTGTACCTGCGCGATGCGGAGAACACTCTCTATGCATACGAAGAGGGCGAAAAATGAGATCGAAGATCCTTGCCGTCCTTGCTGCCGCCGCATTCCTTGCAATTTCAATCCCGGAACCCTCCTTCGCAAGGGGGGGTGGGAGGGGCGGAGGGCATTCCAGCGGCCACTACAGCAGCGGTCACGGGAGCAGCCATAAGGGCGGGCACTACAAGAACCCGAAGACGGGCGACCGCTACCAGAAGAAGGGATACAACCGCAAGGGACAGGGATCTGGAAAATCCGGCGGTTCAAGGCATTACGCTGCCCCGCTGAACATTCACAGCGGGGTCCAACGAGATAGCCACGGTCGAATCGAGCGCTCCCAGTCGGCTAAGCAGGAATTCCTCCGCCAGCACGGCTTGACGCACGTGCCGAAGGGATACGAAGTAGACCACCGGGTTCCGCTCTACGCAGGTGGCAGGGACGATCCCTCCAACATGCAGCTGCTTACAACTGCGCAGCACCACCAGAAGACCAAGGAAGACTTCCGAACCTATGGGAGATAAATCCTTCCATTGAAATCAGGTGAGGTCGAGAGAAGTGCCAGCTTGAAGAGGAAACTGGAAATCCTCCTCAACCCTGTCGGGAACCAACGTGGTCACAACCGAAGCTTCGAGATTTTTTCGATCTGCCTGATTGTCCTGAACGTACTGGCGGTGGTCCTCGAAACCACCCACTGGGTTCATCAGGAGTACGCCCAGTTCTTCCATGAATTTGAATTGTTTTCCGTTGCGGTGTTCACCCTGGAATACATCGGCCGAATCTGGACAGCCGATCTGAGTGCCGATAATCGGGGTTCCCGTTACCCACGACTTCGTTACATCTTCTCCTTCATGGCGGCAGTGGACCTTCTTTCGATCCTTCCATTCTATCTTCCGATGCTTTTCACATTTGACCTCAGGGTGCTCCGGTCCATCCGGTTGCTCCGGATCTTCCGGATCTTTAAAATCGGACACTACTCGGAAGATCTGAAGACTTTCACCCGGGTCTTCCACGCCAAGAGGGGTGAGCTTTTCATTACGGGTTTTGCCGGTGCCATTCTCCTTCTCGTAGCGTCGAGCATCATGTATTACCTGGAAAACGAGGCACAGCCCCGCGTGTTTGACAGCATCCCGCACGCGATGTGGTGGGGGATCGCGACCCTGACAACGGTCGGATACGGCGATGTCTACCCCGTGACCACCGCCGGGAGATTCCTGACCGGTATCATCTCCATTCTGGGGATTGGGTTCTTTGCCTTGCCGGCGGGAATCCTTGGGTCTGGATTCTACGAAGAGGTCAGCAACAGGAGGAAGGGGCGGCAGAAGTGCCCTCATTGCGGGATGCCCCCCCACAAGGATGCTGAGACGGCAAAGGGAGACGAGTGACGGACCAACACCCCGAAGGTCGTATTCATCAAGTTGTCTCGTTGGAAATATATTTCGGCTGGGGCCCGGGGAGTGTGCCCATTTTGTGACCGGATCGTGAACCGCGAGCGTTGACGTTGTCGACCGCGCGAGGTATACAGAGATATTCGGATATGCCCAACGAATTGTTCGTGGTTTTGAGAGTTTGAATGTTGGAAGGGTAAAACCAACGGTGCCCTGACCAATAATTCTTCCGATCACACCCCTCATGGGACCTGCCGCTTTGACCTTCAGACTGAGGGCAATGCCGGGCGAGGTGAAGAGAGTGGTAAGGAAATCTTCAACGTATTTGAGTGTCACCTGTTGTAGCGACCTTCCCTTTTTCCGTTCTGTAAGATTCCTTAGAGGTGAAAATGGACACTAACGCGATTGGGTTTGAGGTTGATTTTTTATCCGTGGGCGATGGGGGAAAAAGTGGAGATGCCATCGCATTGCGATTTGGCAAGTTGCTTTTAAACCCACCGCAGCAAACAGTTGTCATTATAGACGGTGGTTTCAAGGAATCCGGCACTGCATTGGTGCAGCACATCCGCGAGTTCTACAAAACAGAAAATGTGGACGCCGTTATTTCTACACATCCTGACGATGATCACGCTTCTGGACTCGAGATAGTCCTCAATGAACTGAATGTCGGGTACCTGGTCATGCATCTGCCTTGGAAACACACAGAAGATACATCCCATCTCTTCGAAGACGACCGGGTGACCGACGAAAGTGTCAAAAGAGCATTGATAAGGTCACTTGATACAGCCCGCGAACTTGAAAAGTTAGCAAAGAAGAAGGACATCAAGATTGTCGAACCATTTTGGGGGGTTACAGGATTTGATAAAGTTATGCGCGTATTGGGGCCTACAGAGGAATTCTATAAGAATCTTCTACCGGGATACCGAGGGACACCGGAACCAAAAACTGATCTTGCCTCCGTGTTCTCACAGCTTCTTAAGGGTGCCGGAGAGACCGTAAAAAATATTGCTGAGGACTGGGGATTTGAGACGCTCGATGACGCCGGTGAAACAAGTGCCGAGAATAATTCGAGCGCAATATTATTGTTCACAATCGACGGTCAAAATATATTACTTACCGGTGATGCTGGCATCCCAGCTCTCACGGACGCTGTCGGAAGGTTGCAAGCCGAGGCCTTCGATTTCTCGACCCTCAAATTTATCCAAGTACCTCATCATGGGAGCAGACGAAACATCGGTCCGACATTGTTAAATACCTTGATCGGTCCAAAAATATCTCAACCAACCTCGATCAAGACGGCGTTTGTCTCTGTTTCATCCGGGGGAGCGCCTAAGCATCCGGCGAAAAAGGTCACAAATGCATTTCTGCGTCGTGGTGCTCCCGTTCACGCCACAGTTGGCAGCAAAAAATATTATTTTAATAAGAACGCGCCGGGGAGGGGTTGGACAGATTCAATCCCACTTCCATTCTATAGCGAAGTTGACGAATGATAATTGAACAGATGGGAACCAATCAACCATATTTGAAGACCAATGTCGCAGTGTGGCTTCGTATATTTCTGGGAGTGAACGTAGCCGTATTCCTTTCGATTTTCATCGGCAAACATATGACTGCAGTATCAATTTACGATTGGTGGCAACAACTTAACAAGAAGGACGGTTTGGTTGCTATCCTTTTTCCGCTCGCGACCATTGTTCTCAACGGTATTATTGGAGATACTGGGAAAGCCCGTCTCGTGTTCTGGAAATGGAGAAACCCCTTGCCGGGCTGCCGGGCCTTCTCAGTAATCATGAACAGCGATCCAAGAATTGATGTCCAGCGCCTACGCTCAAAGCTGATTCCAATTCCCATCGACCCGAATGAACAAAATGCGGTTTGGTATCGCTATTACAAGATACACGCTAGCAAGCAGACCATTTTGGAGGCACATCGAGTTTATCTGCTTACGCGCGACATGGCGGCGCTATCCGGGATCTTTGCGATCGGTTTTTCGGTCGCAGTGTACGTATCTACCACCGGGTGGGAACTTTCGGCTCTGTACTCTACCGTCCTCTTCGCACAATATCTTGTCATTGCCACGTCTGCACGTAACTACGGGATCCGGTTTGTAGCGAACGTCCTTACCGAAGAATCACACGCATAAATGAATCTTAATGAATACTCCAATGTTTAATAAACAAGATAGTGATTACTTCTTGGAATAAACATAATTTTGTGCTAAATGTATTTATAGTTGGATCGTTATATGCAAACTAGTTTCCGCAATAGTGAATATAATATATTAACTTTTAGGAAATATTATGACACAACAAAAAAGAGTTATTAAATATCATCCGGCCGCAAAAACTGAAGTAAATAGTGTTTTATTAAAGGATATTTATGAAAATAAATTTAGAGAGTTAGTAGATTCGATTTCCGCAAACAAGATTATAAATGGATTAAGTAGAGCGGAAGAGATTGCAAGGCTAAGCAATTCTTATGTGTCTGCGTTTAATAGATTAAATAACAATATAGAAGATAAGAAGAAATATTCTGTTGAGCTAAATAAATTAAATATACCTGCAGATACGGCGCAAAAGTATAAAAAAGTTCTAAATAAATTGTCGATTAGCCTTAATCCTGTCATTAATATAAGTAATACTATTGATAAGCTTGAAGCCTCTGCTCAGCCAAGTAATGAATTTAATAAAATGTTGAAATATATTGATGATAGTATAAAAGTAACATTCACGTATCAAAACACTCTAAATAGTTTGGATAATATAATAAAGCAATCTGATAAACTTAAAGATACTATATCCAAATTGGAAGCCGAACTTCCAGGAAAGAAAAAACAATTAAACGATCTTAATAAGGCTCTGGATTCTCTTTCTGATTCAAAAAATTCAATTAACATTTTACAAAAAACAATTTCCAAATCCGAAAAATATGAAAAAGCATTATTAGAATCTTCAAAGATTTCGAAAGTGATTAAAAAACTTGAAAAATAAAAATATTTATAGCAATCAGGTATTTATAAATTGTCCATTTGATGATGAATATAAAAATATATTTCATGGAATTTGCTTTGCTGTTTTCGATTGTGGTTTTGTTCCAAGATGTTCATTTGAGGTTGATGATGCCACAGAATCTAGACTGAAGGAAATATTAAGGATAATACGGGAATGCCAATACGGTATTCATGATGTTTCACGTGTGGAAATTGATCGTAAAACGAAACTTCCAAGATTTAATATGCCTTTTGAGCTTGGATTATATTTTAGCTCAAAGGTATTTGGAAATAAACATCATAAAAAGAAAAAATGCTTGATACTTGATAAAACTAAATACAGATATAGAAAGTCTATTTCTGATTTATCTGGATCTGATGTTTCTCCCCATAACAATTCGATACGGGCTGCAATTATTTCTGTTCGCGATTGGCTGTATACTTCATCGCGTAGAAGCACAATTCCACCTGGGGAAGATATTGTTATCCGATACATACAATACAAAAAACATATAACAACAGTATTAAACAAACGTGGGAGAGAATATAATTCTATTCCTTTTATAGAAAAAACGGTTTATATGACACAATGGTTAAGAGTTAATAAACTAGAAAACACTCCACTATTCTAAATAACACACTCTTGAAATATGTATGACGTAATTAATATTGTTGCAAGTTGATAATATGCTTGCATAGAAAGTTAATTATAAAACTGCCAATAACAATAAATAGAATCATGTAGGAATTTATAACGAAAAGATAAATAAAAAAATATTTATTGCATCAAGTGAATAAGCGAAATCCTAATAGCATGTTGAATTATTTTAAAAAGGAATATAGATTATTACCTTCGGGTTGGTAATATTCACCTGCGTATTGATAGGCGGGTAGGCTGAACAGAACCTACCTAATTCCAGTTAGCTGGCTAAGGTCATCGATACCTAATGTTGCAGGGAGTCATATGACACCGCCGTACGACAAAGTGACATCTGGCGATACTGATCAAACTGAGTACGTCGCCAAGATATTCAACGAGATGGCTGGTGAGTATGACAACCTGAAAGACCTTTGGTACAGCTATACCTTTGAGGAAATCGAGCGCATTATTCGGATTTCCCTTCATCCCACTCGTGGGTCCGATAACAAGCCGTTGGCACTTGATGTCGGCTGCGGAACGGGTATTCAGTCATTGGTCCTGGCGCAAATGGGCTACCGTATTGAGGGTATCGATATCGCAGACGACCTTATCTCAATTGCTAAGGCGAAACTGGGAAATGCGGGATTTGTTGATTCCCACTTTCAGCACGCCGACGCACGAAGTCTCCCGTTCGATGACAATGTAGCTGACTTTGTGAATTGCTGCGGGCCAACTTTGAGCTTTGTGACCGATTGGCGCACGGCTCTCAGAGAGATTTCAAGATGTCTAAAACCAGGTGGGAAACTACTCCTTGAGGTAGAAGGAAAATGGACCCTTGATATGTTTTGGGAGGTTATTAACGCTATCATCTGCAATCGTCTCGGGTACGACAAACCCTTGGGCCAGACAATTAGACAGTTCTTGCCACCATGGAGAGTCGGGCACTTTATAGACTACTCTTTTGTGCTGGAATCTGGGGAAACCGTCCGAATGCATTTAAAGCTGTTTACTGCATACGAATTAAAGCATGAACTTGAAGAGGTGGGGCTCGTCATCGAGAAGCGCTGGGGACTGCACTTCCTCACAAACTTCATCCCGAGCACGATTCTCCATCGGGCAGATACAGGGCCGCTAACGAGATCGCTTTTTCATCGACTTGCAACCATAGAGCGACGAGTATTCAACGCTTGGCCATTCAATGCGTTAGGATGTAGCCTCCTAGTCATCGCACGGAAGAAAGGATAGTCTTTGAAGGTTAACACCGACTTGAGTCTTAGTTGGATACTCAGCTCTATCGGTCTTGTTATTGCCTTTGTTATTGGCCTTTGGCAGTACATTAAGGGGCAACGGCAAGTAAAAAGCAGCTTGATTGTCTCGTTAATATCAGAATTCGAAACGGATGAAAAACTTCAAGCCGGGTGCCGCCTAATCGATTATGATGGAGGAAAATTCAGTGTGAGAGGTCAGGAACATGAGTTTAAGAATATTGACCTCCTAGAAGCAATGAAAATAGTGGAAATGGATGAGGACTGGCCTCTTCTGCATGAAACAATACGAGGAATACTAGATAAATATTTTGATTTCTTTGGCAAATTATATTCATTGGTAGATATTAATCTTCTCCGATTCAAAGATCTAATTTATTTCTACTATTACTTTGAATTGTTAGTAAACATATATAAATATAAGGGAAAAGACTTTGAGCCTGCCCTCAATAAGTACTTAGACGCATATCACTTCATAGGTTGTAAAAAATGCCTCAGCGAGTATCGAAAATTGCCAGCGGAGCAACGAGTTGAACTAGAACTTGCCGCTACGGGCACGCCCAAAAAATTAGAACCATAAAGCAGCGCAGACATTAGGTAGGCTTGCGGAATGGTGATCGTGAAACATTTTGGGCAAAATCCTGGCGCACGAGTATGAATCGGAATAATACCTTCGGGTTATTGTGAAGTCGGTCGCAGTTATAGTGTGCCCAAAACGTGCCCACGAGGAAAGCTGAGGGGTTGAACGCCCTTTATAACCCATCGTAATCATTGAGGAAAAAATTCCTCAATGAAAAGCCAAAAAGCCAATTAAATCAATAATATCAAGTACTTGGACCGAAACTCATAACCCGAAGGTCCCAGGTTCAAATCCTGGCCCCGCTACCAAATCAAACCAAGGGGTTACGGCGAAATCCGTAGCCCCTTTCCTTTTGGGTTGGACTACCGGGTTTTTTCCGGCAAAAGGAACGTGAACGGAACGATACCGATATTCTCCCAAAAATCGATGATGGAATCGATCGTTCCTTCCACTTCAGTGAATGGAATATCTTTCGGGATAATTGGTTCTTTCAGGTAATGCTCCCTGGTTTCGGCCCACCCTTCGAAGAAACTATCCCGACCGGTGCAGTCGATGCCACGGGACTCACAGGCCAACCGGAATTCGTTCCCTGCGGTCGTCCAGAAGGGGATATCGGAAAGGGGCTTCGAACGGGCAATACTGGCGATTTCGTAAAGATCCTTTACGCGCACCGCTTCCCCCGGTCTTTGGGCCTTTCTTCGATATGTTGGGAGGGTGCTTAAAAAAGCGCGAGCTTTTTCTCCAGTAATACGCTCCAGCGTATACGCGCGGATGGTTACCCCACCCAATTCCATGTCAGTGACGGAATCCTCCGATAGTGTTTCCGGCGCCGCGACGTCGATCGTCAAGGAGGGCAACCCCTTTATTCCTGAATGGACATGGTCGATCAGGGAAACGAAGATGACAAAGGCATCCCATCCTCTCGGATGGAATTCCTTTGGATTCGACTCGATTCGCAAGCTTATTAGTTGATACCGGACCGGTTCCCGCGTTTCGAAATACCGCGTGATTGCCCGCCGGACATGCTCATGTAGAAAATCCTTCTGTCCTTCTCGATCAGTCCTCTGCAGGGTAAAGGCGCTATCGAGATTGGAATCGATGTCGAGAGATTTCCGGTGGGTCCCCAGGTGGAGGTTGAGGATCATGGCTCCCTTGAAGATCAGGATTTCTCTGAGCTGGGGGCTTCCCGCCAATGCACGGAGTAATTCGTTTAACACCTCGAACTTCCAGTTATCTCGCTGGGTTTTGTTCATGCTAAGGGACGAGCACATTCCAGTTGTGGTTGATTTGGGGGAAATTGATTCCGCGGAGCAGGGGGATGGTTGAAACCTCAGGCAAAGAAAATATTCCTTCCCTGGATTTGGAAAGGAACGAATTCAGAGCATTGGATGGTGTGTGTCTCAGCATTTCGAGAATGGCCCCAACTCGCCGGGTAAGGGGAGGGATTTGTATTTTTTCCAAATAACCGAGGAGTAAGTCGTCGTCAATGTTATCGATACGGTTCCTCCATGCCTCGAAAACTACTTCTGCGCCACCACAATGATATGGGTAGTGAAGAGTATCCAGTAGCGTCTGCTCTATCGTGGAAATACGGATTGTAGTTCTTGAAGATAGAACTCTGGTTTTTATTCCAGGGATAGAATTTAATACACGCTTAACTGAGTAGAATGGGACCCCATCAAAAGAAAATACGTGTGTTCCAATTTTCTTATTTTTAATTGTACTTTCCTTGTTGTAGGCTTTTGTGACTAAATCCTGATTGGAAAGTTTTTTTATAGGTGATTTACGGGTTAAGCTTGCAATATGATGATGCGCCGGTGCTTGGGTCGTCAGGTCGAAATAGGAGATGGCGCTGAAATAACATATGACCCCATCTTGTTTGTATGCCTGCAACAGTTCCAGAGAATCGATATCCGGTTTGCTGGCCCCCTCAATACCGAAAACAATAAACTGCTTGGAAGGGGAGGATTCAGAGGAGCTTCCCGTCAGGTCGACCGGTATTACTGATGCTAACCCCATGGAATGGAGATGTTGGATAATGTCTGGGCCATCGGGGAAAGTCGAAGGGAGACCCAGTTCCTTCCGGATTTCGGCAAAAATTCCGGAAAGGTCAGATCGTGTTATACAACGGGTTGATAATAGCGAGAATGCGGGCTTTGCGAGTCGGTGGGTGAGAGCATTAAGAAATTCTTCCCATCTGGGAGGGAGGGATTGTTGATGCTGGCCAATCTGCAAAGGTGTTGACCTTTCTCGTGGAGAGGTCAAGGCGGTCCCCCCGTATGCTTGCGAAGCAAGCATACGGGGGGACCGCCTTGTTGTCAATACACAAATATTGGAGGCAGTCTATAGGGTGGATGTGGCAAGGGGCTGGGAGGAGATCAGGAAGAGGCAATAACAGGAGGATAGGTGCCGTTCCTGTACGCTTGCAGCTGCAAGCGTACAGGAACGGCACCTATAAGTCAAGGGATACCTCTGGTTTGCTTTCCTGAGGGCAGACAGGCTGTTGTCGTGTCGTCGCCTTTCCCTCCGATTGACGCCCCCCAATGAATGTGCTACATGGTACACATTATGTGTCACATTGTCCTAGGAGCCTCAGGATTTTGACCCGGGAGGACGAAACATGAAGAACCTGACCATACGGGAAGCGCGGCAGTCGCTCTCCCACTTGGACCGGTTGCTGGAAGCCGAAGGGGAATTGACGATCACGCGCCGGGGAAAGCCGGTCGCCCACGTCGTGCCGGTCGGCCCCAAGAAGGAAATGCCCTCCCGCAAGTCGCTGCGCGAGAGCATGCCCCGGATGAAGCAGGGGAGTGAACGTCTTGTCCGCGGGGACCGGGATGCCCGGTAAGGACGTCGCTTACTTCGACACCGGCGCCCTTGCGAAATGGTACCTGAATGAATCCTTTTCCGCGGATGTCGAGCGGTACCTCATGGAACACGGTCCGGTCGCGATCAGCGACCTGACGGTGGTCGAGATGCGAAGTCTCCTTGCCCGCCGCAGGAGAGAGAAACATGTCGATCCCAAGATGGAGAACCGGGTCTTCTCCACGTTCGAGGACGATATCCGCCGCGGCTTCCTGATCCGTCACCCTATGCCGGCAACCACCGCCGCAGGAGCCGTAAACCTCATTGCGACCCTTCCGGATGTTCCGTTGCGGACGCTGGATGCGATGCATCTGGTCATAGCATGCCTCGATCCTTGCAACCGCTGATCGGATCATGGCCGCCGGCGCGCATGAAATGGGTATTTCGGTGGTCCGTTTCTTCAGGTGATATTCGTCCCCCGAAAGTCCGGAAGAAAAGCATGTCAGTGGATATGGAGACGGACATGAATACGCTGGACAGAATTCTCGAGGGTTTGCGCTGGAGGTTGTGGGAGAGCACTCCAGGAATATTCCTATGGCACGCCCTCGGTTGGGTCGCTTCCCGAATCGCGCCGTATACCCCGCCGAGGGCCGAGATTCCGGAGGAGCGTGCCCGTGCTTTCGTGCGGGTGGAGGTTCGGCCCTCCACGATCCCCGGAGCGGGCCAGGGGCTCTTTTCGATGGAACGGATCGAGGCGGGCGTCAGGATCGGAGAATATACGGGGGACATCGTCCACGGCGTGTTCAACGTGTTGCGGCTTCGAGACAAGGACTTCGTCGCGCGAACGGCCGACCCTTCGGTTTGCATCGACGCGCTTCGCCGGCCCGAGGTGATGACGCGCTACATATGCCATCACCCCGGGGAAGGGAAGAGAAATGTCCGGTTTCGGAACGAAGGTTCCCGTAAATTTGTTGAGACCACCAGGGCCGTTCATCCGGGCGAAGAGTTGCTGGCGGACTACGGCGACATGTACTGGCGCCTGAAAGGAGTGACGCCGAGCGGCAACTGACCGGTGCAACGAACGTCATTCCGGGCCGCCTTCTACGCGGAACGACGGGTCGGCGATCGACTCCCCCCTGCAGACAGGGCATCGGCTCGGCGCCACGAGCCGTTCCCTCTTCCGGAACACGAATCCGCATCCGCGGCACTCGGCGGGAATCTGCACCAGGCGGCGTCCCTCGGAATGAAGGCTTTTCCGAAGGTGCTCGAGGTGGCCGGCGACCTCCTTCTCCGGCCGGCGGACGGCGGACGAGCACGGCGGCCCGGGTTCCGGTTTCCATGGGCAAACCGGATCGATCCATGCCCCGCACGCCATCTAACAGGGGAGTGGACCAAGGACGATCGACAAGCCCGAACCTGATCGCTGACCGGATCGCGCCCCCCCGTGGGTACGAAATGGGACGATCGGGGATCCGTTTCTACGGGTGACGGCCCATTTCGGATTTTCGGATCAAGACATCCGGGTTATTGTTACATTGGAGCGAGATCGAAGCGGGGGGTGTCTCGTGGGCATTCTGCAAGGGAAGAAAGGGCTGATCCTCGGCGTCGCGAACGAGAAATCCATCGCGTGGGGAGTGGCCCGGGCCTGTCACCGCGAGGGGGCCGAGCTGGGTTTCAACTTTCTCGGCGATGCGCTGAAGAAACGGGTGATTCCCCTGGCGGATTCGATCCGGGCGAGCTTCGTCGAACCGCTCGACGTAGGCGACGACGCCCAGATCGACGCCTTCTTCGCAAAGGCCGAGGCACGGTGGGGGAGGCTCGACTTCCTCGTTCATTCCATCGCCTTCGCCAACCGGGAATCTCTGAGCGGTCATTTCCGGGACACCTCGCGCGCCGACTTCCATCTCGCGCTCGATATATCCGCCTACTCCTTCATCGCCTGCGCCCGGCGGGCGGCCCGGTTGATGGGGCCGGGCGGGGCCATGGTGACGATGAGCTACCTCGGTGCGGTACGCGCCGTGCCGAACTACAACGTGATGGGCGTGGCGAAGGCGGCCCTCGAAGCGTCGACCCGTTACCTCGCCCTCGACCTCGGACCGGAAGGGATCCGCGTCAACGCGATCTCGGCGGGTCCGATCCGAACGCTGGCCGCCTCCGGCGTCGGCGATTTCCGCAAGCTGATGGAGAAGAACGCCCGCGGCGCGATGCTCCGGCGGAACGTGACGCAGGACGAGGTGGGGAACGCCACCGCATACCTTCTTTCGGACTGGGCTTCCGGCATAACCGGCGAAGTGCACTACGTCGACGCGGGATTCAACATCGGCGGCGGCGACCCGGGCGTCGAACCGTCGCAGTCGGGATCCGCGCCTCCCGCGTCCTGAGCGTCGGCAGCTGATGCAAAGAAGCCGCTTTTTCCGCACCCTGGTTCAGGCGGCGATGATCACGTTGATCGCGATCATCACGGCGGTGTTTGTGCGGGACGTGTTCCGCGACAGGAAGGCCCTGGAACAGGCTCGCGCAGGCGCCCGGCAGGAGCCGGAATCCGTGCCGGTTCCTCCACTCGGGTCGATCGCGGGGACGATGGCGTCTCCCGAGTCGGTGAACGGTTCCGAGGCGGTGTTCCGGAAAGCCTCACCCAGCGTGGTCACCGTGAAAATCGTAAGCGGCGACGACCAGCGGATGCTGGTCCAGGGGAGCGGCGTCGTGATCGGCCCCGGGACGGTCGTGACGAACCGGCACGTCGTGGAATCGGGAAGCGAGATCCGGGTGATCGACCGCGGCACGGTCTATCCGGCATCGGTCCTGTACGCGGACCGGGAATACGATCTGTGCGCGCTTTGGGTGACCGGTCTTACGGCCCCCCCGGCGGACATGGCGTCCTCGCAGACCATCCGGGTGGGACAACGGGTCTATGCGATCGGCTCTCCCCGGGGACTGGAGTTGAGCATCAGCGACGGCTTGGTGTCCGCCATCCGTTCCTACGGTTCATTCCCCGTAATCCAGACGAACGCCCCGATCTCGAAGGGGTCCAGCGGCGGCGGCCTGTTCGATGCCGACGGTCGCCTGGTGGGGGTGACGACGTTTACCGCGATCGAAGGGCAGAACATCAATTTCGCGCTCGTCGCGGACCTGATTCCGCAACTTCCCGCGAGAACGGCGGATATCAGGGCATTGAAGCCGATCGTTCCGGTTCAGCGTCCGGAGGAGATCGGGAACAAGGCGCTCCTGAATGGATTGCAGGAGAGTCGGCAGGCGATCGCCGCGAGCGAGGCGGAGCTGACGGCGATGGGTGAGGAGATCAATCGGTACGCGTTCACATTGAATGAATTGAAACTGTCCATGGACGGGTTCCTCTCCTCCCGCAATACGAAGGCGTACAACGACATGCTCCCGCGGTACAACGATCTGGCCGCCGCCAGGAACGGGCTGGCGGATCGGTATAACCGGAAACGGCAGGCGCACGAGGTCCTGGTGGAAGATCACAACCGGTTGGCGGAGCAGTACCGGAACCAGGGGCGTCCGCGGTAACGATCGGGTCTACGCCCCGGCGACGGCTTTCACGTCGGCGAAATGCTCTCCCCCGTTACCCAGGATGATGACGGTGATGACCTGTTCAACGGTCACGTCGCCACCGACGGCGGCGATGCGTCCGGCGCGATCCAGGTCGGCGTCGCTTAAAGCCGCCACGAAATCGGCCACGGCCCTTCCGTTCTCCCGCAGGATCCGCAGCACGTCGTCCCGGGTGCAGTTTCGATGCTTTTCGGCATGTTTGGCATTCATCTGGTCGATCACGTCGTGGGTGAGATCCGGCAATTTCTCCCCCGCGACCATCAACTTCGCCAGGCCCAGTGCGCCGTAATGGCTTGCGGCGAGATGACGGACGACCACGCCCACCGGCCACCGTTCCCCCGGACAGACCTTCCCCCAGTTATCCTCGGGGCATTTCTCGACGAAACGGATCACTTCGTCGTTGAAGGCGTTGAATCTCCCGGCAAGGTCGGCGGCCCGTGTGCCCATGATTCCCTCCGGTATCGGATTCACCCATACGGTAGATGCGGGCACTGGAGCCCGGTTTCGGCGTCGACGGCCGATCGGCGTCACCGATAATAACGGCGATCGTAGTGTCGGTCGTCGCGATCTCTCTCCCCGTGGTCCCCCCGGTCGTAGCGGTAGCCTCTCCCGTAATAATCGTCCGGATAGGGGTAAGGGTAGTAGAAGCAGCCGGACAGCAACGACGCCAGGGAAATCATGGCAAGGAATCCCAAAAGGAACTTTCTCATGTATTCGCTCCCTTCGCCCGATTTTGCCGATCGGGGCGCGAACTTCCACTTCGCCCCCGTAACTGAAACGAGGTCGGGAGGGGAATATTCAACGTCGACGGAGGAACAGGGAAAGGAGGAACCCGGCCAGAAGGAGAAACGCGATGAACAGGGCGCCGCCGGACGCGGCGGCCGGGGAGCCCGGTCCACCATCCGGCGGCAGGAGGCTGATCAGCAACGGGCCGTTCAAGGAACCGCCCTTTTCGCCGCATCGCGCAGCGTCTCCACCGGGACGGCGCCCTCGATGATCCACCGGCCCCCAACGATGAACGTGGGGACGGCCGTGATGCCGTACTCCGCCGCGGCCTCCCGGTCCCGGACCAGCCGTTCCTCGTACGCCGCGTCGGACCACGCTTGTCCGATCCGGCCGGCGGGCACGCCCGACGCAAGCGCCACGTCCATGAGAACCAGGGGATCCCCGATGTTCCTCCCCTCGGTGAAGTAGGCGCGGAACAGCCCTTCGTTGAGCGCCTCGAACACCTCCGTTCCCTCTTCTTTCGCCGCCTCCGCGAGGAGCAGAGCCTTTCGGGAGTTCGTCGTGAAGGTCCTCTCCGCGAAATCGATCCCTTCCGACCTCCCAAGCCGATCGAGGTTCTCCACCATTCGCGCCCACTGCACGGGGGGGTAGCCCAGCTCGGACACGGGCCGGCCCTCCGCCGGGGTCTCCGGGTGAATCTCCAGGTACCGGCGCTCCACGCGCACGTCGAATTCCTCGCTCAGACGGGCGAGACGCCTCTCGCCCACGTAGCAGAACGGTCAGATGTAGTCAGTGAACACCGTCACCGGCAGAACCGGTTTATCCTTGGCGGGCATGGCGGTCGGGCCTCCTCGTTTTCGATCCGGCTCCAGATTCGAAGCCCGGCGGGGGTGCGGAGTTTCGGGCCGGGCGGCTACGCCAGGGGGGCGATGCACTCCTTGTCGTCCGTCCGGTTCCCCATTGCATCGGGTTCCATCTCCATTATCATGCAGGAAGCCGCATGGATGCCACCCGCACCGGCGGGTACTTCCGGCAGGGGAGACGAGGAAGGCCATTGAATCTCGAGGGATTGTTCGACCGGACCATTAAACCGTACTTCTGGATCCTGTCCCTGGTCTTCGCCGCGTCCTTCCTCGGGGGAACCGTCGCTCCCCTGTCCGTCCGGCGGCAGATGATCGAAATCTTCCAGGTCGTCGTGGGCAACTACGGGGGTCTTGCCGGGGGGGTGCTCTACTTCAACATCCTCGTCCAGAACGTGATGGCGACGATCTTCCTGATCGTCTCCGGTGTGCTCGCCGGGATCGTCCCGATATTCGCCGTCAGCTCGAACGGGTTCGGCCTGGGCGTGCTGTACCGCCAGGAGGTCGAGGGGGCCGGCTACGCGAAGGCGGCGCTCAAGCTGCTGCCGTACGGAGTGTTCGAGATACCGCCGATCCTCATCGCGGCCTCCTAC
>JACRLQ010000039.1 GCA_016215155.1 Nitrospirota bacterium
ATTTCATCGGCCTTAACGCTGTCAACACTGCGTCTATCACTGATCCGGTCCAGAAGATTCTTGTTCTTTATTGCTCTTGCCAGAAGCGGTATTGCATATTCGTACATGTCGGCAAAAATACTGTTGTTCTCATTTGTCCAAACAGTAGTGAATCCGGCTCGCGCAAACCCCGTATCAAGGAATACGCCACCCGTGAAAAAAGACAATACTGGAATAAGCATTTATTTTAAATCTCCTAACCTAAAGTAACCGATATCAGAATTATCAAGGCTTCCAACGACAAGTGCTCTGTCAAGAAATCTGTTGAATTCTTCACACGCGGTTTCAGGGACCAAGCCACAATTATGGCAGGCTGCCAAATTACAATTATCTGGCCCCTGGCCTCCACGGCTACCCATTTCCATGCAGACAGGATCAGCCGAACACCAAGTTGCCTTTTCCAGTGCCTTTAAAACCATCGGCTCGAAATAACCCTGTTTCCCCATTCGTACAAGACCGCCCATTGTGCCTTCAGCGTCACCGGCAGCTGTGTATATAAGAATTCCGGCCATGGGTGCGCCTGCAGTTTCAGATACATATAATCGTTCACGCAGGGACGCTGAACTATAACCACATTCAAAGGTTAACTGGTTCATTAGCAGATGGGCAAGAGTATGAAGAAAAATAAAACGTGGACCTATTTGCCTTACCCGAAGCCCTCTCGCTTGCTGATTCCGCTGATAGCGATCTACTAAAAAACGAACCCTATCTATCACAGAAATCCGTTTTTCCCATATCTGCAATCTTTCTTCGTTTAATTCGAGGAAAATGCCTTCGCCATAAACAATATACGCAGGGAGCCAGGAATTATTACCTTGAGGAACACTTCGCCATAACATAGCCTTTTTTTGTTCAAGGGTTTGATCACTTTCAGGGAATGCACGGCTAAAGCCTGCAAGGACTCTGGTCTCCCTTAGCTTATCAATAAGCATTAATTTTGAAAAGAAGCCAGAGATATTATTCTCATAGGTGTCAAGAGAAGCTGCCTTGATCAGTAATTGGCTATCATTTCGAGGAGATCTCAAAACATTAAACTCCGCACGTCGAAGAGCTATCTGCTGATCCTCATCAGGGGATGACTGATCTGTCGAATCTTCTTTCTTGCCAGTGAGAATTATGTTGATGCCCGCGGCAATCTCGGCATCAGCATATGGGCGCAGCAACTGAGCATATAAGTTTCTCAGATCTTCAGGTTTTACTTCTCTGCCAGTCCCAGCCAAAATAGTTAGTAATGTAGAAAGAGGCGGTCCTTCCATAAGAGCAACAAGTTCAGACGGAGCAGCACTCGTTCCTCTGGGTAAATATATTGCGCTTCTTATATCGGCAAAATAAACATTTGAAGCACTTCTTAATGAGCCTCTTAAAGGGCGGGGGCATAGCTCATTCTCCTGAGTGCTTAACCAAGGCCGGCTTCCACGGCACTGGAAAACCGTCCCGCTGCTGTCCAGATTCTTGCTCAAAAACGTTTCACTTCGATCTGATGTGGCTTCAGTAATACTGGATAGCGTGCGTTCAGCACCGCAATCACATTTGACCTTCTGTGCCGCAAGGGAAGCTCCTCCAGTTGAAATTAAGCGTAGCGGGAGCATGCAAGCAGAAGCTGCAGATCGATGTGCCCATTCTCGCCAAGGGAAATCCTGGATATGCCCTTGATCGCACATCGCAATAAAGGGAACTTGCACTAAGTAATTGCTCTTGCCTTTCTCCTGGCATTCAGGACATTTGATCCGGCCGCGGGCTGAAAGTGGCAGCTCGTCGAGCCTGTAACATTGCCGGCAGAAATGCCATTGAGGAAAACGCAAAAATGGTATTGTGAGACTACTGTTTGGCATATCCTGACCTCTGCGCTTTTCCCTGTAATCTGGCGGCAAGCAGAAATGGTGACATCTCAGTAGTCGTTGAAGTCTCCATTCGTCAAAAACAAATTCCTGGGTATCTAAAGTCCTACTGTCAGTTTCGCCGCTTTCACGCTCGAACCAGTGGTCCAGCCCTCCGGAAATAACTGATGTGCCGTCGCGAACAACAACCATAGCACCAACACCAAATGGCGCAATGAGCTGAGACCTTCTGAGAGGTCCTTTAGGCATTCTCTTCGCCTCCTTCATTCAAATACAGAGTTGTGATCTCCACTTGACACTCTGCATCAACGTTGCGTAAAGACCGCTGTGTTGGCCACGAGATTCTGGCCCATTCACTGCTCACATAAGAACCAGCCTCGCGCAATAAGGGTGGATCTTCGTCCCAGCGGTTCCCATCCCAGCGCCGCCTTTGCCATCGTTGCCATTCATTTATTCGTGCATCAAAAACACGTTCGAAATTTGAAACCTCTTCTGGATCGATTGACTGAATCCTTGGAAGTAAGAGATTTTTTATCTGATTTAACAAATCTGCTGGATAAGGGTATGGACTTTCGGCTACCGACTTGGTGCCTGCCTGCCGAGCATATGCAACAATGACTGAATGAAGCGCCCTATCAAGCACCGGCGGCGAAAATGGCGTGACACTTGTTGGTTCAACCTGTGCATAAAGCCGTTCGTGGTAACTCCGGAACTTCTCAAAGTGAGAGCGGTCACGGGGCTTGGATGCACTGTATATTGTGACCACAAGACCAGGGCGTTCCTTCCAGCGACGTCCTACTCTTCCAGTAACCTGGATATATTGCGAAGTAGTCTTAGGTTGTCCAACAATAGAGATCAAAGAGAGACGGTCAATATCAATACCAACTTCAATGATATTTGAAGCTAAACACACATCGACAGGCTTGCCCTCGGTACCGGTGCAGCTTCTTTCGAGGGCTACGATGGCCTCAGGAATTTCTTCACTCTTTATACGACCAGTCAGCTCCAGGATATCGCCTAACCCCAATTTTCGAATGCGTGAGTAATCCAGACCGGTGCGGTTCCTCAAAACCTTGAGATAATCAGGAATGTCCGACTGGAATAAAGAGAGCGTCGTTCCCAATTCTCTAAAACTATTAAAGAAGATCAATAGGGTCCACCAAGGGTCTCTCTCTGCTGGAGTAAATGGGACCGCTGCCTGAATGAGGGATGTAAAAGTTCTCACCTGTGCTGTTTGCAAGGAGCCAAGGCCCGGCGCATTCACACCGATATAGATTCTGCCTGGATAGTTTGTTCCATCTGGCCGTCTTGCATACCGGGCGAAAAAAGAATCTTCAACATCAAGGCCTGGCGGCGGGAAAAGTGCAGCATCATTGCGTCCGTATAATGCCTTAATTTGCTCGGTATATCGTCTTATAGTAGCAGTCGAAGCCACTATTTTAGGAGCAATTGCCTGTCCATTGCGGCGATCAGTACACAACTCTTCAATAACTGCTTCATAAAGACCTACCATAGAGCCAAGGGGGCCGGAGATCAAATGCAGTTCATCCTGTATAATCAGACCTGGCGGACTGCAAATTCGGTTGCCGTCAACCCCAATGCCAAATAGTGCTCTTGCCTCCGGCCGCCATGAAAGCATTGCAAACTTATCAACAGTTCCAATTACAAGCGAAGGCGGATTCTCATAAATATCTTGGTCTATAACGTAAACAGGCAAACCATCTTTGAACTCGCACCTGTTGTCGGGGCACTTGAATATTACAGTTGAACCGCGTTGCTCATATCCTATAAGTCTTGGTGCATAACGTGGCGGTGCCCCCTGATATTTGATTGGACCCATTTGCGCACCACACCAAGGACACTTATTTACGATAAACATGTTGTCTGTGAACTGATCGCCCCTTAGTAATGCCCTTAATACTTCTAACGCCTTCTGGTGCGTATTAGGTGTACTGGCTCCTCCAAGCCATATGCCAATAGAGAACTCTTGTTCGCCGAGGTCTTTTGAGTTATTACGGCGCAAATACTCCATGACACATAATAAGCTCGAAGCCCTCTGAAACTGCTGAGTTGTTAGCAATCGCAAAGTGTATCTCATAATAGCGTGACACCCATGATCCAAGGGATCATTAAGTCGTCTCATAAACATCGCAAAGCTTGCAAGCCCGAGATACGCTTCAGTTTTCCCGCCACCTGTAGGAAACCAAATCAACTCAACTGTGGAACGGTCAGGGACATTGCCATCAGCGGCAGATTTTAGAGTCATCAAAAGAAATGCAATCTGAAAGGCTCTCCACTTGCCTATGAAGCCAGCAGCATTCGAAGGGTCAGGATCAGTATACTTTTCCGGAAAAATTAGCCTGCGGGCCACCCGGTCATATTTTACAGATCGTGAATTTCGCCGGCTGCAGATCTGCTGTAGCAACATGGCATGATTCATAAGTTTGAAGGCTTTAAGTGCCATTTGATTTTCAGATAAATAGGTTAATCCGTCCCTCATTCTTTTTGCACATCTGGTGCATTCGTCGATATGACGGGTGGCTGCTGGAATATAGAATTGATCCAGTCCCTGAATCTCCTTTTTTCTCTCATTAATCCACTGCGCATAAAAATCAATCACTTCCATTAATGAGGCTAACCCGTCCTCGCCCGGAATGATGCCGGCTAAAGCTGCCATTGATACTTCAATTGGGCTGCCATCATTACGGGTAATATCAGGGGTTATGCTCGGAGTTTCAAAAGCCGGAAGACATTCCGCTCTTACCGAATGTGCATTTATATTGTCAGTTCTTTGCCAATCGGCAGCACAGCCATGACCGACAGCATATGTGTCTGCTTCCCGGTAGAGAAGCAAGATCGACTGGTCTTCATTATCCAAACTGTTTTTTTTAGCTGACGGATACGGCAGTATATGAGGCAGGCCATCGGGGGCAACGATATTAACTTGAAAATAAGTTTGAAACAAGCAATATAGATCAACAGGAATTTTAGCTTGTGTTCTATTGACGAGGCATATTGTGAGAAGCCGTGTCCGCGTGACTTCAGTAGGTCTTGAAAATACTTCGATGCGCAAGTCCAAGTCACCAAGATTAGCACTTTCGAAACTGCCAGAAGATACTTTGCCGTTGGTTGCACAAATATCCTCTCCACTAAATGTCGCTTTCAGTGTTACCGAGCTTCGTAGCCACCAATCTCTGTCTTTACCGTCCACCCGCACCTTATTCTTGGTATAGCGCCCATTTACTGAACTCTCTTGAAATTCATTGAAGGAGGGTACTTCAACTATAAGAGAACAATGAATTGGAAACTCCGCAAGAAAACTTATGCCTATACTGCTGGGTCTGTAAGTGTTGGCCGATGTAAGATCAAGGTCATAAGGATCTGTATCACCACCCGTGGCATCAGCCCTTTTAATAATATTTTCGATATCTTTTGCCCCTTCAGCTGTCAGTAGGTTGTTAGGGGATGTGTCTTCATCTGGTTCTCCTGCTTCTACAATACTGCTGGCAGCATCAGTAAGCGGAACAGTTTCTTCATTTTCATCCGGTGTGCCAAATGGGTATAAAACACCTATGCCATATCTCTTGAGTGGACGATCCCGTTGCAAGATTTCCTCGCCGGTGCCTTTTTGCTTCCATGGCATACGGAATTTTGTTAATTCTTCAAAAATGATTACAGTCGAGCAGTCGAGTTCCTCTCCCTGAGGAGACGGGCCTACAAGTTCCTCCCTCAGTGCTTTCATAATTATCTTTCTATTGCCCACGTGATCAGCCATGCCGCGCCCCTTTATCTTCCAAAAGAATGCTCAATATTTCGTTCCTAACAGAATCATGAGCTAAAATTATTAGTTTCTGCAATGCCCTGGTTACGGCAATATAAAATAGTGCCTTGCTTGTTGGACCAGAAACCTCGTCAACGTCAGTGACTACAACAATCGGCGCTTCTAATCCTTTAAAGGCATGAATAGAGCAATACCCAATATGCCCTTGCACTGACAATTCAAAAGGCTTTAATCTGTCAGCCCAGGGGCTGTCCTGAACAGAATGGGCTGCGCATGCCGTATCTGCCTTTGTAGAGAGAATTACGATATTACCCCCTGTCAATCCTTTCTTGTAAAAGCTATCTAAGGTTTTTATAAGCAATGTAGTTTGATCTTTGCTACTGTCATAATAGAGCAATTCCGGCTCGATTCCATTGTCTGGGCGGAGTATCTTGCTGTAGTCAGGATTCAGATTACCAAGAATATGAACCAAACTCGCTATTCGTGGCGTATTTCTGCAATTCATGCGAAGCGCATAGATTGACGCTGACCCTGACCGGTTCTTAATGAATACGTCCAATGGGATATTGGCTGCTCCAAATATAGCCTGTTTCTCGAAGTCACCAAAAAATTGCCATTGTCCTGACGCGAGACCGCCTTCAAGGCTTAAGTCCAGGAAATCCAAATATTCATTTCGCAGAATGTCCTGTGCTTCATCAACAATTATTTCGTCAAAGCAATTTTGGACACCCTCCATCAGAATTTTCTCGGTCGCAAGGGTAGGAAGTTTATTTGTCCAAAATGTTTCCTGACATTTTTCTGTTTCATTTGGAACAATTCCAGCTGTTGACAACATTTGACTGTGCAATGTTCTCGTAATAACCTGTGGCTTAAGGCTCTCCATTTGATCTTCAAGCCACTTGCCTAAGTGACGATTAAAACATACAAACAGCACACGATTACCTTTCAGAGCGCTCCGGCGAGCTGCCTCAATCGCAAGCATGGTCTTCCCTGTTCCGGCAGGCCCGGAGAAAGCGACCCGCGCATTTGCCTCCATAGCGTCAAGCGCTGCAATTTGTTCCTGAGTATAATACTTAAGCTCATTTGACAGTTTAAGAGCTTGCTGTTTGGGACTCTCATAGAATTCAAAGCTCGGTCGCAACAAGTTGGTCATTATGTTGCACTGTTCTTCAGTTGGACTGACTGATTGAGACTGAAACCATTTCACATCGAGACGTTCCTTAAGAAAGGCTCTCGCTTTTTCCAAAATGCCCAGCAATAATATACCTAAGGGTCTGGCACGGAAAGCCCGTGTGTCAATTGCCTGCCATGGATGCCATTCATCTGATTTAACAGAGAACTCCACAAAAGGAAATATTACTGCCGACCAAAAAACTATATGTGAAAAATCAGGTCTTGCTACAATGACTCTCTTGCGAATGCTATACATCGCTTCTGATGCTTGTCTAAAGGGTCCTCTCCTATCGGGCCGGTTGTCTAAACCATAGAACCATTGCCCATTCTCCCTGCGCAGGCTTGAGCAGGCTTTAACTTCAATGCAAAGCACTCCCTTCGCTGGAATAATTATTACGAAATCAGCTTCGCCGGAAATCTGCCGCATATGCTCAGCAATATCAAGGGAATGTAATACTATCCAGTCACTGGTTTCTGGATCATTCTTTAACCTCCGGAAAATTTCTTGTTCTCCTGGGCTTGGGCAAGAGGGCGATATATAAGGTGGTATCATCCTTGCCATAGCGCATCCTTTATGTCGAATGGATGACCGAGCAGTGAAACAGAGACTTTCATTATCTCACTGGAAACGTTGCGGACCCTGAATGCAGTTAAGCTACCACTGTCAACAAGTCGTTATAGTCCCACGTTTTGATGCTCTTATATGACATCCAGTTCCTAACATTTATTTCATTTGCCTTTAAAGAGCCGAGATCGATTAGCTTGAGACTGACGTCAAGAAGGCTGGCTGATTTTGTTGCCACCTCACGCAATCGTGTTTTCCAGAGCTTTTGCATCATCCTGGCCCCTTCAGCCTCTTTACCCATAATCCAATCTGCAATGTTAATAATATAATCGCCACCTCCACTTGTTCGTAACAGAACATAATTGTTAGGTGATATATTATTTGCAGATATTCTCTTCACCCTGTGCTGTTCCTCTTCATCAAGATCTATTATCAAGACTGAAGAGTTTTCTTCGGTATCCAGAAATACTGCTTTTTCGCCTTCAAGAAGAAAAAGCCGTGCATTAACTTCTTCTTGGCCGGCTTCACGTGAAAGATGACCTGTAACTTTTCTCGAAATGCTCCCCCAGTCGATTTTAGGGATCAAATCCTCAGATGATAAATATTCTTCTTCAGTTACATATATAGTTTCTGGCGTAGACTTCTCAGGTTCTGCCTTATAGTCTTTTGAACCAATGAAAACCGGCTCAACTCGCAAGGTTTCCTTAATCCAGCCATACCGGACCAAATTAAGCTTGAATGCCCTTGGTGCGCTATAAACATAAGACGGGAACCAGCGTGAGGGACCGATTACAAAAAGGTTTTTATAACAATTCCCGCGTCTGACCTGGACAGGCGCCAATAATGGAATTCTATGCAGCACATGGTGAGATTTCAATACCTCTTCTGCAGATGGGATAAGATATGACTCCTTTAGTAATATGGCTGTGTCGGAACTTTTGTCAGGTTGAACTTTTGAATCCAAGAAATCCAGTAACGGGCTTTCATTGAGTTCAAGCAATGAAAATATCTGTTCGAGTATTTCTTGCGCATACCCGTCAAACTGTGGAAAAAGGTTTTTGCAGCGCAATGCACTATGTTTCAATACTCTAATACTGCTGAGCGTTTGTGATGGAGGGCTATTCAGAAACAGCGGAGCAGCACATAATTCAAAACGATATCTTTTAAGAGGCGACATAAAAGCCTTCCAGTAGGGATCATCAGCATTTTCGCCTAATATATGTTCAAATTTTTTCAGCGAAAGACAAAATTTGCCAAGTGCTTTGTGGGCAACTGTATGTTTAATTATTTCGAAATTTTTGCTGCATTCATATATATCAGTGGCAACTGTCAAATCACATTGCTTCATTCTGCCCCTTCCTGGAAAGAAAGAATATCGATCCCTTGGGGCAATTCAAGAGTATTTTCAATTGGGGTGTCACCTATACGCCTTTCAACGTATTCATTATTTAACTGGTCGACTGCATCTTGAAAACAAGATTCTGTTTTATCCAGCAGTACGAGCCAATTTGACTGGAGCCAGTAATCACGCCATTTCAAAAAACTGATGGCTCCGTCAAAAATGACCATATAGGGTCTATCTTGATTAGCCGTTAAAGATGTGTGTTCTCTATCTGCCGGCATTATATTTGACCGGTATGCACTTCCTTCAGCCATGAACTTTCTTGCCCTGAGTACGTCTTGAAATGTTCCCTCGACGTGTCCTGATCCAAATGATATTTCTGTATCTTTAATTTCGTGCCGTAATGTGTTTACACAGCCGATAATTACGCATTCAAGACGTGATCTCATTGCGAACTCATATGAGTTATTTGTACCAAGCATAGTTTTCAGAAATTCTTTATTGTGAACAATGCGGTGCTCTCCAACTGTTTTTTCAGGCGAACCATTACTTGAACCCCCGACTATTTGAAGCCTTTTTCTTGCTTCCTGAAGAGGGAGGCCGCATTTGCATCTTTGCCTTCCCCTTTTCCAAATAAAATTTATAGATGGACCATCTTCCTTCTGTTCTATTCCAATAAATTCACCATGGTAACAGTCCTCGCCTGAGCGATAAATCACTGGCCGTCCAGACTCGATGGTCTTAAGATTGTCGAGGTATTCAGTATCATCAAGACTGTCATAAGGGATTTTAGCGCGCTCGATAATATATCCTGTTGCTATCAGCGCTGCAGCATACGCCCTAATTGGAACAGCAAGGCCAGTAATAAAGCGATAGTGGGGATCTTGTGGAGCTGCTATGGCAGAGCCGAGGGAGATAAAGGAGATAGCCCACGAAGGCATTGCAACCTATCTACCGCCATTAGATCGGAAGAGCACACGTGTAGGGAAAGAGTGTTATCTTGTTTTATCACCGCGCTCCCTCCATTATTCACATGCCTCCCACACTATAGAGAACTAACTCCAGGTCTTTAGACTGAAGCCTGAAGCCTAATTATAGACCCAGACGATCTTTTATCGCCGCTAGAAAAGTTTTACCTTCTTCGATTTTTATGGATGCAACAGGCTCGATAATCTCTTCCTGTATATCATAATCGGCAATTTCTCTTATCTTTCTTGCATCGATAAGCATCCGGTGATATTTCGGATCTATCCTGCCCGCCTTTGCAAAATAGTATCCAAGCGCGGATTCAACGGCAGAGTGTTTTGTAACGTCAATATCTTCGGATTTCAACAAGGCTTGAGCGGCATAGTACATCGAGTAATAAACTTTACTTGCAGCATCGGAAGGATACCCGTCTCGCAAGAGATCTTTTGCCACTTCAAGTGCATGCTCGGCCTTTTCAATAAGCTTTTTGACTTCCTCTGTCATACCGTAATACCTTCTTTTTCGACATGCCGGTAGAAAGAATATCCCTTATTCAGGGCTGTCAAAAATTGTGACTCTGCAAGGACCTTAAGCGAGATTACAGGTTTAAAATCATTGTCCCACATGACCTGATACGCAATGTCTTCGAGGCATTTTTCTATCTCGGAGTTTTTTTCATCGACCAGAGCCAGGAGGTCGAGATCAGAATCGCCTGTCTCTTCTCCTCTTGCCCTTGAGCCGAACAAAACCAGTTTCTTCAGATGTTTTAAGACATCCCCGGTCAGTCTGCTTTTTAAATCAATAACGAGTTGCCTGTCTTTTTCGTTCATATATTTTCTTCTTACCAGTTTATCACAGTGGACAGGTTTTCTTGCATACCGCTTTCCAATCAGCATGCATCCCCTTCAAAGCAACAAAGTGCTTAATAATAATATGTTATTTCTGTTAAAGGCAAGAACTATTTGCAGAACTGGTTGGGGCTATTGGGGTCGATAGGCGGTTCCGTAAGAGTGACGGCAGCGACAAAAAATGGCAAGGGGGTTACCGGCCATATAGACGAAAATCCAGAAATTCACGTATTCTCACAAAATCCTTTTCATTTTTTGTAAGCACAAACGCCCCAATTCTCCTGGCGGAGCAGGCGATAAGAATGTCATTTTGGAGCCGCGAGAGATATGTTGAGTCATAGCCGTATTTTTTTCTGCACTTCGCAATGATGCCGCCCGTTTGACGCCAGTCTTTATCATTGGGGACTATCAGTCTTCCGACATCCTGAAAGGTTTGATACAACTTGTCGAGAAGCTTGATTGATTGACTGTCATGCGCTCCGGCGAAAAGTTCAGAAATGACAACCGAACTCATATATAGAAGCGGACTGACAAAGTCCTCGGGAAAATGCGGATGCATAATACCATCTCTGAGGAAAGGTATATAAACGGAGGTATCAAGGACAGCTTTAATCTGATAATCTGCCGAAGACATCTTCTATCTTACATTTACCTTTGACCGACATAAGGGTCCTATGAATTTTTGCATTCGCAATCACCATATCGAGGGCCTTATTGATTGCCTCAGTATCGGTAGAGGCATGGGTAAGCCGTCTGACCATCTCAATTTTGCCGTGTTCAAGAAGAAACTGTTTTCTTACTTTTGCTTCTGCCTGCATATTTCATCACCTCCCATATGTGTATGTTATATGATAACATACACATAGATATAATCATACAGTTAGTTGCCTGGGCAAAAAAAGGGCAGGGGGAGACCCTGCCCTTTAGGACAATATGTCAGTTGTTTTTTAGAACAATCCGCTGACTTTTCCTGTTTCTACATCTACATCGATACGTCTGAAGGCGGGGTTGGAACTCGTCCCCGGCATGAGGCTTATTGTCCCTGCCATCGGGCAGAGGAACTTGGCGCCGGAGTAAATCAGGACGTCCCTGATCGGCAGGACCCAGCCTTTAGGCACTCCTTTTAACGTCGGATCATGTGTAAGGCTCAGGTGGGTCTTGACCATCATGGTAGCGTAGTCCGCATACTGCGGATCGTCTTCCAGCATCTTCGCCTTCGCCTCGGCCTCGGCTGTCCAAGATACTCCGTCAGCACCGTAAACTTCTTTTGCGATGATCGCCACACGGTCGCGCAGTTTCATCTCGAGAGGGTAGAGGAACTTGAAGTCGTTTTTGTCATTGCAGGCGTCGATGACCGCATCCGCCAGTTCAAGAGCGCCGTCGCCGCCTTTAAGCCAATGCTGTGATTCAGCGCAGCGTGCGCCTGCCGCTTCGGCTGCTTTCTTGATAACGGCCACCTCAGCGTCAGTGTCAGTGTAGAAGCGGTTGACGCAGACGACCGGATTGATGCCGGACTTGCGGATCACATTGATCATATGGACCATATTGGCGCAGCCCTTTTCGACCAGGGCGATATTTTCCTTGGTGTATTCTTCCGGCAGGGCCTTACCGGCGACGACTTTAGGACCTCCGCCATGCATCTTAAGCGCGCGGACCGTTGTGGTCAGGACCGACACATGTGGTTTCAGGCCGCTGAAACGGGACTTGACGTTCCAGAACTTTTCAAAGCCGATGTCAGCCGCAAAGCCCGACTCTGTAACGTGATAATCAAAGAGCTTAAGTCCGACCCTGTCGGCAATGATCGATGACTGGCCGACGGCGATATTGGCAAAAGGCCCGGCGTGCACAAGACAGGGGTTATATTCGGCGGTGCACATGAGCGTCGGATTTATGGTATTTCTCATAAACGCCGCCATGGCGTTGCCGACTTCCAGGTCGCCTGTGGTAACCGGCTTGCCGCTTTTGTCAAAGGCCACGGTAATATTATTGAGGCGCTGCTTCAGGTCTGCAAGGTCGTTGGCAATCGACAGGATCGCCATGCACTCAGACCCTACCGCTATTCCGAACTTCGACTGCATCATGAAACCGTCGGTGCGTCCGCCGATGCCGATAATGATATTCCTTAAACTCTGGGCGCAGAAGTCGATTATCCATCCCATCTCGACACGGGTAGGGTCGATGTCCAGACGTCTCATCTTGGTGAGCCGCGCCAGCTGTTCATCATTATAGTTACGCTCGTGCTGCATGCGGGAGGTAGCCGCCACCATGGCCAGGTTATGTGCATTCATAATATCGTTGATATCGCCCGTGAGACCGAGGGAAAATTCGGTCATCGGGATCAGCAGAGAGTTGCCGCCGCCGGCGGCAGTCCCCTTGACGTTCATCGTCGGGCCTCCGGAGGGCTGGCGCAGGGCGCCTCCCACGTTAACGCCACGTTTGCCGAGCCCCTCCATGAGCCCGCAGGACGTAGTGCTCTTGCCTTCTCCAAGAGGCGTAGGCGTTATGGCCGTCACCTCTATGTATTTTCCGTCGGGATTGTTCTTCAGACGGTTTATTACCTTGAGAAAGTCAATCTTGGCCAGGCGGCCCATCGGGAGCATTTCATCCTTTTGTAGCCCCAGTCGCTCCCGCCAGTCTTCGGGGGTAGGCATATTTTTTTCGGCCTCTTCGGAAATCTGCCAGTCGGCTAACTTCGTTGCATCAAATGCCATGAGTTTCTCCTTGTCCTGATTAACATGATGACCGCAGGAAATCTGCGGTTTATTGCAAGAATTATATATGGAAAGGGGCCATTAAGTAAATAGAAATCTTTATAAGCTTATTAAATCTTTTAATAGGCCTATGAAGCGGGACTTATGCGGCGGACGATAGGAAGAATTCTCAATAAGATTTTTTTTGACGCGTTTTATTATTATATAACAAAACAGGAATTATTATGCATTACGGAGGAACTGATGCGATATGTGATTGTGCTGATTGCTATGCTTATATTGCTTGCCGTTACAGGGGTAACAAGCGCGGCGGTTTTGTTTGACAGGGTCGTTGCCGTGGTAAACCAGGAGGTCATCACCTGGAGTGAATTATATAAAAATATGGAGGCGGACGCGTCGCCCCAGGTAAAGGAGTTGAGCGAGGCGGAGCGGCTTAAGGTATTCAAAAGCGGAGAACCGGTGTTTCTCGAGGCCCTGATCAATGTCCGGCTGCAGATCCAGGAAGCAAGGGCCGGCGGCTTTTCGGTCTCGGACGACGAGATCAATGAATCGATCGAGGGCATAAAAAAGAAATACGTGATGTCGGACACGGAGTTCAGGGAATCACTTAAAAAAGAGGGGCTGGATTACGAAGATTATAAGACCAGGCTGAGGGAACAGATACTCATAAGCAAGATAGTCAACCACCAGGTCAAGAGCAAAATACTTGTTTCCGATGCCGATATTGACGGTTTTCTTGCTGAAAACAAGGAGTTTTCGACCGGCACTGAAGGGTTCAGGATCAGCCAGATATTTTTTAAGAAACCGAAGGCGTCGAATGACGGCAAAGGCGTCGAGGAAAGGGCCGAATCCGTGTATAAAAGAATCCGGGACGGGGCCGATTTTAAGGAACTTGCGAAACAGTTCTCTGAAGAGCCCCAGGGCGCAAGCGGCGGAGACCTTGGCATGATCAAAAAAAATCATATAATGAAAGAGTTCGCCGAGGTCCTCTCCGTCATGAACCAGGGCGGCGTGAGCCGGCCCTTCTGGACGGAACGCGGGCTCCATATCATACGGCTTGATGAAAAGATTGCGGCTAAAGAAAAAAGCGAGGTCCGGGAGGAAGCCAGGCGAGAGCTCAACGGCAGGATATTCATGGAGAGGTACAACGCGTGGCTGAAATCTTTAAGGGAAAAGGCATTCATCGAAATAAAGCTATAAATGCATGTGATTAACCCACCCTGCGCCCCTCCCCGGAGGGGACTTTCGAGGCGATGAAGAACTGGAGGTTCAAATGAGTTTACTTAACATAGGGGTTCTGGCATCGGGAAGAGGGTCAAATTTTCAGGCCATGATCGATGCGGTGAACTCAGGGGTTCTGAGTAATGTGACGTTGCGGGTCCTGATGACGGACAACCCGGAGGCCCCGGCGATCGACAGGGCAAAAAAACAGGGGATCGAACACCTCGTCATGGACCCAAAGAATTTCAGCGGCCGCGACGAATATTTTCATCAAATAGCGGAGGAAATGCGCCGGCGCGATATCGGGCTTATTGTCCTGGCCGGGTACATGCGGATTGTCGGCAGGCCCCTTATCCAGGCTTTTCCGAACATGATCATGAATATCCACCCGGCATTACTGCCATCTTTCCCGGGACTCCATGGACAGCGTGACGCGCTCGAATACGGGGTCAAGATATCGGGCTGCACGGTCCATTTTGTCGATGAGGGGATGGACACCGGTCCGATAATAATGCAGGCTGCCGTTGAGGCAAAACATGACGATACCGAAGACTCGCTGTCTGCCAGGATCCTGCGCTATGAACACATGATATATCCGGAGGCCATCCGGCTTTTCAGCGAGGGACGTCTTGAGGTCTCAGGCCGAAAGGTGCTGATCAGGGATATTCCCCCTTCGGGCCGGTCAGGCCTCATATCTCCACTCATCGGAGCGTAGTTTTAATTCTCCGGGATATCTTGAGAAACAAGCTGCCTGAAGAGTGTCCGTGCCTGCATGAATAATCCGAGATACTCAGGCTTCCGGTAATCATGGTAGGCGTGTGAAAGCGGCAGGTACCTGCCCTTGCTGAATATGTATTCCTGCTCCGCGTATATTCCCCGGCCCAGATATATCCGGTGTGAGTAGTTCTTGGTTGTGGCCAAAATGACCTTTGCTTCCGTGAGGTATCCAGGATCGAGGTTTATCCGCCTCTTTCCATCCGACATATTCAGTGATTCCAGGGAATCAGTCAGGATCTTTATATCAGGAAGTGTCGAGGCATCGATTATCCGCCCGAAGAACATGAATTTTCTGTAAATGGGGGCCCCCAGTTCGTCACGATAATACGTACTGTGGTCCCAGGGCAGAAGAGGGCTCTCAAGCAGGGCAGGGCCGAAATACCCGGTCAGCAGGGGGACAGTACCGTCAAAAATATCCTTTGAAGAAAAAAGACTGCCCATAAAGAGAAGGGCCTTCTCTTTATGTCTTTTTGTGCTCATTTACTGCGCAAGCAGTTTCTGAATAAAACCTTTGGCCTCCGGTGAATTCCAGTCAAAACCGCCGATAATCTTTTTTACCAGATTGCCTTTTTTATCGACAATATAAGTTTCAGGAACGCCGGTTACTCCGTATTTTTTAGCTGTTTTGCCGTCAGCGTCTAGATAAACAGGGAAAGTGAAACCCATGGATTTCAGATATTCATGCGCAGTGGAAGGACTGTCTTTATAAAGGACCGTAACCATCCTGAAATTGTCCGACAATGACATCTCCCGAAACAACGCTTCGATCGAAGGCATCTCTTCCTTGCAGGGCGCGCACCAGGAGGCCCAGAAATTTATAAAAAGGACCTTGCCCGCAAATTCCGAGGCAGGGATCTTTCGACCGCTGAGGCTGTCTGACACGGTCAGCTCAGGAGCACCCGCGCCTTCCCGTGAAGTTCCCCTTCCGGCATCGCCGCTGTTTTGTGAAAAGATGTATATCAAAGCGCCGCAGATCACAAGTAAGGCAATAATTACCATTTTCTTCGTCTGGGCCGCCATGCTAGTTGACTCCGGTGAGAACGTGCGCCTCGTCTTCAGCAACAAATACGGGGTTGTCGGCCTCGAGTGTGACCCTGACTTTACTGCCCCCCCTGAATCTGCCCCTGAGAATTTCCTCCGAAAGAGGGTCCTCTATTACCTTCTGGATGGCGCGTCTCATGGGACGGGCCCCGTAGCTGGGTTTATAATAGCGGTCGAGTATCCACTCCTTTACATCCTGTGATACATCCAGGATGATGTCCTGTTCAATCAACTGACTGTTGAGTTCATGTATAAGGAGATCGATGATCGAAATCAGGTGTTCCTTCTCAAGAGGGTGGAAGACCACCACCTCGTCAATCCGGTTGAGGAATTCAGGATTGAAGGATTTCTTAAGCTCGTTGAGAACGTTTTCCTTTATTTTATCGTAAATCTCCGTTGTGTCGGCCCGCTGGAAACCAAGCGGGGTGGATTTTTCGATAATTCTTGCGCCCAGGTTCGAGGTCATTATTATCACGGTGTTGCTGAAATCCACCTTTCTTCCAAAACTGTCCGTGAGCACCCCCTCGTCAAGCACCTGCAGGAGGATATTGAACACATCGGCATGGGCCTTTTCTATCTCATCGAAAAGCACGACGGAATATGGCTTTTTTCTCACTTTTTCCGTAAGCTGTCCGCCTTCTTCATAACCCACATACCCCGGAGGCGCGCCGGTAAGCTTCGAGACGTTGAAACGCTCCATGAATTCGGACATGTCGATTTTGACAAGTGAATTTTCATCGTTAAACAGGAAGCTTGCGAGGGCCTTGGCAAGCTCCGTTTTTCCGACTCCTGTCGGGCCAAGGAAGAAAAATGTGCCGATAGGTTTGTTCCTGTTTTTCAGCCCCGCCCGTGACCGCTTGATCGCCCTCGAAACAATCCTTACGGCCTCGTTCTGGGAAATGATCCTTCGGTGAAGTTCATCCTCGATCCTAAGGAGCTTTTCAGATTCCTTCTCTTCGATTTTATAAATCGGGATCCCGGTCATCTTGGCGACCGTGTAAGCCACATCTTCTTCGGTAAGCACAGGCACTTCCCTGTTTAAGTCATCTTTCCATCTCTTCTGCCCGACCTCCAGGGTCTTTCTTATGCGTTCTTCTTCTGAGCGGATAGACGTTGCCTTGTCCAGGTCATGCAATTTCACATAAAGGTTTTTTTCCTTGGCAAGCCTGTTTAATTTGAGCTCAAGGTCCTTAAGTTCGGCCGGCGGTGTAAAACGCTTAAGTTTAATTCTGGAGCCGGTTTCATCTATGACATCGATGGCCTTATCAGGAAGGAACCGGTCAGGTATATACCTGTCGGAGAGTTTGGCCGAAGCGCTGACCGCATCAGGGCCTATCTTGACCCTGTGGTGAGTTTCATATCTTGATTTCAGACCGGTCAGGATATCGATGGTGGTTGTGACATCCGGCGGCTGAATCTGTATGGGCTGAAATCTTCTCTCAAGGGCTCTGTCTTTCTCTATATACTTGCGGTATTCGCTGGGTGTCGTTGCGCCGATACACTGAATTTCACCGCGGGAAAGGGCGGGTTTGAGCATACTTGAGGCGTCGATCGAGCCTTCAGCGGCGCCCGCCCCGATGAGGGTATGAAGCTCGTCAATAAAGAGAATTATATTGTCGGTTTGCGATATCTCCTTCATGACAATTTTGAGTCTTTCCTCGAACTGGCCCCTGTACTTTGTCCCCGCAATAAGCGCTCCGAGGTCAAGAGATATTACGCGTTTGCCGAGCAGGTTTTCAGGGACATCGCCGATGACGATCTTCTGACATAACCCTTCCACGACGGCGGTCTTCCCTACACCGGGTTCGCCGATGATGGCGGGGTTGTTCTTGATCCTCCTGCCAAGGACCTGGAGTACCCTTTCTATTTCGTCTTCCCTTCCGATGACGGGGTCAAGCCTGTTCTCTCTTGCGAGGTTTGTAAGGTCTCTTCCAAACTCATCGAGGGCAGGGGTAGCGCTCCGTTTTTCCCTGTTCTGCGAGAAGGACCTCATGGAAAGGTTTATTGTCAGCTGCCGGGCGCCCAGAAGGTTTGCTCCCAGGTTCCTCAGGATCTTGCCGGCAATCCCTTCGTCTTCTCTGATAAGGCCCAGCAGAAGATGTTCGCTGCCAATGTAATTGTGTCCCAGCAGGCGGGCCTCTTCCACAGCCAGTTCGAGGACCTTTTTCACTCTTGGGGTAAAAGGTATGTCACCGAAGGTCAGGAGGTTCAGTCCGGCGGGGAGGTTCCTCTCGACTTCAAGGCGGAGTTCCTCGACGGTGAGTCCCATCTTCTTGAGTATGGCGACAGGAAGTCCGTCGTCTTCCCTCAATACGGCAAGCAGGAGATGTTCCGTGCCGAGATAGTCATTCTGCCTCTTTTCCGCCTCTTCTTTGGCGTATATGATGACCTTACGGCCTCTCTCAGTAAATTTTTCAAACATTGTTGACTCCTTTTAAAAGCCTTATGTTCCTATTAAAATGATACTTATTTTAAAGGCTGAAAGTCAACAACGGGGAGATGTTGCGGTATAAAAAACAGCGCGTTAGCCCGCCATTGGAGCGCATCCCCGGCGCCCCGGCTACGGGACAGGAAAAAAATATTTACGCCTCTTCGCTGACGTTGATCAGGTACTTGGCCGCGACTGTTTCGAGGGTAGACTCCCGGGAAGACCCGCCCTTTTGCAGGGAACGCAGTATGTCCATATCGGACTTCCAGGCGATATCTCCCGGGGCCAGGAGGCTGATGCTTCCGGGTTCATGGTCCGTAAAGAGCCTGTTGTCCTTGAAGCAGTAGTGTTCCTGACTAACCTCGGTGGGATACGGGCGCATAAAAGGAGGTATGTCAGTCGGCTTGAACCAGAGCTTGATTTCCCTTTCCGCGTCGCTATCAGATGCGGAGGCGTGGATCAAATTGTCCATGCGCTCGCCGACGACATTCCCTCCGTCGTCTTTAAGCGGAACGAGGGTCCCCAGCGAGCGGATGCAGCCGGGCTTGTTTTCCCTTGCCACATGGGGGTTTGTAGGACCGCAGATGTCCCGTATTTTTTGCACCGCACCGGGCCCCTGATACATCAGCGCGATCGTCCGGCGTTTCCATGGTTCTTCCGCATAATGAAGGATACCCATGATATACTCAAGCAACGAGGGATAAAATACCTTGCCCTTGTGCTCAGCATAATGCTCCTCAGCAAGCATCCGGCCCACATAGACTATTTTTGCCCCTGCGAAGCGGAGACCGCTATGGAATTCAGAAAGCTGCGAAAGCACATATCCCGTCAACGAATTCTTAAGGGCATCGGGTTTTATCAGTACAAGCGTCTGTTCAAATTTTTCATTCCACATTTGTAATGTCCCTTTCTGCGACTGTGTTTTATTTTATAAGGTAAAAAAGAGAACCTGCTTTTTGGATAGCCCGGCCCTTACACACAGAGTTATTTTGACAGCGCTATTGCTACCATTTCCCTGACTGCGTGCGCGGATTTGCTGAATTGCGCGGCTTCGTCGTCCGTAAGGTTCAGTTCAATGATCTTCTCGACACCATTTCTTCCCAGAATGACCGGCACCCCGACATAGGTCCCTTTAATCCCATATTCCCCGTCAAGCAACGCCGCGCAGGGCAGCAGCCTTTTTTCATCGAGAATAACCGACTTTACCATCTGAAATACGGATGCCGCAGGGGCATAATAGGCGCTTCCCGTCTTCAGAAGCGCCACGATCTCGGCGCCCCCGTTTCTGGCCCTGTGAATAAGTTCATTTATGCGCTCCGGAGCGATGAATTCTTTAAGAGGAATGCCTTTAACAGTAGTGTATTCGGGGAGAGGCACCATAAAGTCGCCGTGCCCGCCCAGCACGATCGTCTCGATGTCCTCGGGCGAAATGCCTAGTTCGAAAGATATGAATGTCCTGAACCTTGACGCGTCGAGGATCCCCCCCATGCCTATCACCCGGCTACTCTTGAAACCCGAGACTTCGCGCGAAATCTGCGTCATGACGTCCATAGGATTCGTCACGACAATGAACAGCGCGTCGGGAGAAAGCTTCGCTGTTTCACTTACCACCTGCCTGATGACCCCTGCGTTGGCATGCAGAAGATCGTCCCTGCTCATTCCCGGTTTTCTCGGAAGCCCGGCGGTAACCACAATAATATCCGAGCCCCGGGTGTCTCCGAAATCATTAGTGCCGACAATGGAGGAGGCGACATTCCACAGAGGTCTGGCCTCGGCAAGGTCGAGCGCCTTGCCCTGGGGAACTCCGTCGCTTATGTCAAAAAGGACGACATCGGCCAGACCGGACTGCACAATTAAATGCGCCGTTGTCGCGCCGACGTTACCTGCCCCTAGGACCGAAACTTTTGTATTCATGGATCGATATTATATATCAGTCAAATAAATATGGCAAGGTCATGTTGCGAGGGCAAGGGTGTGCGGCAAACTTATGAGTAACGTTTCATGCCGCTGACTGTCCCAATAGCGGCGCTGCCTTCGATACAAACCGTGACCCCCACTCCGTTATAGCAATCTCGATTGAGGGTGTCGTGACTCAAATGCCGGACCCATCCGGACTGGTTCGCAAGGGAGCATCCCTCTTTTTTTCAAACACACATTCCCAGCCATAATAATAGCCTTTCTCAGGTGTAAGTTCCCTGAGAAAAACATCCGCTATGTAATTTACTTCATCCTGTGTAATATGGCGTATCCCTCGCGCCCTCCAGTCATAATTGTTTTTGAGCCACGCCCAGCATTCTTCCCAGGGTCTGTGTATAAGGAGATCGAAGCCAGCTACAGCCATAATGTCCTTCAAGCTTTCAAGAGTCAGCTGGCTTATATGTCCTCCTCCTTCAGGGTGAATTAATCTAAAAAAACGGTCAGAAAACATACTTGCATCAGGTATGCCCACATGCACCAGGCCGTTCATGGAGAGCACTCTGTTAAAGAGCGCCGCAACCTGAGGCGGATCGGCAAAATGCTCAAGAACATGTTCCGCCATGATTAAACTGAAATACCCTTCAAATTCCTTGCGTGCGCAAAAGCTTTCAATATCCGACAAAAAGAATTCAGTGTTGGGAGGAAGAACCGAGGGAATATCTATAAGGTCAACCGCTATCATTTGCGCATCAGCGGGTTTGTTAGACCACCATTCAGCGCCAGTTCCGCACCCCGCATCAAGTATTCTAGCGGCGCGTTCAATCATTTCCTGCACCCAATTATTTGAGGAAAACACTGATATACTCCTTATTTTTACGGCAAACTTTCTGTTGGCTTTACATCGATCCCGTTTCTTCGCGACTTTTTGCCGCTATTATTAACAATCCTGATGAATCGGTGTTTATAATACCATAATGTCGTGATACTTGCCGATATAATCGCGCTTTGCGTTGTTGCCGTATTATTGTCCTTGACATAACCCAGTTTAATAGGATATAAATTTTGGGTTGAAATAATTAGTGAACCGGAAGGAATCTAGATGAAAGACATTCGTATCGCGATTGCAGGTGTAGGCAACTGTGCAAGCTCGCTTATCCAGGGAATTGAATACTATAAACGTCTTAAGACCGGAGGCTCAACTACCGTATCAGGGCTTATGCATTATGATCTCGGGGGGTATCGTCCCGGCAATATCAAGGTTGTTGCCGCGTTTGACGTTGACAAAAGAAAGGTCGGGCTGCCGGTTTCGGAGGCCATTTTCAGTAAGCCGAACTGCACAAAAGTCTTTCAGAAAATATCCTCCCGCAATGACGTCAGGGTCGATATGGGAAATATTCTGGACGGTATATCCGCCCATATGGACGGCTACGATGAAAGCAGGCGTTTTATCGCTGCAAACAGAAAACCGGCTGACATAGTGAAAGTGCTTAAAAAATCCGGGGCGGAGATTCTGATCAATTATCTCCCTGTCGGCTCTGAAAAGGCGACAATGTTTTATTCCGAGGCCTGCCTGAAGGCCGGGGTAAGCCTGATCAACTGCGTGCCTGTGTTCATAGTCTCAAACAAGTCCTGGGCGAAACGGTTTGAAGAGGCCGGCATCCCTGCCATCGGCGACGACATAAAAAGTCAGATCGGGGCGACGATAATTCACCGGTGTCTGACAAAGTTGTTTGAGGACAGGGGGGTAAAGATTGACAGCACCTATCAGCTCAATGTGGGGGGCAACACCGATTTCCTCAATATGCTCAACAGGACAAGGCTTGTGATGAAAAAGGTTTCAAAAACAGAGGCGGTCCAGTCACAGATGCACCATCCGCTGAGCCCCGATAATATCCATATCGGTCCGTCGGATTATATCCCATGGCTTAACGATAACAAAATCTGTTTTTTGAGAATTGAGGGCAGGGGGTTTGGCCAGGTGCCCCTTAATATCGAGATGCGGTTGTCGGTCGAGGATTCTCCAAACAGCGCCGGGGTGGTCATCGACGCCATACGATGCTGCAGGCTCGCCAGGGACAGAAAGGTCGCCGGAGCGCTTATTTCACCGTCTGCCTATTTTATGAAACACCCCTTAAGGCAGTTCCCCGACGATGCGGCCTTGACCATGGTCGATGAATTTATTACAGGGAAAAGAGAAAGATAGCTTTGCCGGCCGATGCTAGGTGAAAAATTCGGTCATTTTATCGATAAACCTCTTTCCGGTCTGGCAAGACGAATAACCTGCAGCCCTAACAGCCTCACAGTAACCGGCTTCATTATTACCATATTTGCTTCCTTTGTGCTGGTCTCCGATCTTTTCATCGGGGGAATTCTCATCCTGATCGGGGGGGCCTTTGACATTATGGACGGCGTCGTGGCAAGGGTAAGCGACAGGACCTCCTCTTTTGGCGCCTTCCTGGATTCCGTTTTAGACCGCTATAGCGACGCAGCGATGTTCTTGGGAGTATCTTTTTATTATCTAAAAAGGGGAAATATCTACGGAGTATGCCTCGGACTTGCCGTATTGATCGGCGCTTTTTTGATCAGCTATGCGAGGGCCAGGGCGGAGGGGCTCGGTATCGGCTGCAAAGTCGGGGTCATGGAGAGGCCCGAACGGATGATTGTGCTGGTGACCGGTCTTTTAACGGGAATGCTGATCCCCGTGCTCTGGCTGCTCCTGGTTCTCACCCATTATACCGCGGTTCAGAGGATCATGCACGTACGGAATAACTCCCGATAATCCGGCGTTTAAAGCAGCGCATAAACGGCCGGATCCGGGAACCGGCACTGAAGCATTCTTAACTGGAGCGGGCGACGAGATTCGAACTCGCGACCTTCAGCTTGGGAAGCTGACACTCTACCACTGAGTTACGCCCGCCTCTAAAAAGTGTACGCGCGTATTATAGCAAAGACACTAAAAAAAAACAGTCTGAAGTTATAATTCCGCGCACAAAATTTTGCCGGGCCGCACGTTCGTAAAGAGGGCCTGACAATTTTGAAATTAGGGTTAATGTCCTTTGATATCATAACGTTGAACAGCATGACTTAAAGTCATATATTATATTCCAATGGAATTGATAACGTAATGCTTTATTTTATGCGCCACCCCTGATCCGGTCGTGACTGCGGAGTTGCCTTACAGATAACTAATTTAACATAATATATCTTATCAGACACTTAATATAAACACGAATTGTTAACAATCTGTTAGTATCGATGTGTAATAATCGCGACTTCTGCTACAACGACTAAGTTTCTCGGATTTGACTTTGAATTAGGCAGTGTAAAAAACCTGATTTAATTGGAGGTTAAGGATTTGTTACGCGCACTCCTTCGAGAATGTCGTTTTTTATGCTTACGGATCTTACAGTCTCAACGCTTCCCTTGGCAAAATAAGGCACTCTGACCTCTATCTTCAGGTAATTGCTGGATGTTCCGCACGCGGTTCCATCTCTGCGGTACTCCTCAAGAACTATCTCATGAACTTTATTCAGCTGAGAGCGCATATATTTATTCTTCTTTTCAAAGCCAAGCGACATAAGTTCATCGACCCTTCTTTTGGTCTCTGATGCAGACGGTTTTAAGGGCATGGCGCAGGCGTCCGTCCCGGGCCTCGGAGAAAAGGGAAAGACATGCAGGTATGTAAACGGAGAGGCCGTGATGAAATCAAATGTTTCGCCAAATTCCCTTATGCCCTCACCCGGAAATCCCGCAATGACATCGGTCCCGAGCGCGATATCGCCGAGCTTTTTAATAACCGAATCGATTTTTCTCCGGTACGTGGATGAAGAATAATTCCTGCGCATAAGCGTAAGGACCCTGTCACTGCCGCTTTGAAGTGGTATGTGAAGGCTTCTGCAGACCCTTCCGTCCTTTAAAATATCGATCAGTTCGTCGTCGATCTCGCCTATCTCGATCGAGCTTAGCCGGACCCTGTAGATAGACGTTTGTTCAAGAATCGCCTTAAGCAGATCATTGATGGTCAGGGGCGTCGGAAGATCCATCCCATATGTTCCAAGATGAATGCCCGTAAGTACGACCTCCTTGCCCCCCCGCTCCGACAAGGCATTGACCCTCTCCAGAACCTCTTCGAGAGCTACGCTCCGTGATCTTCCTCGGGCCAGGGGGACAGTGCAGTACGAACAATGGAAATTGCAGCCGTCCTGGACCTTAAGAAGCGGTCTTGAATGACCCTGTCTGATATATACCGGACGTGGATTGGAGCCGACAACCAGTCCGGCAATAAGTGCTTTATCCCTGTTATCGACTACACGTATGTCCCCGCGAATATTCCTTATCTCTGCCTTATTTAATTCTGAAAAGCAACCGGTGACGATTATATGCGCGCCGGTCCTTGCAGCCTTTCTGACCATATACCTGGAGGTAGAGTCGCTCTTTTGAGTTACGGAACAAGTATTGACGATGCAAATATCAGGATTATCGTTTATATCTACTAGGGTTACGCCGTTATCTTCAAGTGTTCCTTCAAGAACGGAAGACTCCGACTGATTAACTCTGCATCCAAGGGTAACCACTGAAACCTTCACGGGACCAGCTGGTGTGCCTGTTTCTCTGAACGTCTTATTCCTTCAAGGGAATGGAGCCGTGCATGTTTTATCTCCGCAAGAAGAAACTCGCCCTCTTGCTCACCATTATTTTCGATAGTCACTATTTTATTGGTCCGGGTCCTGCCCTGCAGGGTGCGGGGATTGCTCTCGGAGGCGCCTTCGATAAGTATTTCCTGAACTGTGCCTTCCAATAGTACGTTTTTCTGATGGGTAATCTCTTCCTGCGCTCTCAGCAGACGGTTCAATCTGTCCGTTTTAATTTCCTCAGGAATGTGGTCTTTAAATTCATCTGCCCTGGTGCCTTTACGTCTGGAATATTTAAAGGCAAACAAGCCGTCAAACTCAATCTCTTTCAGCATTGAAAGAGTAAGCTGATAATCAGCCTCTGTTTCCCCCGGAAAGCCAACAATCACATCGGCGGTTATCGATATGTCGGGGACACGGTTTTTCAGCGCATTGACTTTATTGATATAATCTTCGAGGCCATACCTTCTGTTCATTAATTTTAGTATACGGTCGGAACCCGACTGGATAGGAAGGTGTATATGTTCGCAGACGGATTTAAGTGAGGCCATGGCATCGACCAGCCCGGACGACATGTCCCCTGGATGCGACGTCACAAAACGGACCCTCGGGACCCCGATTCGGTCGATTTTCTCAAGCAGGCAGGGAAAGTCGACGTCACTGGAGTAAGAATTGACATTCTGTCCGAGCAGTGTGATTTCTTTGTATCCGCTGTCATAAAGTTGGCTGATCTCAGAAAGTATATTTTGACTCGGGCGGGATACCTCACGGCCCCTCGTATAGGGCACTATACAATAACTGCAGAAGTTATTGCAGCCATACATGATCGACACCCAGGCCCTCGTCTTGCTGTCTCTAGAGGGAAGAAATTCGGACTCGGCGATAGCCGGGTCCCAATCAACCGCCATGCCCCGGGCCTCATAAATCAGATCGCTCAGAGAATTGATATTCTGGGGTCCAAGTATATAATCGACATAAGGGGCCCTTTTGAGTATTTTATCCTTGGAATCCTGGGCCACGCACCCTGCAACGGCTATTTTCACGTCCTTATTCTTAAACTTGAGGTGCTTAATTCTTCCCAGTTGGCTGTAGAATTTCTGCTCGGCCTTTTCCCTTATGGAACAGGTGTTAAAGACAATCAGGTCTGCGTCCGAGGGCGTCATGGCGTTCATATAGCCGCTGTTAGACAGCAAGCCCCTGATTTTTTCAGAATCATGCACATTCATCTGACAACCATACGTGTATATATAGACGGATTTAGCTGTTCTATCCACGTTAAAATTTATGTTTGGAATACTAAAGAAGCTTATCGGCACAAAAAATGACCGTGAGATTAACAGGCTGCTACCCCTTATTGACAGGATAAATGCCTTTGAGACAGACATCTCGTCCCTGTCCGATGCGGGACTGAAAGCCAAAACGGCTGAATTCAGGAAGAAACTGGAGGATGGGGAATCTCTGGATGCCCTTCTGCCTGAGGCATTTGCCGTCGTTCGCGAGGCCTCAAAGAGGGTCCTGAAAATGAGACACTTCGACGTCCAGCTGCTGGGCGGGACTATTCTGCATGAAGGAAAAATTTCGGAGATGAAGACCGGAGAAGGGAAGACTCTCGTTGCCACCCTCCCCGTCTATCTAAATGCCCTCACGGGAAAAGGGGTGCATGTAGTTACAGTTAACGACTATCTCGCCAGGAGGGACTCCGGGTGGATGGGACAGCTTTACAATTTCCTTGGATTAAGTGTCGGGGTAATCGTTCACGGTCTGTCAGACGAACAACGGCAGGCCTCATACAATGCGGACATTACCTATGGGACAAATAACGAGTTCGGTTTCGACTATCTCCGCGATAATATGAAATACGATTATTCGGAGTTTGTCCAGAGAAAACTTAACTACGCAATTGTCGATGAGGTCGACAGTATTCTTATCGACGAAGCCCGGACCCCCCTCATTATTTCCGGGCCTTCGGAGGAATCTACCGACAAGTATTACAAAATAGACAAGCTTATTCCAAAGCTGCAAAGAGACACCGACTACACCATAGACGAAAAGGCAAAAACAGTTATTCTCACCGAAGAGGGAAACATACGGGTCGAAAAACTTCTTGGAGCGGGGAACCTTTATGACCCGGCAAACATAGAACTTGTCCATCATGTGCTTCAGGGTCTTAAGGCGCATAATATTTTCAAGATCGACGTTGACTATGTCGTCAAAGACGGCGAGGTGATCATAGTCGATGAGTTCACAGGACGGCTTATGCCGGGCAGGCGCTGGTCGGATGGTCTTCACCAGGCCGTCGAGGCAAAAGAGGGAGTAAAAATAGCGAGCGAAAACCAGACGCTGGCCACCATTACGTTCCAGAATTTCTTCAGAATGTACAATAAATTAAGCGGCATGACGGGCACGGCCGAGACGGAAGCGGAAGAGTTCGCAAAGATATATAATCTCGATGTGGTTGTTATTCCTACAAATAAGCCTATGATCAGGAAGGACCATCCGGACCTTATCTATAAGACCGAAAAAGGCAAATTCCATGCGGTATTAAGTGAAATTGAAAGCCTGTATGAGCGTGGACAACCTGTTCTTGTAGGCACGATTTCTATCGAGAAATCCGAGTTTTTAAGCGGCATCCTGAGAAAAAAAGGCATCAAGCACACCGTGTTGAATGCCAAATACCATGACAAAGAAGCTGAGATAATCTCACAGGCGGGCCGTAGTAATGCGGTAACGATCGCTACCAACATGGCAGGCAGGGGGACCGACATCATTCTGGGCGGAAACCCGGTCGGGGTAGCCAAAGAAATGCTTGCGGATAAGCCTGACTTTACCGATGAAGACTGGCAGACCACTCTCTCGGCCGCTGAAAAAAAGTGCAGCGCTGACAGGGAGAAGGTCCTTGCGTCAGGAGGACTTCATATTATCGGGACCGAGCGCCATGAGTCCAGGCGTATAGATAATCAGCTCAGGGGCCGCTCCGGGAGGCAGGGAGACCCTGGGGGAACGCGTTTTTATCTTTCGCTCGAAGACGATCTGATGCGCATATTCGGGTCTGACAGGATATCCGGACTTATGGGAAAACTCGGGATGGATGAAGATGTCCCGATCGAAAACAGGATGGTCTCAAAGTCTATAGAGAATGCGCAGAAGCGGGTTGAATCCCATAACTTCGATATTCGCAAACACCTGCTCGAGTACGATGATGTCATGAACAAGCAGAGGACGGAAATCTATGCCTTCCGGCGGGACATTTTAAGCAGCGGGGACCTCAAGGAAAAGATTTTATCCATGGCAGAGGACACGCTCGAGGACCTTCTGGCAATCTATTGCCCGGAAGACAGACCCGGCCATGAATATGACCTGAAAGGGCTTAAAGATGCCATATATGGAATTTATGCGCTGACATTTGATGAGATGCCGGAGGATATCATCAGGCTGAGGGAGCTATTGGATACGGAGATCAAGAAGGCCTATGAGATCAAGGAATCGGACGTAGGCAGTGATACGATGAGGTACCTCGAAAAAGTGGTCCTCCTTCAGGTCCTGGATTCCCAATGGAAGGACCATCTGCTTGCGATGGACCACCTGAAGGAAGGGATCGGGCTGAGGGGTTACGGACAGAGAGACCCTCTTGTTGAATATAAACGTGAGGCTTTCGATATGTTTACCGAGATGTCGGGCCGTGTATCCTCAGAAGTGGTGACAAGACTATACAAGATCCAGATACAGCGGGAATCGGAAATCCAGTCACACTCTCGAAGGGCAAGGCTTAATTACAACAGGGGGGATGAAGGCGGGCCGGCCCAGACTGTTACCAAGGGGAGAAAGACCGGGCGCAATGAGCCCTGTCCCTGCGGCAGCGGCAGGAAATATAAAAAATGCTGCGGCATAAATGAATAAGATATTTCTGGTCGGTATCGACCCCCCAAAAAAAGACGATTTTCCGGGGGCCGCATTCACTCTGATCAAATTCAAGTCGATCAGCACATTGCTGAGCAGACAAAGTGAACAACCTGACCTTATCATTGTCAATAAAAACCAGTGCCTCGAAACAACTTTCCGGGATTTTGTCTCCAAATTCAAAGAAGTGCCCAAAATTGTTCTTTCTGAGGCGTCTGGATTTAAAGGCTTTGGCCCGTGGCTGAAGCAGCCCATGACTTACCCCTCGATTCAGCCGGCGGAAAAAGAACTCGCTTTTATCATAACAAAGGCACTCGCTGAAAAACGGATCCTTGAAGAAAATGCAGGTCTCAAAAAAGAGATCAGCAGCATTTCCAAGGAACTTTCTTTTTTCGATTCGATCAGCAAAACAATGACCACTTCCCGGGATCTGGATGAAATGATCTCCGGAATAATGAAAAGGGCCAGACAACTTATCAAGGCCGACACATGGCATATCTATCTAATTGATGAAAATACAGGCGACCTTGTGCTGGAGAAGACCTCCCTGGGAAAAGAAAAAAAAGGCAAGCGGGAAGCTGTGCGACTTGCCAGCGGCAAAGGCATAGCGGGATGGGTCGCAAGAGAAGGAATTCCTCTTATTCTTCCCGATGTATCAACGGATTCCCGGTTCAGTCCCGATACTGAGGGAGACATACACACATCGGCAAAATCGCTGATGTGTGTGCCTATCAGGAGCAAGGGAAATATCCTGGGGGTTTTTGAAATAATAAACAGAACAACTAGCGAACCTTTCACAAAGGACGACCTTGTCTTGTTTCAAAGACTTGTGGACCATGCAGCCATCGCCATTGAGATGACCACAATCCATCAAAAGATGGCTGAACTGTCCATCACTGACGATCTCACGAAACTTTTCAATACCCGGTATCTGAACCGCACGCTGGAAATGGAACTTAACAGGTCTATCCGTCATAACACGTCCCTTTCCCTGATATTCATGGACATAGACCACTTCAAGACGATTAATGACATGTACGGCCATCTGGTGGGCAGCAAACTATTGGTTGAAATTGGGCAGCTCCTCATCAAAAACCTCCGTGCCATTGACATTGTTGCCCGTTATGGAGGTGATGAGTTTGTGCTGGTATTGCCGCAAACAGCTCCCGGGGCCGCCATCACTATAGCCGAGAGGACGAGGCGGTCCGTTGAAAAAAATGTGTTTCTTAAAAAAGAGGGCTACTCACTGCGTCTGACCGCAAGCTTCGGGGTTGCCTCTTACCCCGAAAGCGCGAACACAAAAGAGGACCTCCTGCGACTTGCCGACGAGGCGATGTACCGCGTAAAAAACCGGACACGCAACGGAGTGTATGCTATAGTATAACTATGGCGTTATTTAATTACGCAACCAAAGAAATAACACTGAAAATCGTTTACTATGGGCCGGGATTAAGCGGAAAAACGACCAACCTGCAGTACCTTCACACTGTGCTTAATCCTGATTCCAAAGGGAAACTTCTTTCCCTTTCCACAGAGTCCGAGCGGACACTGTTTTTTGATTTCCTGCCCATAGAACTTGGAAAGATAAGGGATTTTTCCATCAGATTTCAGCTTTACACCGTTCCGGGACAGGTCAGGTATAACGCGACGCGAAAAGTCGTGTTAAAAGGGGCGGACGCGGTGGTCTTCGTCGCCGACTCTCAAAGGGAGATGAGGGAGCAGAACATTGAGAGTTTTGCGAATATGCGTGAAAACCTGGCCGCCAACAATATCAATCCGGACGAAGTGCCTGTTGTGCTTCAATATAACAAAAGAGACCTGAAAAATATCTGTTCCGTTGATGAATTAAACGGAGACCTCAACTCATTCGGGTATCCTTTTGTTGAATCTGCCGCGTTCAACGGTCGCGGGGTCGAGGATTCCTTCAAGCTCATTACCCGGCTTTTACTTAAGCACATATCCAATAAACACAAGATAGAGATTCAGCCCGTTGCTCAACCGGAGGGACCCGCCGGGACGGAGGAAAAGAAGGAATCGGCGGTTACGCCCCGTTCGGGGATATTTCCTGACGACGTGTTGCCGGATTTGCCGGGCGGAGTTAATGACGGGTTGCCCGTGACATTGCCTTCAGAAATACCCGCTTCGGCCGAAGTCCCTGAAATTATATCGGATAATATTCCTCCACGGGATGCTTCAGCAGGACTTGTACCCTCCCCTTCCCTGGCCGCCCCCTTGTCCGGGACGGCGTGTGACGGAACACTAGAGGCGGTCTCCAAATCAATTGAGACCCTCACCGCGTCGCTGGAGAGGGTCTCCCGTGACGTCGGTTCGCTCAGTACAGTCGTTGACGAACTCAGAGAGTCGATGCGGATACTGTCGTCTCAGGTATTGGAGGCCCGGGAAAGAGATATAAAGGAGATTAAGAAAGGCCATGCGGAGATCTCCGGGCTGATTCATGTTATAGACCTTAAACTGGGAAATATGGAAGAGAAAAAAAGCTGGTTCAGATTTTGACGGCTGGTCCGGAACCGGGAGCTAAAGCAGATATTCAGCCAGATTTATCCTGTACTTGTTGGGGTCCATTGTCTTTAAAATAGTGCGCAGGTACTCGCCCTGGTCATTTTTTTCCGTAAGGTCCACCACATTGCCCTGTGTCCGTTTGCCTTCTTTGTCTATAATCAGCATGACACGCGGTCTCGCGCCGAACAGCTGGTTGCTCTCATATACCAGGCCGAGTTCCCTGGTATTGAGCATGACAAGCGTACCCACGGGAAAGATGCCGACCATATTAACGAAGAATTTCATAAGCAGCGGGTCCAGCTGGGTGCCTGACCGCTCGACCATAAGGCTAAGGGCCTTGTCCGGAGACATCGGTATCCTGGAATAGACCCTGGATGACGTCATGGCGTCATATTGATCGGCAAGGGAAATGATCCTGCTTAAAAAATCTATACCGGATTTTTTCTTTACCCTGGGATATCCGGTGTGATCATAATTGAGGTGGTGCTCGAAGGAGACTATCGCCGATTTGATCGTCAGTTCATCCAGTTTCCTAAGTTTCAGCAGTGCCCTGACGCCCCACATCGGATGCTTTCTGATCAATTTCCACTCGTCGTCACTGAAGTTTGAAGGTTTATTCAGTATTTCATTTGGAATTTCCATTTTGCCGATATCATGAAAAATTGCGACTATCCCTAGCTCCGTAAGCAATTTTTTGTTCAGGCCAAGCCGCTGGGCCAACGCAATCGAGAGGATGCTGACATTCACGGAGTGGTGATAAGTATATTCGTCATAGTCTTTGATCGCGGTCATTCCTATAAGGAGCTGCTCCTGTTCGAGTATCTGATCGACCATCGTCTCGATTACGCGTTTTGCTTTCTTGATATTTACCTTTTCCCCGCTTTTGATTTTGTTAATGACGCCCTTCGTGTAGGATACCGCGTTAAAATAGGTCTTTTTGACCATTTTTCTTGGTTCCACGGAGCCGCTTTCGACGATGTTCTTCTTTAATCTCTCGACACTCAGACTATTGAGGTCAAACACCTTTTCGGAAATCAAATCAAAAGGACTGGATGAAAATCCGGAAGCAATGAAGGCCGCGATAAAAGTCTTTATATCATCCGGCCGGAGTTTGTCCTTAAAGATAACGCTCCCCAACTCGCGCTTTTTGAACTCCCTGACAAGAAAATCAAAATTGAGCAGATACTCCAGGGCGAAGCGAATGCGCGCATCATTGACGTAGAAAAAATCACCCTTCAGTTCAAGCGCGATGACCCTCTCGACGGCTATCAGGCTGTTGATCATTACGATCATCTTGTCGATGACAGAAGTGACAGCCACGTTATTGGGGTCATGGATCTGGGACGTTCGCAGGACGACGGACAGCTGGTTGACAATTTCCTTGGCGGTTTTATTCAGCTCAATATCATCTTTATTTATCATGTTCAATCCGCTTGATGGCCCCGCGCACAGATTCCCTGAACTCCTTGTTTCCGTCATTTTTATATTTGTTCAGGATCGGCAATACGTCCTTACCCCCGCAAATCCCCAGTGCGTGGGCAGCGCATGCCCTTTTCTCGTAATTTTTTGACCTTCCGAAGAAACTGCTCTGCCTGAGGGTCTCGATAAGGAAGTCACGTACTTCACTGTCGTTCCAGCGCGCCAGCGCCTCGTAAAATTCCTTTTTTTCTTCAAAGTCCCTGTCTTTGAAAGGCTTGTCGTTGATCTTGTTGAGGATGATTCGTTTGGCTGCCTCAGACCCGATATTGCCCAATGCCTTCAGGGACGCGGTGCGGACCTGGATTTCGACGTCATCGAGGCAGTCCCGCAAGGCCTGCAGAACCCCTGTTCCACCAAGCTCGCCGAGGGTCATTATGACTTCCTTCCGTACCCTGATGTCGCCATGAGTAACAGTCTTCAGGAGGTAGTCCACCGCCTTTTTGTCCCCTATTTTTCTGAGGATATAAATAATATTTCTTACGACGTACCAACGGGAATCATTGAGTCCTCTGGCAAGGAGCAGTATGTCTTTGTTGCCGAGCTGGATCAACGCGTCAATAACAAACTTCCTTGCGTGAATGGTCTTTAATTCGCCGAGTATTTTCATAAAAGGCACAATGGCGTTTTTGTCCAGATATCTGGTAAACTCTTCGAAATTCTTTTCCTGTGTCTCCTGCCCGCTGTCAAGCACCTCTCCGATCAAACCTATTACCTGATCACTGCCTGAAAATATAATGACCCTTCTCAGTTGTTTCTTTACGTCGTCAGCCAGCGCTTCGCCGTCAATGGTCTGTTTTAACCTGAAAAGTATTTTTGAGGCAAGCTGGATATCCCCCCTGCTTACGGCAAATTCCACCGCGGCCATAAATGAACCGGCAAGATCATCATAGTCCCCGGCAGTTTCAGAAAGAAATATCATCTCAAAAAGTATGTCCACCAGCTTGGGTGTCTTGTCCAAACCGTCTTCATCGAGTTCCTGCAGTAACTGCTGAAGGTCCTTATCGGACAGCGGCACGATTGAGGCATCCTTGACCTCTTCACGCTCACTCAGGGCGTCCTCATACGCCTGAAAGATATTATCCTCTTTCTCCGACTTGTCCTTTACCTCGGTTACGGCCTTCGACTCATAGTCTTCATCATCAGTCAGAAAAAGTTCGTCCACGACATGCTGTATCTTCTGGAAATCCTTCTCCCAAAAGAGCGTGACAATATCGTCGTCAAGTTCGTTTCTATTGTCATCGATGGATATTATCCGCAGGAAAGACTCCAGCTCATCAAAAGGCAGGCCTTTTTTGAAGCATAATTCTCTGATGCCGTCCTTGAAAAAAAACAGCGCGATATTGTCCTCTTTTTCGGAACTCGTATAAACCACTTCCGATTCATACAATATTTCATTCTGCCTGATCAGGAGCTTAAGGTCGTCCTTGTAGTAAAAAAAATCCTTGAATTTGTTGTAATGCTCTTCGAGGGTATTGATATAGATCGGATTATTTTCCGGGTACATCCTCACGATTTTTTTGGATTTCGTGAGGGACTGGACAATATCCCTGGCTTTTTTTATGTCGTCGCCCACAGAGTAATCCGTCATAAGCTATTAAACAAGCATAAAACGTCTTTCTCTGGCATAGTTTCTGATAATCATGGAGGCGGAATACAGTCTCTGAAGCTTGACGTTTCTCAGGCGTATGGCGTTTGTATCGTGCGACGGGAACCTCTCCAGCCGTATGTCGTTTTGGACCCTGGATATTTCACCATAAAACTCCTTCAGCACCTCAGGCTCGAATGACTTTAGAAATAGCGGATTCACGGCCACGTAGCCATCCGCTACATCCCGTATGAGGGCCTTAAGACTTTTTCCCCTGGCACTAGGCATTTTTTCCCTTCCTGTAAATAATTCTTGCCAATAGTATACCAATTTCATACAGCACAATAACAGGAATTGCCATAAGCGTCTGATTGAAGGCGTCCGGAGTAGGGGTCAAAACAGCCCCGACTATAAAGGCGGCGAGGACGGCGAATTTTCTGTTTTTTGCGAGGGTGTCCGGGGTTATAAAACCGAACCTGACCATAAATAGTATTGCGAGCGGCAGTTCGAAAACCGCTCCGAAAGCGAGTATGAACTTAAGACAGAAATCCATGTAGCTGCCTACCGAGATCATCGGGGTCATCTGCTCGGATTTATAGCCCAGGAGGAACGTAAGGGCGAAGGGAAGTATTACCACAAAACAGAAGGCAGCGCCCGCAAGAAACAGAAAACTGGACGAAAAGACAAAAGGGACTATATATTTTTTTTCCCTCTCGACAAGGCCCGGCGATATGAAGCGCCATACCTGATAAAATATGACCGGCATGGTTACCACCACCGCGGCAACCATGGATATTTTCATATACATCCAGAAAGCCTCGGCCGGCGCGAGGAACACTAAGGAGATGGCCTTTTTCTCCGTAAACTCGAGGTAGGGTCTGGTCGAGATGATTCTCATTTCGGCGCTGAGAGGAAAAACCAGGAGCTTATATAGCTTGTCGGAATAATTGAAAAGCACGATGAACGCCATCCCGACAAAAGAAACGACTATCAATATTCGTTTTCTCAATTCTTTCAGGTGCTCTATCAACGGCATTTCTGAGTGGTTCAATTATTCCTTCTCCTGTTTCTTGTCCGCGGGCACTTCTTTGTCAGGCGCGTCAGCGTCCACTTTCTTGACGAGATTGCTTACGTCGTCCTCCATCTTGAGTTCCGCTTCTTTGAATTCATTCTCCATCTGGAACCTGGCCTCGTTGACGCCCTTTCTGACCTGTATCACGAACCTCCCCAGTTTTCTGCTGATTTCAGGCAGTTTTTCAGGGCCGAACACGATCAGGGCGATGACAAAGATAATTATTAATTCCTGGATGCCTATATCAAACATGAATACTCCGTGAACAGATTATTTGTCGGACAAAAAATATCAAAAGGACTACTCCTCCTCGTAAATCCTTTTGATCTCCTTCCGGTGATGCGGGGATGTTACGGTCACGGACACCATGAATTTATACTCAGGCCTTGTCCGTTTAAGATTGAGTCCCACTCCGACCGTAGTGAACAAATAATCAGTTGTTCTGATCCTGTATCCGAGACGGGACTCGTAATAGTCGAATTCCTTGGAATTCTGCCTTTTCATGACGATCAGTTCCCCAAGCAGGTTGAAGTTGTTGGCGGCCGAAAGATCGATGCCGGCAGATAGCGTTACTTCGTTTTTCAACGCGTCGCCCAGCGGCTTTTCGAATTTCAGATTCACGTGCCCCTTAAAGGGGCCTACCCTCTTGCTGGCGATAAAACCAACCCCTAATCTGCCCTGCGTGCTGAACTGGTCAGCGCCGTTATTAAAAGAAACGTGGGCCATATAAGCGAGAGATGGTCCATATTTCCCTTCTTCATAAAAACGGTGTTTAAAACCTAATGACATGTCCTCAGCCCCCTCGATAGAATTCTCATATCTGGTTATATAGGGGACCACGAATGAGAGTTCAATTGAGTCGGTGAGGCCGAACGCCCCCGTTAAACCAAAACGATTGAACTTGGGATGATTGCTTCTTTCAGCGCTGAGATCAACTGCAATGCTCCTTTTAGGGAGACTTTCCGTGCTGAAGGTAGAGAACACCCCGTCCGGGGCTATGGGTTTAAGTCCTGTAAAATCAAAGGCGAAAACAAAGGAAGGTAAAAACACAATTGACAGACAGACCGCGCTGATTATTTTCATCATTTAGAAAAAATAACAGAAAAAACCTGTAGTGTCAATCTTTTACCCAGGTTTCATCCCGCCGGAACGGATTGTTTGACAAATGTATTCCGGACAAAATATAATCAGAAACATTTATGACAGGAGGTGTTCGATGTCTGAAGGAGTTATTAACGTTACCACCGCAACATGGGATCAGGAGGTCATGAAGTCTGATTCGTTGGTCATGGTTGATTTCTGGGCCGTCTGGTGCGGGCCATGCCGCGTCATCGCGCCGACAGTTGAGGAACTGGCCAAGGAATATGCCGGCAAGGTCAAAGTTGCCAAGTTGAATACTGATGAAAACCCTGACATAGCCAGTAAATACAAGATAATGGGGATACCTACCATCATGTTCTTCAGGGCCGGCCAGAAGGTTGACCAGGTTGTAGGGGCCGTCCCGAAGCCCCAGCTCAAAGCCAAGCTTGATTCTCTGCTTGCAGGCTGAATGCTGGTGTCAGGTCGGTCCTTCGGCGTTGAGGTTTCCCCGGATTCCCGTCAGGAGATGTAATTTGCTGAAAAAAAATATTGTCCTGATTATCCTCTGTGCCGCATCGCTGATGTCCTGCGCAAGAGATGCCGCGCAGCAGGCAAAATCATCCTTTGCGATCGGGGAAAAAGCGCCCGGGTTCTCGCTTAAAGATATCGAAGGCAAGGAGGTCAGGCTTGCGGATTTTTCAGGAAAAACGGTTGTCCTGGAGTTCTGGGCCACCTGGTGTCCGCCATGTAAATCATCAGTTGCCGACCTGATAAGGGTCCAGGACAAATATAAGGCCGGAAATGTCGTGGTACTGGCCATATCGGTCGACGAGGGCCAGGATATCGCCTCAAAACTGACCGCATTTGCAAAAGAGAATAATATAAATTACAGGATCCTTATCGGCACTGAAGATATTTCAAGGGCGTTTAATGTCAGAAGCATACCCACAGTTATTGTGATCGACTCATCAGGCGTGGCCCGCAGTTCACATACAGGCTATGCGGATGATTTTATCAGCCTTTTATCGTCCGAGATAGATAAACTGCTCTGATATGTTCGAAAATATTACTGAAAAGCTTGACCGTGTCTTTAAAGGTATAAGGGGCCGCGGACTCCTGGAGGAAAACGATATTGAAGCCGCGCTCAAGGAGATCCGTCTGGCCCTTCTTGAGGCAGACGTCAATTTCAAGGTTGTCAGGGACCTCATTCAGAATATCAAGGCAAAGGCCCTTGGAAAGGAAGTCCTCGAGAGTCTGACCCCGGGCCAGCAGGTGGTCAAGATAGTAAATGAAGAACTGAGCGCCCTGCTGGGCGGCTCAAACAGCAGGATAAGCCTTTCTCCAAACCCCCCGACGGTTATAATGATGGTCGGACTGCAGGGATCAGGCAAGACCACGACCACAGCCAAACTTGCCAGGATTTTCAAAAAAGAAGGCAGGCGGCCGTTACTCGTCGCATGCGATCTGCAGAGACCGGCGGCCATCGATCAGCTTATTACTCTGGGCGGGCAGATCGAGGTAAACGTCTATCATTCACGCGACACAAAAGACCCTGTCACCGTGGCCGCCGATGCCGTTAAAAGAGCAAAGACGGAAGGCAATGACATAGTCATCCTCGATACCGCAGGCAGGCTTCACGTAGATGAGGCCCTTATGAATGAGCTGAAGAACATCCGGCTGGCGGTATCTCCCCGTGAGGTCATACTGGTGGCGGACGCCATGACGGGCCAGGACTCGGTAACCATAGCCCGGCAGTTCAACGAGCAAATAGGGATTGACGGCATCATTCTGACGAAGATGGACGGAGACGCGCGGGGAGGCGCCGCTCTTTCAATGAGGGCAGTAACTGACAAACCGATCAAGTATATAGGGGTCGGAGAGAAAATAGATATGCTTGAACCGTTTCACCCTGACCGGATTGCGTCCAAGATACTCGGCATGGGTGATGTCCTTACCCTGATAGAGCAGGCGCAGAGGTCTTTTGATCATAAGGAAGCTGAAACCCTGCAAAAAAGAATACTGGAAGACTCGTTCACTTTCGACGACCTTCGCGATCAGATGAAAAAAATCCGCGGCATGGGTTCACTGGAGAACCTGCTGGGAATGATCCCGGGACTGAACAAGGTCAAGAACATGAACATCGACGAGAGAGAATTTGTAAAGACCGAAGCGATAATAAACTCAATGACGCGGAAAGAGCGTGTCAACCATGCAATCCTAAACGGCAGCAGGAGAAAAAGGATAGCACTGGGGAGCGGTACAACGGTAGCCGATGTAAACAGGGTGATCAAGCAGTATCTGGAACTGAAAAAGATGCTGAAGATGTTCAAGGGCAAGAAGCACCTGAAGATGCCCAAAATGTTCCCATTTTAAAGCGCTTTACATTATAAACCTCAATGTATTAAAATTATAAAATTATTCAGGAGGTGTTTTTTTGGTCAAGATTCGTTTAACAAGAATGGGAGCACACAAAAAACCTTTTTACAGGATGATCGTTACCGATTCCAGGGCGAGAAGAGACGGTCCTTTCATCGAGATCCTCGGTACTTATGATCCCCTCAAAGAGCCCTCGGAGATCAAGATCGATCTCGAAAAGGCAAGATACTGGATTCAGAAAGGGGCCCAGCCGACCGACACTGCCAGAAAACTTATGCAGAGGGCCGGTCTGTAAATTATGCATTTGAAGAGTTGCAGTCCTTTTTGTTGACGGCGGTATCCAATTGAAATATTCCGACCTAAACCCTTAAGGTTTCCTTTCATAGATTCCACTTCAGTTGTATTAGCAAGAATAACCCGGGAGCGCGGGGTCAGGGGTGAATTAAAGGCCCTCCCCCTTTCCCGGATATTCAGTTCTTTGATCTCCGGAAACGAAGTCACACTTATGACCGCCTCCGGAGAACGCGAGGAACTTGTCATAAATACACTGAGAAACAATAACAGCCACTATATTGTTTCTTTTTTGGGGATAGACAGCATTGAAAAGGCGCAAAAATACCGCAACTCCCTGCTGCTCGCGGACAAAGACCTCCTCCCCCCGCTGCCACCGGGGGAATATTTCGTCGATGACGTCATAGGCCTGAAAGTAATCACGCCGGGGGGGGATTTTATTGGGACGGTTGAAGACGTGTTTGAGACGGGCAGCAATGATGTGTATCTGGTAAAAAAGGGCGGTGAAGAATTCCTGGTCCCCGCGATCAGGGACGTGGTAAAGAAGATAGACCTGGAGCAGAAAATAATTGTAATAGAAATAATGAAGGGACTTTTCGATTGACCGATGCGCTTCAGTGTAGTGACGATATTTCCTGATATAGTGCACGCCTATATAGGGGCGAGCATAATGAAGCGCGCCATAGCCAAAGGACTGCTGACCGTGAATGTCCACGACTTAAGGCATTACACTTCGGACAGGCACAGGACGGTTGATGATTACCCTTATGGCGGCGGCGCGGGCATGGTTATGAAACCGGAGCCCTTTTTCAGTATCACAAGAGAATTATGGCCGGACAAGGGGTCCAGGAAGATCATCCTGATGTCGCCGAAGGGCAGGAAATTCAATCAGGACATCGCGATGGAACTGTCCGGCGAGACCAGGGAACTCGTTTTTTTCTGCGGCCGCTACGAGGCGATTGACGAAAGGGTCCATACCTGTCTTGCCGATGACGAATTATCTATCGGAGACTATGTTTTAACTGGCGGAGAACTGCCGTCATTAGTTATAATAGATGCCGTTACGAGACTGATACCCGGCGCCCTTGGAGATAGCCGTTCCGCCGAGTATGATTCGTTCTCCTGCGGACTGCTGGATTTTCCGCACTACACGCGGCCTGAGAACTTTGAAGGTATGGCCGTACCCGGGGTGTTGCTGTCGGGCAACCACGCGGATATTGACAGATGGAGAAGGAAAGAATCGCTCAGGATAACGATGCTTAAAAGACCGGACCTTTTTGAGGGCCGGAAGTTGTCTTCAGATGACGAGAATATTATTAAGGAAATAAAGGAGGATTCAGAATGAATATGATGGACGTAGTGGAGGCGGGCTTCAAAAGAGACCTGGGTGAATTTAATATCGGTGATACGGTAAAGGTATTTGTAAAAGTCATTGAAGGCGACAAAGAAAGAATTCAGCCCTTTCAGGGTACCGTCATAGGCAGAAAAGGCAGTGGAACGAGAGAGACGTTTATGGTGAGGAAGGTCTCTTTCGGGATAGGTGTAGAAAAGATCTTTCCGGTATGTTCACCGAATGTCGACAGGGTGGAAGTCCTTAAAAGAGGGGACGTGAGGCGTGCGAAGCTCTATTACCTGAGGGACAAAAAAGGAAAGGCCGCCAAAATCAAGGAAAAAGACCAGTACGCGTAACAATAATACAGATATGCGGCTGATTACATCGAAGCGGCTTCCGGCAAAGGAAGCTGCTTTTTTTTCGTTAGATTTAGGACAGCTGACTGCAGGGGCCGTTATATGCGGCTGTGACGAGGCCGGCAGAGGCTCCGGCGCCGCTGAGGTATATGTGGGGGCCGTAATCCTCAGGCCCGACCGTCCAATTCCCGGACTGGCCGATTCCAAGAAGATCTCGGCGTTGAAAAGGGAATCTCTCAGCGAAGAGATCAAACAGCATGCGCTGAGCTGGAGCATCGCGACCGCATCGGTCGATGAAATCGAGAAGTTGAATATTCTTGGGGCCACCCTCATGGCGATGAAAAGAGCTGTTGAGGGACTGGAGATAAGGCCTGACAGGACTCTGGTGGACGGCAACCATGCCCCCAGGCTCGGCATGCCGGTACAGGCGATTGTAAGGGGCGACGAAACGGTGCCGGTAATCAGCGCGGCCTCAATACTCGCAAAGGTGGCCAGAGACCGCGCAATGGCAAGATATCATATCGAATATCCCCAGTACGGCTTCGACGTCCACAAGGGATATCTCACGAAAAGACATACGGAAGCGCTCCGGAAATACGGACCGTGCCTGATACACCGGAGGACCTACGCCCCTGTCAGGGAACTGCTGTCCCGTGACGATAAAAGACAGGGCAGCTTGTTATGACCATCCGCCTGATTGTGAAGCGGTTTATATGGCAATTACGGGATAATTCCATTAAAATATTTCATGCGTGAAATTACCGACAGGGAACGCACGGAAGAGTCGCTTGAACTCATATGGGTCCTCCGTGAGGAGGGCCACGATGATCTGGCCCATTTCCGCGCGAATTCCGACGATGCCGACAACGAACAGCTCCTGGGGGTCCTTGCTCGCGACGGACTTATAACCGTCGAGGGCAATACCGTATTGCTCACTGAAGCCGGTCATGCCCGCGCACGGGGACTGGTCAGGCGCCAGAGATTGGCGGAACGGCTTTTTACGGACGTATTTGAAATGCCTGACGAGAAGGTCCTCGACGACGCCTGTAAGGTCGAGCATATCCTCAGTGAGGAACTGACTGAGAGCGTCTGTACCTTCCTGGGACATCCGCCCCTGTGCCCGCACGGGAAACCCATACCCCGGGGGGAGTGCTGCAAGAAATTCAGGATCGACGTCGTCCCGGTGGTTACGAGACTTTCCGATTTCGAGGTCGGGGCCTCCGGGAAGATAACCTTCATAGTTTCAACCGATCCATCGAGGATCAACAGGCTTAATTCATTGGGTATCGCTGCCGGAAGCGTAATTAAATATATTCAAAAAACACCTTCATGCATACTGCAGATAGACGAAACTACCGTCGCGCTGGACCCCGATATCGCAAAAGAAATCTTCCTGAAAAAAATCTGACGGACAGCCTTTTTAATCAAATACCCGGGCCTGAATCAAATTTTTCTTTCAACGCGTCTCCGAGCAGATTAAAACAGAGTGCGGTCAAGGCTATCAAAAGCCCGGGGGACAGCACCATCCATGGGGCCGAATTAAGAAACGCCCTTCCGGAGCTTATCATGGAACCCCACGTGGCGGTCGGGGGCTGTACTCCCAGTCCAAGAAAACCGAGCGCCGCCTCGGTCAAAATATAGCCGCCAAGTTTCATCCCGGCCATTACAAGGGCAAGAGGAACGCACTGAGGCAGAAGATGGATGGTCAAAATCCGAAGATCGCCGCAGCCGACCGCTCTGGCGGCCTCGATAAACTGGGACCGGCTGATTGACAGCACATGTCCCCTGATGACTCTTGCAAAAGAGGCCCAGCCGACCGCGGATATCGCTATAACGACAGTGTAAATGCCCGGAGGGAGCAATACCGAGATCCCTATCGCGAGAATGAGCGACGGGAAGGCCAGCACAAGGTCCACCAGCGCCATCAAAACAGTGTCCGTGCGTCCCCCGAAATAGCCTGATATTAGGCCGGTCAAAAGACCGATCCCAAGTGATATGATAACCGCGAATATCGAAATCCCTATGGATATCTTACCGCCTGAGAGGACCCTCGTCATGATGTCTCTTCCCTTGTTGTCCGTGCCAAAAAGGTGCTTAAGCGACGGCGGCTCCCTCAGGGAGTCGAGATCGATCGCGTCAGGGTCGTAGGGCGAAAGGAGCCGGGCGGATATTGAAAGGACAAAAATGGCCGCAATTATGCCGGCCGTAATTTTAATCGACATTCCCGCCGGTCCTGAGCCTAGGATCTATATGGCGATAGAGCAGATCGACAAAAAAATTCATCATTATAAAAGACACCGTAGTAATAAGAATGCACCCCAGTATTACGGGGTAGTCCCTTTTGACGATGCCCTCCATCGCAAAACGGCCTATCCCGTCCCACCCGAAGATGGTTTCCGTGAGGACGGCCCCGCTCAGATAACTCCCGAAATCGAGTCCGGCAACGGTAACTACAGGTATCAGCGCATTTCTCAATATATGCGCGGTGGTTATTCTCAACTCCGCAATGCCTTTTGCCCTTGCAGTCCTGATGAAAGGCATGTCCAGGATTTCAACGACACTGACACGGGTAATCCTCGACATTGACGCCATGGCGGGCAGCGCAAGGGTCAGGGCCGGCAATACTAGATATTTTAATCCTCCCGTGCCCGAGGGCGGAAGGACCTTCAGTTTCAGACTAAGTACAAACATAAGAACGAGACCGCTCCAGAAGACCGGAATGCTCAGGCCAAAAACGGAAACAGCGGACAGTATCCGATCGGTCCTGGTTTTTCGCGAAAGGGCCATTATGAGACCCAGCATGACCCCGCATGGAAGGGCGATAAGCATGGCCATCGAGGCAAGCCTGATCGTATTTGGCGCCTTCACCAATATGTCATCGAGGACCCTTCTGTTCGTATAATAAGACCGGCCCAGATCTCCCTTTGCCAGCATGGCTACGTAGCCCATATATTGAGCCAGGACACTTTTATCTCCTCCTATGTCTTTGCGGATCTTTTCAATGGTCTCGGGGTCAGCCCTCTCGCCCGCCATGGTATAGACAGGGTCGCCGGGAAGGGCCTTCATAAGAGAAAAGGTCACCAGTGTGATCCCCAAAAGAAGCGGCGCCAGCAGGATAATTTTCTTGACGATAAATAATTTCAGAATGACACCTCCGTGCCTTTGTCGATATTGTACACAGGAAATATCCGGTAGTTTTTCAGACGCGGGCTGCTGACGGTATAGTCAGTCTTATGCCAGAAAAAGACCCATGGGGCCTCATCTGTTATTATTTTTTCAGCATTCATATAATTCAGGTTTCTTTCTTCCGTTGTTGAGGCGTTTTGACCGGCTTCGATCAGTGCGTCCACAACCTTATTGGTATAACGTGATCTGTTTCCCGCCGGACCATGATTCGACGAATGAAATAACGGGAAAAGGAAGTTCTCCGGGTCAGGATAGTCCGCCCACCAGCTCAGCCAGAACATATCCGCCTCGCCGTTGTTTATCGCCGCTTTGTACGCGGACCACTCAAGCTGCCTGATCCTTACATCAAGTCCGGAGGCCCTGAGATATGACTGTATTATCTCGGCAAGGTCCAGCACCTCCTGGTCCGAATTTACATATAAATTTATGACTTTGCCTCCGGCGCCTAATCCCTTCGTGGTCTGTCTGCTCGCCGTGGGATTATAGCCCGACTTGGCCGGGGGCCCCCATTGCCTGAGAAGCTCCGGTACGGGACCGCGCGCGATGGTCCCCCTTTTTTCATAAAATGTGTCCATTATTTTATCGATGTCTATTGCCTGGGCCACGGCCCTTCTCAGCTCGGCGTTGTTAAAAGGAGCTCTGGAGCAGTTAAATCCCAAATAATAAGTGTTGAGTCCCCTGGCCGATGATATAAACGGTCCCCATTTCCCGGACTTACTGAAGCGTGAAAATTCATTCACAGGAATGGCAAGCACATCCAGATTCCCCAGTTCGAACTCGGTCACCGCGGTCAGATCTTCCGGAATTATTCTGTATGATATACCTCTCACTTTAGCCTTATCGGCAAAATAATGATCGTTGGCCCGAAGGAGCAGCTCGGTGTTATGCCTCCAGTCGTTCAGAATAAACGGCCCGGTCCCTGCCGGGTGGACGGAAAAATCCTTGCCGTATCTGTCGACTTCCTCTTTCGGAATGACATATGCGGCGGTCATGGTCAGAAGGTTCATGAAGGGTCCGAATGACCGTGTGAGCGTTATCCTCAGGGTATACTTGTCGCGGACTTCGATCCCAGCCACGTCACTCGCCTCGCCTTTCATGAACTCCCTCGCCCCGAGAATCCTGTCCAGGACCCAGGTATTGGGCGATCTGGTTTCAGCCGCGAGTATCCTTTTAAAAGAATATCTGAAATCATCGGCCGTTACCTCGCGACCGTTGCTGAACCTGACACCTTTCCTCAGAAAAAATGTAAGTATTCTTCCTCCGTCATGCCGGTCCCATCTTTCAGCGATATCGGGGACGACGTTGAGCCGCTTGTCCAGTTTGACGAGCCCGTTATAGAGCTTTGCCGATATTGAACCGCCGGTAACGTCCACGACATAGGCGGGATCAAGGGTCGAGGGGTCCGCATTCAGCCTGTAATACAGATATCCATCCTGACGACTGCCGGTTGAACAACCCAGACAGATAAAAAAGAAACCAAGCAGAAGTCCAAATCTCAATACGGCGGGCGGACGAATCATCTTACTATTATACGGCATGACCTGACGTATGAAGCGAACAACGCCCTTGAAAGGGTGTCCTTCGATCTCTCAGGGTGCCACTGGACCCCGATAAGGTTATCATAATCACTGGAATAAACACCCTCTATTATGCCGTCAGGTGAAAAAACGAAAGGCCGGAGCCCGCTTCCCGGCTCTTTGATTCCCTGGTGATGACTGCTTGGGACCTGATAGTTACCTTCCGGAATGAATCCATTTGGGGCTATCACTACCTGATGCGCGCCTGACGAATGATCCAGGGATGCCGGGGCCTGAGACGCAATGTCCTGAAAAAGCGTTCCTCCGAAAAAGACGTTAATAAGCTGCATACCGTAACAAATGCCAAGCACCGGTCTGCGGCGCCGGAGAAAGTCCGAAAGGACCCTGATATCAAAGTCGATCCTGTCTTTATTTTCGACGGATGACGGAAAGGTGTCCTCCTCATTGTACATCGAAGGAGGCAGGTCTCTGCCGCCGGGGACAACAAGTCCGTCGCAGAAACCGGTCACGCATTCGCGGTCGTCAGAAATTAACCTGGGGATTCCGCCGGCGGATGCTACGGCCTCGGCATATAGTTCAAGGTGATTCGGCGGGCCTGCCGGGTTGTAACAGGTTATTGCAATGTGAGGGCGACGCAATGACTTGAACTCAACACAGACTGGGACCTCATTGCCGTGAAGGGCCTATGAGGCCTCCGCGCCTTCAAAAATGAGTATGTCATCGGAGCTCCCCTCCAGCCTCTCACATGCCTTGCCCATCTCCCTGATAAGGATATTTTTTTCGATCGCAGGTCTGGAATTAAGAATCACGGCAACCATTTTTATCAGCCCGATATCGACCTTTTCGCCGTCCCTGACAAACGAGATCACCGATTTCTTTGTCCTGTCGTCACTGGAGTAAAAGGACCCGATTTTTTTGTTGAACAGGTCTATTACGCCTCTGATATGTTTCCGCATCTCATGGGATTCGCAGATGACAATAAAATCATGAGTACTCACTGTGGCCACGAAACAGCAGTTGCAGGTCTCGCATGTTGTCTTCAATATGGCAGCCGCCCACTGGATAATCTCGGCGTGCCTGTCCGGACCGTATTTTATGAGGTAAGGATGGATATTTGCTATTCTGACATACGCTATGGCATAGCGACCGAGCCTGGGGTAGACCTCCCCCAATCTTTTAATAATCGCCGCTTTGTCCGGAAGGCCGGTTAGAAAGTCAGGCCAGAGATAGGGATTGTCCTGCTTTTTATGCAGTTCAGTGATATACTTTTTTGCCGCGGTAATACCCATCTGTCGCCCCCCGTAACTCTTTATTTAGATATCAATTATTACAGAACAGAGGGCATGGATGTCAACATTAAATTCTGATTATAAGGTCGCTTAAAAAGAAGGGGGCCTAAGATGCCCCCTTCTCAATCCGACCTGCCGCAGTGCTGGTTTTATTTCTTCTTCGGCCCTTTGACCTTTAGCGCGGCCTGTGCTGCCGCGAATCTGGCAATCGGTACCCTGAAAGGGGAGCAACTGACATAATTCAAGCCTATATTATGGCAGAACTCGACCGATTTCGGCTCACCGCCGTGCTCGCCGCAGATCCCCATCTTCATCTGTTTTTTCGCCTTTCTGCCCTTCTCTACGGCGATCTTCATGAAAGCCCCAACGCCGTCCTGATCAATAGTAATGAAAGGGTCGTCCTTGAGAATTCCGTTTTCGACATAGAACGGCAAAAATCTGCCGGCGTCATCCCTGGACAGTCCGTACACCGTTTGAGTAAGGTCATTTGTGCCGAAGGAATAGAACTCGGCAACTTCCGCGATTTCGTCAGAGGTCACGCAGGCCCTCGGCAGTTCGATCATCGTGCCTACCGTATAGGGGACTTTCACTTTAAATTCCTTCTGCACCCTGGCAGCGGTGTCAACGGTTATTTTTTTCATCGCGGAGAGCTCGTTAACGTGTCCCACCAGGGGAATCATGATTTCAGGCAGGACCTTGACCTTGCCTTTTGTGAGTTCACATGCCGCCTCCATGATGGCTTGGACCTGCATCTCGTAGATCTCGGGGTACGTTACTCCAAGCCTGCAGCCGCGGTGTCCAAGCATAGGATTGAATTCATGTAAAGAGTTGTTCTTTGCGCTAAGCTGCTCGAACGAAACGCCCATCTCCCTGGCAAGCTCCGTCAATTCGGCGTCAGTATGGGGAAGAAATTCATGAAGCGGGGGATCGAGGAGCCTTATTGTGACCGGCAGACCTTTCATCGCGCTGAAGATACCCACAAAATCGCTTTTTTGATACGGGAGAAGTTTAGCAAGCGCCTTTTTCCTGCCCTCCAGACTATCAGACAGTATCATCTCACGGACCGCCTTTATCCTGTCCGCGCCGAAGAACATATGCTCAGTCCTGCAGAGCCCGATTCCTTCAGCCCCGAAATTCCTTGCAGTTGTAGCGTCACCCGGTGTATCGGCGTTAGTCCTTACCTTTAATGTCCTGAACTGATCGGCAAACTTCATCAGCTGTTTATACCATGCGTTGTGATCGGGGTCCGCGGGAAGAAGATCCAGTTTCCCCTCATAAACCCGGCCCTTTGTGCCGTTTAAGGTGATCCAGTCCCCTTCTCTCAGTGTCCTGCCTTTTACACTGAGCGTTTTGGCAGATACGTTTATGACAAGGTCCGAACAGCCCACTATGCAGCACTTGCCCCAACCTCTTGCGACAAGCGCCGCGTGGCTTGTCATGCCGCCCTTGGCGGTAAGGATAGCCTCCGCGGCGTGCATTCCATGGACGTCCTCGGGTGAGGTCTCTGTTCTTACCAGAATCACCTTCTCTCCCTTTTTTGCCCAGGCTTCCGCGTCGTCAGCGGTAAGCACGATCCTGCCGACCGCGCCGCCGGGACCGGCGGGCAGACCTTTTGCCAGTTCCAGCGCGTTTTTTTCGGCAACAGGGGCGACGCTCGGATGGAGCAGTTCATCCAGCTGTTCAGGCTTGACCCTGAGGATCGCGGTCTGCCTGCTGATCAGCTTTTCCTTTGCCATCTCAACCGCCATACGAATAGCGGCCTGGCCGTTACGTTTGCCGACCCTTGTCTGGAGCATCCAGAGTCTTCCGTCTTCGATGGTAAACTCGATGTCCTGCATGTCGGTGTAGTGTTTCTCGAGTCTCTTCTGTATCGCATAAAGTTCCTTGTATAGCTTGGGCATGCTCTCTTCGAGTGAAGGAAGATGTTTGGTGTCGGCAGTTTTGCCGGCAATATTGACGGGATACGGGGTCCTGATCCCGGCCACGACATCCTCGCCCTGCGCATTGGTAAGCCACTCGCCGAAGAACATATTTTCACCCGTGGCAGGGTTGCGCGTAAAGGCCACTCCGGTTGCTGAAGAATCGCCGGTATTTCCGAACACCATGGACTGCACATTGACGGCCGTTCCCCATTCTTCAGGGATCTTCTCGATCCTTCTGTAAGAAATGGCCCTCTTGCCCATCCAGGACTGAAAAACAGCCCCTATGCCTCCCCAAAGCTGATCGTGAGGATCGTCGGGGAATTCCTTTTTCAGGGTATGCTTGATTATGACCTTGAACTCGTCGGCCAGGATCTTAAGGTCGGCGACGGTGAGATCGGTATCACTTTTATGCCCTTTCTCCTTCTTCAGCCTTTCCATCGCGTGTTCCAGCTTGTGGCGTATGCCTTCCCCGTCTTCAGGCTCTATGCCCGCGGCCTTTTCCATAACGACATCCGAATACATCATGAGGAGCCTGCGGTATGCGTCATACACAAAGCGTTCATTGTTGGTCTTTTTGATGAGTCCCGGGATCGTCTTCGATGTGAGCCCCACATTGAGCACCGTCTCCATCATGCCCGGCATCGAACTTCTGGCCCCGGAGCGGACCGACATCAGAAGCGGGTTTACGGGATCACCGAACTTCTTTCCCATGATCTTTTCGACCCTTGTGATCGCCGCATTCACCTGGGCTTTAAGCTCAACAGGATATTTCCTGTTGTTTTTGTAATAGAGTGTGCATACCTCCGTCGTAATCGTAAAGCCTGCCGGGACCGGGATTTTGAGGTTTGTCATCTCCGCGAGATTGGCGCCCTTGCCGCCCAAAAGGTTCTTCATTTCGGACTTTCCGTCAGCTTTACCGTTACCAAAGAAATAGACGTATTTTTTACCAGAAGTCTTAGCCATTAAACTCCCTCCCAAAAAGGATATATTTTGTCGGATTATTAAGTTTCATAAGGATTTATATGCTAACTGAGGACTAAAAAAAAATCAATATTATTCAGGCCTCAAAAGGCAAATATGGAAATGTTCGCGCCGAGACGAGCGGGCTCGGAAGAATCGATATTCAGGGCCCGTTTTCTGAATTGATTATTAATGTGGTCATTAGCAAAATCACTGACTTCACCCTCCCCCTCATCCCCTCCCCTCAACAAGGGCGGGGAACAAAAAACAGGGCAGGCACAGGGGCCAGCCCCTACAACACCGAAAACACCCACATTCCGCACATTTCGCCAGGACGCTCGAAGACATCGTCATAAAAACGGTGGAAGACGGGACAATGACAAAGGACCTTATGCTTATCGCAGCGCCAAAGGTCGATAAGTATGCCCTCACGGAAGAAACATTATGGCCGGCGACCTCAACTCTGCTATGCATCTTTCGCCTTATCAAAACCAGTTATTATCTTCATTTTTGCTGATGACGGCGTCATCAGCTGCCTTATAGCGCCAAAGATTGCCTTTATCTCCCCATCATGCTTTTCAAGCCTGTTTTCAAGCAGAGTCAATTTGTGAGCAAGCTCCTTGTTTGAAGA
>JACRLQ010000088.1:0-19356 GCA_016215155.1 Nitrospirota bacterium
CCCTACGTATTTGCTATAATTTTTCATAACCTGTCCTCCTTAATTGTGGCTCTGAGCCTCTGGGTTTATTCCCTTAAGCTTAATCCACGTCGCTTAAGGTTGGACAGGTTTAATACATTATGTCTACTGTTGGCTTCGCGGCAATGACGACTCTAACTGACAAAATAAACACTTTTTCAACAGCCTGTCATTTGTTGACAAAGGCGAGATAGTTTGGATACGACACGATGATTCTAACCAGCGCCTCGACACCGGCCGGGTAAAAGATGCCCGGCGGGTCAGCCGCGCGTATAACTGGCTGGGTCGGACCCGACCACGGGACCTTGAGCTGTTGCCTTTACCGTAGGGGCCAGGCGGTGCCTCGCCCCTCTTGGGCGACCCGCCGGATCGCCCCTACCCATCACTCGACCGGACTTGACGACTATATTCTCGATGGGCTGCTTGATGTAGTCATATCTGCTGAACTGTACGGACGTTTTGCCGTACTTCCTGTCCGTAGAAAATGAGAGATACTTCCAACCGGTCTGTCAACCAGTTAAACGGGTCCGCGTACAGATAAACAGTAGGGGCATATCCCGTTTTTCTTGTATCAAGGGGACGCAGGGAATAAAAATTACATAGCCTGGGACCTGACGCTCCGTCCTTATATGACCGCCGATATGCTAAAATTCAGCATGTCTATTGTAGCGCAGAACAAAAAGGCCTATCACGATTATTTCATCGAGGAGACCCTGGAGGCGGGGATGGTCCTGACCGGCACGGAGGTCAAATCACTCCGGCAGGGGAAGGCGAACCTCAAGGACAGCTACGTCCTGATAAAGGCCTCGGAGGCCCTTTTGCTTAATTGTCATATAAGCCCCTATTCTCACGGAAACATAATGAACCATGACCCTGTACGGACCCGCAAGCTTCTCCTTCATAAAAAAGAGATCACCAGACTTCAGGGCAAGATCGCGCAGCACGGCTATTCCTTGATCCCCCTTAAGATCTATTTCAAGGGGTCCCACGCGAAGGTCGAGGTAGGTCTCGCCAAAGGTAAAAAACAGTACGAAAAACGCGAGACCATCAAAAAGAAAGAGGCCGACAGGGAGATAGAAAGGGCGATGAAAAGCAGATAGCATCCCGCTTTTGTGCTATAATAAAACATACCGTGGGGGCGAAAGGGCTCGACGGGGGTTATGAGGCATATGTGGCATGTCGTGGCTCCATCACCACGTAAAAAGATGGAAAAAAACACAAACGCCAACAACGAACTGGCACTCGCAGCTTAATTAAGCTGTTCGTCCCTCCTGGATCGCCTGTGTTCGGGAGATCGACGACAATCATGCAGGCTGGCTTTCAGAGTACTTTCCTGCTCTGACGGCGAGACAAAGGGAAATTGGCCCCTCAAAAGTTTGTCTGTTGACGCTTCAGGGGCTGAAACTCAAAAAACAGACTAAACATGTAGAAGCCTGTGTGTAGTACCTTCGGACCGGGGTTCGATTCCCCGCGCCTCCACCATGATTTAGGGTCAGGCTGCAAGAGACTGGGAGTTTCCCGTTTCTTGCTTTTTTTTAATTTATACGCCCCTGTATCTTGACCACCACCTTCTTTCTATGGAGAATGTATAGTGTTATGAAAACACTTTTATTAATGATAGTCGCGTTATTGTCGGCGGTCCCCCTCTTTGCGGAGGACCCGGGAAGCGTGTCCCTCCGTTACGGAAGGCAGGACAATGCGGTGCGCGTAGTCCTTGAAGCGGGCGATGAATTTATAAAAAAATCATCCATCGCGACAACCAATCAGGCAGTCGTGATAGAGTTCCCGGAGACATTCCAGCTGAAAAAACAGCAGGACTTCATGTTCGAGACCTCACAGAAAGACCGTGTCCTTACAATAGTACTTAAGGATGTTACGGATGTTTCATCTTACAAGCTCACTTCCCCCTCACGCATAGTCGTTGACCTCAAGACCGTCCAGAAACCGTCAAAAGGGCCCCAGGCCAGGCCGGAGGCAAAACCAAAGCTGGACACGCCGCAGCCCGCTCCTTTAAAGACCCAGCCTCAGGCGGCGCAGGCCCCTGGAAAAACCCCAAGGAGCAGAACGGTCGTCCTTGATGCGGGCCACGGCGGACATGACAACGGGATGGTGAACAAGGACATAAAGGAAAAAGACCTTAACCTGGGAATCGCGAAGGACCTGAGCGCCGCGCTCGTAAAAAAGGGACTGACCGTTCACCTTACCCGTAAAGCCGACCAGGCTGTTTCGCTCATCGACAGGATAATTTTTTCTTCGGGTAAAAAGCCTGACGTTTTCATATCTTTTCATGCTGCCCCCGCCGACAGTTTTTCAGTGTATTGCGCGGCGACCGACGACCCCGGCGCGGACCCCGTAATAAGGGCGTACAGCATCGCCGCAAGACAAGCGAAACATCTGGACAAAAGCAGGGCCCTGTCTAAAGCCGTGGCGGCTTCACTCGGCAGGGAATTCAAGACCACTGTTATGACCAGGCAGCTGCCTCTGCCGGTCCTCACGTCTTCCGACGCGCCTTCGGTTTTGATCGAATATCCCATGACCGGTAAATACGCCTATGACCGGAAGATGCTGGAGAGGCTTGTCAAAGCTCTCGTGCAGGGGTTTGAGGCATATGAACAATAAAAGGGCATTTGTCCCGGCCTTAGCGGTCCTTCTGATCCTTGCCGCCTCGGGGGGCTATTATTTCTTCAGTCATTTCAAGATAACCAAGCAGCAGGCCGATCAGGCGGTCGTCCCGCTTCCGCCCGTATTGGGACAGGGAGATACGACCTCGGTAAAAATGTCCTTTCCCTCGAATAACCGTATTAAGGTCACGGAAAAGACCCTGACCAGAAAGGCCGGCCCCCTCGGTCTGGCCGAGTCTGTAATTACGGAGTATTTCAAACTTTCAGCAAACGGGAAGTTTGCCGGCATACCGAAGGATGTCAGGCTGCTGAATCTTTACCGTGACCCGGGACAGATATTGTATCTGGACCTGTCGGATGAACTGAGAAGAAATTTCCAGGGTGACGCCCTTTCCGAGTATCTTCTTTTGAAGGGTTTATACGAAAGCCTTGTCGCGAACGTCCCGGATGTCCTGGACGTGAAGATTCTGCTCGAGGGAAAGGAAATTGAGACCCTCGGCGGTCACCTCTACCTGAAATTCCCCCTGAAAAATCTGGTCTCTTACGAGCCCGAAAAAGACGAGGTAATCCTTGATGCCCCGCAATGACATGCCTATCGGAATATTCGACTCGGGCATCGGCGGACTGACGGTGCTTAAGGAGATCATAGCGACGCTGCCAGGAGAAAACACTATATATCTTGGCGACACCGCCCGTGTTCCCTACGGCATCCGGTCGCCTGAAACCGTAACGAGGTATTCGTTCGAAAATGCGCGGTTTCTGTCTTCGAAGGGCGTAAAGATGCTCGTGATAGCCTGCAACACCGTATCGTCCATCAGTCTCGGCGCCGTGAGAAAATCGGCCGGCATGCCGGTGATCGGGGTGATCGGCCCCGGGGCCAGGGCCGCCGTATCCGCGACAAAAAACCGTAAGGTCGGTGTCATCGGCACGGAGGCGACTATCAGGAGTTCGGCCTACGCAAGGGCGATCAGCGTCCTCGACAGCTCCATTGAGGTCTTCGGCCTGCCCTGCCCTCTTTTTGTTCCGCTCGTTGAGGAGGGCTGGACGGAAGGAGAGGTCGCTGAAATGACCGCGGAGACGTATCTCAAAGACATGCGGGACAAGAACATCGACACCCTCGTGCTGGGCTGCACCCATTACCCTTTGCTGAAAAATGTCATCTCGCGTGTAATGGGCGACGAGGTGGTCCTGATCGATTCGGCAGTAGAGACGGCGCGAGCCATAAAGACTGCTTTGACGGACCTGTCCCTATTGGGCGGCGGTGAAGGGTCAACCAGACATTATTATGTTACTGACTCTCCCGAGAAGTTCATATCGGTGGGAGAAAGGTTTTTAGGCCGTAAAATAGAGTATATCGAAAAAATTGAACTTGGATCGGAGGCATAAACAGTGCGGCCAGACGGCAGAAAAAACGACGAATTAAGGGAACTCAGGATCACGAGGAATTTTATCAACGCGGCTGAAGGCTCGGTGCTTATAGAGCTCGGAAATACGCGTGTCATATGTAACGCTACTATCGAGGAGAGGGTCCCCCAGTTTCTCAAGGACCAAAACAGGGGCTGGATAACCGCGGAATACTCCATGCTGCCAAGGGCCACCCAGGTGCGCACCCAGAGGGAGTCGTCCGCCGGACGGGTAAGCGGGAGGACCCATGAGATACAAAGACTGATCGGGAGGTCGCTTCGCTCCGTAGTGAATATGCAGCTCCTGGGACAGCGCACGTTCTGGATAGACTGCGATGTTATTCAGGCCGACGGAGGCACGAGGACCGCTTCCATAACCGGGGCCTTCATATGTCTTTGCGATGCCATCGACTACGCGATGAGCAAGGGAATGATCGGCTCGAGCCCTGTAAAGGACTATCTCTCCGCGGTGAGCGTGGGCGTGGTAAAAACTGCGCCGGTGCTGGACCTCTGCTATGAGGAGGATTCCGCCGCCGAAGTCGACATGAACGTGGTAATGACCGGCAAAGGGGACATAGTCGAGATACAGGGCACCGCGGAAGGAAGCCCGTTCGCGCTCAGGACCCTCGACAGTCTCATCGAGCTTGCCTCAAAAGGGACCGCCGTGCTTATCGAAAATCAGAAGGGCCTCATCAGCGGCAGAATAATGATGCAGTAGCGCCCCGGACCCGGTGCCGGACGGGAGTTCTGAATGTAAAATATTATTTTCGTATGGTAGAATAGGCGATATATCAGGAGGTCATCAATTGAACGCATATAGAAACATATTCATCTGGCTTTTGATCGGGGTTATGATAATCCTGCTGTTCAACCTTTTAAACACTCCGGCCAAGAAGGCCCAGGAAGAGATAATTTTCTCCGAGTTCATGCAGAAACTCGAAGACGGACAGGTCGAAGAGGTGGCGATCAAGGAAAACGCCATAACGGGAAGGTTTAAAGACAGCTCCAAATTCAAGACATATTACACCGACTACCCCGACCTCATAAAAACGATGAGGACTCATAATGTGAAGATCAATGTCAAACCCCCTGACCAGAACCCCTGGTACGTCAATCTGTTCTTCACCTGGGGGCCGATAATCTTCATCGCCGTGATATGGATCTTCTTCATGAGACAGATGCAGGCCGGCGGCAACAAGGCCCTTTCCTTCGGTAAATCGAAGGCAAAACTTATTTCTGAAAAGTCCGTAAAAATAACATTCGCCGACGTGGCGGGCGTGGAAGAGGCCAAGGCCGAGGTGCAGGAGATCATCGATTTCCTCAAGGACCCACAGAAGTTCCAGAAGCTGGGGGGCAAGATCCGGGTGAGGCGGGTGTGCCTTTTTTCAGCATCAGCGGATCTGATTTCGTCGAGATGTTCGTGGGTGTGGGCGCGTCCCGCGTCAGGGACCTCTTTGAACAGGCCAAGAAAAACGCTCCGTGCATAATATTTATCGATGAGATTGACGCGGTCGGCAGACACAGGGGCGCCGGTCTCGGCGGCGGGCATGACGAAAGGGAACAGACCCTTAACCAGCTGCTGGTCGAGATGGACGGGTTTGAAGGAAACGAGGGCGTGATAATCATCGCCGCCACAAACAGGCCTGATGTGCTCGACCCTGCCCTTCTCCGGCCCGGCAGGTTCGACAGGCAGGTCGTGGTTTCTCTGCCTGATGTCAAGGGCCGGCTGGAGATCCTTAAGGTCCATACCAGGAAAATTCCCGTATCGGAGGCGGTCGATCTGGACAAGATAGCAAGGGGAACGCCCGGGTTTTCGGGAGCTGATCTTGCCAACCTTGTAAACGAGGCCGCGCTTCTGGCGGCGAGACAGTCGAAGACCATTGTTGAGAACGCGGACTTTGAGGCCGCGAAGGACAAGGTCCTGATGGGCGTCGAAAGAAAGAGCATGATCATAAGCGACGTCGAAAAGAAAAACACCGCATACCACGAGGCGGGACACGCGCTGGTTGCCAAGCTGACGCCGGGCACCGACCCTATCCATAAGGTCAGCATTATCCCCAGAGGCAGGGCCCTTGGCGTGACCCAGCAGCTGCCGATAGACGACAGATACACTTATTCGAGCGATTACCTGAACAAGCAGCTTCTTGTGCTTATGGGCGGCCGGGCGGCCGAGGAGCTTGCCCTGCACCAGATGACGACCGGCGCCGGCAACGATATCGAGCGCGCCACCGACCTCGCAAGAAAAATGGTGACGTCATGGGGGATGAGCGAAAGGCTCGGGCCCGTGACCTTCGGCAAGAGGGACGAGCATATATTCCTCGGCAAGGACATCTCCCAGCACAAGGACTACAGTGAAAAAATGGCGGTCGAAATCGACGAAGAAATCCGCCGTATAGTGACGGAGGCCTATGGCTCAGCGAAGGGCCTTCTTAAGGAAAAGTATGACCTCCTGGACGCCTTCGCAAAAAAACTCCTCGAAAAGGAGACCATGGACGGCCCTGAGATCGATGAAATGATAGCGTTAGTTTTAGCGGGAAAGTCAGTGACGTCATCGGAGTGCAATGACTCAGGCTGCACCGGCATCGCCTGATATTGAAATCAGAGAAACTCTCTTCCGGCGGGAACCCTACTCCCGCCGGTATTGTCTCCGCCCGACGCGCCCCCAGCGGATGACGGCCTGATGAGGCTCACCTGGAACCGATTTGACCTTGACCTGGACCTCAAAACCCATATCATGGGCATCGTCAACACAACACCTGATTCCTTTTCCGACGGCGGCCGCTATTTCGACAAGGATAAAGCCGTAGCTCACGCGCTTCGGATGCTCGATGACGGGGCCGACATAATAGATATAGGCGGCGAGTCGACCAGGCCGGGATCAGCGCCGGTGCCCATCGACGAAGAGCTGAGGCGGACGGTCCCCGTCATAGAATCCCTGGCAAAGGCCTGCCCGGCCCCGATATCAATAGACACCTGCAAGGCCGGTGTGGCCAGACGGGCGCTCGATGCGGGGGCGGCAATGGTCAACGACATAAGCGGCCTCAGGTCCGACCCTGATATGCCCTCAGTCGTGGCCCGGCACGGGGTCCCTGTCGTCATAATGCATATGAAGGGAAGACCTGCCGATATGCAGATAAATCCTTCTTACGGGGCGCTGATTCCCGAGATCATCGGTTTTTTCAGGGAGAGCATCCGGATAGCCCTCGACGCCGGCATCGGTCAGGACCTGATAATACTGGACCCCGGCATCGGTTTTGGTAAAACATTTAATAATAATCTTGAGATAATAAACAGACTGGCAGGGTTCAGGATACTGGACAAACCGCTTATGATCGGGACCTCGAGAAAGGCCTTTATCGGAAAGATACTGGATGATGCTCCGCCCTCAGAAAGGATTGAAGGGACCGCGGCCACTGTAACTGCCTCAATTCTTAACGGGGCGAATATTATAAGGGTCCACGACGTAAGACAGATCGCCAGGGTCGCAAAGGTAACGGACGCCATAAAAAGAGAGAAGGTCCTGCCCTGAAATTTGAGAAGTGGTAATCTGCTTCAGGATGACTTGCCGTTATAGCGCACGGCCATCATCGTAATATCATCTGATTGGGGGACTCCGGAGGCGTGGACAAAGACGTTCTCCCTCACCCCCTCTATTATCTCCTTAATCGGCCTGTCACGCAGCCCGGCCACCTCCTTAAGCAGCCTTTGCTCGGAAAACTGCCGTTCCCCGGCATCCATGGCCTCTGTAACTCCGTCGGTATATGTAAAAATGGTATCGCCGGGTTCAAGAAAAAGCTGCGTCTCCCCGTAATGCATCCCCTCCATGGCGCCTATCACCAGTTCCCCTTCCTTTCTGAGGAAGGAGACTTTCCCGCCCTCTGAAATCAATATGGGAGGATTATGTCCGCCGTTGGCGTACCATAACTCACCGGTGACGGTATTCATAATGCCCAGAAAAATCGTCACGAACATGCACATCTCATTGCCGTGGGCAAGCTCGTCGTTCACCTTTGACAGTATTTTTCCCGGTCCTTTGTCACCCGTGGCCGTGGCCTTTATCAGGGTCTTAGTCACGGCCATAAACAGCGAGGCAGGGACCCCCTTGCCCGAGACGTCTCCGATGACAAAACAGAAATGATCGTCGTCTATGAAGAAAAAATCGTAGAAGTCGCCCCCCACCTCTTTGGCCGGCTCTATCGTGGCGTTGATGTCGAATTCCAGCCTCGCCGGAAAGGCGGGGAATATCTTCGGCAGAATACTCATCTGAATATCGTGGGCTATGGTAAGTTCGCTCTCGATCCGCTCCTTGACCGCGGTGGTCTCAGTGAGTTTCAGAATATTGTCTTTCAGCGAGCGCTCCATATATATGAAGGCCTCCGCGAGCCTTCCGACCTCGTCCCTGTATCCGCCGGGAAGGTGCGCAATGCCGGAGTCTTTTTTACCCGGGGACGTGAAATCGTGTGACGGCAGTTCTTTGGCATAATCCGTAAGCTCGACCAAAGGCCTGGCGATCCTGTCCACGAAGAGATACGTCAGAAGCAGCCCCAGATAAAGGATTATCACCATCATGTACGACTGCCGTGAAATAATAGTTTTTGCGGGAAGCGTAATCTCGTCCTTGTACACGGAAGAGGCGACATACCAGTCAAGGGGCTTGAAATATTTTACATAGCATTCCTTGGGAAAGATGTATTGCCCCTTATGATCGGGTCTGTCCCACAGATATTCCATAGGCGTATCGGGATTGGCCGAAGCCGCGATCAAGTCATCGGCAAGATAATTTCCGGTCGACGGGTTTCTGACTTCCGCGAAATCCTGACCCGAAAGGGTCGGATGGACGATCATCTTTTTTTTGCCGTCCAGGATGAACATATAACCCGTCTTGGCGATCCTTATCTTCGAGAACGTTTCTCCCAGGCCCTTGATCATCTCGGCGAGTTTCCTTTGGGCCTCTTTTTCAATCTCATCGATATAGACGCCGGTGCCAAGCACACATTTCCATCGGGGCACGTCCTTTGAATAAGACAATTTTTCGATGGGCCTGCCCTCGCCGAGCCTGCGCCATAAATACCGGGTGTATCCCCCGTCTTTGTTCTTCCTGGCCGCCTTCACCATTTCCGGCACCAGGAGATTTCCCTCCGCATCCCGTGAATCGGACATGTCCTTCCCGATCATGGCGGGATCGGGATGGGACATGACCCTGTAATTATAATCGAGGGCGAAGATATAGTCGCTGTTGCCATACTTCATCATCGCGATTTCATCGAAGACCTCTTTTTTCGCCGTCTCCTCGGTGATCATCCCTTTTTCTACTTTAGTCATCCTGTCTTTGATGAGCCCCTCGACGATCGAGAGGATATCGCGCAATTGACTTTTATGGCTTTCGAGACTTTTTTCGCGGTGGTAGAGAAGGTCGTTATAGTTGCTCTCGAGCGTCAGCATGGCCATATGTATCATATTCCGGGCGGAGTTTTCCTCGGCCTCGGTCATCCCCTGCTGGAACTCATGCTGGGTATAATAGGTGAACGCCGCGAAGGCCGCAACAAGAATCCCGGCGGTAAGCGCCATCATTTTTGCCTTTATGGATCTGAACATTCAGGCCACCCCGGTGCGAAATATGTTTGAAAATATAGTTTTTATTATTTAAGTTTCTTCCCGCTGAATACGGCAAGTTCCTTCAGCCTCTTCATCATCGCGGTGAACTCCGCGATATCCAGGGACTGAGGACCGTCGCACATCGCCTTAAGCGGTTCAGGGTGGACCTCGATGATCAGTCCGTCGGCCCCGCACGCCATGGCGGCAAAAGAAAGAGGGGCGACGTAGTTTTTGTACCCAGCGGCGTGAGAGGGGTCTATGATGATCGGAAGGTGGGACCGTTCATGGATCACCGGCACCGCGGAAATATCAAGTGTATTGCGCGTGGCGTTTTCGAATGTCCGTATGCCTCTTTCGCAGAGTATCACGTCCCTGCAGCCCTCCGAAAGCACATACTCGGCCGACATCAGAAATTCCTGTATGGTGGTTGACATGCCCCTCTTAAGCAGAATGGGCCGGCCATGTTTGCCCGCCCTTCTCAACAGGGAAAAGTTCTGGACGTTCCGCGCCCCTATCTGAAGGACGTCCGCGTACTTTCCCACGAGTTCCACGTCTTCGGGGTTTATGACCTCGGTCACAAACGGCAGGCCTGATTCTTTTCTCGCCTTGGCAAGCATTTTAAGTCCCGCCTCCTCGAGCCCCTGAAAAGAGTACGGCGAGGTCCTGGGTTTAAAAGCCCCGCCCCTTAACATCCTGGCGCCGGCCTTCTTGACCTTTACGGCCGTCTCTATAATCTGCTTTTCGCTTTCGACCGAACACGGCCCCGCGATAACGCCGAAGTGGAGACCGCCGAACGACGCGCCGCCGACCTTTATAACGGAAGGCTCCTTTTTTATCTGCCTGCTTGCGAGTTTATAGGGCTGAAGGATAGGCATCAGCTTTTCGACAAAGGGGTTGGCCTCAAGGACTTCAAGCGTGTGGCGCTCCCGGTCGTCACCGACGGCCCCGATGACGGTCCGTTCAATACCCACAATGGCATGGGGCTTGAATCCCAGTTTTTCGACCTGCTCCATAATCGCGTCTATTGTTTTTTTCGGGGCCCCCTGTTTTAATACAATAATCATTGAAATACCTCCAGATTTAGTATAAGAGTATAACATGACGGAAGGCTTTAATATAAGCGTCCGGCTCCGGTCGGCGCCGCTCTTTCCGGGACTTATTTCCCTCCATGCTTTATAATACATTCCCCTATGAACTGCGTTGACATAGTGTTTCCATTGGCCCTGGGGCCGCTCACGTACATCTGCCCCGATGATATGCTCGACAGGGCCTTACCCGGGACGCTTGTGTCGGCCCCTGTAAGAAACAGGACGGTAAAGGGGATCCTGCTTTGCCGGAACGACTCGCCTCCCCCGGGGGACCTCAAAACACTGACTGAAATTCATGGGGACGTCCCGGTACTCGGAGGGAACCTGCTCAGGCTGCTGGAATGGATGTCCGATTACTATCTCGCCAAACATGGGGTGATTTTCAAACAGACGCTCTGCGGCGAATTATTCGAACGGGGCCGCTCCCGGGCAAGGGTCAAAAAGGACGGAGGGACGCCCCTCGTTTTTTCCGATGTCTCCACTGAAAAATTAGACCCTGTCATCGATTCCATATCCGAGCAAAACTATGCGACATATCTGCTTCACGCCCCGTCCTCCCAGTATCAATATTCCGTCCTGCCTTATCTTCTCGCCAATGTCCGAAACGTAATAATCCTCCTTCCCGAGATATCCCAGGCGGACAAGCTTTTCGACTCGGTCAGCGCGCTTTATCCGGAGAGGACCTGTATATTCCACAGCGGCATATCCAAAGGCCGGCGTTCGGAATATGTCGAGGGCACGCTCTCAGGCAAATATGATATCGTCATCGGCACGAGGATGGCCCTTTTCTCTCCGATTAAAAAAGTCTCTCTGATAGTCGTGTTCCATGAACACAGCGTTTTCTACAAAATGGAAGACGGGATCCGGTACAGCGCCAGGGACACCGCCGTCATGCGCGGTTTTTTTGAGAAGGCCACGGTCCTTCTCTGTTCCATTACGCCGTCGGCCGATTCCTATTACAACGCCGTCTCCGGCAAGTACCGGTTGATCAGCGCCGGGGGCGAAGGCCCGCGCCCCAGGATATCGGTGGTGGACATGAGGTTCACCAAAAAGGCCTCCCGGTCACTGTCGAAGACGGCCGTCAACCTCGCGGGAAGCAGACTTAAGACCGGGCAGAACGTCATGTTTGTCGTAAACAGAAAGGGTTACTCCGCGCTGATATGCGGGGAATGCGAAAATACCGAGGCCTGTGCCGCCTGCGGGGTCCCGATGGTAATGCGCAAAGAGGGCATGACCTTGCGGTGTAATTATTGCGGAAAGAACAGGGAAATACCCCTAAAATGCGGCAGGTGCGGAAGTGTCCGCCTTGAACACGCGGGTTCCGGGACCGAAAGGGTCCTGGAGGAGATCGGGGGACTGCTCGATACGAAGGCCGTCAGGTTCGACAGGGACATTATCAAGAGGGACTCGGAGATCAAGGCCCTGTTAAAAACAATAGAAACTGGTGGTCCAAGGCTTCTTGTGGGGACGAAAATGCTGACGGCCCATCTGGGTATCGAACATAAATTCTCACTGGCCGTGGTCCTCGACATCGACGCCTCGATGAACTTCCCTGATTTCAGGGCGGTTGAAAAGGCATATATCGAGCTGTCTTCGATACTCGATCATGTAGAGCCGGAGGGTGATCTTCTTATACAGACCAGACTGCCGGCCCACGCCATGCTGAAAGCATTTAAGACGGGAGAATACAGGTCTTTTATCCTGGGCGAGTTAACGGCAAGAAAATCTCTCATGTTCCCGCCATATTCCAGGATGATCGTGATCACCGTTTCCGGAAATCCGGAGATTGCGGACAGAGTGGTCCGGGACGTGAAAAATTCGGACGCTTCGATTGAAGTCATGGGGCCGGTCAGCACCAAGGACAGGAAACGGGGGGCCGAAACTTCGATATTGCTGAAATCTACAAACAGGCAGTCGCTGAACAACGCGGTCAGGAATGCGCTCGGGAGTTATTCCGGCCGCAGGGACGTCAGGATAACCCTGGACATCGATCCTGTCTGACATACCGGGTACTTTTAGTGATTATCCGGACGACCGGGTGAATCGAGCACCTGCCTGACCATGTTAAGGAGCTCCGCGGGTTTTACAGGCTTGGACAGAAAGTTCATGCCGGACTGAAGGTTGCCGTCGGAATTCAGTATATCATCGGCGTAGCCGCTCGCGAAGATGACCCCGAGCGAGGGCTTTATCTTCCGGATCTCCCGATAGACGGAATTTCCGTTTTTCTTCGGCATAATAACATCGAGGACGGCAAGCGCGATGTCGTCCTTCCGTTGCAGGAATTTCATCACGGCATCTTCCCCGTCTACGGCCTCTATTACTCCGTATCCGCTGCCGGTGAGCACGGCCGACATCAGCTGCCGCACCATCTCATCGTCCTCCGCCAGAAGGATGGTCTCGGTGCCCCGCTCTTTCATGAGGGACATTTTTTCGCCCTGCGCCGTTTCAGCGATTCCCATGTAAAGGGGCAGGTAGATCTCTATCGCGGCGCCGTTGCCGGGTGAACTAAGCACTTCCACCTGCCCCCCGTGCTGCTTGACTGTGCCGAAGACCATTGCCATTCCAAGGCCTGTGCCCTTTCCGACCTCCTTGGTGGTGAAGAAGGGCTCGAATATATGTTCCTTTACGAATTCGTCCATGCCCGAACCGGTGTCGGAGACCGTAATTAATGCGTAGCGTCCCGTCGCCTCCTGTTGACTCTGGAGCAGGGCATTGTCAATGTGGACATTTTTCGTCGAAATGGTCAGGACCCCTCCCCGTGGCATAGCATCACGGGCGTTTGTGGCGAGATTAAGGAGCACCTGTTCAATCTGGCTCTTGTCCGCCTTGACTATCAGATCGTCCGCAGACGGATTGACCCTCAGTTCGATGTCCTCCCCTATGATCCTGCCCAGGATCTTCCTCATGTCCGCCAGGATTTCATTGATGTTTACAAGTTTGAGATTAATCACCTGTTTCCTGCTGAAGGCAAGCAGGCTTCTGGTAAGACTGGCCGCCTTCTCTGACGCGGCAAGTATCTGGCTTACATAATCGTGGGAAGAATCACCGGGGCCGATCCTGTCGAGAAGAAGACTGGAGTATCCGACTATCGCCGTAAGGATATTGTTGAAATCATGCGCCACTCCACCCGCCAGAAGTCCGATAGCTTCCATTTTTTGGGCCTGACGCAGCTGGTCCTCGACCTGCCTGTGGTCCGTAATGTCGATGCCTATGCCGGCGGTCCCGGTAATATTGCCCTCGGCATCCCTCAGAGGAGCAAAATCCCATACGATAAGCCGCTCAGATCCATCCTTGGCCAGAATCGGATACTCGTGATGAAGGTCAGTCCCCATCCCGATATTGGAGTGGAAGATACTCACGGCCAGGTCCTTTACTTCGGCGGAAGGAAACCTCTCGAACCAGCTGGAGCCGAGCACTTCTTCCCTTTTCCAGCCCGTAAGACCGAGCAGGTAGTCATTAGAGAATGTAACATTGCCTTCCAGATCGAGCATAATCGCGGCAAGCTGCACCGTTTCAAGCAGGTCCCTGAATTTCCGCTCCGAGGCGATGAGGGAGTCCTCTATCCGCTTATGCTCCGTTATATCGCGGATCACATGTATAAGGCCCACCATTTCCCCGGCCGGATCGAACCGTGGAAAGGCCTTTACTTCGAGGTACTTGCCCAGGTGGCTCTCGAAAAACTCTGAAACAGTGGTCTTGCCGGTCTTGAGGGTCTGACAACTGGGGCATCCCTCCGGAGGACGGCCGGAACCATGGTAGGATTCGTAACACTTCTGCCGCTTGATCGTCAAAAAAGAAAGCCCAAGGAGCTCTTCGGCCGCCCTGTTTGCCCGCACGATATTGAATTCCCGGTCATGGACGGTTATGGCGTCGTGGATGGTGTTGAAACTGTCCTCCCAGTCCTCTTTCGCCTGGCGCAGGAGGTCGAGCATCCTCCTTTTTTCGGTAATGTCGTCAAAGACGACAATCATCCCGCCCTCGCTCGGGGTCAGCCGGAGTTCCACATCCTTGACAGTGCCGTCCTTGCAGAGGACCCTTCGCTCCAGACTTCCGATTTTTTCACCCCCGTTGACCCTTCTTACGATCTCCTTCCAGGCGTTGACGATGCCTTCCCTTTGACGCTCATCGGGATACACCAGCGCCCACCAGCGCCCGAGATTCGGGATCTCCTCGAGGGAATAGCCCATAATTTCTATATGCTTTTTGTTAATGTATTCGATCGTGCCGTCGGCATTGATTGTCAGTATGGCAAGGGGGGATTCGTCGGCAAGACTTCTGAAGCGTTCCTCGCTCATGCCCTCGCCGGAGGCGGGGCCCCGGCCGGCCATTCGGTCCGGTTTGAGTTCTTCCGTCATAGGTATAATATCATGTCCTGAAGCACACGCTCATCGGCCAACCCTCACAGTTACAAGAAGTCAGATAGTACCCTTTGCAAAAAATCAATTAACCCGGCCGGTTTGATGACATTCCGGACGAAGTGAGAAACCTTAAGGCGCCGAAAAACAAGAAATTTCTCCCGTTGGTCGAAATTACAACGCTTTCTGAAATAACTTTTTTTCAGGTTTCCGCAACAAAAGCTGGTTAATGATATCATTACCGTCAAAATACGCACAAGCCTTTTTTATGGATGAAAAAATCAGAGGAAATAATCTATTGACAATAAAAAAAAGAATATGGTTTACTTTTGTGTGGGATTCGTCAGCCCTTCCCTGTGGAATCATATGTCTGGGATCAGGACAATTCTATTCCTTATGTTTTTTGTGCGGTTAGGTCTTTACTTATTTTAGAAAATAAATCGGGATTTCTAATAAAGAGGGGCGTTATGAAACTGCGTACTGCAATTGTCTCTGTTTTTGTTTGTGTCATGATCGGTTTGTTATATATGCCTCCTGCCGCCTCCGCTGAGGAGAATGTTCCGCCTCAAAAAGATCAGAAACCGAAGAACATGACTCCCGCTGCTACTCAATCTGTACAGACTGCTGCAGGCACCTCTAATGGGATTAAAAGGGTAAGTATTGCTTAAGCCATAGAAAACGTATTTGGAAATTGAAAGGAGGTGGAATAGGAAAGGGCTGTTTTTATGCTGAAAATGGTGAGTGTCTTGATGGCTGTTAAATTCAAGATAGGAGGAAGCATGTTGAGACGAAGAAGGGTGATTGGCGTTTTGTTGATGGTTGCCGTTGTAGTTGTCGGCAGTATATGCGCTCCGTTTATCTCGCGCGCTTACAGCAGTGAAGACCCGCCGTCGGCAGGGTCGATTCTGTTTTTCATTGGGGACTCAGCGACTTACTATGGACTGCCGAATGCGATAATTGAGATATATGAAGGAGATAAACTCATAACTACCATTACGGCAGATGAGTCTGGGCATGCGCGCTTCGATGCAAAAATGAATGGGACTTATATTACTAAAGTCAAGGCTGAAGGATATCGGGCACTTGAAGGTAATAATAGATTGGAAGCCGGTGGAAGAGAGTTTGAACTTGATGTCATACTGGATCCCCTAAAAGAGTCCGAATATACACCCAATAGGCAGTTAGAGGAAGATGCAAGAAGCAAGGGCGACGTAATTTTCCGGGCATTTATTATTGACAGAAAGAGCGGGAACCAATTGAGGGTGTGAGAGTACGCGCTGTCAATGCAGACATTGAAGGAACAAGTGATGCGAGGGGGATAGTTACCCTTCGGTACCCTGCGCCTCCACAGCCCGCTGATCCCGATGCCATACCTCCATTGGAGAACTATATCTTTGAGAAATCAGGCTATAGAACTGAAGAATATCAAAATGAATTTGCCAAACCAGAAGTGAATGGCATTTATGTGGATATGGCGCATGGGTCAGGCAGTAAGATCCATAAAAATCCACACAGGAGTCTTCAGCCGCCACATCCCGAAGATCCAGCCATTCGCGAATTTCAACTGCGGCAACTCAAGAAACAGCGGGTTCACTAATAAAATGAGTATTTTGCAGAATGCTTTTTTCAGATTATGAGCCTTGTGCAAAGTATTTTGAAAGTTTTTTCGGAAAGGAGGTCTTGAGATAGCTAGCTGACAAAGTGCTCAGTGTGTGTGTATCACTAAAGACTGAAGGAAAAGGATATGATCATGCAAAGTTTAAGACTTTTGACGTGTGATACCGGAGTCAAATTCGGAAGAATCTTTATGTTGGTGTTGACTGTACTCATGACAATTGCAGGTGTAATGGGACTGCATGCCCTTGACTCTTATGCCGCCGATGAATTGTTAGACGGTTCCATACTATTTTTCGTAAGGGACTCTGAGACTACTTACGGAATCGGTGGCGCAACAATCGAGGTCTATGAGGATAGTCAGTTGATAACGACCCTCATTGCGGATGATTCAGGGCATGTTCGATTTGATGCCCGCAAGAGGGGAAGGTATGACTTCAAGACAAAGGCCGAGGGATATCGCGAAGCATATTCTAAAAACCTTAAACTTGATCCAGCCGGGAAAGAGATTGGAGGTGAAGTGATGTTAACCCCCCTAGCCCCTCCAAAAGAACTTGATGCCGCTGCCATTGAGGCACTACAGAACTATGCAGAAAAAAAGAATGAGATAGTATTCATGGGCTATGTTGTTGATGCGAAGCGCGGCAAACCAATAGAGGAGGTCAGCGTCCAAGTATTGACCGCCAAAAAGCACGGAGTAACTGACACGAAAGGTTTTTTCTCCATCCGCTTTCCTTCATCCCCTCAACCCGCTGACCCTGCCATTATTCCACCTTTAGAAAGTCTGCTTTTCGAAAAATCCGGCTACACAAGTTATGAATATCAGAACTTGCCCACGCACTCGGGGGTGCGTATCTTTAGAATTACCCTTGAACATGGATCAGGAAAGAAGATCAACAAAAAGCATATCAGGCAACTCCCTCAATCAGAATCACAACTGCAGAGCCTGCCTGCCGATGACTCAAAATCATTGGGTGCGCAAGATACGTTCTCCAGCAAGAGTGTGATGCTGTCGCGGCAGTCTCAAAATCCTGTCGATCCGCCGGACGACAGCCGGCAATACGGGCGCTGCGTGCGCAGGCATTTCCATCTGATGGCTGTTAAATTCAAGATAGGAGGGAAGCATGTTTGAACGAACAAATGTGATAGGCGTTTTGTTGATGGTTGCCGTTGTAGTCGTCGGCAGTTTTTGCGCGCCGTTCATCTCGCAAGCGTACAGCAGCGAAGACCCGCCGCCGGCAGGGTCGATTCTGTTTTTCATTAGGAACTCTCAAACGCATTATGGAATTGGTAATGCGACAATAAAGGTTTATAAGAAGGATAAGCTGATAACTACAATTGATTCGGATGACTCAGGGTATGCACGGTTCGAGGATTCAAAAGAAGGGAGATATGAATTCAAAATTAGCGCTGGAGGTTTTCGTTCTGTTGAGACCCACTATGCTTTAGCCATAGGTACGGAATTTAATGTTGAGTTGCTGATGACCCCAATAGTAACTTCGAAAGAGCTTGAAGACGCATATCTTAACGCACTTGACAAAGATGCAAAGGAGAAAAGTGAAGTCGCCATCGTAGGCTTTATTACCGATAATAAGACTGGGCGGCCTATTGAGGGAGTTCGAGTTTTTGCTGTGAGTGCAAACGTGGAAATTACGAGTGATGAGAGAGGGTTCTATACTATTCGTTTCCACGCTCCACCTCCTTCTACCGATTCTTCTTCATTACCGCCACTTGAGACGGTTACATTTGAGAAAAAAGGATATGTAACATATGAATACCAAAACTACTTTGTTCTTCCGGGCGTGGGGGGATTTAATGTTACACTCGAACACGGTTCCGGGAAAAAAATTAACAAGAACCCGAACAGAAGGCTCCAACCCATACCATATCCAGATTCTAAAACCAAGAGCGGCTTCAACTGCAGATGTTTGAAGAACATCAATCCCTGCCAGATGTTATGCGCCCCTTGGCCTTGGGCAACTCTGGTCAGCCCCTCAATACTTTACCACCCCCAAGCCGCATCAGAGTCGGCAAGACATGCACTGGTACAAGTTGCACTGGCGCACCAGATGACATCTCCTTGGAGGAGTATGTTCAGCAAGGCTTGAATAATGAATGCCCTTCATCATGGGACAACAATGCCTTGAGGTCTTGCGCTGTAGCCTATCGGGCCTATGCTGCATGGTATGTGGCACATCCAATTAGCAGCAATTACGACATTTGTAATAACATATATTGTCAGGTCTGGCAGCGTAATACGCCGCCGAAATCTAGCAAAGATGCAGCTCGCTACACAGCCGGTATTATGATCGAATCAGGTGGCGCAGTCCAGTTAGCATTGCATTCTGCTGAAAACAATAACCAGCCCTGCACTGGTGGGACGTGTAGCGGCGGCGGATACTCATGGGCAAGTTGTGGCGACGGCTACGTTGGACGGCCGCCTGCGTGGTCATGTCTTAACGACAGGAGCAGCGGGTTCCTGTCTAATACGTATACATTAAACGGCCACGGCGGAGGGTTGAGTCAAAACGGCGCGCAACGCTGGGCCAGTAAAGACGGAAAGACCTGGAAATGGATACTCAATCACTACTATTACAGAGACGGGGGCGCTCCTCAATGGAGCATCTCCTCCCCTCTGCAAATCAATACAATTTCACCAGTA
>JACRLQ010000088.1:19378-21634 GCA_016215155.1 Nitrospirota bacterium
TACCATCTTCCGTGATAGCGGGCAACACGTTCATGTTCTGGATTAATGTCCTTAATAATGCAGAAAACACCCACAATCAGATTATCGTCCATGCCGGGTTATCCTCAAATATCTATGACACAGCCCATGATAAGAAGGTCTTATAAAGAAAGCCTTCGAAACAGAAAAAACTGGTATGGCACAGGGGCGGCCTCCGTTAGCAATTCAAAACGCCCCAAATTATGCGTTGAGGCGGCTTCCAGAAACTATTGACAATGATAAATGAGGTGTGGTTTAATCGTGATGGGAATCGACAGCCCTTCCCCGTGGAATCAGATGTTTGGGGTTCCGGACAATTCTATTTCTATATGTTTTGTGCGGTTAGGTCTTTGCTTATTTTAGAAAAATAAATCGGGATTTCTAATAAAGAGAGGCGATATGAAGCTGCGTACGATCATATTCACAATGTTTATTTGTATATCGTTAGGCTTGTTTTATCTGCCGCCCGTCGCTACCGCCAAGGAGAATGTGCCGTCTCAAGAAGATCAGAATCCGAAGAGCTCGACACCCGTTGCCACGCAGTCTTCAGCCACGGCTGATGGGATAGCAAGGGTAGTATTGCTTAAGCCATAAAAAACATATTTGGAAATTTAAAGGAGGTGGAATAGGAAAGGGCTGTTTTTATGCTGAAAATGTTGAGTGTCTTGATGGCTGTTAAATTCAAGATAGGAGGGAAGCATGTTTGGACGAAGAAATTTGACTGGCGTTTTGTTGATGGTTGCTGTTGTATTTGTCGTCAGTATCTGCGCTCCATTTATCTCGCGCGCTTACAGCAGTGAAGACCCGCCGCCGGTAGGGTCGATTCTGTTTTTCATTAGGGACTCTGAGACTACTTACGGAATCGGTGGCGCAACAATCGAGGCTTATGCGGATAGCAAGCTGATAACGACCCTCACTGCGGATGATTCAGGGCATGTTAGATTTGATGCGCCTAAGAAGGGAAGCTATGACTTCAAGACAAAGGCAGATGGATATCAAGGGGCATTTGACCGTAAATTTGCGTTAGAACCGACGGGTAAAGAATTTGAAGTTCAAGTAATGCTAACCCCACTGGTTCCTCCAAAAGAGATTGAGGACGGGGCGATCGACGCGCTTGGGAAGGGTGCAAGGAAGAATAACGAGGCCATATTTATGGGCTATGTCGTCGATGGGGAAAGCGGTAAGCCCATAGAGGGAGTTCGCGTCCAAGTATTGAACGCAAAAGCGCAAGGAATAACAGATGAAAGGGGCTTTTTTTCTATTCGAGTCGCGGCGTCTCCTCAACCCTCGGATATGGAGGTCATACCTCCTCTGGAAACTCTTCTGCTCGAAAAATCCGGCTATGTGAGTTATGAATACCAGAATCTGCCTACTCATTCAGGTGTGGGCATCTATACGATAACCCTTGAACATGGCACTGGGAAGAAAATTCACAAGCGGCATATTCGCCAGCTTCGAGGCTCTGATGCTCAACAGAATGGACAGCAACAGACGCAGCAGAGTGGCGTCGCTGCTGCCGAAGCCGATGCTACGTTATATCGAACAGCCGCAACTCTCGGACAGGTTTCAAGCCCAGTCGATCCGCCAGACCGGATTAGGGTTGGGCTCAACTGTGCCGGCAATGCAAGTAGTTGCACAAGTGCACAAACTTTCACTTTAGAGCAGTATGTCCAATTGGGGTTAGACAACGAATGCCCGCAGAACTGGAATATCCAATCCTTACGCGCGTGTGCTGTGGCCTATAGAGGTTATGGTGCATATTTTGTGAACCACCCGGTAACGAGCATCTATGACATCTGCAGCAATACGTACTGCCAAAAGTGGGTGGAAGCTGATGTCTATGACAGCACTAGAGCTGCAGCAAAATACACCTCAGGTATTGTGATAGAATCAGGCGGGGCAATCCAAGCGGCTCTGTATTCGGCTGAGAACAACAATGCCCCCTGCACTGGTGGCAATTGTAGTGGCGGTGGATACACATGGGCAAGCTGTGGCGATGGATATGTCGGCCGGCCACCGACATGGTCTTGCCTGAACGACAGAAACAGCGGGTTCCTGTCTAATACGTATACATTAAACGGTCACGGAGGCGGCCTAAGTCAAAACGGCGCGCAACGCTGGGCCAGTAAAGACGGAAAGACCTGGAAATGGATACTCAATCACTACTATTACAGAGACGGGGGCGCTCCTCAATGGAGCATCTCCTCCCCTCTGCAAATCAATACAATTTCACCAGTA
>JACRLQ010000011.1 GCA_016215155.1 Nitrospirota bacterium
GTTCGTCTCTACGTTTTCGAAGACCTTACGGATGCTGTCAACAGGCTTAAAAGACGCCGACGATCCGAAGTGCCTCAGAGCTGCCAGATGCGTATATGTTGCAAGCGGCCCGAGGCAGGTGACCTTGAGAGGTTCTTCCAGGGACAAGGAGGCGGACAGTATCTCTCTGTAGATGGACCGGAGGGCATCGTTTGGAAAGGGCCCCTTGTTGATCGTCGAGAGCCGTTCAAGGATCTGGCGCTCGCGGTCCGGCTTATAGAAGGTGGCCTTGCTCGCCCTTTTTATGTTTCCTACTTCGAGTACGTACCCGGCCCGCTGGTTTAGAAGCTCAAGGATCTCGTCGTCGGTCCGGTCGATGTTCTTTCTTAGTTTGTCCAGTTCTTTCATAATCGTATGTTATCTCTCAGAAAGGGCGATTTTAAGCGCAATAAAGCAACCTCCCTGCCCGGACGGATCGCCGGATAGATTGATAGTATCGCTCATTTTTCCCTTTTTTTTCAAGGGAATCGGCGGTGAATCGGAAGACCTGACGCGCCCAACCCATCTCAACCTAAGAGGGTGGATTTTGTTCCTGTAAGGATCAGCTTTAAAAGACAAGTAGTCAATTTAATTCATGTGTTACACTTGCCCCATAGGGGCATGGCACGCCATGCCCCTATGGGTGTATAATCCATATACCGGAAAATCAATGGACGAAAAGGAGTCGATCATGGAAAAATGCCCCTGCGGGTCAGATCTTTTATATTCAGAATGCTGCGGCCCGATCATAAAGGGAGAACGCCCGGCTGTAACAGCGGAGCAGCTGATGCGCTCACGATACTCCGCTTATGTCGAAAAAGAGATACCCTATCTCCTGACTTCCCTGCACCCCGGACACAGGAAGGACTATGATGAAAAAAATACACGCGGCTGGGCGGAGAGCGCCCAGTGGCATAAGCTCGATATCATAAGGACCGAGGCCGGGGGGCAGGACGACACCGAAGGGAAGGTCGAATTCATCGCCTCGTTCACGCAGGGGGCCAAAAAGGTGGACCATCATGAACTGGCCACTTTCAAAAAAGAAGAAGGGCTCTGGTATTTTGTAAGCGGGGAAAGCCCGTCCGTAAAGACCGTAGTCCGTGCGTCGCCAAAGGTTGGAAGAAACGACCCCTGTTCCTGCGGAAGCGGAAAAAAATTCAAAAAATGCTGCGGCCAATAGCTGAAGCTGCTTCAAACCGTCCGGCGCTCACCCTTTTTCAGCTTAACAGCCTGATTAAGTCCGCCATAACGGACACCCTGCCCGGCACGTACTGGGTGGTGGCCGAGATCGCAGACATAAAGCAGAACCAAAGAGGCCACTGCTACCTTGAACTCGTCGAAAAAAACGATAAGGCGACCATAGCCCAGGTCAGGGCGAATATATGGGTCTATGAATTCCGTGCGATAAGCAGCAGGTTCCGTAAGGCGACGAATGAGACCCTCAGACAGGGGATGAATGTGAAGGCCTGATCGACAGGAACAAGAGGCTCGAACTTCCGGTCGTCCCCCAGAGGGTCGCGGTCATTTCATCCCCCACCGCCGCGGGATATGGCGACTTTTTCAACCATCTGGACAATAACCCTTACGGCTACCGCTTTATCCATACCCTCTTCCCGGCGCTTATGCAGGGCAACGAGGCGGAGAAGTCGATCATCGAGGCCTTGAACGATATAAGGAGAACAAAGGAGGCGTTCGATCTCGTGGTGATCATCCGGGGAGGGGGCTCTGTCACGGACCTCAGCTGCTTCGACAGCTATAATCTCTGTTCACGGGTGGCAAACTTCCCGCTTCCGGTGATAACAGGCATAGGACATGAAAAGGACGATACCGTCATGGACATCGTCGCCCATACAAAAATGAAGACCCCTACCGCGGTCGCCGAGTTCCTGATTGCCGGTGCAAGGGGCTTCGAGGAGGCCATCGCCGGCCTGCTGTCGAGGCTGATATCATACGCCGAAAGGCAGATGAAGACGCATCGGCTCCTTATCAATACCCTGTCACAGAAAATACTGCTGGCGCCGACAAAACTGACCATGTCGCACGGAAACAGGCTTTCGATTATCAGGAGGGACCTCGGGGGACACGCAAGACACCGTCTGACGGCGGAAAAAAACCGGCTGGGCGGTATCGGGCAGGCGCTGCGACACCTGGACCCGGCCAATGTGCTTAAAAGAGGCTACAGCATCACCACTGTTATGGGTAAAATAATAAAAGACGCGTCATTGATCAGAGAAGGCATGGAAATTCAGACCCGGCTTTACGAAGGCGCTTTAACGAGTATTGTAAGGGCCGGGAAGGAGGTCAGAACAGGTGGCAAAGTCAAAAGAGACGACTTACTCCCAGGCTTTGAGTGAGCTTGAAAAAATAGTAAAGGGCATCGAATCGGAGGAGATGGAAGTGGATGTCCTGGCGGAAAAAATAAAGCGCGCCTCGTTTTTGGTTTCATACTGCAGGGAGAAATTGACAGCGGTTGAAGATGAGGTCAGGAAGGTGATCTCAGGCATAGAGGAAAGACCTTTGGAGGGACCCCCGGATGAGGAAGACGACGGATTCTGAGATCTGTAAATTTATACTTTGAGGACAAGACCCTGCCACCGAGGCGACCAGAGGCGATCAAGATGGCGGGAAGGCTTCGGATTAACCGGCGGCAAAACAAGGACAAAAGGAGAGCAGACATGGCAAACAATCCCGTCATATGGTTTGAGATCTATGTGGAGGATATGGACCGCGCTAAGAAGTTCTATGAAGCATTGAGGACCATCACTCAACATTAACGGTAACGTAATTAAAATACAGACGATCGTAGTCGATACGCGCGTTCATGTGCGTGTCCGCGCCGAAATAAAATCTGTATACGCCCGGCGGCAAGCCCGTTACATTCAGCACTTCGACCGTTTCATGATCGTAGAGAGGCCCCTGATACGTGGGTTGAATATTTTCCAAGAGGGGGGCCGGATACCAGGTCCCCGGCTCGGCAAAGTAATAGACCCCTATAGGGGTCTCCGCAATTACCCACCAATCCGCGTTTATCCCGACCCCGGCGCCCGCGTCAAGGCCTGCCGTTATTGAGAGCGTATCACCCGTCCGAAGGGTAACAGGTCCGCCTGAATTGTTCGCCTTTATGTCAGGGCTTATTACACGGCCTGTCTGGAGTATGGTGCCGGATTCACCAACGGCAACAAAGGTTCCATTGCCGAAGCCTGCTCCGTTGAGCGCATTGAAAGTCCCGGAGGCCCTGAGTGTCCAGGTTGTCCCGTTCACCGAGGTCAGGATCGCGCCGTTGGAGCCAACAGCCACAAACAGGCCGCCGGCAAAGGTCACTCTACGAAGGTCAAAGGAATCGACCCCGGCGTTCTGGGGTGTCCATATCACTCCGTCAACGGACGTAAAAATCGCAGGGTCCCTCATTTCAGATGTAACTGATGACCCAACGGCAACAAAAACGCCATTGCCGAAGGCCACAGAACTGAGCCTGCTTGGGGTCACCGATGCCCTCGGCGTCCACGTCACGCCGTCAGGTGACGTCAGAATTGTATCCCCGGCCGCCCCGACCACGACAAACATATTGTTGCCGAAGGCCACCGCACCGGCAAAAGATGACCCGAGCGGAAGCGGCCTGATTGTCCACGTCATGCCATCAGGAGAGGTGAGAATCGTGTCCCCCACCGCAACGTAGGTCCCGTTGCCGAAGGCTATTCCCTGGAGGCCTATCCCGTCGACCCTCGTCGTCCACGTCAGCCCATCGGGTGACATCAATATTCCCGCCGGTCCGAGCGCGACAAATGTATTGTTGATTGTCGTCACTGTCCTGGCAAAAAACGGATAACCTGCAGTCCATGTCGCTCCATCCTGTGAGGTAAAAAGCGTGGGGTCCCCCGCTGCGACAAAGGTCCCATTGGCGAAGGCGATGTCGCTAATAGAATCACGAATCCCCTCATTTCTGCCTGTCCATACAGATGCGTCAGGTGATGTCTCGATTCTCCCGAATTGACCGACCGCAACAAACAGCCCCCCTCCATAAGTTATACCGTTAACAGAGTTTGTTGTGACTCCTCCGCTCGTTGGCGTCCAGGCAAGTCCATCTGAAGAGGTCTCGAACCGCCCGACGAAGAGACCGCCTTCAAAGGTCAACGGTTCGAAATATCCGTTTGTGCTTGTCCATGTCTCGCCGTCGCTGGATATCATTATCCCGGTCAGACAACCGAAAGTACAGTGATATAAGAATGTGGCTACGAACACCCCGTTGCCGTAGGCGCGTGGGACGATAAATTGCGCAGTGCCGGTCGGTACGGTTCTCCACGTCACCGCATCTGAAGAGATGAACATGTCGGCCCCTATCCCCGCTGAAACATAAGTATTATTGCCGAAGATCACGTTCTGGAGCCGTGTCGATGTCCCCGATACCCTCTCCGTCCAGGCCACTCCGTCTGGTGAGGTCAGAATTGTTCCGTTATCGCCGACAGCGACAAAAATGTCGCCGCCGAAGGTCACCCCATAAAGAGAAGCGGCAGTGCCTGAGGCCCTGACAGTCCACGATATCCCGTCCGGTGATGTCAGGATAGTTCCGGATTCGCCCACAAGGACAAAGCCGTTATTGCCGAAAGCCACCCCATTGAGCGAGCGGGCAGTCCCTGAGGCCCTGACAGTCCACGATATCCCGTCCGGTGATGTCATTACCGTCCCTGGGAGCCCGACGGTAACAAACGTCCCATTTCCGTATTTAACGTCGTTAAGGTCGTTACCCTGGGGCAAAGGGCTTCGCCAATGCCAGTCGTCAAGAGGGTCTGCGCTCGAAAAAGAAGGCAGCAGGATCAACAGGGTTATAGACAACGAAAGCAGAATATAATGTACTAACTTGCCGGATTTCAAAACACCCTCCTGAAGGTATTCAGATCAGACTCTAATTATGCCCCGTCCGCTTCCCGCGGTCACTTTTATTCGTTTTGATTATATGATAAAAGCGTCTCATTTTGTCAACACCGGAGGTCAGACCGGGATTATTTCGTTACCTCCGTCGGGATGAACTCCCTGGACGCCGCTTCCTTCACAAGTTCAGTTATTATCTTACGCTCAGTATCCCTGACTTCCTTGAATTCTATTCCCATGCCGGAGGGGTGCCTCTCATCGCCGCTTCTCGCGTTTACCACAACCCCCTTTAAACTGGCCCGGGTCCCGTCTTTCAGCGATAACGACATCTCTATTGTCGAACCGACGGCAAAGGGCTTTGTTGTCTTGAGATAAAGCCCGCCGAGCGAAATATTTGCGGTAAAAAGTTCAGAGGTCGTCCCGTTATGAGTGACCGGCACCCTGACGGAGAAATTGACCCTCACATGTTTTCTTCTTGCGCCCTGCGTAAGGTTTTTGCTCCTGCTCTCGATCTCGGCCCTTAGAATATCATATATTTCCTTTGCCAGTGCGGTATCGACAAATAAGGCTATCCGTTTATTGATCAGGTCGGCGGCAGATAAAAAGCTCTCTTTGGTATCGGCTGATTCGTCAAGGACAACCAGTACCTTTTCAATGAAAAAAGTACTGGCAACTCCGGAAAGCCGTTTAGTGACGATGGTCTTTAAATCGTCTTTAACAGGCATTTTGTCCTGCTCACAGGCCGACCTCTTTTACTATCTTATAGAAGAGATTGATGGCCTTTGCAATAAATATCGCCGCCGACAGCGAAATGATCGCGGCGATCAGTTCCTTAGACGTTTCGGGGAGACTGGAAAAAAGGAGTGTCGCCAGTATGCCTATTATTAAAAGGCCGATGAGGTAATAAAAAAGTCTCCAGTATTTTTTGACGATCCCCCCGGGGATCCGCTTGTTAAGCGTAACCACTTTAAATAACGAATAAAAAATAATACATAAGGCTGAAAGCGAAATAATCAGGGGCAAATGATGCATGGCATTGATCCCTTTTTTGACTCGTATTTTGTAAATATATACTTTTGTATATCATATCACTTAGAAGTCGGATTATGTCAATTTTTCGAGGTTGAAGGGCTGCAGGGAAAAACGCTTGATCTCTAGATTTCGGCCGGACATCCCGCGCATCCGGTAACGCCGGCCCGGGCCTTCAGAACCCGGCAGGACCCTAAAATTTAATCCTGCCGTCCCTCAGCGTTATCGTCCTTCCGGTGCGGCCGGCAAGCTCATTGTTATGGGTCACCATCACGACGGTAAAACCACGCCTGCTGAGTGATTCAAGCAGGCTGAAGATCATCTCGCTGTTTTCCGTGTCGAGATTGCCGGTCGGCTCATCGGCGAGGACGATCTCCGGGCTGTTGGCAAGCGCCCGTGCGATGGCCACCCGCTGCATCTCGCCGCCGCTTAACTGGCTGGGGAGATGCGCGACCCTGCCTTTGAGCCCGACCATGTCCACGAGGGACAATATATGCTCTTTGTCCGCCGGCGCCTTGCTGAATATCCTGGGCAGGGCCACATTATCGAATACGGAAAGACCCGGCATGAGATAAAACTGCTGGAACACGAACCCTATCTTTCTCCTCCGGATCTCATCGAGCCCCGGTCCCGTCATGTGTTCGACATTCGTGCCGTCGAACCTGACCGCGCCGCTCGTAGGCCGGTCCAGGCACCCGAGGATATGAAGGAGCGACGACTTGCCGGCCCCGGACGGGCCGACGATCGAAATGAACTCGCCCTTTCCTATATCGAGGTCGATCCCCTTCAGCGCGTGGAGTTCCTCTGACCCGCGTTTATAGACCTTCTCTACAGACCTTAGTTCTATCATCCCTTGATCGCCTCGATCGGCTGTATGCCCGAGGCCTTCCATGCCGGATAGAACCCGGAGAAAACACCGACCAGCAGCACGAATAGCATGCTTGCCGCCGCAATGCCGGCATCAAAGCGGGCCAGACTCCCAGCGGGGGCATACGGCATTATCTTCCGCACAAAGATACCTATAAGGTCACTGCCCGCCACGGAGACCAATATCCCCGCGCCTCCCCCCGTAAAGGTCAGGAGAATCCCCTCCTTCAGTATGATTCTGAAGATGTCGAACCGGGAGGCCCCTATCGCCCGCATCATGCCGATCTCCTGCGTCCTTTCGAATACGGACATAAGCATCGCGTTCATGACCCCGACAGCGCTCACCACGATTGCCACTATGGCTATAGAAAGGCCGAGGACCTTCGCCGATGAGGCCAGGGTCGAGATGCTGCTCATCACCTGGTTCATCGTGACGATCTGTATGCCCGGCACCTCCTCAGAAAGACCATCGGTGATTTTGGTCAGCATCGCGGGGTCCTTGACCTTCACGCCTATGGCTGTCGCGCCGGAGGGCTTTTTGAAAATAATCTGCGCAGTCGCTACCGGCATGTAGATAAAGGCGTCGTCCTGTGTGCCGGTTTTTTTTAGAATTCCGGAGACCCTGAACGAGGAACTTACGTTGGCATAGGTGATGGTGTCGCCGAGCCTGAGTCCCAGGTGCGAGGCGGTTTCAGCGCCAAGGATGATCTCGTCGCCTCCTTCAGGGACCTTCCCCTCTATCTGCCAGAACGGCTTGAGCTGACGGACCTTCGACATCTCTATCCCGTAGACGAGATCGACCCTGTCTTTCGCCGGGTTAGGGAGCTGGGCCACGAGCACCGGAGAGGCAAATTCGATGCCCTCCAATGCTTCTATTTTTTCCATGACCGAAATATCCAGGAACTTGGGGATGATCGAGCCGTGCAGCACGAGCGAGGCGACCTCATGCGGACAGCCCGAGGGAACGACCATAAAATGTATCCCGGTCCTTTCAAGCTCCCTGGCCAGGCCCTTTTCGAACCCCTTGTTAAAAGAGAGGATCGAAAAAAGCACCGCGACGGAAGTGGCGATACCAAAGAGCGCAAGGATGCTCCTCGTCCTGTGGCGGATGAGGTTCTGGTAAGCGAGCCTCAGAAAGACCATTACCTGACCTCGACCCCTTCCGCGGCCACCTGAAGTTCTCCCTGTGCCGGATAGACCGTGCCGGTGACCTTTGCCTCCTTGTCCATCCTCGGAGGCAGCGTCATATTGTTCGGCCCAAGGTTGATGAATATCTGGCCCGTGTCGTCTTTGAGCACAAACCAGCAGCCGTTGGAGCCGCACTGGGATGATATCCGGCCCTTAAGCGTCACTTTTTTGCCGACGGGATTACTGTCTAAAAAGATGTCCTTGACCTTTACCTGCGCGATTTTTTTGTCCACCCCCGCGCCGTATTTTTCAGCCGAGCAGGCGGCAAGCGACAAAGCCACCGCGGCCGCCATGACAGTCATGAATATTTTACGCATTCCTCACCTCACGGATAATATTGAACAAATTTCTTTGCATGTCTGAATATTCTGACTTACAGATATGAATAAAATATGAACGGACTTTATTAAAGTGGTTGACATAATCAAAATCGTTCAGTTAGTTTAGACAGGTAAAGGGGAGTAGCTGAAGCGATGGATATCGTCAGGACGGCCTTTAAAGCCCGGTGCCATCGGTTAGGTCACACTAACAAGCAAGACCTTTATCCCGTATCGCACCGGGATAAAGGTCTTTTTTATTAAAAACTACACCAGGGACAAAGAAGGAGAATAACATGGACTGGATAACCGACCCGCAGATCTGGATCAGCCTCGCGACGCTCACGTTACTTGAGATCATCCTGGGGATCGACAACATCGTCGTGATCTCGATCCTCTCGAACAAGCTGCCGCACGGGCAGCAGGCGAAGGCCCGGTCCATAGGGATAGCGCTTGCCCTGATAACCCGCATCCTTCTGCTTTTGAGCATCGTCTGGCTGGCGGGCCTCACGGCGCCCCTGTTTACGGTCTTCGATAACGCGATCTCAGTACGCGACCTCATCATGCTCGGCGGCGGCCTCTTTCTCCTGGTCAAAGGCACGCACGAGATACACGGGGTTTTTGAAAAAGAAGAGGACCTGAGCTCAATACGTGGGAAGGCCTCCTTCAAGGCCGTTGTCACTCAGATCGTAGCTCTGGACATCGTCTTTTCTCTCGACTCGGTGATAACAGCTATCGGCATGGCACAGAAGACCGGGGTCATGGTCGCGGCCGTCATCATCGCCCTTGTCATCATGCTGGCTGCAGCCGGAACTATCAGCGCCTTTATTCACCGCCACCCTTCGCTAAAGATGCTCGCGCTGAGCTTTCTGCTGATGGTTGGGGTGACTCTGATAGCAGAGGGGCTGGAGTTCCACTTCCCCAAAGGATATATCTACTTCGCCATGGCCTTTTCAGGCCTCGTGGAGACTTTGAACCTGCTTGCCGGAAACAGGAAGAAACATGCGGCGGCCGCCTGAGGGCTTGACTTCCGTCCGTCTTTTAGGTAAGTTAGAAACATATAAAGGGGAGTAGCTGAAGCGACGGTCGTCGTCAACACGGTCTGAAAAGGCCCGGCGCCATCGGTTAGATAAAACTAACAAGCAAGACCTTTACCGCTGCAATGCATTTTGCCGGGGTAAAGGTCTTTTTTTATTGGGCAGGGGCCCAGAGACGATTAAAATTAACGGAATAAGGAGGATTCGAAAATGAAACCGAGTGACAGAGAAGCGGAGTACATCGCGAGAGTGGAATTCGACAAAAAAAAGAAGATCGAGGAGGAAAAACACAGACAGCTCAAAGAAGAAGAAAAAAAACGGTTGAAAGAGCTCCATAACATGAGGTGTCCCAAGTGCGGGATGGAACTCATAGAGATCGACTACAAGGCGGTCAGGGTGGACAAATGTTCCGAGTGTGACGGAATATGGCTCGATGCCGGAGAACTTGAGGCGGTCGCGAAAATGGAAAAATCAGGACTCGATAAATTATTCAGCGTCTTCAGAAAATGATACGCAGAGACAGTGAGCTGCCGACGGACATAATACTGATATACAATAAAAGGAGCAGGGAAGATCAATGGGCTGGCACGGAAAGTCGATACAGGAAACACTGACGGAACTGGGCTCCTCGCCCGGAGGGCTTTCCCGGGACGAGGCCGGGAAACGGCTGCTCGAATTCGGCCCGAATGAATTAAAGGAAAAGAAAAAGAAGACTCCGCTTATGATGTTCCTTGACCAGTTCAGGGACTTCATGATCCTCATCCTCATCGCGGCGGCGCTTATCTCAGGCTTCATCGGTGAACTGTCCGACACCGTCGCCATTGTGGTGATCGTTGTCCTGAACGCGGTCGTCGGTTTTATCCAGGAGTACCGGGCTGAAAAGGCCATGGCGGCCCTCAAAAAGATGTCCGCGCCGGCAGCCACTGTCGTCCGCGGCGCCATGCCGGAAACCATACCGGCGGCCGGACTCGTGCCGGGTGACGTGGTCATGCTCGAAGCGGGAAAGATCGTCCCGGCGGATATGCGGCTGATCGAGACCGCGGGGTTCAGGGTGGAGGAGGCCGCGCTCACCGGCGAATCAGAGGCGGTTGAAAAACATACGGCGGAACTCTCAGACGAACAGCTGCCGCTTGGCGACAGAAAAAACATGGCCTATAAAGGCACTGTCGTGACCTTCGGACGGGGGACCGGCCTGGTCGTGGGGACCGGCATGAATACGGAACTCGGGAGGATCGCCTCGATGCTGCAGGAGGAGGAAGAGGTAAAGACGCCTCTGCAGAAAAGGCTCGCAGGCTTCGGGCGGAAACTCGCCATTGCCGTGCTGTGCATATGCGGTATTGTTCTGGGCATAGGAATAATGAGGGGGGAAAAGCCGCTGATGATGTTCCTCACGGCTATTTCTCTTGCCGTCGCGGCCATACCCGAGGCGCTGCCGGCGGTGATAACCATATCCCTCGCCCTCGGGGCAAAAAAACTGATCAGCCAACACGCCCTGATAAGAAAACTCCCCGCGGTGGAGACACTCGGTTCGGTCACCTACATCTGTTCAGACAAAACCGGGACCCTCACCCTCAACAGGATGACGGTCGAAGAGATATGGGTGGACGGGGAAATAGTTAAAGGTGAAGGGTTAAAGGTGAAAGGTGAGGAAAAACCCTCAACCCTCAACCCTCCGGAAGAGGGCGGGCTCGGAGACTCGCCCCTGCAGCTGTTATTGACGGCCCTTGCCTTAAACAATGACGCGCAGACCGGAGCTGACGGCGCGGCTATAGGCGACCCAACCGAAATAGCGCTTTACGAATTCGCCAGGCTGCGCGGCTTTGAGAAGAAGGCCCTGGAGAAGGCCTGCCCGAGAATAGGCGAAATACCGTTCGATTCCGGCAGAAAATGCATGACGACATTCCACCGGTGGCCCGACGGAGGAATCGTCTCCCTTACCAAGGGCGCGATCGATGTCCTGATCGACAAATCGGAGAATCTTTTTACCGCGGAAGGATTAAGGGACATAGACGCCGAGGCCATCCATAAGGCCAATGGAAAGATGGCCGCGGACGGCCTGAGGGTCCTCTGCATGGCGATGAGGACGTGGGAGGCCCTGCCGGCCGATATGTCTGCCGGAGCTGTCGAGTCAGGCCTTACGGTGCTCGGGCTTACCGGCATGATGGACCCTCCCCGTGATGAGGCGAAAGAGGCCGTGCGCTTATGCAGGGCCGCTGGGATAAAGCCGGTCATGATAACCGGAGACCACCCGATCACCGCAAGGGTAATAGCAGGCAGACTCGGCATCCTCGAAGACGACTCGAAGGCGATAATAACCGGGCGTGAACTGGAGAAACTGTCGCTTGAGGAATTTGAGGAAAGGGTCGAACATATCAGGGTATACGCCCGCGTCGCCCCTGAGCAGAAATTGAAAATTGTAAAAGCCCTCCAGGACAAAGGCCAGTTTGTCGCCATGACCGGCGATGGAGTTAATGATGCCCCTGCCTTAAAAAGAGCGGACATCGGCATCGCCATGGGAATTACCGGGACCGATGTTTCGAAGGAAGCCGCGCATATGATACTCCTCGACGACAATTTTGCAACTATCGTAAAGGCTGTCAGGGAAGGCCGTAAGATTTATGACAACATAAGGAAATTCATCAAGTATCTCCTTACGACAAATTCAGGTGAGATCTGGACCCTCTTTCTGGCCCCGCTGGCAGGGCTGCCGATCCCCCTTCTTCCTATCCACCTGCTCTGGATCAATCTGGTGACCGACGGGCTTCCCGCCCTTGCCCTCTCGGCTGAACCCGCCGAGGGCGATGTCATGAAGAGACCCCCGCGGCGGCCGAAAGAGAGCATATTCAGCCATGGCCTGGGCGCCCATGCGGTCTGGGTCGGCCTCCTGATGGGCGGGGTCGTGCTTGCGGTTCAGGCGTGGGCGATAAAAACCGAACATGCGCACTGGCAGACGATGGTCTTCACCGTGCTCTGCCTTACCCAGTTGGGGCATGTCATGGCGATAAGGTCGGAAAAAGAATCTCTTTTTAAGATCGGTATATTCTCTAATAAATACCTGTTGGGAGCGGTAGTCCTTACCTTTGCCCTTCAGATGGGGACCATCTACATCCCTGTAATGAACCCCATCTTCAGGACCGAGCCGCTGACGGTCAGTGAACTCGCCCTTACACTGACAGTTTCATCCATAGTATTTGTCGCTGTCGAGATAGAAAAATTAATACGCAGAAGAAAAGCCGACGGACCGAAGGAGGCAGAGTGAAATGCCCTATGTAAATATCAGGATAACAAAAGACGGCGCTACAGCAAAAAAGAAAGAGCAGCTCATAAAAGGTGTGACCGACCTGCTCCGGGATGTCATGGGTAAGGACCCGGCCACGACCGTCGTCATCATTGATGAGGTGGACACCGGCAACTGGGGGATCGGCGGCGAGACCGTCACGAAAAGGAGAAAAAAGGAAAAAAAAACGGCTGCGCTAAACGGCATATCAAAGGGATGGAACTATGAATAAGAATGGCCCGCCCGAGACCTGACATCCATAACATTAATTTTCCTCAGAAGGGATATGCCGCGGCAGCTATTTTGGAAAGGCCTTCGTCCGGAGGTCTGGAGGTGTCCACTGAAACAAACGTGCCTGAAGGCCCCTGATAACTCCGCCTCAGCGCCCGATAGATCTCCCAGCCGGCGTCCGAAACCCCCTTTTTCTTCCTGCGTTCATCAAGCCTGCGGCGGACGACACTGACCGGGCAGCGGCATTCAACAATTATGGCGACCGCCCCTGACCTCCCCGCCATCCCGCGGGCCCGCCTCCGCCACAGCTCATTTGGAAATGTCGCATCGAGCACAACGCTTCTGCCGGCGCTAAGCGCACGTCCGGCCTGAACAATCATTTCGCGGTAAGTGAGCTCCGTCATCTCGGGCTTATATATGCCTTCCCCCGCGGGCGCAATAAAAGCGGTGTCGGCGCTTGCGCCGGCCAGGGCCTTCCGGACGACATCCGAGTTCATATGGTCCGCCCCTGTAAGCTCCGCGAAGGTCCTTGAAACGGTGCTTTTCCCGGCGCCAGGCAACCCTCCGACAATAATGAGTCTGGGCCGTGAGTCCTTTTCCGCAAGCCTGCGGGCAAGAGTAAAGTAGCCGGAGGCTCGCCGCACCGCCGCCTTTTTTTCACGTCGACTGATCGCCGGGTCGGCCAGGCGAAAGCTCTCGACCTTCTCCCTCACCACGGCGCGGTAACAGGCATAAAAAGGCAGAAGCAGACGCGCCTCCCAGTCACCGCTTCGCCTCAGATACTCCTCCATAAGTTCACGGGCCAGCAGAGGGTGTCCGTGATAGAGGAGGTCCATATAGAGAAAAGCGATATCGGAGGCCGTGTCTCCCTGCCGTATGCGCGGGTTGAACTCTATGCAGTCGTATATCTGGATCCCCCTTGTAAGGCATATATGCTCGGCGTGGAGGTCCCCGTGCCCGTCTCGAAGGCGTCCGTCGCGGACCCTTTTTTCGAGCAGCTTCCGCCTGCGCGAGAGAAAGTCACGGTTATAGTCCCAGACGACCAGGTAGTCCCTGCCCCGGACCGTCACCCCGAGGTACGGAAGGGTCTGTTGAAAATTTTCACGGAGTGTTTCCTCAAGGACGGCGATGTTCCGATAGCGGAAGTCGGCGGGCGCGGCCCCGCGATGAAAGTCGGCAACGCGCGCCGCCACCTTTCGCACCTGGGCTTCAGTCGCCCTGCCCCGGGCCATCAGGCTTGACAGCAGCCTCTCAGAAGGCAGACGGCGCATAACGACCGCCTTCTCGGCAACCCGGCCCTCGGCTTTCAACGAAAATACCCCGGCTTTTTTGTAAATATCAGACACCCCAAGATACAGCCCCTCCGAGAGCCTGCGGTTTAAGCGGACCTCCTCCGCGCATGCCCCTGCCCTCCGGGCCAGGGTGGAGAAGTCCAGAAACCCGAAATTGACGGGCTTTTTGACCTTATAGACGAGCGGACCGGCGAGGAAGACCCAGGAGATATGCGTCTGCGCGAGTTCCACCGAGGCGGGACCATGGGGATAAAATCCCGGCCTCATCATGGCCTTTACGATAGGTGGCAAACCGTTAAGATGCTTTGCAGCCATAAATGGAGGATACCACTCATGAGGCCTCTAATCAAGAAATAAGAAGAATATTGACCAGAGGTCTTTCAGACCAGCATCAGGCCTCTTAAGGCGCTGTCACAAGTTGGTGAAATATTAAGGGCCTTCTCAAAGGCGCTCTTTGCCCTTGTCGGAAACCCGAGACCCATATACACATACCCGAGCTGGGCCATGTACTCAGGATTTGCCGGCTCAAGCCTGAGGGCGCTCTCGAAGGCCTTTTCGGCCACCCTGAACTTTTTGATCCTGAGCGCCACCAGCCCGGAATAATAATGGTA
>JACRLQ010000012.1 GCA_016215155.1 Nitrospirota bacterium
ACTATGGTCGCCTCCGCGGAGGAGGCAAAAAACATACTTGCGACCCAATCCTTTGATGTCATAGTCTCCGACTATATGCTTGGCGACGGCACCGCCTTTGATGTCCTTGACCTGAAGATGGAGACACCCGTCATCATCACTACCGGGGCCGGAGATGAAGAGATAGCCGTAAGGGCCATGAAGGCCGGGGCCTATGATTATCTCCTCAAGGACCCCGACAACAATTACCATAAGATCCTGCCCGTCATCGTGGACAGGGCGATCGAGCAGAACACGGCCGAAGAAAGGGTCCGGGTCATGGCTGACCGCGAATCCAGGGAGGCGGTCCTTGTCGGCAGTGAGGGGCTCAGGGAGACCTTGAGGCTGGTCGAACTCGCCGCGTCGTCCGATGTCCCTGTCCTGATTTCCGGTGAGACGGGGACGGGGAAGAATCTGGTCGCTAAATCAATACATCTCAAAAGCTCGGCCTGGAAATCGCCTTTTCTCAGCATCAACTGCACCGCGCTTCCGGAGAACCTGATCGAGGCTGAGCTCTTCGGTTACGAAAAAGGCTCGTTTACAGGCGCGGTAAAGACAAGGAAAGGGATATTCGAAATGGCCCATGGCGGCACGTTGTTCCTCGACGAGATCGGGGAGATGCCGCTTCATCTGCAGTCAAAACTCCTTGACGTGCTGGAAGAAAAAAGGATCAGGAGGCTCGGCGGAGAGTCCGTCATTCCCGTCAAGGTACGTATCATCGCCGCGACGAACATCAATCTGGAGGAAACCCTGGGCAGGACCTTCAGAAAGGACCTCTATTACCGGTTGAGCGTCCTGAGGATTGTCATCCCGCCGCTGAGGGAACGGGTCCGCGACATACCTGAGCTCTGCAGCCATATCCTTGCCAAAATCACCGGTGGCCGCTCCCTGAGCATGCCGGCGGAAGAGATGGAAAACCTTGCGGCGTATGATTGGCCGGGGAATGTAAGGGAGCTCAAAAATATACTGGAGCGGGCCGTGCTTCTTCATTCAGGGTCCGACCTGCGGCCCTCCGAACTGCTTAAAAAGAGTGAAGGCGCTTGCGGCGCACTTGACCGCATGGAGGGCGCGCTTGAAGTCCTGACTCTCACTGAGCTCGAAAAAAGATATATCGCCTCGATGCTCCGGCGGTTTTCAGGGAACGTCACAAAAACCGCGGAGGCTCTCGACGTGCCTCTTTCGACATTCAAAAGAAAGATCAAAGAATACGGCCTGAAACGAGCCTGAGGTCAATACTGACCGGTCCAAAATGGACCAATAAGCGGTCCCTGTCGTATATTTTTACTGTAACCCCCTGATAATCAATAAAAGTTCAAGCACGATATTTTGGCCCTCTTATTGCTGTACTACTTCCGCAATTAACTTTTGTTAATGAATGCCAATTCCTGATCAAAAGAGGCGGATGAATAAGATACTTCTTATTATCGATGATGACGCGGCGCTCCTGTCTTATCTCTGCAGCAATCTGGAGAGGCACTTTAAGGAGTTTACCATAATGTCCGCGGAAAATGGCCTGAGGGCGGCAGAGCTGCTGGGTCTTCATCCCGTCGACATCCTCATCACCGACCTGCACATGCCGCTGATGGACGGGTTTGAACTGCTGGCCCACACCGCGAAAAATTATCCGGACGTGACCTTGCTTGTGATGAGCGGCAATGACAGCGCCGAGGTAATCGGCAGGCTGACGCCTTTTCAGGTGGCCAGATGTTTTTTCAAGCCTTTTGCGGCGCGCGAATTATTGCGCGACCTGATCGGGGAAATAGAGGACCTTCGTCGTTTCAGCGGCGGAAGGGGGCCATCTGGCGAGTCGGGCGGCCTAGCGGCTTAGTGGAGCCGCCCGGACGTACGTGTTAAATGAATGAAAAAATCCGGATAGTCAGGATGGGAGATATTATGAAAGATACTCAGTGCCGCGGTATACGCCGCCTTACCCTAATGGTGATGATTGCGCTTTTGTCCCCGTTTGTTTTTCTTTCGGCAGGCGAGGCCTCAGACTGCGTGGTCGCGAATGTGGTCGCACTCGATGAGGTCATTTTTTTCAACAGGCTGGGGGCCGTAAACCCGCTTTCCCAGATATTCGCCCTGAGGGAGGACGTCGTCGACAGCGATACGGGCGAGAGCATAGGGCAGGAGGGCAGGGCCGGCCACGTTTCACTGAGACGAGGCAAACGCCCCAGGCCGCTGGTCCTTAGGGTGAACGCCGGCGACTGCCTGGAGATACACTTTACGAACCTCTTGTCGCCTGATCCCCTTGTCGAGGCCCCCGCGGTTGACACAGGCCTGCCGGAGGTCGCGGTTCCCGAGGCTGAAAACGGACAATCGGCAACAAGACATGTGTCGGTTCATGTAAACGGGATGCAGCTTGTAAACAGCATCGCTGATGACGGTTCACACGTCGGCCGTAATAAAAGCAGCCTGGTGGCGCCGGGAAGGTCCCGCACCTATACCCTGTATGCCGAGCGGGAAAATACCTATCTTCTTTACAGCATGGGGGCAACGGCCGGCGGCGATGGAAATGGCGGACAGACCTCTTCCGGACTTTTCGGCGCGATTAACGTGGAGCCCCGGGGTTCGCAGTGGTACCGGAGCCAGGTGACACGCGACGACCTCGACAAGGCGGCGGTTGGGACGACAGCGGACGGCCATCCGATAATAGATTATGAGGCGCGTTATACGAAAGGGCCGCTGGCCGGACGACCCATCCTCAGCATGCTCGACGGCCGGACGATCGTACATTCGGACGTTGATGCGATAATTACCGGTCCGGGCAGGGGGAGTTTCTCTCCGGGGACATATAAGGTCAACCCGGCCTATCCCGACCGCGACAGGGCGTTCAGGGAATTTACCTCGATATTTCATGATGAGTTGGCCATCACCCAGGCATTTTCGGTCTTCAATGATCCGATATTCAGCGCGACGCTCGCAGGGGTGAAGGACGGCTTTGCGATCAATTACGGCTCGACGGCGGTCGGCCCGGAAATCGTGGCGAACCGGCTCGGAGTGGGCCCTATGTGGGACTGCGCAAGCTGCAAGTTTGAGGAGTTTTTCCTTACCTCCTGGGTCGTGGGAGACCCGGCGATGGTGGTCGATTTTCCGGCCAACGCCACGGACGCCGCGGGGCGCATTATCACCGGGCCGAAGGCGACAAAGGCATTTTACCCCGATGACCCCTCGAATGTCCATCACGGCTATATCGGTGATCACACAAAAATCAGGAACCTCCACGCCGGGCCGAAAGAGCACCATATTTTTCACCTGCATCAGCACCAGTGGCTCTTCACCCCCGACGACGACAATTCGAATTATCTGGATGCCCAGCATATAGGGCCCGGCTCCGGCTATACCTACGAAATGGTATATAACGGGGGCGGCAACCGGAACAAGGCGCCCGGCGATTCCATAATGCACTGTCACTTTTATCCCCACTTTGCACAGGGCATGTGGTCACTCTGGAGAAACCATGATGTGTTCGAGGCCGGCACGGAGCTCGATTTTCTGGGCAGACCCGCGCCGGGTTCCAGGGCGCTGCCTGACGGTGAGATCTTAAGCGGCACCCCTATCCCGGCGGTGGTCCCTATCCCGGGATACGCCATGCCGCCGATGCCCGGGAAGGCGTTCATCGTCGATGGGCAGATAGAGCTCGACCCTTCCGACCTGGCTTCGGGGAAGAATTTCGGTTTTCCATTTTTCGTGCCGGGGGTCGCGGGGCAGCGTCCTCCGTCACCGGCCCTCGATATGGCCCTTGAAAATCCGGCCGACAATTTTATGGACGAGTCGGCACCTCGAATGGACGGCGGACTTCCAAGGCACGTCCTTCTGGGCGGCGAAACAGCTCAGAAGCAGACCCCTCTCGATTTCAGCAAGGAGGTGCTCTCGGCCGGTTCGGTATTTTACAAAGAGACTGGGGAACCGCAGGAAATCAACGCCATGAATTATCACGCGGTGAGGTTCCATCCGTCCTTCCTGCCTGACGGCACTTCCGCGCCGTATGAGCTCAACGGGCTCCCCCCTCAACAGGGCGCGCCCTTCGCCGACCCTTGCAGGTCGGACGACGGCGAGTCAACCGGACTCCCGAGGATCTACAAAATGGCCGACATCCAGTTCGACATGATCTTCAACAAGGCGGGCTGGCATTTCCCCCAGTCGAGAATAGTCACTCTCTGGAAGGACGCACTGCCGACGGTGGAAGGGAGCAGACCTCCCCAGCCTCTTGTTATGCGCGCAAATACAGGCGACTGCGTCACGGCGTACCACACCAATCTTGTCCCTAATGTCTATGAACAGGATGATTTTCAGGTCCGCACCCCGACCGACATAATATCCCAGCACATACACCTGGTGAAGTTTGAGGTCATATCTTCGGACGGGGGCACAAACGGATGGAATTATGAAGACGCGACCTTCAGCCCGGACGAAGTCCGCGAGCGGATCTCGGCCATAAGGAAATTCAATAACTGCCCGCCGCTGGCCGGACCTCCTACAGGGCCGTGTCCTGAACCGAAGACCCACGGTTTTTTCGGGCCGTCATTTAACGGCCGGGACATAACGGGGGCCAGGGCCACGGTGCAGCGCTGGTACGTCGATCCGCTTGTGAATAACCAGGGCCTCGACAGGGGACTGGGCAATGTATTTTCGCACGATCATCTCGGCCCCTCCACTCATCAGCAGGCAGGTCTCTACAGTACTCTTCTCGTGGAGCCGTCGGGCTCCCGCTGGCGGGACCCTGAGACCGGGGTCTATTTCGGCGCCGATCAGGACGTTGCCTCCGGGGACGGTGGTCCTACAAGCTGGCAGGCGAACATCGAAAATGGCGCTGACAGCTACCGCGAGTTTTTCCTTGAGTTCGCCGACTTTGGGCTGGCCTATGAAGCGGGCGGCGGCGGGGACGCCCTTAACCCCCGTCCCGATCCTGAGAAGGCGATCAACGCGCCGGGCAAGGTCGAAGCAGGGCTCCCCTTTATCGTCAGCAAGCCCCTGAGCTGTCCCAACGGCCGGCCGGCCTCCAATGGCTGCCCGACTGCGATATCCGCCGCGGATGACGGCACCTTTTTGGTCAATTACCGCAATGAACCGTTGGCCCACCGCATACGCGATCCGCTGACCAATTCACAGGCGGCAGGGCTTGCGGGCGATCTCTCCTACGCCTTTTCGTCTCTGGTCGAACGCGCCGATCCCGGGCTGAACACTCAGCAGAACCGGTATGTCCCGGGCAGGCCGGCGGGGAGGCCCCTTACATCCGGCGCCGGCGATAATGACCCCTTCACCCCCATGCTTAGGGTTTACGATCGTGACAATGTCAAACTGAGGGTGCAGGTCGGCGCGACGGAAGAATCGCACATTGTCTCGATACATGGGCTCAAGTGGACCCAGGAACATAACAGCCCAGACTCCGGCTATAGAAACGCGCAGTCCATGGGCATCTCCGAGCAGTTCCAGCTGAGCACCCCCATTGTCAGGGAGAAGGGTCAGACGGGCACGGATGCGGATTACCTTTATACGATAAGTTCATCGAAGGAAGGATACTGGAACGGGGCCTGGGGGATACTGCGGTCTCTCGGAAAGAGGACCGATACCCTTGTGCCGTTGCCGAACAATCCCATTCCTCAGAAGGGATGGCCTATTTTAAATAGAATCGGGTTCAAGGGCGTTTGTCCGACCAGCGCCCCGGTCAGGTCATATGACATCACGGCCGTCACGGCCGCGGATGCCCTGCCGGGCGGTACGCTTGTCTATAACCCCCGTCCGGCTGTTATTGACCCGTTGGCCCTCCCTCCCGACCCTCTCGATGGTTTTGCGGGGATATCCTTCCCCGGAGGGACCGGACCTCTCCACGACCCCGGCGCGATACTCTATGTCATGACTGTCGACCTCGATGCCGCCGGAAGGCTCGTTCCCGGCGCGCCTGTGGAGCCCCTTATCCTTCGTGCCGCTGCCGGAGACTGTATCAACGTGACTCTTCGCAACCGGCTTCCTGAGGAGTTGACTGATTTTGACGGCTTCAGCTCACTTCCGGCGATAATCCCCGGCTTTAACGCAAACCAGGTGAGGCCTTCAAGCCATGTTGGGCTCCATCCCCAGCTGGTCGAATATGACATCACGAAGAGCGACGGGGCCAATGTCGGCAGAAACCCCGTGCAGACAGCCCCCCCGGGAGGCGTCGTCCAGTATCAGTGGTACGCGGGCAATGTAACGGCCGAGGGCAGTATTTATCGCGGCAGACCGGCGGAATATGGGGCCACAAACCTGATATCGTCCGACAGGATAAAACATAGCGGCAGGGGGGCGGTGGGGGCCCTGATTATCGAGCCGGTCGGGTCCTCCTGGGTCGAAGACCCCGGCACGCGCGCGTCGGCGACGGTCACGTCGGGCAATACTTCGTTCCGCGACTTCGTCGCGATCATGCAGACCGATCTCAACATGAGGTACGGCGCCGGCGCCGGTACCCCTCTTCCCTGGGTCGCCGAGGCCGAGGACTCCGAGGACTCAGGCCATAAGGCGATCAACTACAAAACAGAGCCGCTATGGTACAGGCTTGGGATAAGTCCACAGACGCCTCTTTCCCTTAACGGTAACTTCGACTACAGAGACGCTTACTCAAATTCGGCAACTGATGGTGAAGACCCGGTCACGCCCGTCTTCACGGCAAAGGCAGGGACCCCGCTTCGGCTTCGCGTGCTCCAACCCGGAGGCGCAAACAGGAACGCGGTCTTTACCCTGCACGGGCACGTATGGCAAAGGGAGCCCTATACGGGGCGTTCATTAAAGATAGGCGATAACCCTCTGTCCCAGATGATCGGAGCTCAGGAGGGGGTGGGCCCCGCAAACCATTTCGATGTTGTCCCGGCGCACGGCGCCGGAGGTCTGTATGGCATTCCGGGGGACTATCTTTTCCGGGATGAGGCGTCTTTTGGCAACTACCAGGGGCTGTGGGGCATTCTGAGGGTGACGCCGTGACGCGTATTGGGATAAAAAAGACAGGGAAAATGCGGTCGGCAGGCAGGCCGGTTACGGCACTTTTCAGTGTCGTGCTGGCCATGCTGATATCACATGGAATTGCCGTTGCAGGGAGTTCCGAGGTCATCGATAAGGGGATGAAAATAAAGTTTTCGGCGGAAGCCGCCGGAGGTCAAAAAGAGGTCATGGCCGATGAACATGCCTCCGTGATTTTTTCTATAACCGATGTCTCTACCGATGAGCCGGTGACGGCGCTTAAGCCCGCTGTCTGGCTGGACCTCCTTTGGGGCGACGAGGGAGAAACCCCGGTTTTAGATCAGGAGCAGGCGTGCCGGGAGAAGGTCAAGATCTATCTCAAGGGGACCCTGGCGGTGCGTCCCCTTGTGGACCTCAACAGCTATTATGTCCTCTCCATGAACGAGGACGCGACTATCTCGGTCATAGACCCGATCGTCGGGATGAAAGGGATTACCAATCTCTACGCGATCATAAAATTGGACAAACCTGCCGAGGACTGGGTCCTCGGAAAGGACGAAAGGCGGCTCTTTGTCACGATGCCCGGGGCGGCGAAGGTCGCCGTTGTCGACGCCGGGACGTTCAGCGTCGTCAGGAACATCGACGCCGGGATTAACCCGGTGCGAATCGCCCTCCAACCCGACGCCCGCTACCTCTGGGTCGGCAACGATTCCCAGGACGATACTCAAAGCGGCGTCACCGTGATAGATTCAGTGTCACTTGACAAAGTGGCCATCATACCCACCGGCAGGGGTCATCATGAGATCGCCTTTTCCGGAGACAGCCTGACCGCCTTTATTACGAACAGTGACGAAGGGTATGTCTCCGTTGTAGATATACAGAAACTCAGGAAGATCTCCGACATTCGGACGGGTGAAGGGGCTGTCTCGATGTCTGTGTCCGATCTGGGCAACTCTGTATATGTAGCACATGAACAAAGCGGGACCCTGGCGGTCATCGACGGCGAGAGCCGCGAGCTGATCACACGGATATCACTTAAACCTGGTCTGTCGGCAGTGCGCTTTGCGCCGGGCGGACGCTGGGGGTTCGTCTCGAACCCTAAGGACGACACCGTCGAGGTCATCGACGCCTCGATGAACCGCGTGGTCCAGTCTTTGAAGGTCGGCATGGGACCGGAGCGGGTCTTTTTTTCGGGGCGTTTTGCGTATATACAGCTGGCGCGGGCGGCCGAGGTCGCGGTGATACCGCTGTCCTCCGCCGGAATTGCCGGTGCGGAACTCCATGCGTTAAAGATCGTTGCAGGAGAAAAACCGCCGGAGGAGTCACGTTACCGCTCCCGCGCCGATACAATAGTGCCCGCGGGCGAGTACGATACGGTTTTGATCACGAACCCCTCCGACGGGCTTATTTACTACTATATGGAGGGCATGGAGGTCTCGATGGGGAGTTTCCGGAGCGCGGGCCGCGTGGCCAGGGCCTCAATGGTCATCGGCAGGAACATGCGTGAGACCTCAAAGGGGGTATATTCGGCCAAGTTCAGGGTCCCTAAGGCGGGGAGCTATGAGGCCGCCCTGCTCCTTGATTCCCCCAGGGTGGTTTCATGTTTCAGGTTTACCGTGCTTAATAACCCATCGGCAAGTCAGGTCGTTGATGCAAAGACCGTGGCGGTGGAGGTCTTGAACACCGACAATACGGTCAGGGCCGGCGAGGATGCGACGTTAAGGTTCAGACTGAGGGACCCCTCCGGCAAGGGGCCTCTTTCAGGTATCACCGACATGGCGATCTTTGTGACCAGGACTCCCGGGACGTGGAAACAGCGGGTCCCTGTCCGTGATCAGGGAAGCGGGCTTTACGAGGTCAGTTTCAAAGCCCCTGAACCGGGCGTATATTATGTATTTTTTTCGAGCAGGTCCCTGAGAATTGATCACACTCAGGCGCCCTATTTCGTCTTTTATGCCAGGGACGCCGGTTGGAAACAACAAAGGGGAGGCTGAAATAATATGGCGAAGTTGCTGCTGGCGCTGATCTGCGCCGTCATATTCTCCGTCCCTGCGGAAGGGACCGAACAGGGTATAAAAAAAGTGAAGGATGCGAAGGCCCCGGCAGGCGCTAACGCCGTCAAGGTGAGGGTCCATGACCTTGACCTGCTTGATCAGGAAGGGAAGGGCCTGCGGTTTAAAACGGATGCCATCGGCGACAAACTCGTCGCGATCACCTTTATTTTTACGTCCTGCGAGACGATATGTCCCGTGCTCGATGCGATCTTCGTCAGGACCCAGGAAATGCTGGGTCAGAGGCTCGGCAGAGATGTCCGGCTTATATCCATGTCCATAGACCCTGCCGTCGACATCCCGCCGCGGCTTAAACAGTATGCCGGGCGTCACAAGGCAAAGCCGGGCTGGGTCTTCCTTACCGGCAGGAAACCGGATGTCGACCGGATACTCATCGGGCTGGATGTGTACTCCCGGGACAAGGCGAAGCATCCGCCCGCGGTACTGGTCGGAGACGGTCGCAGGGGGGTATGGAGACGGCTCAACGGATTTCCGTCTCCCGAGCAGATCATAAAGACTTTGAATGAACTTGAGGCGGAGAGGGCCGGGGAGAAAATCGGCGCCGGCATGGGAGAGAAATATTCAGGCTGAACGTTTTAATAACTCAGGAGGTTTAAGATGTTAAAAAGATCCTTACTCTTTGTTGTGACCGTTGTTATGTTGCTTACAGTCGCACGGACTGCGCCCGCCGAGCTGTACGCGGTCGGCCCGGCTGACACGCCTGTTCCGCCCGGAAGCGGGTACCCGCTTTGGTATCAGGACACGAAAGGGTTGGCGCTCGAACTCTGCCTCACGCCTCCTGATGCGGGGCCGCCGTGCTTTTTTGACCCGGTGGTCGGCGGCAATGCGCTTTCAGCCGCTACAGGTTTCGGCGGCGAGGCCTTCTGGTTTCTGTCCGATGGGTTGATTGACGATCCGACGGTCAACGGGCTGGTAGTCATGGGGGTCGAGGCGGCGTACGGCGCGGGAGATCCGGCCGCCGATACCCAGATCTCTTTTTCGCGCATAAGGATACGGGTAGACGTGCCTGACGGCACTCCCGGCGGGACTTACATCATCACCCACCCCTATGGAGTCAACACGTATTCCGGTCTTCCGGCCTGCGCGACGGACCCCGGAGCATTTTGTAAAAACGTAATCAATGAAACGATCGATGTCGGAGTGGGGGCCCCGGGTGACTTTACAGGGGCGCTTAAGGGCAGAATCGGGCCTTTCCTTACCATGGATCCGACCGACCCTAATTATGCCGCGATCCAGCTCGCATGGCCTGGCTATATAGGGGACGCGGGCACGCCGGTCAAGGTGACGGGCAGTCCGTTCGGCACAAACTATTTCCGGATCCAGGGCCCGGGGGGGATAGATGTGACTCAAAACCTCTTTACCCTCATGGGGAAATTTTATACAGGGACGCTGCCTACTCCTCTGTCGGTCCAAAGGGCCAGCTACAGCAGGACCGCGGCCGCGGGAAATCCCGGCCAGATCGATCTCTTCGCTACTTCGGCCGCACTGGCTACGCTGTCCGTCTCCGGCGCCGGCATTCCGGCTACACCGCTGTCGGGAGATGGGACAGGCAGGTTTTTTGTCCATATCCCTCTGGCCAGTGCCACAACGGTCCCGGCGACTCTTACCGTGACCGCGGACAACTCCGCGATATTCGCTAACAATACACAGACCTCCGTTCCCATTGCGACGACCGATTTTGTGACCGTAAGGAAAGTCGAATACAATCCGGTCTCGGGCGCTCTGACCATCGAGGCGTCCTCCGGCGATGAAGCCCCGGCCCCTACCCTGACGGCAACGGGTTTTTCGGACCTCACCGGGGGTACTCTCGTCCTGAGTACCGCGTCGCCCTTATCGTTTATCGAGGTCCTGTCCTCTGCCGGAGGGGGCGACTCGGGCAAGGTCCGTGTTTTAAGGCCGCAATAACAGTATGCCGGTTTGAAGCGCTACGCGAGAGCCAAGGAGGAAACGATGAAGAAATTTAGATTGATCCTGATGATATATGCAGTAATAGTTTGCTGCGGAGGTGTTTCATACGGGGCCTTGACCGCTGTAGGCCCGACAAGCGCCCAGACTAATTTTCCGCTTTTTTATACGGATTCAAACACCCTTTCGCTCGAACTATGTCTTACCCCGCCGGATGCCGGGCCGCCCTGTTTCTTCGACCCTGTAATCCAGGGTAATCTCCTTTCCGGGATGACCGGTTTCGGCGGTGAGGGTTTCTGGTTTCTAGCGGACAGTCAGCTGGACTCCGGGGGGGTCACCGGGACTCTGGTTCTGGCAGTCGAGGCGGCCTACGGGGCCGGCGATCCTGAACCAGGCACGCAGATATCCTTTGCCCGCGTCCGCATCAGGGTGGACGTTCCGGACGGAACATCCGGAGGGACGTACACGGTCACTCATCCCTACGGAGTCAGAACTTATGCCGGTATCCCGGCCTGCAATGACCCAGGAAGAACGTGCAGCGTGATCAACGAAACGCTTGATGTGGGCGTGGGAGCCCCCGGTGTCTTTACAGGTGCCCTTGCCGGGGAGATAGGGCCCTTCTTGACGATGGACCCTCTTGACACCAACTATGCCGTTATTACTGCATTATGGCCTGGGTATATCGGCGACTCTGCCACTCCAGTAAAGGTGGTCGGCAGCCCGTTTACTACAAATTACTTCCGCGTAGAAGGACCTGGCGGCATTGACGTTCAGCAGGACCTCTTCACTCTTATTGGAAAGATCTACACCGGAAATGTCCCCACCGCGCTGAAGATTGACCGGGTGGCCTATACAAGGAGCGCAGCTCCCGGCAACCCGGGTCATGTTGACATTTTCGCTACGTCGGCGCCGCTTGCCACTGTGAATGGATCAGGAAGCGGACTCCCCTTAACCGCCCTCACCGGCGACGGTGCGGGCAATTTTTACGCTCATATATTCCTGGCGAGTGCGACGACACTGCCCGCGGTGGTGACGGTGACCGCGAACAATTCGGCAAATGATCCGACAAATCTCATAACGACCCTGTTCTCCACGCTTAGCGACTTTGTCACTATTTCACGCGCGGAGTACAGTACATCCTGCGGGAAGCTCGCAATCGATGCGTCATCGAGCGACCAGCTCGCTCCTCTTCCGCAGCTTTCAGCCGCCGGGTTCGGCAATCTGTCACCGGTCGCGCCGGCTCCGCTGCAACGCAGGGTCGTCACTACGGCAGGCACCCCGCCCGTCGCCGTCATGCCGCCGTCAGAGATATCCGTAACGTCGGCCAAAGGCGGCTCGGAGAAAAAATTGGTAAGCATTGTGGAGAACATTGCGCCTGTTGCGAACTATGATGCAGCCATTACCGACATTCAGACCGTCAAAGTTATTAACGTTCTCGCCAACGACGTGGACTTGGACGGTTCAATCAACACCGCTTCGGTCTCGATTGTGACACCTGCCGCGCATGGGACTGCCGTGGCGAACGTTGATGGCACCGTTACGTATACTCCTGACGGGATATTTGTCGGCACGGACAGCTTCACCTATACGGTCCAGGATACGCCTTGTGCTCCATCAGTGCTTGTAGCGACATCGAATGCGGCGACAGTCACCGTGGCCGTCAATGCCTATTCACTTTTGTTGACGAAGACCGGCCCCGGCACCGTGACAAGCACGCCGGCCGGGATTGACTGCGGTGACCGGTGCAGCGCTAATTTCGCCCCCGGCCAGCTCGTCACACTTACGGCGGTCCCTGACGCGCTTTCGGCGCTGCTGGGCTGGTCCGTGGACTGTACCGGAAGCGCGCTTGAATGCTCGCTTACGATGAACACGGCAAAGAATGTGACGGCAACGTTCGATGCCTGCTCAAATTCGACTGTCCGTGTTTCGCCGAACTTTTATACGGCCATTTCCGATGCCTATACCAACGTTCAGACGCCGGCTGTCTATGACCTGAGGGGCGGCGCGCTGGTCACCTATACCGTGCCGCTCTTCGATCAGGCCCGGACCGTTACCCTGCGAGGCGGCTATGACTGCGGCTATGCGGTCAGATCGGGTACTTCGTCCGTTACCGGTCCCGTAACTGTCTCCGGAGGCGCGGTCACCGCCGACAGCATTACTATTGAGTAACCGTATCATGTTCTTAAATCGGGGACTGAGGAGATATCAGTCCCCGATTTACCTCCGTGTCCAAAAAGATCCCGCCGGACTATCGCGATGGAAACCATCCCTTCAAAGAGGTCCCGCCGGTTGTCTTTTCATTGCCGCCGGTAACGACAATATAGGCGCCGGACAGACCCGTCCGGATGTTTTTTCCAAAGGTGATCGGCGGTGTCAGACCGGTTTCGAACCCTCTGAGGCCCTCGAGTGTCTCGATAAAACGCTCCCTGCTCAAATCCCTGCCTGAGCGGCGGAGCACTTCCTCAAGGACCTTTACTGCCGCATACGCGGACAGTTTCGCAAGCTGATTGGCCTCAGGCGCCCCGGACGCGAAGGCCTCTTTGGAGCGCCTGTCCTTGCCGCTCTCGCGGACTTCTCCGGGGATAGCGGGATACGCAAGATATGTCGTGTTTCTTAAGCGCGGCGGGATCGCGCCGATGCCAGTCCCTGTAAGTATGCCCGACAGAAGGACAAGTGGAGGCGGGTCCGCCTCTGAAATGACGCCCATCAGCGCTGTTACCTCTGTCGGGCTTCCCAGATGCACAATCAGGCGGACCTGGTTTTTCCTGAGATGACCAAGCGCCTCCGCGGCATCAAATGCGCCCTTTCTATATTCGAGCGTAAGAATTTTTTTCCATCCGAGGTCCCTGTAGCGTCCGGCAACGGCGCCTGCAATGCCGACCGCCTCTTTCTGTGAGGGATAGAGCAGGGCGATCCCCGGGTCGACGAGCCCGAGCTCTTTTTGGGAAAAAGACGCAAGGGCCAGCAGCTGGTCTTTCAGCCCCGGAAATAGATAGAAGCCGTATCGGCCCATCAACAGGTCATCAGGCGGGTTCAGTGTAAGCGGACCGATCAGTGGCGTACGCGCGGTTTCGACGGCGGCGGACAATTCGCGGTCGGACTCCGGGGTGTATGTGCCGATCAGGCAGAAAAGTTCGTCTCTGTCGAGTATATCCATGATTGCTTTACGGTGAGAGAGCCTGTCGGACGGAAGCTTTTCGACGGAAAGTTCAAGCCTTCTGTTATATATACCTCCCCTGCCATTGATGTCATCGATGTAGGCGCGCAGGGACCTTTCGATGATTTCCCCGGGAGACCCCGGAGGTGAGTCGGATGGTAAAATCGTGCCGACCCTGATGACTCGTCCGTCTACCCCCGGACCTTCGGATGTTCCAAGGACCGAAAGATACGCGATCAGGGCGTCCATGTCTTTATCAGACATATCATATACCGGCATGGCGGGGTCTCCGCGCTTGCCGCCAGGATATATACCATCCCTGAGGTAACTCCTAAGAGACTCCTTCGTGAAGGCAGGGTGTACCGTCCCGTCCGGGTGTATGTGGCCGCCGGACTTCATCAGGTATTTCCAGGTTATATTAGTAGGCTCGATCCCGCTTTCGGGCCGGCCCTTTCCGTCATATCCGTGACAACCGGCGCAGGCCGCGCCCTGTCCCTGAATTTCGATAAGTCCCCTCCCGAAATAGCCGGTAATAGCCGGGCCGGAGGGTGAGGCCCCGAAGAAATAGATCTTTCGCCCCTCATTTTCCAAAGGGGACCCGGCCGCGGCTGAAACTGTAACAGGGGAGATGGCCGCCAAAAAAGCGAAAGTAATAAGGAAGTGTATTGAAGGGGACTTTAGCGTCATCGTAAACATTATAACAGGGTGTCGAACGAAAACAGCGTAAATGTCGTTTATGCTAAACTTATCCATCTGACAGACCGGACCGGACAGGAGGTTGCCATGAGCATATGCGCGCTATGCGGAAAAGATATCGAGACGGAAAAATTCATAACAAGAAAGACCTCCTGCCCAAAATGCGGCGGCGACCTGCATATCTGCCTTAACTGCCGGTTCTATTGCGAGACTTCCCATAACAAGTGTCTGGAGCCGAAGGCCGAATTCCAGCGGACGCGCGACAAGGCGAATTTCTGCGATTATTTTTCATTCGCGGGGGCTAAGGCGGGAGGGCGGGCGGAAGGAACTAAGGTCGACGTAAAAAAGGCCTTCGACGATCTGTTCAGGAAATAGGTATCTTTGTGTAAAGCTAAAGACACCCTGGGTCCCTTGCCCCGGGTGAGCCGCCGAGAAGACCGGGTCAAGCCCGGGGATGACGGCGTTAATCATCTCAACACAAGGACGATCGCGTACGCCATGTAAAGCAGTCCGCCGAAGAGCATCACCAAAGGTGAGACGCGCTTTTTCACGACAATGGCCCCCAGGACGACCAGGGCCGAGGTTATCGCAAGAACGGCCGAAAAAAGCGCCATACCGGTAAGCCTCCAGTCCGTATAGAGGAGCCCCACGGAGACAGGGAACGTCGCCTGAAAGACCATCGCTCCGGTGATGTTGCCGAGCGCAAGAGTGTCCCTGCCCTTCCAGGTCCAGGTCACGCTGTTGAATTTTTCGGGCAGTTCCGTGGCCACCGGGGCCAGAAGCAGCGCGAAGATCAGAGGCTCGAGCCCAAAACTGACCGATATGCGCTCCAGACTTTTCACGAACGTATGGGCCCCCTGCACCATTACGGCGAGCGACGCGGTAACCTGCACCAGAATAAGTATGGGTGATGGACGCTGGGCCGTCCCGAACTTTATGAATCTGCCGAGCATCTTCCATAGATAGAGATGACCGCCATGTTCAATCTCCGCGGATTCCCCCCTGAAGGTCATCCAGGCGTAGAATATATATCCTCCGACGAGGGCAATCGCAAGGGGGACCGCGACCGTCCTGCCGAAGGCCAATGGCAGGACGACCGCTGCCAGGTACATCACGAGAAAGAAGGTGACGTCCCTTTTTACGGAATGGACCTCGATATTGAGTTCAAACCTGCGGTTGCCTTTTATGGCCGATACGGCCACGGTAAGACCCACAAGGAAGAAGGCAAGGGTCGAAAGCATGAACGGGGCCCCAAGAATCGCGCCGACGCCGATCTCTTTTGCCGAATCTCCGCCGTACATGAAAATGGCGACCACAGGCAGGATAGTCTCAGGAAGGGCCGTGCCGACCGCGGCCAGGAGGCTTCCGACTACGGCCTGCGAAAAGGAAAAGTGCCTGCCGAGGGCTTCTATCCCGTTTGTGAAAAATTCCGCGGCCAAAAGGATGAGTACGAGCCCGGCAAGGAGCAGGGCGGACTGTATGAGCATCAATGCACTACAAGCACGGGGCAGGGTGATGTCTTGAGCACATGTTCCGTAGTACTCCCTATCAGTATGCTCTCCAGATATGACAGGCCGCGCGCCCCTATTACTATCAGGTCGAAGGAACGCTCCGAGGCGAACTTTGAGATCATCTCCCCCGGACTGCCCTCAAGCACTTCCGTATCTCCCTCGGTCCCGCATTCCCTGGAGAGCGATGAGATTGCGGCCTCCGACTCGGCGCGCATCAGGTCGTCGAATCTCTCCAGGTCCCTGTCGTCCATCCTGTTCCAGAGCGACAGCCGCTCCTTGATAATATGAGAAGGGATGACGTTGATCAGGGTCAGGCCGGCGCCATACACAGAGGCATAGGAGCACGCGAAAGAGACCGCCTTCTTCGAGTGCTCAGAGAAATCGACAGGACAGAGTATCTTCCTGATCCTTACGGAACCGATACGAACAGGGGGTGCGTCGGACCTTGTCCTTACCACCAGCATAGGCGCCCGCAGGGACATAATGAGCCTTTCGGAACTGCTCGGCCTGAACATATGGGACCTGAAGCCTATCACGAGAAGGTCCGGACGTTTCTCTTCGATAACTCCTGTAAAGGACTCGTGAAGACGGCCGACCACGATACGCGAATCCGTTTTTAAACCGGAGGCGGTGAGGAGGTCCTTCCATCTCGAAAGTTCGGCCTCTTCCCGTTTCTTTTCGTCCTCTATGTAGGAGGTCAGGTACGGAGGCGGTGTCAGAAGGTAGTCCAGCACGTAGAGGAGACTTACCGAGGCCCCCATCCCTGAGGCCATATACGCGGCGTAGGCCACGACCTTCTCGGAATCAGGCCCCAGGTCGATGCCGGCGACTATGGATTTTTCAGTGTTCATGCATAAAAGGATAGCAGAGAGCGGACAATAAATAAAAGGGGCGGAAATGACCTTCCGCCCCCGGGGAAAAACGATATCTTATTTCTTTACGGCATCCTTGAGAGTCTTGCCGGCTGTAAACTTGGGTGTCTTAGCCGCAGGGATGTTGATTACCGCTCCGGTCCGCGGATTCCGGCCTTTTCTGGCCTTCCTCTTCGTTACCGCGAAGGTGCCAAATCCGACGATGGTTACCTTCTGGCCTTTCTTCAAGGCCGCCTTGATCGAATCAAGGGTAGCGTCAAAAGCCCTTCCTGCATCGGCCTTGCTGAGACCGGCGCCCGAAGCTATTTTGTCGATGAGTTCCGTCTTTGTCATTAATTCTCCCCCCTTTCATGATTATTTATTGATTACAAATGGACTGGAATAACAGTATCAAGAACTTATTGTTTTGTCAAGCCCCTCCAACACACGGAAACGGCTCAGGAAGGAGACCGGACCTTGTTTCTGAAAGCCGGCGGGGGCCGTGGACCGGTATTGAACGGTCCGCTTTTTATCCCTTTTGGCCGGGGCTGAACAATTCTGATATAATGTCAGCCATGCGGGAAGTCGAGGTAAAGATACTGAATATTGACCGGACCGAAATTGAGGGAAAGCTCCTGAGGCTCGGAGCTGAAAAGGTCTTTGATGACGAAATCCATGCGGTCTATTACGATACCGCGGATTCCGCGATCCAAAAAAGCGGCGGGGCGCTCCGGCTCCGCAGCGAGGGCGGGAAGGCGGTCCTGACGCTGAAGCTTCACATCGAGGACGCCCGGGCAAAGGTCAGGGAGGAGAAGGAGGTGTGCGTATCCGACTTCGGGGAGATGCGGTCTATCCTCCTTTGTCTTGGGTACTCGGTCCGGCTCGAGATGAAGAAACATCGCACGACATACGAACTCGAAGGTGTCAGATTTGAACTGGACAGGTATCATGGAGAACACGGTTTTATCCCTGAATTCCTTGAGATCGAAGGTAAGGACATATCAGAGGTATATCATTATGCCGGGCTGCTGGGATTTACCCCCCCGGATTGTCTTCCCTGGGACGCGGTCCAGCTGGCCGTACACTACAGCCTCTCCGCCAAAGAAGAAGCCTGATACCCCCTCCGGAGGACCTGCTTTATATTGAGAGACCTGTTGAATTATAATTTTAAAGCCGGTAACGGACACTGGGAAGCCGGACTCGGAACCCGGCATACGGAGACCATCGACTGTTGGAAGAATATAGGAATTTAATCACAGCCGTAAAGCCTTACTGGAAGAGGATCGCCGTTGCGGGTGTCGCGAGCCTGGCCGTATCAATCCTCAGCGGTTCTCTCGCGTGGCTCATAAAGCCCCTTATGGACGACGTATTCGTCAGGAAGGACACCCGGCTTCTCCATGTCATTCCGTTTGTGGTCTTTTTTATATTCCTCTTCAAGGGCGTATTTCTTGTGATCAACGGCTACCTTATACGGTCGGTAAACCAGAAGATGGTGACCGACCTCAGAAACAGGCTCTTTTCACACATCGTAAACCTGCCGGTCGGCTTCTTCAGCAGGAGTTCGAGCGGCGAACTCATATCAAAAGTCATCAACGACACCAATTTACTGAATGAACTCCTCAGCACCACGATCAAGGACCTGCTGATCGAAAGCGGCACCGCCGCGGCCCTCATCGTGGTCGCCCTCTGGCGCAGGTGGGACCTTACTCTCATATCCATCGTCGCCTTGCCGGCGGCTTTTTATACCGTCGGACGTCTGGGCAAAAGGATCAGGCAGATAAGCAGGAGGGCACAGGAAAAGATTTCACTCATCACAGAGTTCCTCAGTGAGACGTTTACCGGCATAAAGATATTGAAGGCCTTCAGCAGGCAGGAAGAGGAGGCGAGGCGGTTCGAGACGATTAACACGGAGTTTTACCGCGACAATATGCGCGCGACAAGGACAGGAGAGACAGCCACACTTCTGATGGAGACAGTCGGAGGCGTCGGCATAGCCTTTGTCATGTGGTATGGCGGCAGTCTTGTCATCGAAAACAGTATGACCGTGGGCGATTTCTTCTCGTTCATCGCCGCCATTTTCTTGATGTACACACCGGTGCGGAGGCTGGCCAAGGTAAACATAAACCTTCAACAGGCCAGGGCGCCTTTTGAAAGGGTCCATAAACTTCTTGAGGAAAAGGCCGAGGCTGAAGGGACCGTTGAACTCACCCATGATGTGGGCGAGATCGAGTTCAGGGGCGTGTCCTTCTCCTATCCCCAGTCGAAACACAAGGCCCTGGACAACCTGGACCTCAGGGTAAGCAGAGGCGAGATCATTGCGATAGTGGGCAAAAGCGGAGGCGGCAAGACCACCCTCATAAACCTGCTGCCGAGGTTCTATCATCCGACCGAAGGCATTATCATGGTAAATAATACCGACATAGCGACTGCAACCCTCCGGTCTTTACGCGGTATTTTCGGCATCGTAAGCCAGGAGGTGATACTCTTTAATGACACGATAATGGCAAACATAGCCTATGGTAAACCGGAGGCGGGGAAAGAGGAGGTCATACAGGCCGCCAGGGCTGCATATGCCCATGATTTCATCATGGAATTTCCACAGGGATATGACACGGTGATCGGCGAAAAAGGCACTCGCCTGTCCGGCGGACAGAGGCAGCGGCTTTCGATTGCGCGGGCTGTTTTGAAAAACCCCCCGGTCCTTATCCTGGACGAGGCGACCTCATCGCTGGACACGGCCTCGGAAATGATAGTGCAAAAGGCCCTCGAAAATCTTATGTCTTCGAGGACCACCTTCGTCATCGCGCACAGACTGTCGACCATAAAAAAGGCCGACAGAATAATAGTCATAGACAAGGGAAGGATCAGCGAGGCCGGCACGCACAGGGAGCTCTACGAAAGAGACGGGCTATACAGGAAGCTCTATATGCTCCAGTTCAGCGGGCAGGAACTGTAATTTCCCTGACTATCCGTTAAAATAATCCATGTCTGATAATTTGTCATCCCGATGTCCGGCGCTCCTTGTAATCCTGATGGTCTTATGCATGGCGGGCGCCGCGTCGTCTTTTCAGGTGCCCGAGACGCTTAAATACGACCTGTCATGGACCGGCATAAAGGCAGGGGAATCGGTCATCGAGATAAAAATGTCCGGCGACAACGTCCTCATATCCTCCGTCACAAAGTCCGCAAAGTGGCTCTCGGTCTTTTATACGGTTGACGACAGGGTCGAAAGCAGACTTACCGCCGGAACGGGTAAAAACATATTGGGTCCTCCGATATCCTATAAACTCAACCTTAGAGAGGGAAGACACAGGAAGAACAAGGAGGTCATCTTCGAAAACAGGGGCGCCAAGGCGCGCTATATCGACCATATTACGGATGAGAAGAAGGAGTTCGACCTTCCCCCGGATGTCTTCGACCCGCTTTCATGTTTTTTTCAGCTGAGGGGGATGACTCTCGAGGCGGGCAGATCGGTGTATATCCGGATCTTCGACAGCAAGAAGATATATGATGCGGAAGTCCAGGTCCTCAGGAAAGAGCGCATTACGGGGCCGAGCGGTGAGGTGGACACCTTTGTCATCAGGCCCATTATGAAGTCTGAAGGCATTTTTTACAGAAAAGGGGAGATGCTTATATGGGTCACCGCAGACGAGAAGAAGGTCCCCGTCAGGATGAAGGCCCAGGTAAAGATCGGCTCCGTCACCGCGGACCTTACGGGGGGCAATTACTGATGACGAACGTATCCTGCTTATTGAACCATCGGACGGGGACAGGAAGGCGGAATTGACGCAATATCACGTCTCAACGGGACATGACGATGGGACGCCTGTCCTCTTCAATACCGTGTTGTCATGGAGTCTTGTGGTTTACACGCTGTCTCTTACCGTTTCGCACAGTCCGGTATACTTCCCCCTGGCCTGCGCAGCGTTATGCGCCGTATTAATCTGGCGACGGAAAAAACTTCGCCCGGCTGCGCTGTCCGACCTTAAACTGCCGTTGACATGGATAGGGACCTTCTGCCTCTGGGAGTTTCTGCTGCGCCCGGCCGCCGGAGAGGCGCCGCTGACAACTCCTTTTGCGGAAGCGCTCGTGCTGGCGCCGGTGTTTCTTTTATACCGGCTCCCGGTTGAGGCTGAAGGCAAAAGACGCACTGTTGAGTTGATCTTTTGGGTCCTTGCGGGGGTCTTTTCTCTGCTTGTGCTTTTGGGTCTTTTGCAGCAGCTTACAGGCATCAACTACCCCTCCCCAAGACAGCTGTTCCGCGAGAACAGACTTTATGGGTTTTACAATCATTACAATCAGGCCGGCAGCATATTAAGTCCTCTTGCCGTATTTCTTATCGGTATGGGTCTGTTATGGCAAACGACGACCTTGCGAAGGCTGCTTCTGTGGATAGCGGCGGCAGTCCTCATAACAGGCACCCTTGTTACCTATTCACGAGGATATTTTGTGGCGCTGGTCGTCTCGCTTCTTCTGATGTTGCCTAGGAAAAGCGTCAGGGCAGCTGTTTGGGGCGCCTCAATTACCGTCGCGGTCCTTGCGCTGCTTGCGGTCGCTTCTCCGTCTTTTCGGGCCCGCAGCAGCAGCATTTTCGACGTCACCAGTCACCCAAGCAATATGGAACGCATATATTTCATGAAAATCGCGCTGGATATCATATCTGATCACCCTGTGACCGGCATCGGCCAAAAGCAGTGGGCGGGCCATGCGGATAAATATGCGGAACCCTATAAAAAAATATGGTCCTTCAGCAATGTCCTTTATTCAAATCCGCACAACCTCTATCTGCTCGTCGCCGTGGAAACGGGAATTATCGGACTTGTTTTGTTTATGTTATTTTGGGTTCCTCTCGCCCATAAGCTGATCTTCCGGCCATCGGGCCTCAAAGGTTCTTTTTCCCATGCCTTCAGCCTGGGGACCGGGTTCGTAATAATCAACCAACTCATCGGCGGCTTTTTCGACACAAACCTTAAAAGACCGATCAATGTAATGTTCGTGGTGCTCCTTGTCTCACTGGCTTTTTTAGTCAAAGAGTCGGGAGAGCCTTCTTGAAGATACTGATCCTGAGCAGCTATCTCGGCCGTCCCGGGTCTGCCGTCGGCGGCTGTGAAACATATACGGAGATACTGGCCCGGCTGCTCAGCGACCTGAGCCACGACGTTATTCTCGGATGCTGGCAGGAGGGAACGCTGAGTCTCGCCCATATTTCAAGGACCTTGCGGACCCGCAGGGTCAGGATAAGAAATGCCATGGATATCGGCGCGATCATAAAGATCATAAGGATAATCAGACAGGACCGCATAAGTGTCATCATTGCAAACAGCCCCAAGGAATACTGGCCGGCGCTTATTGCCGCCAGGCTGACAGCAACGGAGGTCATACTGGTCAGGCATCTTACACTGCGCCTGTCCCCGGCCACTCGTTCCATGATCAACATCGCTGCTGATCGTATTATAGCGGTGTCCCATTCAGTAAGGAGGGCACTCCTCGACAGCGGTATCAGAGAAAATATTATACGGGTAGTCACAAACAGCGTGCCTGTCGATGAAATCGCCGGCTCTATCGGGGAAAGAGGGGTGACCAGGGTCGAACTTGGATTTCGTCCCGATGACCTGGTAATAGGTTTTGCCGGACGGCTCCACCCTGAAAAGGGTCTTATATTTCTGATTAACGCATTCCGCCTGCTTGCCGACCGGTTCCCCCAGACCCGTCTGCTGATCGTCGGGGAAGGACCTGACCGCGGCGGGATTGAAAAAAAGATCACGGAGCTGGGAATTGCCGACCGGGTCATTTTCACCGGCTGGGTGATGCCGATTTACAGGATGTATGCCGCCATGGATATCTTTGTAATGCCATCGATCTGTGAAGAGGCTTTCGGGTATGCCGCGGCAGAGGCCATGGCGATGGGCAAACCCGTCGTAGCTTCGGATTACGGAGGACTTACCGAAATCATCACAAGCGGGACCGACGGCATTCTGGTGCCCCCTGGCAATTCAGATGCATTGGCGGCCGCGATAACGCATCTGATCCAGGACCCGGACCAATCAAAGGCCTATGGCCGCGCCGGGCATGAAAAAGTCCGGCGGCTCTTTTCATCCCGTATCCAGGGAGATATGATCCAGAATCTGATCCGTGATATCAGGCGCGGCGGGGCGGGGTCATGAAAAGCGCGGGGCGCGGGGCATGAAGAACCGCAAGGCCCCCCTGAATATGATGAAGGCCGCATGATAAGTATAATCACTGCTGTCCACAATCAACTGCCGATGAACAGACTTTTTTTTGAGCGTTTGTCCAGATATACGTCGGGCCCATTTGAATTGATTGTCGTGGATAATGACTCAAAAGACGGGAGCCGCGAATTTTTCAGGGGAAGAGGCGCCGTTGTTATTGAAAATGACGGCAACTATTCTTATCCGTATTGCCAGAATGCCGGAATCAGGGTGGCGCGTCATGACCTTCTCGCCTTTCTTAACAATGACGTGATCGTTGCCCCGGCCTGGGACAAAAATATGATGGCGGTAATGGAGAAGCACGATCTCGGCATCGTTTCTCCCTGCGGCATTGAAATGATGGAAAACAGCGCCGTCACAAAGGCCTTCCGGCGGAGATGGAAGATTATAAGACATGGCCTTGGAGTATTCGGTCATAACGACATTACATTAAGGGCCATGCATAAAATCATGTACGGGAACTGGGAGCGATTCAATGGAGAGAGGTTCAATGCTTTTTCTGATTCAGTGACGGAGGGCTTCATCGGCTGCGGCGTGATCATGACGAGAGCGGCCCTTGAAAAGGTAGGCCTGTGGGACGAGAAGATTCAGACAGCGGATTTCGATCTGTTCATGAGGACGAAAAAAAGAAGCCTGGATGTCGGGGATATCCGGCCTATGCATATCTCCCTGGGGGTTTTTCAGCATCACTATATACGTCTGACGCTTAAGTCGGGACATGCTCCCTTTCAGGATCAGGCCAGGCTGATTTCGCTGGAAGATAAATGGGGCAGAGAAAATATTTTGAAATATCTGGCCCATCGTGAAAGCCTGAGCTTTGATAAGCTAAAGCCTAGGCGTTGATAAGCTGATGAAAACGGTATAGCATGTTTTTTTGCGGGGACAGAGGAAGATTTCGCGGGACGGAAGAAAAGCGGCGCCGGTTCATCTCCCTGCGGGACGTGGCCGTGGTTGCCCCCAATCTGCACAGACGTTATTCCGGGGTCACCTCGACAATTGCGGCGCTGCTGCCTGTGCAGGCGCGTTCGCTGTCCATTGCGAGCGCGGGGTTCGGTCTGCCCCCCGGTCTGCCGGTGGTCAGGCTGACAGACCTTCTTATTCATGGCTGGACCAGGCCAAAAGGAAGGGCATACAGGATCTGGCACGCCAGGCGCAATGATGAGATGATCGTCGGCATTTTGCTCGTGTATCTCCTCCGCCAGCCTTGGAGACTTGTCTTTACCAGCGCTGCCCAGAGAAGACACACGCGGTTTACCCGGTTTCTGTTACGGAGAATGGATGCGCTGATCGCTACCTCTTCGGCGGCGGCTTCGTATCTCGAACGGCCGTCCAGAGTAATCCACCATGGGGTTGATACCGGGCGTTTCAGCCCCGCGCCTGACCGTGCCGGGGAATGGGAATCAGCGGGTCTGCCCGGCAGATTCGGCATAGGGACCTTCGGTCGCGTGCGTAAGCAGAAGGGGACGGACCTTTTCATAGGCGCAATGATCGAATTGCTTCCCCGGTACCCGGAATGGACCGCGGTGATAACCGGCCTGTGCGCGCCCGAAGACTCCGTCTTTGTCGAAGGGCTCAAGAGGCGGATATCCGAAGCCGGGCTGCTAAAGAGAATTCTTGTCCTAGGTGTCAGGCCCCCTGCGGAGATGCCGCTTTGGTTCCGGCGTGTGACCGTATACGTCGCCCCTATGCGGTGGGAAGGTTTTGGACTGACACCTCTGGAGGCGATGGCTTCGGGCGCTGCGGTGGTCGCCACTCGAACAGGCGCGGCCCCTCTGCTGGTGGACGACGGGGTGACGGGAAGCCTTATCGAGCCTGATTCGCTGGACGCTCTTGTCAGGGCCCTTGAGCCCCTTATGGCCGATCCGGCGAGGGCAGTGGAAATGGGCAGGGCCGGACGGACCAGGGCTGTAGACCTGCATGACATAGTTGCCGAGTCGGCCGCCATCAGAGAGGTCTACGAGAAGCTATGGGAAGCCTGAGTCGCTGACGGTCGCGACCTAAAGCCCACCTTTATCGATGGCAAAAAAACTGCCGGATCGGTCTCTGCTTTGCTTGTCCTGAGATTGTGGTTATCAAGATAACTATACTGCAATTTATAAAGAAAAATGATAATGGACTTTTTTAGGCTCTTATAATATATTAATTGCATCTGAATTCGCGCCGGGGGGCCAAAGGTGCCCTTCGGATGTTTACTGGAGGCCGGTATGAGAAGAGTTTTACTGTTTTTATTGTTTCTGTCCGCTGTCGTTATCTTTGGCGTCTCAACTTTCGGTATGGAGACCGCGGCACAACAGTCGTCTGACGACACCTGTATAACCGACAAGTGTCATGCGTCGATGGGTAAGGCCAAATTCGTCCACGGACCGGTCGCAGTCGGCGAATGCCTGTCATGTCATGAAAGAAAGGCGAAACACAGTTTTCAGCCTATCACCAATGTCGGGGAACTATGCTATAGATGTCACGACAGGGTCGACTCGAAAAAGGGCGTCCATAAACCGGTCAAGGACGGCAGCTGCACGAAATGTCATGATCCGCATCAGTCTCCGTTTAAATTTCAGCTGAGGGCTGAAGGCACGAACCTCTGTTTCCTGTGTCACAACAAGAAACTTGCGGATGGCAAATTCGTCCATGGTCCGGTCGCCGTCGGGGGTTGTTCCATGTGCCACAACCCCCATCAGACCGACTTCCCCAAAATGCTCAACGCCAGGGGCAACGATGTCTGCTTTCAGTGTCATACGGACAAGGCCGAGGCCTTTAAGGGGAAGAAGTTCGTGCATAACCCGGTGCAGGACAACTGTATAAATTGTCACAGCCCTCACGCGGGCGAATATAAATTTAATTTCTCTTCTGAAGGAAGTATGGACCTCTGTTTCAACTGTCATTCCGACAAGAAAGAATGGATCGCCGCGGTCAAGGTGAAGCATGGCGGACTTGAAACGGACAGGAAGTGTCTTGCCTGCCACGACCCGCATGTCTCGGATTTTCCCAAACAGCTCGTGAAGCAGCCGGTTGACACCTGTATGTTATGCCATAACAAGCCTCTTGACACCCCTGAGGGCAAGATAGTCGACATGAAAGAGTACCTCTCAAAAAACAAGGAACACCATGGGCCCATTCTTCAGGGTGACTGCTCGTCCTGCCATAACACGCACGGCTCCGATAATTTCAGGATTCTCCGGAAATATTACCCGCCGCTTTTTTACGCGCCCTTCGACCCGAAAAATTATGAACTCTGTTTCAATTGCCACGAAAGGACCCTGGTGCAGGACGCAAAAACCACGACCCTGACCGGGTTCAGAAACGGCGACCAGAACCTGCATTTCGTACATGTGAACAAACAGGTCAAGGGACGCACCTGCAGGGCCTGTCACGATGCCCACGCGACCAATAATCCGAAACACATAAGGAATGCGGTGCCTTTCGGGGCCTGGGGCCTGCCGGTGGGGTTCCAGCAGTCGGCCAACGGCGGCGCCTGCCTGCCCGGCTGTCACCAAAAGTTTGAATATGACAGAATCAAGGGCGTAAAAAACAGGTGAGCGGACTGATCCCGCGTTTCCCATGCGCCAGACCTTTGTCCTTCCGAAAGTCCCGGGACGGCGCGGTAACGCTGGTGTTTTTCACGTCGCTGATTGTTATTTTTTTCGTGTACGCGCAGGCCTTTGCCGGGGCGCCCGAGAGGGAGAAAGCCGCCCAGCTATTAAAGTCGGCGGCTAAATTCAACGGTGAGGGAGAGACCGACCGTGCTATTGCCGCGGTGGAAGAGGCGATAATTCTGACCCCCGACCAGGCCGAAGCGCGTGAGCAACTGGGGACGCTATTGTTAAAGAAGAAACTCTTCGACGACGCCTCAAGGGCCTTCAATGAGGCGCTAAAGATCAATCCAAATATGAGGTCCGCCAAGACAGGGATCGGACTCGCCCTCATCGGCAAGGGAGATCTTGCGGGGGCCGAGGCCGCGTTGAAGAATGCCCTCACGCTGAACCCTTATCCGGCAATGACCCACTACGCTCTCGGACTCTTATACCAGAAAATGAACAATGATGAAAAAGCGTTGTTACACTTCAAGGAAGGTCTGAGGACATATAAGGAAGGAAAAAAGTGAAGACAACAGGTATACTCGGCGGATTTTATAAAAAGGCGACTCTGGCGCTTCTGACTTCCCTGATTTTTCTCATAATATCCGGGGCCTATACCTCCGGGGCCTCGGCCCTGCTTCAAACCGGGAGTCAGGCTCCTGATTTCGCGCTCAGGGACCTCGACGGCAAAGAAGTCGCCCTGTCGCACTACTCGCAGCAGAAGGCGGTGGTGATTTTTTTCTGGGCCACCTGGAGCGCCAATTCACCGAAGGCGCTTAAACGGTTCGAAAACTTCAGGAAGAAATATAAAGACAGGGGCATAGAAATAATAGCGGTCAACGCCGATAATCAGGCAGTCTCCTCCGGTGACGTAGAAAAGATAAGAGACCTGGTAAAAAGCGCAGGGGTGACCTTCCCCGTCCTCATCGACAGAGGGCTCCAGACCTTTCGTGACTATGAGGTCATTGCGCTGCCTTCAACAGTTGTGGTAGTCGAGGGCAAAATATCATATGTGCTGCCGGGGTTTCCGCTTGTCGCAACTGAAGAGCTCTTCGACTACCTTTCGACCCTTGCCGGCGATAAACCCGTCAGCAAAACGGACGGGGGATATAAACCCAAACATGACGCGATAGCGGATGCCAATCTTGCGAAAGGGTTTGTCAGGAAAGAGAAGTTTGCCTTGGCGTACCCCCTGTACAAAAAGGCCATAGAAAAAGACCCAAAGTATATGCTCCCTTACGTCGAACTCTCCAGGCTCTATTGTCTGGAGGGAAGGCTTCAGGATGCGGAGGAGACCCTCCGAGGCGCCCTCAAGGTCGAGCCCGAACACCCGGCGGTCGTCAGTGAACTCGGCAATGTGCTCATAAAGGAAAAAAAGATCAAAGAGGCCATTGAACTTCTGGCCAAGGTGGTCAAAGAAGAGTCTTATACACCCGCCGTTTATTATTACGCATACGCCCTGTCCCAGGACGGACTTCTGGGGGAGGCTTTTGCGGTTTTTGAAAAAGCCATCCGGCTGAATCCCTTTGATCCGGCAATTTATAAATTGCGCGGTGAGGTCCTTGAAAATAACAGGATGACAAAGGAAGCCATAGCCGATTATAAGAAATCGCTTGAGCTTCTTATGAAATACAGGGACTGATTTGTCCAAAAGACCTCGATTATTTCCGTCCGGACCCCTCATTTTGGCGCTTGTTATGATTGTTATATTTTCCCGGATCCAGTCCGCCGACTCCGCGGTGATGTCCGTAATTCAGCCCAGAAACAACAGTGTGATAACCGGCAGATTTCTGACCCTTTCGCTCAGGATAACCGACCCGGGAATCGACACTCTGACCGTCTCTTCGGGCAAGTCGGGCCGGGCACAGGTATTGCCCGTGCCGAAGGGAAAAGAGACCTTCTGCAAGGTCCTGCCGGTGAATTTTCGCGCCAATGAGATCGAGGTGACCGCGTCCAGGTCCGGGAAGATAGTTGATACCGCGAAAATAGCGGTCTCCTACAGGTCCGATATTTCTAACCGCTCAGGCCCCACGGGGGCTGAATTCACCTGGAAGCCGTTTCATGTTGAAGAAAGAGAGGCCGCCTGCGGCGGATGCCACAGGATGAACGTCACCGCCGGTGACCTGTTACCTAAAACCCCCGGGGACTCGATGTGCTATCCCTGTCATAAAAAAATTACTGACAACAAATCCGTTCACGGACCCTCAGCCCGGTGGGAGTGTCTCAGATGCCACGAGAAGGATTCCAAACCCAGCAGATTTGTCATCACGAATACCGAGGCCGACCTATGCTTTTCCTGTCATACAGGGGAAAAGGTCCTGTGGGCGAAAAAAAAATATATGCACGGACCGGCTGCGACCGGAAAATGCTCGATATGTCATGATCCTCACGCATCGCCGAGCCGTTATACCCTCAAACTACCGGTCAGGCAACTCTGCCTCTCCTGCCATGAAAATGTCCTGAACGACTTCAAAAAACACTCTTTTAAGGTCTTCGCATCCGTCGCGGAGGAACATCCCATTCGGGGTGTCAGGGACCCCAAGAACCCTGGTGAAAAAATTACCTGTGCCAGTTGCCACAATCCGCACGCATCCGTAACGCCGGCCATGCTCGCCTACGAGGGTGGGAGCATTTATAATTTCTGCAACCAGTGCCATAAAAAATAGGAAGGAAACTCTTGACTAGCCTTGATCGGCCATGGTAATCTAGCGGTGAAGTTTCAGAGGTTTTTGAATCGGTAGGGCCACAAAGACTTTTAGCTTTGCGGCCCTTTTTTTATTGAAGTACGACGTCTGAGACTTAGTCTTAAGTAAGGAGGTAAAAAGTAATGGCAAATGGAAAAGTAAAGTGGTTCAATGAAGCAAAAGGATTCGGCTTTATCACAAGCGAAGACGGAAGCGACGTATTTGTACACTATTCATCCATCCAGAGCAACGGGTTTAAATCCCTTGCCGAAGGCGACGCGGTCAGTTTTGATACTGAAAAGGGACCGAAAGGTCCTAAGGCAGTGAATGTAGTGAAGATCTGATTGGGGTATGAGCGCCCCCCTGCTAAGCGGCAGGGGGGCTTTTTTTTGTCTTTTCGCATGATAATTGCGAATAGTCCGTTCGGATATGCCGCCCATCCGCAAAATGAATGATATAATATAACAAAGGGCGTGGACCTTTATTTCAACGAATCATGGCAGAACTGAAATTCAGAAATGATCTGATCGGCGGCAGTGCCGGCATCCCCGGCGGCCCGCCACGGGAGTGTTGCCCCGGGAGCGCAGGGAAAAAACCTGACTTTGTTATCGGGACGATTATGACCGCCTCAGGTCCTGTCGAAAAAGTCTCCACCAGGCTTTCCTCGTCCGATTATCTGGGGCATATCAGGTGCCGGACGACCGCCTTCAGAAACAATTATACTATACCCCCAGGGATATACGCTGCGGGACAACCCGGTGAAGATTCCGATATACTCGTCAGTTCCAATTACAAACTCAGCTTCGACGCGCTCAGAAAGGAACTGGAAGGGTTAAATGTCTGGATCCTTGTCCTCGATACACGCGGAATAAACGTATGGTGCGCCGCCGGGAAGGGCACCTTCGGGACGGAAGAATTGCTCAGGCGGATATCTTCGACCGGCATTGAACATATCGTCAGCCACAGAAGGCTCATCGTTCCTCAGCTCGGGGCCCCCGGAGTAAGCGCCTATAAGGTGAAAAGGGCCTCCGGTTTCACGGTATGTTTCGGTCCCGTGCGGGCGAGGGACCTGAAAGAATTCATAGCCCGGGGGTACAGGGCAACGGATATGATGAGAACCGTGAGTTTTCCGATATATGACAGGCTCGTGCTGACCCCCATGGAGATTGTGCCGGCGATGAAGAACTATCCTGTGTATGTCCTGATCGTGCTTGTCATATCAGGCCTTCATCCCGATGGCATACTCTTCAGGGACGCCATCGCGGGGGGAATACCGCTTCTGCTTCTGGGACTTGTGGCGATACTGGCGGGGGCCTTCATAACGCCTCTTTTGCTTCCGTATATCCCTTCCCGGTCATTTGCAGTCAAGGGATGGATAGCCGGGATATTCTTTGTTTTCCCGCTGGTCCGGTTCACCTGGCCTGACGGCGGACAGGACCCGATTCTTCTGGGCTTTTCGTGTCTTTTTTTCCCCATGGTGAGTTCTTACGTTGCGCTTCAGTTTACAGGGTCCACCACATTTACCGGAATGTCGGGCGTGAAGAAGGAATTGAGGACAGCCGTGCCGGTCTATATTGTCTCTGGTGTAATATCCCTGGTTTTGCTCATTATCCATAAGATCGCCGGATGGGGTCCACTTTGAAATATCTCACGGGAGTTTCAAGCCTCGTCCTCGATCCGGAGAAATGCACGGGTTGCGGGGTATGTATGACGGTATGTCCGCATAAGGTCTTTACGCGTATGGAAAAGAAGGTGACGGTCACCGACAGGGACCTGTGTATGGAATGCAGCGCGTGCGTCAATAATTGCGCCTTCGGCGCGCTTACCGTCGACAGGGGTGTCGGGTGCGCGGCAGCGTTAATAAACAGCATGATTAACGGCGGAGAGCCCTCCTGCGACTGCAGCGGCGGTCCCGACAAAGCCTCCTGCTGCTGACGTTATAATTTCTTTCATCACTTCCCGTAGTTCCGAATATTTCCTGTTATCCTTCTGATACCCGGATACGTCATGTGCCGAAGCGTCCGGGGTTGACATTCGCGTTGCAATGAAATAAATTCTAATCAGGGAGACCGTTTTGAGACCTGTTTGCGCGGATATCTACTATCTTAGCGGGGAGGATTATGGAAAAAGCCTGGTTGCCCGAGTACCCGTTTTTGCGGCCGGGGGATGTTTTTAACGCGCTGTTTGAAAACTCCCCCGACATCATAATGCTTGTCGACCGGCAGTGCAGGGTCCTCAAGGGCAACAATCAATTTTCGCTGGAGACGGGTATCGACGACCCTGCCGGACTTGATATCTCCGTGGTCCTTCATGAGGAATGCAGGGAGGCCGCCAGGGAGTCGATAACTCAATGTTTCGGCTCCGGAAGCCCGACTTTTTTTGAGCATTCCCTCAGACCTGACCGATGGTTCAGCTCCCGCGTCATCCCGATAAAAAGTGATGGGGCGATAACGCATGTCATCGTCATGTCCTCATATAACAGGGACCGCAGACGGACGGAGACCGCGCTTCGGGAAAGCGAAAGGAAGCTGCGCGCCATTACCACCCACATGGGTGAAGGCTTATATGTGTTGGACCCCGGCGGTACGGTCAGGTATATGAATCCGGCCGCCGAGAGGCTTCTGGGCTGGACGATCGAAGAGCTTTGGGGCAGAAATGTTCATGACGTCTTCCATTATCTCAAAGCGGACGGCTCGCCGCTGACGTTCAGGGAATGTCCCATCCGGAGGGTCCTCGAAGAAGACGGCCCGTTTGTGTCAAACGAAGAAGTTTTCGTAAGGAAGGACGGTGTGGTTTTCCCGGTTTCCGTAATCGCAAGCCCGCTTATGGAAGAGGGGAAAAAAGTGGCGACGATTACGGTTTTCAATGATATCACAAGCCGGAAGGCCCTGGAACATCAGCTTGTCAGGACGCAGAAGCTTGAGTCCGTAGGAATCCTTGCGGGTGGAATTGCTCATGATTTCAACAACATTTTGCAGGCAATTCTGGGATATATCACCATGGCGGGATTATCTATAGTTCCGGGACATGAGGCGCATGACAAATTACGCAGGGCTGAGGAGTCCGTGGCGCGCGCAAGGGAGCTGAGTTTGCGCCTGCTGACGTTTTCCAAGGGAGGGGAACCTTTCAAGAGGGTCACGACGGTCCAGGACCTTCTGCAGGATGCGTCGGTATTATCTCTTGGCGGGTCGAACATATCCTGTGACTATGACATTCCCGCCGGTCTGCACCGGGTGGAGGCGGACGTGGGGCAGGTCAGACAGGTGCTGCATAATCTGCTCATAAACGCAAGGGAGGCGATGCCCGAGGGCGGGGCCGTGAATATAGCGGCGGAGAACATAGAGCTTGAGGAAAACCATAACGCCGGTGCGGGCGAAGGGGAATATGTAAAGATCTCGGTAACCGATAACGGCAGAGGGATATCGCCTGAAAACCTCGAAAAGGTGTTCGACCCTTATTTTACGACCAAGGGCATGGGGAGCGACAGAGGCACCGGCCTGGGGCTTGCGGTGTGTCATTCGATCATCAGGAAGCACGGGGGGCTGATGTCCGTTTCGTCGGAGCCCGGGAAGGGCTCAAAATTCAGCATATATCTGCCGTCGGCGGACAGACATTCCAAGGTGCTGGCGGTCGGCAATTACGAAATCAGCGCCCGAAAATCGATACTTTTTATGGATGACGACGCCGTCGTCAGAAAAATAATGACCGACGTTGTCAGGCGGCTGGGGTATGACGTGTCGGTTGCATCGAATGGTGAAGAGGCGGTTGACCTTTACAGACACTACATGGACCAGGGCTGTCCGTTCGATCTGGTGATACTTGACCTGACGGTGCATGACGGGATGGGGGGGGAAATGGCGATGCGCAAGCTTAGGGAGTTAGACCCTGACGTCAGGGGGGTGATATCCAGCGGTTATGCGGAAAGCGAGCTTCTCAGGAACTTCAGAGACCATGGCTTTGCGGGGGCGATTGCCAAGCCTTACAGGATGCAGGAGCTGCGCGTTCTCCTGGGCAGACTGATCCCGTGATCACATTGACGGGGATCAGTTGTTTTCCTTGAAAAAAGGGACCCTCATTTCATGCTTAAGGCCGTACGCTGTGGTCTTTTCATATTCACTTACCCTGCGTCCGGACTCCCTTGCCCAGTCAGAGACGAGTTTTTCCGATTCCTGTTTCAGATAAGATTCGATGGCTTTTTCCACGTCCATACCCTCTTTGTAGTCAAATATTACGTAGCTGATCTCCCCGATACCGTCCGATACCTTCCTTCCGCTTCCGGGATCGCGCAGTATTTTGACCGTGTCATGCGCCTGTCCGACAAGACGCAGGAGGTATTGGTTCCAGATATTTTTTTCCACCGGATTAAGAAATGTGTCATCAATGAGGGCGGGCAGCATTATATGGATGCGGTCGTCCGTTGAGATATCATATATCGTGAATTCAACATGGACCTTCGCGCTCTCCTCTTCAATGGCATAGGTCGCTGAAAACTGATATGTGACGCCCAGGACCCAGTCGCACCTGTAGGGGAGACGCCTGGAACGGTCCCTGTTGAAGGGCCCGTTTTCGTCTATCGATTTTATGACCTCGGAAAAGGTCCTGCCGGAGACAAGATAGAATTCATATTCGACATTTTTGAGCAGTTCCGTCCCTTCAGGGACGCCGTATCTGGGCGCCTTGTCCAGGCCTTTCGTTTCGGACCGAGCCGGCGGTGCGGAAACGATATTTCCTCTCCCGTCGGCATAGATCGATATGGCGGAATATGAGCTTCCCCGGCACAACAGGACTAACAGCAAGGCAACAAATATGCAGCTTTTCCGGCTCATGTTTAAGGATACTATTCTTTGATAACGAAATCAAATAAGCAAGGGCGGGCCGTGAGGACCTTCAAATCCCTTTTGTATTTAATTCCCCATGGCGGACATGACCAGGCCCCTGTTATAACCCTCGTCATCGTTTAAGTTCCGACTAAACAAAGGTTTTTCAACGCGCTGATGTTTAACGGGTGACCCACTTTAGTTTTCTTTATTTCACAATTTTTTCACGGGCTCAACGCGCCAGACTCCCGCTCGCATCTGGAGCGAGGCGGTCACTCGTTCGGGGCGAGTCGACCCCGGCGTTCTCAAATAAGTCACCTCAATTTGTGAATCCGTAGCATGAATGTTCTCTATATAGATTAAGCCCAGGTCCCCTGAGTCGATTTTGAGGTGTGAAGCGCCCTGAAACAGGTAAAGACTGCTTGCCTGCGTCACTGCCGCAGAGCCAAGACTCACGAGATACAGGCCTTTTTTTACTTTCTTTATCTCGAACTGGGGGACCCACTCTTTCCAAAGAGGCAGGGGAAAAAGAGAACGAAATCTTCCGTGCAAATCATCATCCGATAGGTTTTCCGGCTCAGAGGCTTCAAGAAACAGACCAACCGCTTTCACTACGCGCGGGTTCTTATGCCCCGTATCAGGAAGATCCGCTGTCTGCGTGACTTGAGACAGAATAGATGAAACGCGCTGATACTTCACGCTTGATGTACCCGCCTGCACTGGCGCAAGTACGCTAAACAAGAAGATGACTAAGATAAGACAAACCGGTGATTGCTTCACTTTTAGCTCCATTGACGCACAAAGCTCCAGTCGTTGCCCTTATCGCAATTATAGGAGCAAAATATGCATGTTATATGAATTTTTTGAATGTGCTACCTTAAAGAAGGTATTATCCCCCTCCGATTTGTTCTGTCTTAGTTCCCTCTATAGACAGCCCTGATGATCCGCACATCATCCTGCAAAAATCTTGCAGGACTACATTATGTTATATAAAACAACTCTGGAAGGCAATAAATAAATGCACCGTTGTTACGCCAATTTAGAGATGTCCTTAAAAATGCATAAATGGTTTTGTTCCGGGCCTGCCGGCAGGCCTTAAAAACAGTCTTAGGGCCGCCTGCGAGGGAAAAGTTTGGTATAATCTGTTAAAATAGCGGCCTGAGCGATCATCATGGAAGACCTTTATAACATAAAACTGCCGGTCTTTGAGGGGCCGATGGACCTTCTCCTTCATCTCATCAAGGAAAACAAGCTCGATATTTACGATATCCCGATATCGTTCATCACCGGCCAGTACCTGAAATATATAGATATCATGAAGGACCTCGATCTCGAGGTTGCCGGGGACTTTCTTGTCATGGCCTCGACCCTGATACACATAAAATCGAAGATGCTGCTGCCGGTAGACGAGACATCCGAAGAACAGCAGATGGAGGACCCGAGGCTCGAACTCGTCCAGAGGCTGCTTGAATATCAGGCGTATAAGGACGCCGCATCGATACTCAAAGAAAGAGAGGACGAGACCCTTAAGGTTTTTGTCAGGGAACCCCTCGATGAAGAAGAAGAGGAAAGCGAGCAGGAGCCATACCTGTTTGACGTCAATATCTTTGATCTCCTCGGGGCGTTCAAAAAGATCCTCGACACCGTGCCGCCGGAGGTGCGGACGATCACAAGGGAGACCCTGACCGTAAAGGACCGGATGTCCGCCATCGTCGAGATGATCGAGAATATCGACAGCCTGAGGTTTGAGGAGGTCTTCAGGGAGAATATATCGAGGTTCCAGGTGATAGTGACGTTTCTGGCGCTTCTGGAACTCCTCAGACTCGGACTGGTCAGGGCTTACCAGGAGAAGGAATTCGGGCTCATCTGGATCATTAACCCGAGCCGGCAGGGGCTGGAGGAAGAAGCCCGAAACCCTGCTTGATTTTGAAAACGACGAGGTGCTAATTTAAACGTTATGGCCAAGGATTATAAAGACACTCTTAACCTTCCGCAGACAGATTTTCCGATGAAGGCCAATCTCGCCCTTCGTGAGCCTGAAATGCTCAAACACTGGGACGATCAGAAGACCTATCAAAAAATGCAGGAGAAAAACCGGGACGCCTCCGGAAAAAAGTTTATACTGCATGACGGCCCTCCCTACGCAAACGGCCACATACATATGGGCCACGCGCTCAACAAGGTGCTCAAGGACATAATAGTCAAGTACAAGTCGATGAGGGGTTTTTATTCTCCTTACGTGCCGGGCTGGGACTGCCACGGGCTGCCGATTGAACTTCAGGTCGATAAAAACCTCGGTGATAAAAAAGACGGCATCGATATCATCGAAAAAAGAAGGCTGTGCAGGGAATACGCCCTTGAGTTTGTCGATATCCAGAGGGAAGAGTTCAAAAGGCTCGGGGTCTTCGGCGACTGGGCCGACCCTTACCTGACCCTGAATTTCGGTTACGAGGCGACCATAGTCCGGGAGTTCAATAAATTTATAACTCAAGGGTACGCGTATAAGGGGAAGAAACCTGTCCACTGGTGCGCCTCCTGCGTCACCGCGCTGGCCGAGGCCGAGGTCGAATATGCCGACAAGGAGTCTCCGTCCGTTTTTGTCAAGTTCGGACTGGATGAAGAAAATATAGATAAGTTCATGCCTCAACTTAAGGGCGGAAAAGTATCGGTCGTGATATGGACCACCACCCCCTGGACGCTTCCCGCCAATCTGGCGGTCGCTTTCCATCCTGAACTCATTTATGCGGCGGTTGAGCATGGAGACGAGGTATTTATCGTGGCCGAAGGCAGGCTGGACGCCCTTAAGTCACGTATAGGCCTCGAAGGAAATGTTCTTTTGAGAATCCCGGGGCAGGACCTTGAGGGCATGCTGGTGAGACATCCCTTCATCGACAGGACTTCAAGGGCGGTGCTGGGAGATTTTGTATCTTTGGAAGAAGGCACGGGAGTCGTGCATATCGCCCCCGGACATGGCGAGGACGACTACAGGGTCGGTCTGAAATACGGCCTGGATATCTATGTCCCGGTCGACGACAAGGGGAAGTTCACACGCCATGCCGGCGAGCTCGAAGGCCAGTTTGTATTTAAGGCAAACGTCAGAATTATAGAGGTCCTTAAGGAAAAAAATGCCCTCGTAAGGGAAGAAAAGATCACCCACTCGTATCCCCATTGCTGGCGCTGCAAGAAGCCGGTCATATTCCGGGCCACCGAGCAGTGGTTTATATCGGTAGAACATAAGGACCTGAGGAAGAAGTGTCTTGAAGAGATAGGCAGGGTCAGCTGGGTCCCCAGGTGGGGCCGTGAGAGGATATACGGAATGGTGTCGAACAGACCCGACTGGTGTGTGTCGAGGCAGCGGAGCTGGGGTGTTCCCATAACAATGCTAAGGTGCAAGGAGTGCGAGGCCTTTGTCGATGACGCTCAAGTGCTCGAAAATATAGCTAAGCAGGTCGATCAGCTCGGGGCCGACGCCTGGTATATAAAAGGCCCCGTGGAACTGCTGCCCGAAGGTTATAAATGTAAAAAATGCGGACAATCCGGATTCACTAAAGAGATGGACATACTGGATGTGTGGTTCGATTCCGGCGTCAGCAATGCCGCGGTCCTCGAAAACGACTCCAGGCTATCCTGGCCCGCGGACCTGTATCTGGAAGGAAGCGACCAGCACAGGGGATGGTTCCAGAGTTCTCTGCTCGCCTCCGTAGGCACACGGGGTTCGGCCCCTTATCACACCGTGCTTACTCATGGTTTTGTGGTGGACGGCTCGGGAAAGAAGATGTCCAAGTCTCTTGGAAACGTCATTGCGCCCCAGGAGATCATAAAGGGTTACGGGGCGGAGATACTGAGGATCTGGGTGTCAGCGGAGGATTACAAGGACGATATACGCATATCCAAGGAGATCTTGAACAGACAGACGGAGGCCTACAGGAAGATCCGCAATACCTGCAGGTTCCTTCTGGGTAACATCAGTGATTTTGACGGCAGCGATTACAGTGACAGGCTTCAGGAGATCGACCGCTGGGCGATGAACAGTCTCCAGGGCCTCATAAAAAAGGTGACCAGGGCCTACGAAAGCTTCGACTTCCATGAGGTCTTTCATTCGATACACAATTTCTGCGTCGTCGACATGAGTTCGATATACCTCGATATTCTTAAGGACAGATTATACACCGCCGGAAAAGACTCGGTCGAGCGGAGGGCGAGCCAGTGGGTGTTGTCGGAGGTCCTCTCGGTTCTGACGAGACTTATGGCCCCCGTCCTCTCCTTCACCTCGGAAGAGGTCTGGGGACACATAGTAAGAAAACAGTCGGAAGCTGGAAGTTTGAAGCCGGAACAAAACATTCAAATGCCTGAGTCAGTATTCCTTTCGGCATTTCCGGAGGCGGAGGACAGATTTATGGATACTGAACTTGAGGCCCGCTGGAAGGACCTGCTCGGTATCCGGGACGATGTGAACAAGGCCCTTGAGATCAGGAGGGCCGAGAAATTCATAGGCAATCCCCTTGAGGCAAAGTTAACTCTGCATCTTCCGGAAAAATATTTTGCGCTCTGTACGGCATACAAGGAATTTCTGCCGACTTTCTTCCTTGTTTCCGAGGTCTCCCTCAGTAAGGAGAAACTGGTCTCCGCCCATGAAGGGAGTACGATAGAAGGCCTCCAGGTGCTTGTGGAGAGGGCCTCCGGAGACAAATGCCAGAGGTGCTGGAACTGGTCGGTCAAGGTCGGGACATTTGCGGATGAGCCCGAACTCTGCGACCGCTGCTACGGCGTTATAAAATAACAAGATTGGATGCCGCCGGAAACGCAAATGGTAACAGATATGAAATAGCTGCATGGGTGATCTCTCAAACTCGAATATTTCCTTAATGCCCGCATTGTCCCCCAATCCCTAGGAGGGGTTATGATTGCCCCCGTCACCGGAGGGCACGTCGGCAAAATTCCTCTTTTCATAAATTTTCTCATTACATATAATCAAGCAGGGTTTCAAGGTGCCGTTTTTTTCATTTTAATATTTATGAGTCTTAACGCTAAGGTCTGTAGCGATGCTGACACCAAAATGATACTATAGAGGCATGGAAATCCAAATAGATCCACATACTCTTGAGCGGGCTGAAGAACGCGGCACGAATGAAACTGAAATCAAAGACGTGATTCTTTCCGGTTTCTCAATACCGGCAAAATACAGTCGCATTGGGAAGGCCAAGGTTTACGATTTCGAACAAAACCGGCATAATAAATACTATGAACACAAGAGGGTTGAGGTATTTTATCTCCTCGAAGGAGATAAAATTATTACTGTGACGGTATATGTTTTCTACGGAAAATGGGAGGTGTAACATGAATATAGCCTACAACGATAAAACAGACCTTCTTTATATCAGGCTCGATGATAAAAAGCAGGAAGTTATCAACAGGCGGGTATCAGAAGATATTGTTCTTGATGTCGGGGAAAACGACAAAATTATAGGAATAGAAATCCTCGACGCTTCCAGACGCGTTTCACTCGATAAGCTATTGCCTGTTAAATACGAAGTAGCAAAAGCATCCTGAACACGTTTGAAAAGAGAAGAACAGGTCCCGAATGGCGCGAGGGTTTTCAAACTGCCGGTCTCTCCCGCCACATATTTCTTCAGAAGCTCGATGCCGTCCATATTTGTGAGGCAATCCTGGGAATAGGGCTTCTGCCACTGAACCGTAAACTTAACACATCACAGTAAACAATTTATTATTCTCACAGAAATCGAAACAGCAGAGCGTTCTAATAAATAGTTTGACTTCTTCCTGGAGTCCACATTTTTCCAATCTGATATAATTGTGTTGGATGCAAATGGTATTCTAGTATCGAAATTGCCGGGCGGGGAGTGCAAGTGGATTTGAGAACGCATCCGTCGCCTTTCTTTACCTAAAAAAGAAGACTAAACGAATGAGCTTCAGACTCGCCCCAACAATCATTTCTGCCATTATGCAGGTTCTCATCCTCTTGAGCGTTTCTCATGGGGCAGTCGCCCTGTCGCCTGACAAAAGCGACAAGAAAAAATTGCCAGAAGCTATTGTCGACCCAGCACAGATGATTGGGGTGTTCTATACTGACGACTACTATCCTGACAAAACCTCAACTATAAATGGAGTTTTCTGGTTATACGATTTCTCTACGGGGAGGCAGGAGAGAATATTTACCTTTCCAATGGAGATTGCAGGCATAAGCCATAAGTTTCAGAATAATCAGATCCTTTTTAATAACGGTGGCGATCTTAGCCTGCTGAGACTTCCTACCGCTATGCTTACACGCATATCGGAAAAAGTAACGGAGTACGCCTTTTCTCAGAATGGTCTAAGCGTGTACTATGTGACTTGCAAAGAGGTATGCAAACCCGATCTGACGTGGGAAAAGAATATGTGTGATCTCTATCAGCATTCTATCACGACTGGAGTAACAAAAAAGCTAAAAGCCGATATTAAGGTGGATGTTCTTTTGGGCACAGATGCCACGAACGAGCGCATACTTTTCGCAGTCAGAGATGAAGTATATGCCATACGAACCGGACGCGTTAAGCGCATATACAAGGCTGGAAGGGGAAAGGAGTCTTGAATCAACTTCACTCTTTCGTCAGACGGAAGAGTGATCATGGTAAGTCGAGAAATGCGACGCGGCGGCATTTTTGAGGTCGGCATCATCGATATCGCCCGAAAGAAGCACAGCATTCTCGATAAGCGACTCGCTAAACTTGAAGGCTCGAACTTTAGTGACGGTTCGAAACGAATTCGCGGTTTCCATTTTGATGATAATAAAGCCCAGTATGTATGCTTAACTCTAGATATTGAATCACTCGGCTTTTCAGAAGCAACTGTCCCGCCCAAAAGCGGATATCCTGTGATCTGGCATCCCGATTATGATTTATTTCTTGTTCGACACGAAGAGTTTATTAATCGTCGCGGGCGAGTAACATATAGTCTCGTGCCAGAACAGAACCGGCAGTTCAGTTTCACCGTCGATAGCGAGGTGGCTGATGGGAACACGCCTAACTTTGGGTTTGTAGGCTGGTTTAAAAAATGACGAAAATCTGATAACAAAAAGATGTACTTCCTGGAACGTTCTTCTCGGACTTCGCCGCATCCAGTGATTAATTTTCTTTGAAATTGCCATTATCTTTCATAAAATATTGTAGAGCATAATATCGATTCTACTGATAAATGGCGCAGGGCAAAGGTGAAGGGAGATCAAAAGATGCCAGATCGAACAAAGTATAAGGTTGATGGCAGCAGGCCCTACGGGAAAGGGCAATTAGTTTTGGAGATCGTCAGAAAATACCTCGAACAACATCCTAATGCTCGGTTTGAAGAAGTGCTGAACGCGTTTCCTGACAAGTTACAGCGATCAGGAAGCCAGTTCGATAATGACGGCCAGTGTGTAATAAAGAGGCTCCGGGATATAGTTCATGAGAGGCGTTATCACATGAATGCAGATGATCAACTTCTCATAATGGGAGAGTCAGTTGTTATCTCCAGGGAGTGGAATACCGAAAATATTCAAAACCTTATTTCAAGAGCAAGGGAACTGGGATTTGAAATAGAGAGAGTGGCGTAATAGGATATCTTGATGCGACACGGCAATAGCCGAGTTTATCCGCAGAGTTGTCTATATGATGCCTATCCGGGGTCTTTCAAATCCTTTGGAAGTTGCCACCAGGCCCCCTTTTTCTTTGAAATCCTGCGTTCAACATTTAAAAAATCTGGGTTGTGGACATCAAAGTCGACTTCGCGAGGCGACAGTGTTGGCGCATTCGCTGCCGCTTTCAGATGTTCGGTTAGCTTTGTAGAATCTCCAGAAGGCCTTCGTGGTTTATCGTCCATTACGGAACGCCACAACGGCAGGTGGCGATCCCAAAGTCGTGTTGTGAGGAAGGCGCCGTCGGACGGGGGGCCGCTTGCAAAAGAGTCCAGCGACATAATACCCTTTTCTTTCATTCCCTCGGTTAGGCTGCTGTAATGGAGATTTAGTAATTGGAGGTCCTTTTTTAGATCCCCACCCCAGATGAAATCTTGGTCATCGCGAAGAAAATAGGGAGCACACCGCTGATGGAGTTTGTCGGAAGATACGAAGACGTGGCAAAATGGCAGATAAAAAAGATAACCGATGTCCACGCGATTGTTCGGCCGCTCCGGCGAAATGAGGCCGACAGAAATGGCGATCTGAAAGAAGACCTCTACCGTCAGTGCGTATGAAACATAGGGCGCGTATTGAATGAGGGGAGGGTACCCCATAATGCTCCATCTCTGCAGAATTGTGCTGTGATATCTCTCGGGGATATTCAGGAATGTAAGGGCAAGGTTCATGCGATCGAACGGCCTATCCTTTTCTCTCGCAACCGTTTTCGCCATCGCGCTGACTTCGCCAAGGGTTTTACAGTGTTTGCCATCAACTCCAATCTGCCGAAATAACTGCGCGATCTTTGCCAGATCAAGTGCATTGACAGCAATCCTCCAGGCAGCCGCAGACTCTCGCTCGATATCCATGAACTTCCCCTCCTGCCATCGCTGGAAGGCGGCAGCTTCGGGTGAGCGATCGAAGTTGACCCCAGTTTGTCCATCATGCTTGACCGGCCGACCTGCCGCAAGGTAGATCCGTCCGTCCATACTAATAGTGTCACCCATTAACTCCGCGAGACAGAGTTCCATGTGAAATATGTTCGGCGACCCGTGCATTTCAGGGAATTTGGAAGCAATAATCTGCACCTCACGTTCCGGCGTCCGACCTTCGCGGACTTTTTTTGTGAGATCCCCCAGTGTTTCGACAAAGAAAAGGGGACAGACATTCGAAAGATAGAAGTGGTCGAACCAGACGGACTCATCGACCGTCAGGGACTGCAGAAAGGATTTGTCGGAGAGAGTAATAGGTCCCATATTCGCCTCTGTCTGCTTTTATTTTAATCTATTGTTAGCCATTTATGTCCGCCGTCCGTTCTACAATAATAGTCAATTCAAGAGAAAAGTAGTCAAAAAATATCACAACAAAATGTCGGTGGTCTAAAAGCAAGGCTGCTTCCTGAAGTCAGCTACCAGTCGGCATACTCAAATACTAAGCAATACTAGCTGAAATTAGTAGCAACTCCGCCATCAATGGCACAAATCACACACTGATTGAGTGTTTCTTTCGCCGCGGAGATTCGCCCGCGTAGTTGCCTATCCGATTGCATATGCTCGTTGAGTTCATCTTCGATGGAGGCGAGGGTATGCAGGCTCTTTACGGAAAGGTTTCCGAGTTCTGCGTGTTGTTTCTGAACGCCTGACATATCCGAGTGCTGATCCATTTGTGAAGACTGCTCCCCCCATTATTCTGCGGCCTATCTGAGATGGCCACGAGAGCGGGACAGGGTTAATTACCTTAGTGTGCACAATTGCTTCGGTGTATTTCTGGCGTACCCCAGGGTCGACAACACGATATCGCAAGAACCGCTTGGGTGGTTATGTAGGGATTCGTCGGACGGTTCCTCGCAACTTCAGAAAATGCGTCATGGACGACTGCAGAATGCTCAGCATCCTGTACAAATAAATTTGCGCGACAGTTAAGAATCTGATGCTGATTGAAGGATGCAATATCACTTTCGCTGCGCACGTCTGCAATGCCGCGATTTTGTGGGACGCTGTATACGTCGCCATCATATCCTAGACAGAGCAATTTCGGGGTGAGTGGAAGGAGAACGATAGCGCCGGCGGAATGGAAACCGAATGAGAGCCCCCGGGACCGACTGTCAGTAATCGACCACTTATTTGTGAGTACGGCAGGATTATCAGAGGTAAAAAAGGGGATTTGCGTTTTGTTCCTAATTAGACAAATTGTCAAATCGTCAATAATATGCATTGCGTCAGTAAATGTGTGCATGGCCATAATTACGGCGTCTTTAATGGCCAGACGAAAACTGGAATCTGTAAGTCCTATTACCTCTCTCATAGAGGTTACCATTTCGACTGATCGTCTTGCAGCGGATTCAGTCCTCAAGTGTTGAAATACCCAGAATAATCGCAATGTAGTTGCGTGTGCACCGGTCAATACATAGCCGGGCCTAGTGATCTCGCGCAATGCGGCTGCATATGCGCCCTCAAGAGTTTGGATTGCCTTCTCAAGCCCTATATCGTCCCCATAAAAATAGTCTCCGGAACACTGATTCTTGACTGGTGCAAACGGTATGAATCGCCGTTGATCGATGTTGTATAGGTTGATCGCAGCATTTGCCCCATTGACCGTGAAGGGCCGGAGATAACACCGGGGCACGAAATGTTGATTCTTGTTAGTTGCCATACTAGAGAAACGAATTATACCGCATTGGATATAATCTTGGCGATAATTATGCTCCATGCTGTTTGAAGCACCTTTCCTCTTGAAATTGTAAAGGTTGCTTTTTTTGAAAGGTGCGGAGTAGTCGGTGAAGTCGATTCCGTTATGTTCTTCCTGGAGTCGGCATTGGTCACCGTTCCTCTTGTTGTTCGGACTGCCACCAGAAATAAACAGATTATTATTGACTCTACTGCCGTGGATAGGATATAAATAAATGCCGGTTTCTCTACAGGCTGGCAGTTAATTGGGGGAGATCTTGCAGAAAACCAATAAATCAGAACTTGTTAGATATTTATCACAGGTGATTGGGGATAGAGTTCTGTGTGGGTTCGCTGCGGTATTGATGATTCTCGGGATGCTCTTTTTTGCTGAACCCGCGCAAGGGGAAATTGCCTATATTCCCTGGCTTGACGGAACGAACTATGACAACGCAACGGACAACGAGATCCTTGCCGTGGATATTGCGAACGGAGTAATTCTTAAACGGATTCATGTCGGCAATAACCCTCGCGGCGAACCCTTTCAGTGATATCGACTATTCCTGTCGGTAATAGCCCCCTTTTTGTAGCTCCCTCGACGGACGGCAAACGGATGTATGTTGGAAATGTAGGAGACAACACGATCAGTATCATCAAAGTGCAGTCGCTTGAAGTCACCGACATTATCACAATAAGCCATCGGCCTTACGTTATTGTCGAGGACCCTAAACGGAATCGCCTGCTTGTATCGGGCTCTTACGTCGATGACCTGATCACCCCTGTCGATCTTGGAAACCTGCAGCCGCAACCGCCTGTTGCCGCACCAGGTTCGGGATTGGTCGTTTCAGCTGACGGGTCCGCGATTTATGCTGGAGAATATGACGATGTTTACAAGATTGATCCAGTAAGCCTGGGAGTCGTGGGCTCCATTCGTGTGGGTTCATTTGTTAATGAGCTTGTACCTGACCACAGAAATAACAAGTTATTTTCGGCGGTCTCCCTTAGAGGGGTCTATGTGCTGGACGCTGAAAATCTTCACATTACCAATACTCTTATGTTTCCGAACTTTACGCAAGGATTTGGGATGGCTCCAGGAGGGACGCGCGGCGTTGCTGTTGAGGGAGTAGACTCTACCATCTGCATGCCACTCTTACCCTGTGAGCCACGCTACATAGACGCTTCTGTCTATATTATCGATATTGATACACAAACTGTGCAAAGAGAAATCCTGCTTGGCCCTGGCGGTTCAAATATTTACGGCCGTTTCTTCGTCGGGCCAAATTTGTTCGGCGTGACGGGCCCGGCGGTGCCAGTCCCAACGCTCACCGAATGGGGAATATTTCTCTTCGTGGTTCTGGCCGGATTTGGATCAATTATTGCGTTGCAAAAAAGGGAGAGGGCACACAATTGAGCCTGTGTGAGGTAGGGCCTATCAGTTTATTTCGTAAAATCTCAAGAGTTGCAATTCGCAAGACCTATTGACTCGTCGGTGAATCCCTCAATTAGCGCAAGCATGTTGACAGTGTTAGTTATTCAGGTGAAGGAAGTGCGCTGCTTTAAAAATGCTGTTTGAATGCTGAAGAATCAGAGCGGAATTAAGACAGAACCCTGTAGCTCAAAAAGACGGGTCCTTTTGACAAGTTCAAGATGTCCAGACTTCCTGCCGGGCGGACAACCTGTAGAAAAACCCTGTTTATCAATAGTATATTTAAGGTATAATAATTATACCTTGCGCCGGTCGAGAAAAGAGGAGGTTTATATATATGAAGACTATCAAGGCTAAAGAAATTGACAGGAAATTTGACGAAGGCGAGGATATTTCTAAATATCTCGATTTATCAAAGCTCAGAAGACCTGAGCAGGAACAAAAAAGGGTAAATGTGGATTTTCCTTTATGGATGGTTCAATTATTGGACAAAGAAGCGAGACGCTTAGGTGTGCCCCGGCAATCCATAATCAAAGTCTGGGTGGCAGAACGTCTTGAAAAGGCAATCTGATCTGCTCAATTATTTCTTAGGCTTCAACGTCCTAAGCCTGGCGATGTCTTCCTGATAGCCGTAGATATGAGCGCCGGCGCTGTAGGCGAACATGGGGCCGTTTTTAAGGCCGGTCTCTCCCGCCACATATTTTTTTAAAAGTTCTATACCGCCAAGGTTCGTGGGAAACCCTGCCCAGAGGTCCCATGACCTGAAATAGCAGCTCACCGTAAGGGCGAGTTCCCCGCCTTCGGGGATGACCTTGAAATCAAGCAGCCTGAGGCAGGGGGGATCGACCTTTCCGTCATTTCCTATGCAGATATCCTGGTCCACGGGTGAGCCTATCTCCACAATGGCCTGGTTGGTAAGGGGGGTTTCCTTCAGCATTTCGATCACCCTCTCGAGCTGGGTGCCGCCATTTGGCATCGGATAATGGACCCTGCTTGCATACTTATATGTCTCGTTCTCCGACAGCTCGGGGTCCATAAGATAATTGGCGAAATAGTCCTCGATATATTCCATCGTAGTGGGGGAGGGTATGCCGGACCCCGGAGGCATGATAGGTATCATGTCCAGCCCCGGGTGTTCGATATAGACCGCAATTCCGGGATACTGAAGACGGTACTGTTCCCGCTCGAAGGAACCCCTCTGGATCTTCTGTTCGTAGGAGTTTTCGAAGATGTTATAGATCAGTTGAAACCAGGCATCCGCTATTGTCTTTGCGTTAAGGAAATAAGGGTACATATAGGCCATCCTCTTTCATTATTGTTTATTGTCCGACAGCTTCTTTTTAACCAGTTCCGTGACGCCACGGAAATCTATCTTTCCGCTTCCCATCTTGGGAAGCTCCTCGATGATCACAAACTGCCGGGGCAGCGCAATGTTGGGGAGATTATCAGCGAGTTTCCTGAGTATCTGTCTTTCATCGATCTGGCGTGTGACGGCAGCGATTATCTTCGCGCCCTTAAGAGGGTCAGGGACCTCGACCACACAGCATGAGACCTCCTCTGGCAGAAATTTTTCGAGTTCGTTTTCGACCCGTACGAGCGAGACCATTTCCCCTCCGACCTTGACAAAACGCTTAAGTCGCCCCGCATGCCAGAGATAGCCGTCAGCGTCAAAAAAACCCATGTCACCGGTATCATACCAGCCGTGCCGGATGCGCATGGATGTCTCCTCCAGGTCGCCGTAATAGCCCTTCATGACAAGGTCGCCCCTTACCAGGATCCGGCCTGTCTCCCCGGGCGCGCAGTCCTCTCCCGTGTCATAATTTTCTATCCGGACTTCCACACCGGGCAGCACGGGCCCCACACTCCCCGGCCTGTTATGCTCCGGGACATTGACCGATATGACAGGAGAGGTTTCCGTCGTGCCGTAGCCCTCATAAAGTATCAGCCCGTGCTTTTCCATAAACCCCTGACGCAGTGCGTCGGGGCATTTATCAGCTCCGCATAAAATGAGCCGCAGGCTTTTAAAGTCGCCCGGCTCCGACTTTTTAAGGTATCCCCAGAGGAAACTCGGGGTGCCTACCATGAGTGTAGGCCTATGTTCCCTGATTATGGAGCATATGGTCCTGAAGTCGAGCGGGTTGGCATGGGATATGATCGTCATGCCGTAAAAAAGCGGGGTCCAGAGATTGATCGTAAGTCCGAAGACATGGAAATAGGGCAGGTTGGCCAGGATCCTGTCGCGGTCCGAGATGTCGACGATGCTGCTGAAGCTCCCGATATTCGAGGATATATTGCGGTGCGTCAGCTGGACGGCTTTGGGGTCTTTTTCACTGCCGCTGGTAAAAAGGACCACCGCACTGTCGTCCTCATCAACGGGCCGCATATTTCCGAGGATGAAAGATATGGGGAGTTTAGAGATCAACGCGGCCTTCAGGCGCTCGGCGGCGGATATCCCGTCCATTATGTCTTCGATGAATACCATGCCCTCAACAAAGGGACAACCGATCTTTTCGATGAAGGTCCGTGAAGTTATTATTGTGCTGAAGCCGCACCTGCGTTGCGCGTATTCGGCGTTTCGGGAAGCGCCGGTGGAATAGTTGATCATCACAGGGGTCCGGCCGCTCATGAGGACGCCGATGAACGACAGGGCGCACCCCGCTGTCGTAGGGAGCATGATACCCAGGAAGCCCGGCTTATACCTGCCGAACTTCGCCGACAGAATGATTGACGCGATCAACGCCTTCGAATAGGAGACATTCCTTTCCGCGGACGTGTCGACGAAGGCGAGTTTTGCCCCCTGCTGTTTTGCCGTCCGTATAAATTTATGGTGAAGAAGCATGCTCCCTGTTACTTGAACCTGATAGTCAGTTGCGCGCTGATGATATCGACATGCGCGGAGTACGTCCCGGTAAGCCCGCCGCGTGAAGCATCTTCACCTGTGGGTGTCTTGGCGATCACTGGATCACTTACAAAAAGATGGGCATATCCGACGTCGAAGCTCATGCTGTCGGAGATTTTACGCCCCACGCCAAGGGCGACCCAGGTCCTGCTGCCGTCGGGAATTCTGGGCGTTCTCAACTGGGCATTTTTAATGGGTGTCCGGTCATAAGCAAGGCCCAGGCGATAGGTCCAACTGTTTTTAGGCGCATAGGTAAGCCCGAGGGAATAGCGGAAGTTGTCCTTCCAGTCCGTTGTTGTCACAGAGGGTCTGGGCTTTAGCGCGGGGCTGTCGAAATTGACCCTGAGTTCTTCAAAAAGACTCCAGTTCGTCCAGGTGACGTCCCCCATGACGGTCCACTCTGGACTGACCTGGCGCGCGATGCTTGCGGATAAGGTGTCAGGCAGGGTAATGTCGGCTGTTATAGTATCATGGCCGAAGACCCCGGCAAGCGGCGCCGGGGCCCCGGTGAAATCGACGGTGCCGGAGAGGGACTGCTTTATTCTCGAGCGGTAGGCGACCCCCATACGGGTGTTCGGGTCCATTTCATAGAGGAGGCCGAGGTTAAACCCTATACCCCAGCTGTCACCTTCCATCGTCGCTATCCCGTCGGCCATCTGCGGGACCAGGTGCAGCGCGCCCTTGGGGACTCCGGGGAGCATGCCCGCCGCGTCGAGAAGGCCGAAATCAATCGCATTCGAAAGGGTCGCCTTGATATACTGGGCGCTTATTCCCGCCCCGAGGCTGAGCTTTTCGTTCGCCTTATACGCTACCGAAGGATTGATATTGATCGTCATCATCTCGGACTTGATGGCGTGGTAGCGGCCGACCCAGGTGTTGTCGTATTCGGTGGCAAGCCCAAATGGCGCATTGACGCCGATGCCGACAGTGAAACGGTCATTAAGTCTTTTTGTCGCGTAGAGGTTCGGGGCAAACCCGGTGACGCCGCCGTCGCCGCCGTTACCGCCGGCAAGCGGGGCCTTGGTCACGGGCTGAAGGGCATGGGTAGACCCCTCGTTACTGAATTTGGCGGACGGCGCGATAATATGGCCGCCCGTGAGAAACTGGCCTCCGGAAAGTCTGGTCATGCCGGCAGGGTTGAAAAATACGGTTGAGGCGTCTTCCGCCAGGGCAGCGCCTCCGGCATAGGCGTTGCCTAACCCGCTGACGCCCTGTTCGATAAGGGCAAACCCCGCCGCAAACGAAGAACCGGCGGCCATGAGAACGAAAATGACGGTGAAACCCAAAATTCCGACGCGGTGCATTAATACTTTGTTCATCGACTCCTCCCGGAATAATAGTTTTGAAGATACAAATCAAGAATTTTTTTGCGCCGGGACACAGGTCTGCCCCGTCAAAAAAACAACCGAAAAAAAAGCCTCATATAGATTAACGATCTTTTAGAAAAAAGGCTATAATAAAAAAAATCTATAAGTCTGAGGTGATCAGTTATGGCTTATGTTATAGCTTTGGCAGGGAAGGGCGGGACAGGGAAGACCAGCATCGCGTCACTCACGGTTAAATATATTATGGAAAAGAGGAAGAAGCCGGTGCTTGCGGTCGATGCGGACAGCAACTCCTGCCTGAACGAGGCGCTCGGGGTCCCGATCCACGCCACGATCGGCGGGCTCAGGGAGGACGCCCTTGAGAAGATCCGGGGCGGCGGGGACAGGCCCGGCGGCATGTCGATGGAACAGCTCTTTGACTATCAAGTCTCCCAGTCGGTCATCGAGGCAAAGGGTTTTGACCTGATGGTGATGGGCAGGCCCGAGGGGCCGGGCTGCTACTGCGCCGCCAATAATATCATCCGCAAATATACGGACAAGCTTTCGGAAACCTATGACTATGTCGTGATCGACAACGAGGCCGGGATGGAGCACCTGAGCCGCCGGACCACGCATAAGGTCGATCTTCTTTTGATAGTGAGCGACCCTTCCGTCAGGGGGGTCAAGACCGCCGAGCGCATACAGAACCTGGTGAAGGAACTGAACCTCGATGTCGCGGCCAATGCGATCATCATAAACCGCGTTTCGGATAAGGACGGAGCGGAACTCAAAAAATACGCCGAAGGACTCGGGCTTACGGTTGCGGCGATGATCCCACAGGACCAGAATATCTTCGATTATGACCTGCAGGGCAGGGCGATCTGCGAGCTTCCGTCCGATTCCCCCGCTGTTGCCGGACTGTTCGGTCTTCTCGATTCGTACAATATACCCTGATACGGAGCACCGTAGCCGCCGGCCGTGCCGGGAGATTTTTTCGCGCCCCGTTGAATTCGTCGCGTCTAAAACAAGAGATTTCTCCCGTTGGTCGAAATGACAAGGCCTCCTGATAGAACTTTTTTCAGGTCTTCGCGGGGGAACCCAGGCGGCATAATAAGGGACGATGACAGTGTCATCTCGTTTCTGTTATATTTATCCGACTGTCGGCAATAGAAACTCTGCAGGGGGGAGAATATTATGAGTAATTATGTTTACCTGGGGCGTGCCTTTATTATCTCAGTTTTGGCGGCTGTTGTTTTCATAATTCCAGGGGGTTCGGAGTCCGCGGTATTTCCCAGTACGGATGTTCCGAAGAACATACCCGACAATAACATCGCAGGCGTTAACTCGTCCCTTACCATCGGCGCCGGGGTCTGCACATGGATTACGGACCTGAATGTCTCATTGCAGGCCACACATACCTTTGTCGGGGATCTGATCTTTACCCTGACTCATCTGGAGACCGGCGCCAGTTCGGTTATTATAAGCCGGATTCCCGGAAGTGGCGGGCAATCCGGTTCATGCGCACAAAATAATATCAGTGCAACCCTTGATGACGGCGCAAGTCCTTCCGTTCAGACGCAATGCTCTTTGACACCTCCTGCCGTTAACGGTACATTTGCCCCGAAAAGCGCTCTTGATGTCTTCAATGATAAGGATGCTGCCGGCGACTGGAGGCTTAATGTCGCTGACAGGGTAGCCACGGATACAGGAAGCCTTGACTCCTGGAGTCTGGATATTACCTGTGCGGGTGATCAGTCGATCGTGGTCGGTGACGGGGCTGCTCCTCAGGACAGGTTTGCCGGTCCCGGCAGTGTCAACCAGACTGTCAGTTCCTTTACAGTCAGGACCGTTGCAGGTGTGGATACGGTGACGGCCGTCACCGTATCCGGATCGAATATGGACAATGTGGCTGTCCTCAGGATATACCAAGACAGCGGGACGGTCCCGAATGAATGGGATGCCGCTGATACGCTCTTGGGTACGCTTGCTTCCCCCGTATCTCCTGCTCAGGTGACCTTGACGAACGGCATTTCGGTTTCGACGACGCCGGCGCAGTATCTTATAGTTTACGACATCATACCTTCTCCGACAGACGGCCAGACCCTGACGGCCTCGCTGACCGAAATCACCGCTGCCTACACGGTCTATTATTATGACGATGCGGATGCCGCCGTTACTATAGATTCTCAGGCCCCGGCGAGCGGGGCTTTTTTTGAGGCCCGCCCCGCTGAAGCAAGCTGTTTTCTCGAATGGGACCATGCCGTGGACAGCGGTTCCGGTATGCATCCGGCGGAAGCCAATGTGGTGCGGTATCAGCAGGACACTCCTCCCGGAAGCTGTTCCGAAGGTTCACAGGTCTATCTCGGGACCGGGGCGGGGTATCTGCATTCAGGACTGAGCAACGGGGCCACTTATTATTACCGGCTCTGCTATAAAGATGCGTTGGGCAATCTGTCGGAGTATTCCGGTAACCCGGTTTCCTGCAGTCCCTGGAATAACGGTATATTCTATAAGATAAGTTCCGACGTACCTAAGGACATTCCTGACAATAACCCCACGGGGACGGATTCGCTGATAACAATCCCTCCCGGGGAGTGTTCGACAATAACCGACCTTGACGTCCTGCTGCAGGCCGCGCATCCCTTTGTCGGCGACCTGATCATTACCCTGACTCACCTGGAGACCCAGACAAGCGCTCTGATAGTGAATAGTTCCAATTGCCCACGCGATGATATCAACGCAGTCCTCGACGACAGCGCCACACTGCCTGTTCAGAGCCAATGTTCCGCAACTCCTCCCGCAATCGGCGGTTCCGTGCTCCCGGCCAATCCGCTTAGTGTCTTTAACGGTGAGGAGATGTCAGGGACATGGATCTTGAATGCATCGGATTCGATGGCTGATGACCTCGGGACCCTGGTTTCATGGGGTCTGCGCTTCAGCTGTATTACCGACTCTACCGTTATTGCAGGTGACGCTTCTTCTCCGCCCGACCGGTACGTGGGCTCAGCGAGCATGAAGCAGCTGATAAGCAGGTTCACCCTCGAAATAGCAACAGGCACAGCCGACGTTACGGCGATAACGGTCTCCGGACCGAACATGCAGAATGTCGCGGCCATACACATTTATGAAAACACAGGCCCTATGCCTGAGTGGGACCCGTCTGATACGCTCAAAGGGACCCTTACAAATCCGGTATCTCCGGCTGTAATCCCTGTAAACAATCTGACCGTGTCGTCAACCCAGGCAATTTATATGATAGTATACGACTTTAAATCCACGGTTACGGATGGCGAGGCACATACTGCAAGGGTATCGGCAATAACTTCTCCGAATCCCTCCGGCATACTGGACAACCCTGATGCCACAATCACGATCGACCTTCAGGGCCCTGTTTCAGGGACCCTGTTCAGCAGTCGCGGCGGAGGCGACGCCGGAGGGGGAGAGTGCCTCCTTACCTGGAACATGGCTCAGGACATCGGCGCGGGCCTGCATATGACGGAGCCGTACGAATTGAGGTTTGCCCAGAATGCGCCTCCCGGAAGCTGTGCCGGAGGCTCGCAGACCTATGCCGGGAATGCCCTGAGCTATGTGCATTCAGGACTTATAACCGGGGCGACCTATTATTACAGGCTCTGTTACAGGGACGTTCTCGACAATCAGTCGCAGTTCAGCGGAGGTGTAATCTCCTGCATCCCCCAGAACAACAACACCAGGTTTTTTTCTGCCGTGAATCTCCCCATGCAGATTCCGTCGGGCTATCCTGCCGGGGTTGACTCCACTATCAGCATACCGCTGGAAGAGTGTCCCGCCGTTTCGGATGTAGACGTATTTATTGGGGCGCGACATTCTTCCGTCGGCAGCTTCAGGGCCGAACTGCTTTATAGCAATGAGGGAGCAAATGCGAGTTCGGTTATCATAGACCGTCCGGGTGATCCTGCCGTGCAAAACGGCTGCACCGGTCAGGATATATTTGCCTTTCTGGATGATGAAGCCTCCCAGCCGGCTGAGGACGAGTGCTCATTGACTCCGCCGGCTCTGTCCGGCAGCCTTACCCCGAACAATCCTCTGAACTCATTCGATGGTCAAGCCGGCGGCGGGACCTGGACTCTCAGGGTGGCTGACATAAACGGCTCAAGCGGGCTGCTGTACCTTGATTCCTGGGGGCTTGTCCTTACCTGCAACCAGCCGGCAAACTATCTGTTGCATGTAACAAACCACGGTACGGCTGTTGACGAGGTGACGAGCTCCCCCGGCGGGATATCCTGCAACACTACCGGGCAGCAGTCGGTCTGCGATGCGTCTTTCCCTGCCGCTCAGCAGGTCCGGTTGACTGCAACGCAGGTGGATGGCCAGTCTTTTTTTGAAAGATGGCTGGGTGACTGCTTTGGGAATGACCCGGTATGTGATGTCACCATGAATTCCGAGAAATTCGCAAACGCATATTTCAATGCCTGCTCTTCAACCAAAGTCCAGGTTGGTATTGTCTATTATGCCTCGATCGAAGCGGCATATAGCAACCCTTTTCTTATTACCGCGGAATACAGGCTGAGGGCGCTCGACTATCCGGTGGCCGCGCTTGTTTTCGACAAGGAAAAGACGATTACCCTTAAGGGAGGCTACGACTGCGGTTATTCGCAGGTGACGGGGCCTGCGAGGTTGACTGGCGGACCGTTGGTCATCAGCAGCGGTACGGTCATTGCTGACGGCATTGAGATCCCATGATATGAAAGCTCAGCGGCCGAACCTGTTTCTCAGGATTTGCGCGGTCAGGTATTCCACCGGAGCATAATTATCGGTGAGTATCGGGTATGAGGACACGTCGAACCTGCCGGGGGCGATGATTTTCCTTCCGAGCGATGCGATGACCGGGTTTTCATTTTCCGCGATCTTCGGGTCGCTGAAATCGATAAGGTTGTCGCTATTGTAGCCGGCAAAGATAATATTCTGAGCATCAGTCTTGTCCGGCGACTCGACGGCAAAGAAATAACTATTTGGAAAAACCGACTTGAACGTCGCCATTTCAGACATAAGAAATGACGCCTCCTGCCGGGACAAATCGCCGATTACGTTGGCCATGAATATACCGTCCCTGCTCAGGCGGTCCTTTGCAAGTTCAAAAAATTCTTTTGTGGTAAAGTGGGCGGGAATGGAGTACAGGGAGTAGTACACGTCGCTGAATATAAGGTCATACTTTACGTCTGTATCGTGAAGCAGCCGTCTGCCGTCCTTTATAATGGTGTTCAGGCGCGCCGTTTTTTCGACTTTAAAATATGTCCGGGCCAATTCCGGCAGAGACGGCTCTATTTCAGCCACGTCGACGACCGCCTCCGGAACGTCTCTCAGCAGGGCCTTGGGTATGGAGTACGCCCCGCCGCCGATCACCAGGACGCGCCGCAGGTCCGGCCTGAAGACCTTATACAGAACATAATATTTCGTGTAGTCAAGCGCCAGGTCGTCAGAGTCCAGAAACATGGCGCCTGAATTACTCCGGTCCTGCTGGAAAAATCTCGTCCGACGTCCCTCATACCAGGAGTCATTAATGGTGATTTTTTCATACACCCCGTCGCGACAGTATATGACGGTATCATCTTTGGAAGGCAGCGCGTTTACAAGCAGATACATTGAAGTGAGCAATAGGAACATGACCGACCCCAGGGTCTTTCCGCTCACCCCGATTTTGATCAGCGGGACAAGTCCAAGGGCTGTAAGGATGAGCTCGATGGACAGAACGAGGGTGTCAATTCCGAAGCGGGGAATTAGCACAAACCCGGCAAGCATGCATCCGGCGATACTGCCCAGGGTAGACCAAAAGAAAATTTCGCCCGTGATGCCGCCGATCCCCTCTTCGGCAAAGCGCAGGCCCTGTAATTTGACGGCAAACGGAGACAGCGCGCCGAGCAGCAGTGCGGGCAGAAAAAATAAAATACCGGCCGCAACGATCGGCCCCTTAATGATCGACAGCCGGTATCCGAATTTCGGGAGCAGGAGGACCATGAGGGCATAAAGCAGCAGGATACTCAGGCCGCTGCACAAAATGAGGGAATAGAAAAATTTATACGAGGGGTACTTGTCGGCGAGTTTCCCTCCGAAGTAATAGCCGGCGCTCAGGGCGGCAAGCACGGTGCCGATGACACTGGAAAAGGTAAATATGGTATTGCCGAAATACGGAGATAAAATGCGGGTCGCTATAATCTCTATTATCAGGACACAGGCGCCCGTCAGAAAGACGACAAAAGGCAGATGAAATTTATATAAATAATTCATCTGCCTTTTCAATCCGTTTTCTACGTCCTGTATTCCGCGTTGATGCGGACATACGCCTCGGACAGGTCGCAGGTAAGCACCTTTGCCCCGGCCTTTCCTGATTTAAGGTCGACAGTAATCCTGATCTTCTTTGCCTTGAGTTCCTCCGTGGCCTCTTTGTCCTTGTTATTGGCAAGGCCGTCCTTGACCACCTTTACCTTGTTGAAGTAGATGTCGGCCCTCTCTTCCTTAAAGGATATGCCGGAATAGCCGACCGCGCAGATGATCCTGCCCCAGTTGGCGTCGTTTCCGTGGACCGCCGTCTTTACGAGGCACGAGTTTGCCACTGAAAAGGCCGCCTTCTCGGCGTCCTTCTCTGTCCGGGCGCCCTTTACCAGCACCTCGACAAGTTTTGTCGCGCCTTCGCCGTCTTTCACCACAAGTTCGGCAAGTTCGTAGGTGATCTCGTCGACCGCCTTCTGGAATTTCACGAGGTCCTGGGATTTTGCGGTCACCGGATCATTCCCCGCCAGACCGTTTGCCATCATCAGTACGGTATCGTTCGTCGACATATCTCCGTCTATCGTTATACGGTTGAAGGACCTTTTGACCGAGCTTTTGAGCACGGCGGACAGCGTCTTTTTGCCCACCGCGAAGTCAGTCAGGATAAAGCAGAGCATCGTCGCCATATTCGGAGCTATCATCCCCGCGCCCTTGCATATGCCCGAGACCGTCCCGCTCACATTGCCTATCTTCAGCCTCCTGTGCACGACCTTCGGAAAGGTGTCGGTCGTCATGATCGCCTTTGCGACCTCGTCGAGGGTCGCCTTGCCGATCTCCTTTGCCAGGGTCTTAAGCGGCTGCCTGATCCGCTCCATCGGAAGGGGCGTGCCTATTACGCCGGTCGAAGCGATATAGACCAGGTCCTGGCCGAGGCCTGTCTCCTTCGAGACGATACGGATCATCTCCCTGGCGTCCTTCATCCCCTGCTGCCCGGTGCAGGCGTTAGCGTTGCCGCTGTTTACCACGATGGCCTGGCCCGTGCATGAGGCGATTTTTTTCATACAGATCTTAACAGGCGCGGCCTTTACGGTGTTTGTCGTGAAGGTCCCGGCCATATCGGCCTCGACCGCCGAGACAATAAGGGCGATGTCCTGCCTCCCGGGTTTCTTCACCGCCGCCTCGACCGTAGAAAATATAAAACCTTTAGGAATCATGTTTTTCATAAAATAAACTCCTGTTTTAGTGTGTTTTTCATTTATGTTTGACGCTCCATAACTCCCCCGATACCCCCCTCATACCCTAACAGGGCAATGTCGATTCCTCCCATTAAAGGGGAGGGCAGGAGGGGTTATCTACGGAAACAGGGCCATATTCTGAAGCCCCTCGGTCTCCCTGAAGCCCGTCATAATATTCATGTTATGTATTGCCTGGCCTGATGCGCCCTTGACCAGGTTATCGATGGCCGAGACAATAATGAGTGTGCTCGTCCGCTCGACGAGTTTCACTCCGATGTCACAAAAGTTCGAGCCCCGGACGTTATTTATGTTCGGATATACCCCGGCGGCAAGGACCCTCACAAACGGTTCCTTTTTGTAGGCCTTCTGATAAATCCCGCCGACCTCCTCCTGTGAGGTCTTCTTCGATACACGGGCATAAATTGTCGTCAGTATCCCCCGGTCGACCGGCAGGAGGTGAGGGGTGAAATTCACGGTAATGTTTTTGCCGTGTATGCCGGAGAGCTCCTGCTCTATCTCGGGAGTATGCCTGTGATTGCCTATACCGTAGGCCTTGAACCCTTCGTTGACCTCGCAGAACGATACGGCAAGGTCGGCCTTTCTGCCTGCCCCTGTGACGCCGGACTTCGAATCGACTATGATATTCGACGTATCGATGATCCCGCTCCTGAGCGCCGGCATAAGTCCAAGTATTGCGCTTGTGGGGTAGCACCCGGGATTTGCTATCAGCTTCGCCTTCTTAATGCGGGCCCTGTAGAGTTCCGGAAGGCCATAGACCGCCTTCCTCAAGGCCGGTATGAATTTATGCTCAAGCCCGTACCATTTCTCGTAGACCTTTTCATCAGAGAGCCTGAAGTCGGCCGAGAGATCTATAACCAACTTTTTGCGGCTGAAAAAATAGCTGACCGCCTCCTGTGACGCCCCATGCGGGAGCGCGAGAAAAAAGAGGTCCGCCTTATCAACCAGGGCGTCCCGGTCCATCGGCTGAAATTTAAGGCCGCCATAGACGCTAAGGTGAGGAAAGACATCGCTCACCTTTTTACCCGCTGATCTCTCCGACGTTACGGCCGTTATCCTGACCCCGGGATGTCCCGCCAGTATCCTTAAAAGTTCGATGCCCGTATAACCGCTTGCACCGCATATAGCCACTTTTAACATAAGTTTTGTCCTTTGGTTATTTATAAATATTTAAGTTATTAATCAGTTGCAGCAGATGGGAATGCCGAAAAAGTTCTGCCTGCAACACCTTGTAGATATTAAAAAAAAAGGCCCGTGATTAAACGGGCCTTTTTTATATACGTAGTCAGAAACCTTATTATCTCTTTGAGAACTGGAAACGTTTCCTTGCGCCCTTGAGCCCGTATTTCTTTCTCTCGACTTCTCTTGGGTCTCTCGTCAGGAAGCCTTCCTTTTTCAGCTTGAGTCTGAGGTCGCTGTCCATCTTTATAAGTGCCCTTGAAATTCCAAGTCTTACCGCCCCTGCCTGTCCCGTTGCGCCGCCGCCCTTGACGCTGGCTGTTGTATCATGTTTGCCGGTCGCGCCGATAAGCTCAAACGGCTGGCGGATGATCATGCGGAGGGTTTCCCTCGGGAAATAGGTGTCTATCGGTTTTTTGTTGACAGTGATTTTACCCGTACCCGGGGTGATGTTGACCTGGGCTATTGAGGTCTTCCGTCTGCCTGTTGCGCCGTATTTGATTTCTGCCATGAAAAATATGCTCCTTTAGTCCTTATAATTTATGATAACTTACTGTAAAACCTGTGGTGACTGTGCCTGATGCGGGTGTTCAGGTCCTGCATAGACTTTAAGCTTTTTTATCATGGCCCTGCCGAGTCTGTTTTTAGGGAGCATCCCCCAAACAGCCTTCTCGATGATGGCCGCGGGTTTGCTCTCGTTCAGCTCCCTGGCCGTCTGGCCCTTAATGCCGCCTATATAACCAGTGTGATGATAGTAGACCTTGTCGTCCATCTTGTTGCCGGTCAACCTTATCTTGTCGGCATTGACAACGATTACGAAATCGCCGGTGTCAACGTTAGGGGTGAAGATGGGCTTGTTCTTGCCTCTTATATAAGTGGCGATTTTTACGGCCAGTCTGCCGAGTACGGCATCCTTGGCGTCGACGACATACCATTTCTGAACAATATCACTCTTTTTAGCAAACTGGGTCTTCATTGCAGATGACTACCTTCCTTTAAAATTAGATTAAGTAATCTACTCGAAATGACATGAAAATGTCAACCCGACTCCTATATAATAACCCATGCTTCTTCTGGGAATCGACACCTCCTGTGACGACACCTCCGCCGCCGTGGTTGAAGGCGGCGCAACTATACGATCTAACGTGGTTTCAGGGCAGGCGGAAATACATTCAAGATACGGCGGTATAGTGCCCGAGCTCGCCTCGAGAAGACATATCGAAATGATCGTTCCCGTGGTCGATGAGGCCCTTAAGTCGGCAGGCGTTACGTTAAAAGACCTGGATGCCGTTGCGGTGTGCGAGGGGCCCGGGCTGATAGGTTCCCTCCTTGTCGGGTGTTCTTTTGCAAAGGCGGTCTGTCATGCGGGGCATATACCGCTTGTCGCGGTAAACCACCTCGAGGGGCACCTGCTCTCACCGTTTCTCGAATCTCCCGGCCTTTCCTTTCCCTTTATTTCCCTGGTAGTTTCAGGGGGCCATACTAGTCTTTATAAGGCCGAGGATTTCGGACAATATACCGAACTCGGAAGGACCCGGGACGACGCCGCGGGAGAGGCCTATGACAAGGTCTCCAAGATACTTGGTCTGGGGTATCCGGGAGGGCCTGTAATAGACAGGCTGGCGGCAAAGGGAGACCCCGGGGAGATAGATTTCCCGAGGTCATTCCTCCCTGACACCCTTGACTTCAGCTTCAGCGGAATTAAGACAGCAGTCCTTAATTATGTCAATCGCGAGAAGGTAAAGTTGAAAAAACAGGCCGACATGTCCCTCAACTCCGTACCGTTGCCTCCGACTCTCAGCCAGTCCCGGAAAGAGAATGTCGCCGCGGCGTTTCAGGCGGCGGTCGTAGACGTCCTCGTCAGAAAGGTCGAGTGGGCCGTCGCCGCCACAGGGGTCAAAAGGGTCGTCATCTCCGGAGGGGTCTCGGCCAACGGCCTGCTCAGGCAGAGGATCCGGGAGATGGGAGACTCGCAGGGGGTTGAGGTGTACGTCCCATCCATTTCATTGTGCACCGACAACGCGGCGATGATCGCCGCGGCCGGTTATCATCGCTTCAGAAAGGGGCTTCTGGCCGGCCCCGACCTCAATCCCAGGGCATATCTGCCGCTTTGATGATATTCGCGGTGCTTAAAAATTAAGACGGCGTGTTGTTTTCCCGGCACTGAGCTTCTAATGACAAAGAACGTCCAGTAAGTTATAATTTTCAAAATGAAAAGAATTGTTATTAAAATCGGGAGCAACATACTGGCCGACGATAAAGAGGGGCTTAACATGAAACGTCTCGCGGCCATAGTCTCGGATATTGTCGAGATGAAGTCCCACGGGTGCGAGATCGTTGTCGTGTCCTCCGGAGCTGTTGCCGCGGGAATGAAGAAACTGGGGCTCAGCACAAAACCGAAGGAGATCATGCTGAAGCAGGCGGCGGCGGCGATAGGGCAGAGCAGTCTTATGTGGGCATACGAAAAAACTTTCGGCGACCATGATACAAAGGTGGCCCAGATACTTCTTACGAGGGACGACCTCTCCAACCGCAAGCGTTATATCAACTCGAAAAATACGCTGTTGACCCTCATTTCATATGGAGTCGTCCCGATTGTAAATGAAAACGATACTGTCGTGACCGACGAGATTAAATTCGGAGACAACGATAATCTTGCCGCCCTGGTTTCGATCCTTATCGAGGCCGATCACCTGATAATACTGTCGGATGTCGACGGGTTATATAAGGAAGACCCGAGGATTAACCCGGAGGCTGAACTGATAGCGGTTGTCGAGGAGATTGACCACTCCATAGAGAAGAACGCCGGAGGCGCGGGAAGTCAGCTGGGCACCGGAGGGATGTATTCGAAGGTCCTTGCGGCAAGAAAGGCCACGTCGCACGGCATCGCGGTAACTATTGTAAACGGAAGAGAAAAAGGACATCTGGTCTCCCTGTTGAGGGGAAGGCCGCGGGGGACCTTCTTCAAACCCGGGACTGAGCGCCTGTCTCACAGGAAGGGATGGATCGCTTACAGCAGCCGCGCGATGGGCTCCGTCGAACTTGACGAAGGCGCGGTAAGGGCCATCACCGGGATGGGCAGGAGTCTCCTGCCCTCAGGGATCACTTCCGTATCTGGTGATTTTGAGCTGGGCGACCCTGTTTATTGTTTGGACGCCAGGGGAAAACGGCTTGCGAAAGGACTTACCAACTATTCTGCCGATGATATCAGGAAGGTGATGGGGAGACAGTCGTCCGAGATCGAAGGCATACTCGGCTATAAATATTCCGAAGAGATAATTCACAGGGACAACCTGGTTTTGCTTCAATCGTAACCCCGGCACCGGAGCCGTTTCATTTTAAACTTCATCCCGTTTGTGGTATATTGAATAACCAAAAAAAGGACATTTCCATGCGGAGGAAAACATTTTGACAGTGACAAATCCGGTAACTGTCAGACGATAGGATATAATGTCGAAACTTCATCTGATTCTTGCGTTTCATAACCATCAGCCGGTCGGAAATTTCGACCATGTTCTCGAAGACTGCTATGAAAAGTCTTATCTTCCGTTTATCGAGACGTTGACAGGACAACCGGACGTAAAAACAGTGCTTCATTATTCGGGCCACCTGCTGTCGTGGATAAAAGACAGACATCCGGAGGCCATAGCAATGATACGCTCTCTTGTGGATGACGGAAGGGTCGAGATGTTGTCAGGCGGTTTTTATGAACCTATATTGTCCGTGCTCCCTGAAAAGGACAGGGCGCCGCAGATTACCGCCCTGTCTGAGTTCATCAGGAAACATCTCAATTATGACCCCAAGGGAATGTGGCTGGCCGAAAGGGTCTGGGAGCCGAATATGCCGCGCTGCATGGCGCAGGCCGGGATCTCTTACCTGCCGGTCGACGATTACCATTTCAAGCTGACCGGGCTCGGGGACGGGGACCTTCTGGGCTACTATAAAACAGAGGACCAGGGATCGGCGGTAAGTGTCTTCCCCGGGAGCGAAAAGCTCCGTTACTTTATACCCTTCAGGTCTATTGATGAACTTTTTTCATATTTCAGGTCCATACATATAAGGGGAGGCGATCCGCTTCTGACGATGGCGGACGACGGCGAGAAATTCGGCGTCTGGCCCAAGACCTACAAGCATTGTTACGAAGACGGGTGGCTGAACAACTTTTTCAGCGAACTCAGGAGAAACTCCGACTGGATCGAGACGACCACCTTCAGTGAGTACCATGCGAAGTTCCCGCCGGCCGGCAGGGTCTATCTGCCCACCGCTTCATACAGGGAGATGGGGGAATGGACCCTGCCTTCGGAGGCCTCGCTTGAATATGAATATGTGTCAAAGGAACTCGAAAAAATAGTCGGCGAGAAATCCAGGCAACTCCTTCGGGGGGGCATCTGGCGGTCGTTTATGGTTAAATATCCCGAGGCGAACCATATACATAAGAGGATGATGACCATAAGCAAAAAAGTACACTCGGCCTTAAAGGCCGACGGACGCAAAGGACTTAAGGCCCTCGATGAACTCAGGAAGGGCCAATGCAACGACGCCTACTGGCACGGCGTCTTCGGAGGGCTCTACCTGCCCCATCTGAGGTCGGCCCTCTACCGGCATCTCATAAAGGCCGAATCCCTTGCCTGTGACCTTCGGAATAAATACCCTGTTTCCGAGAGGTCCGATTTTGACTGTGACGGTTATGCGGATATTACTGCCTGCACCCGTGACCTTACCGTTGTGGCCACGGAGCGGTCCGGCAGTCTGTCTGAGATCTCCCTGAAAAAGAAGCTGGTGAACGTCCTCGACATCCTTGCCAGAAGACCGGAGGCCTATCACTCGAAGCTGGCCACGGCGTCCGGTCCGGCCGAAGACGCTACGAAGACTATACATGACCAGCTTGTACTCAAGGAGGAAGGTCTCTCCGATTACCTGATCTACGATGACTCCAGAAGGACTTCCCTGCTCGACCGTTTCATGTCTTACGGCGCTAAAATTCAGGACGTGGCAAAGTCCGGATACGAAGAATTGGGCGACTTCATCGACAGCCGCTATAGTCTGAAATCAGCGGTAAAGGCGGGCGATGTAATGCTCACTTTCAACAGAGAGGGCAGAGTCCTGGGCAGACCTTTTATTATAAATAAAACGGTCACTATTTCAGCCGGGAATTCTCTCCGGGTCAGGTACTCACTTGAGGGCTCTTTCAGCGGGTCCTTCGCCCCGGAGATGAACATTTCCCTCCTGGGCTCTCCTTATGCGACCATCGAGGACCTCGGAGAGACACTCCCTGTAAACAGCATGGCTTCACATGAAGGCGTAAGCGGCTTCAGCATCAGGGATGGCCATCTTAAGCTTAAGCTCTCCTTTGCCTTTAGTGGTCCGATCGACCTCTGGCACTATCCGGTCGAGACTATTTCCTTGTCGGAACAGGGGATAGAGAGGCTTTACCAGGGGACCTCGTTTCTTTTTGTCCATCGCATCGAGATGGACGGGAAGAAGCAAATGGAATTTACGATACGTTTTATGGAGGACGCAAATTGAGAAAGACTTTTTCGACGTTAATATGTTTTCTGCTTCTGGCTGCTTCAGCGTACGCTGAGGAAGACCCGCTGGCAACGCTAGCCAATCTTACAGCGTCTTATTTTAATCCGGTCTCAGGTTCGGTTGACCGGACCGAGGGGAAGACCGTTTATTTTTCGGTCGGAGAAAAGGACCTGCTGAAACCAGGTATGAGACTCAGGGTATCCAGAGAGGGAGCGCCCTTTATACATCCGGTCACCAAGGAAGTTATGGGTAAGATAGAGACCCCGGCAGGCAAGATTGAGGTCAGAGAAGTTAAGGCCGGCGGATCATCCGGAGTCATGATAGAGGGTGAGGCCAAACCCGGTGACAGGGTCAGACTCTCCGATACAAAGGTCAGGATGCTCTTTTGTCAGGACAAGGGAGTTGACTGGTACCTCGCGGACGATCTCCACAGAAAACTCAAGGCCACGGGCAGGATCGATATGATCGATACCTCTTTGGAGACTTCTGATGAGAAAAAGGTGCTGGAGGAGGCCTCCAGGCGGGGCGCTGATATAGCCCTGATACTGACGGCCAGGGAGGAGGACAAAAACGCCTTTTTCAGAGAGCGCGTATATTGGGTCTCCGACGGGTCTAAATTTATAGATACCGAGACCAGGATTGCGGCCGAATTTTCGAAGGACCTGAAGTTCGGAGAAACGCTTTTTACGCCCCGCGCGGGTGAGGCCGTCATGAGTTATAATCTGCCTTTCAGGGGCCGGCATCTTGCGACAGGAGACTTTGCGGGTGACGGAAGGCAGGAGCTTCTTATAAGTAACGGAAGCGATATTCGTATATATATGCCTTCCACCGACCTTCAGCTTTTATGGGAGATCAAGGGCTCCGGGTCGGATGACCATGTATGGATAGATACCCTGGACCTCAACAAAAACGGTAAAGACGAGATCATCGTGACTTCCATGAAGGGGGGCGACGTGGTTTCGTATATATATGAATTCGACGGTTCCGGTTTCAAAAAGCTCTGGGAGACGAGGCATTTTCTGAGAAAAAGCGGCAACGGTCTTATCGCCCAGTCGTATTCCGAAAGCGAAGGGTTCGGCAGCGGCATAGTAAACGTTGTCTGGAAAGGTGAATATGCGCTGGGAGAAACGATCAAAACCCCAAGAGGGGTCAATATCTATGACTTCGTATCTTTCTCCGGCCCGCAGAAGGAAGCCCTTCTTTTTGCCTATGACGACAAGGGGTTTCTGAACCTTTATGATGAAAAAGGGACGAGGGTATGGAAGAGCAACGCCGCAACCGGAGGCTTCATTACGACCTTCAAAAAGTCGTCCCCGGCGAGCTATGTCGAAGCGGGAGAGTGGTCTGTAAAAGACAGGCTGGTCCAGAGGCACAGAGAGATCATGGTCGTTACGAGGACCCCTCTTGCCGATATGGTCCGCACTGTCGGATACAAAAGTTCCTCAATAAAAAACTACTGGTGGAACGGATTTTCGATGGATGAAGGGGTGATGATCGACGGCATCAAAGGGTCTCTTCTGGATTACGCCGTTACCGGAGACAGGGTCATCGTCCTTTCAAGCCCTTTTATGGGGCTTAAGTTCGAAAATCTGCTCAAGGGCGAGAGCCCGCTTGGTTCCATGCTGTATATTTATTCGGTGAAAGGCAGGTAGGAGAATGGATCTGCCGGGCGGACTTCCCCTGCATATCGGTGTCATAATGGACGGAAACGGCAGATGGGCCCAGTTGAGGGGACTGCCGCGGATCGAGGGGCACCGCAGGGGGGCTGAAAGGGCAAAAGAGATAATCGAGACCTCCGCCGAATTAGGCATTAAGTGTCTCACTCTCTACACCTTTTCGACTGAAAACTGGCAGCGACCGGAGACGGAGGTCACGATGCTCATGAAGCTCCTTGAGCATTACCTGAGGAAAGAGCTTGCGGACCTAATGAAGCAGGACATCGTGTATCGCGCGATAGGGGAGATCTGGCGCCTGCCTGTTAATATACAGAAGCTTATAAAGGAGACGGAAGAAAAGACGTCGTCCAACAAGGGCATGACGCTTGTGACCGCCCTTAGTTATAGCGGAAGAAACGAGATAGTCAGGGCGGTGAGGAAGGCGCTTGACGCCGGGCGCCGCGGGGATGAAATCAACGAGGAGTCTTTTTCGTCGTATCTTGACACGGCCGGTCTTCCTCCTCCGGACCTTATAATCAGGACGTCCGGCGAAAGACGGATTTCGAATTTCCTCCTGTGGCAGAGCGCATATGCCGAACTGTACTTCTCGGATACGCTCTGGCCCGATTTCGACAAAGAGGAACTCAAATTGGCCATACGCGATTTCCAGGGCCGGGAGAGACGCTTCGGGGCGATCCAGGTAAGGTCAAATGCATCTTAAACGGCTTGTCATCGCGGTTATTTTCATACCTCTTCTTTATCTTTATGTAATGAAACTGCCGGTCCAGTACAGCGTTTACCTGATCACCGCGATCGCCGCGGTCGGGCTCTACGAGTTTTACTCGATGTTCCTGCTGGAAAATATCCTTAAATATCTGGCCATCCTCATCGGCGCCGGACTGATGATCGCCTGTTTCAGGTCGCCGGAAAAGCTCTTCTCGCTCTATCTTGTCACCGTACTTCTGGTCCTCACTGTCAGACTCTTCATGAAGCGCGACCCGACCTTGTCAATGGTCGATGCGGCCACTGCGATGCTCGGGCTGGCTTATATTCCCGGGCTCCTCACGTTTCAGATCAATCTTGCCATGGCATCTCAAAGCTGGCTGATATTCCTTTATGGGGCCGTATGGGCCGCGGACAGCGCCGCATATTATGTGGGCAAGAGTATGGGGAGGCATAAGTTATATGAAGAGATCAGCCCCAATAAGACGATGGAGGGAGGGGTGGGTTCTCTCTTAGGAGGGGTGGCAGGAGGTATTCTTTTAAAGTATGCCCTGAATATGAATTTGTCCCTGGTCCATGCGGCGATAATGGGCCTTTCGATAGGGGCCTCGACGATAATAGGGGACCTTGTAGAGTCGATGTTCAAGCGCGACGCAAAAGTCAAAGACTCCGGGACTATCGTGCCGGGCCACGGCGGGATACTCGACAAGATCGACGGCGCTACCTTTGCCGGTCCTGCCCTGTACTTCGTCTGCTACGCGCTTAAGATTATCAGATAACCCGGATAAAGGGCTTTTCCCCTGACAATAATCTTACTGCCTGCTCAAACGATGATGTTTAATAGCGAATGATATTCTGCCGCTGAATGAAAAAATATGGTGTTTTTGCGGGGTGAGTGTAAATGGCGGGAGGGGCTAAACTTGCTTACCGTTTTAAATCAGGCGGAGTTGCTGGCCGATTATTATGCACACGAGGCTTAATATCATGGAAGTCCTGTCATTAAAGAATTGGTTTCAGGGTCTATCCTTCGGGCTTCCCGAGATATACCTTGTGGGCGGGTCGGTGAGAGACCTCCTGATGGGAGGCGCGCCGAAGGACCTGGACCTGATATGCCGGGGCGCAGCAGGGTTTGCCAGACGGCTTTCGGAGGTGCATGGCGCCACTCTTGTGGTCATGGAGAAGAAGCCCCATCAGCCCTGTTTCCGCGTAGTCGACAGGCTGGACCCCTCCAGATACCTTGACATCTCCGAGATCAGAGGGTTTAATGTCGTCGACGATCTCAGGCTGAGAGACTTCACCATCAATGCGATGGCTATACGGATAGAAAAGGATTGCCGGCTTGGGGAAGTCATAGATCCATGTCAGGGACGTCAAGACATTCAAAAAGGCATGATCCGGATGGTCGATGCGAACTCCCTGACTGATGACCCCCTCAGGCTACTCCGGGCCGTTCGTTTCTCTGCCTGTTTTGGCTTCGGAATCGAGGAGTCGACTGCCGGCGAGATGAAATTGAGGGCTCCCAGGCTCGGTGAGGTATCGGCTGAGCGAATCATGACCGAACTGCTACTGATTCTTGAGACCTCCGGCTCCGCCGGATTTGTTGAGCTGATGGACGGTCTGGGCATCCTTGAAATCATATTCCCGGAGATAATCCCCATGAAGGGCTGTATCCAAAATGGCTATCATCACAAAGACGTGTGGACACATTCCCTGATGGTCCTCGAAAATACGGAACGTATTGCACACAATCTCCATGACTATTTCGGAGACGCAGCTAGGGATGTCGGCAAACTTCTTTCCGGTTTTCACAGGCTGCCGCTTCTGAAACTTGCGGCGCTTCTTCACGACATGGGCAAGCCCTCTACCCGTAACGTCGATGCCGCAACAGGCAAGGTGCGGTTCTACGGCCACGCCGGGGAAGGCGCAAAAATGGTCGGGGCAGCGGCGCGGAGGCTCAGGATGTCGACCGACTCAGTGGAGTTTCTCGTTCTTCTTGTAAGTGAACACCTGAAAATTCTGGACCTGGCCTCAAATAAAACGAGGCCTGCCACAGTGGTAAGATGGTTTAGGAAAATGATGGACGCGTCCATCCCGGCCCTCATTCTGAGCATGGCGGATGTGATGTCGATTCTGGGCCCTGACGCCTCTGAAGAGTACAGACAGAACCATATGCGCTGGGCCACCGAGGCAATCAGGGGTTATTTTTTGGAAACCAGGGCGCAGCTCGTGACAGGACCCTTTGTGACCGGCAACGATCTTATCGCAATGGGCATGAAGCCGGGCACTGAAATCGGGAGGATTCTCGGTATCGTCAGAGACGCCCAGGACACATTTAAAGTCAGTTCACGTGAAGAGGCGATTGAGCTTGCAAGGACGCTTATCAATGGTATATCGTCGCAATCTCTCTGAAACCCCGGAGATAAATCATTCCTCCATCCTGTATAATAAATGCACATGAAAAGGATCACGATTCTCGGTTCGACCGGTTCCATAGGCCGCAGCAGTCTTGATGTAGCAGCTGATAATAAGGATGATTTCAGGGTTGTGGCGCTGACCGCCGGCAGAAACCTTGCGCTCTTCGAAAAACAGATCAGGACATTTAAACCTGAGGTCGTAGCGGTAGCCGACGGTAAGACCGCCGAGGCCCTGGGAAGAAAGATTAAAAAGCTGGAGATCCTTTCGGGGGTGGAGGGCATCTGCAAGGTCGCGGCCTACAAAGGGTCGGATTTTGTCGTCTCTTCGATCGTGGGCGCGGCGGGCCTGATGCCCACTATCGCGGCCATAGAAGCAAAAAAGACGGTAGGACTCGCGAATAAGGAGGCCTTGGTTATGGCCGGGGAGATCGTAATGACCAGGGCGCGTAAGCGAGGCATAAGGATCATACCGGTCGACAGTGAACATTCCGCGGTATTTCAGTGTCTGGGGAGCAGTCCCCTCAGCGAGGTCAGAAAGATCATATTGACCGCCTCGGGCGGTCCTTTTGTAAACAGAACGAGGAAAGAACTCAAAGGCATCAAGGCGGACGAGGCCCTCAGGCACCCCAACTGGAGCATGGGCAGGAAGATCTCCATCGATTCCGCGACCCTGATGAACAAGGGCCTTGAAGTGATCGAGGCCAGATGGCTTTTTGATATGCGGCCCGAGGATATAGATGTCCTCATCCATCCCCAGAGCATCGTACATTCCCTGGTTGAGTTCAGGGACCGCAGCTGCCTGGCGCAGATGTCGATGCCCGACATGCGCGGCCCGATATCCTATGCCCTGTCTTATCCCAAAAGGATAAAAGACCCCATAGAGGGGCTTAAGCTGCATGAGATAGAGACGCTTACCTTCAAAAAACCGGACCACAAGACCTTTCCCTGTCTGAATTATGCCTATGAGGCACTCCGCGAGGGGGGGACAATGCCCTGTGTCTTAAACGCCGCCAACGAGGTCGCGGTGCATGCCTTCCTGGCCGACCGGATAGGCTTCAATGATATCCCGGTCGTGATCAGAAAGACCCTGGACATGCATTCGACCGGTCCGGGCTCCTCCCTTGACGAGGTCCTCGATGCGGACAGATGGGCCCGTGAGACTTCAGAAAAATATATCGAGAGGTTTAGGAAATGACAATAATATATGCGGTAGTGCTGCTGGGGATTTTAATCTTCGTACATGAACTGGGGCATTTCATCGTGGCGAAATCCCTTGGGGTGAAGGTCCTGAAATTCTCCCTTGGGTTCGGGCCCAGGATCGTCGGGATGACCAGGGGTGACACAGAGTATCTGATCTCGGCGTTCCCTCTCGGGGGCTATGTAAAGATGCTCGGGGAAGAGCCTGACGAGGAGCTTTCGGAGTCCGACAGGGCGCGCGCCTATAACTATCAGCCCGTATGGAAGAGATTTTCGATCGTTTTCTCCGGTCCCCTTTTTAATCTTATTTTCGCGGCAGTCCTTTTTTTCCTGATCTTCCTCGGCGGTATCCCCTACCTGCTGCCGGAAATCGGAGAGGTGAGTCCTGATTCTCCGGCCTTCCGTCACGGACTGATGAAGGGCGACTCGATAGTCGAGATCAACGGAAGTCAGATCATGAAGTGGGACGAAATGACATCGGTCATCCATAACAGCCCGGGCAGGGAGGTACACCTCAAGCTTAAAAGGGGCGGAGATTATCTTGAGCTTACCCTTACGCCGGAGAAAAAACAGGTCAAGGACCTGTTCGGACAGAATAAGGACGTCGGCCTCATCGGGATATCGCCCTCCGGCAAGTCCGCCGTAAAGCAGGCCGGTATCGGCGGCGCAATGACTATAGCGGTCAAGCGTACATGGGACATCTCAGTGCTGACCGTACTTTCGATAGTAAAGCTCGTTCAGCGGATAATCCCGGCGGACACGATAGGCGGACCGATCATGATATTCCAGATGGCAGGGCAGCAGGCCGCCCAGGGGGCCATGAATTTTTTCACCTTCATGGCCATCATAAGCATCAACCTGGGAGTTCTGAACCTCTTCCCCATACCCGTGCTCGACGGGGGGCATCTGATGTTCCTCGGCATAGAGGCGATCAGGAAAAAACCGGTCAACGAAAAGGTCATCGCCATTTCACAGAGAATAGGAATTGCGCTTCTTTTGTCCCTGATGGTCTTCGCCCTTTATAATGATCTCGGCCGCCTGTTGTCCGGCAAAATGTTTTAGTGATAAGCCACGTTCATAAGGTAAGGGTATATTACGAGGACACGGACTGTGGCGGGGTGGTTTACTACGCCAATTATCTGAGGTACTTCGAACGGGCAAGGACGGGCTTTCTTGAGTCAAAGGGGGCCGATCTCAAGGCGCTCATGGCCGAGGGCACTTATTTCGTAGTTTCAGAGGTCAACGTAAAATATCTTTCTCCTGCCAGATATGGCGATATATTGATCGTCGGTACAAGGGTGGAAAAGTCCGGTCCGGCGTCGATAAGCTTTGGCCACAGGGTCACCAGGGAAGGCACTGATGAAGTGATCGCGGAGGCCAGCGTCAGGCTAGGATGTGTCGGGCGCGACATGAAGCCCCAGAGGATGAAGGACGTCATAAGAAAGGCCGTGTCATCCGAGTGACGAAGCCGGCGGCCCTTAAAAGACAGACCTCCTCGGGAGGGGTCATCTATAAAAAGTCCGGCGACGACATACTGGTCGTGCTTGTCTCAGTAAGGGGCGGGAAGTTCTGGTGCCTTCCAAAGGGACTCCTCGACAGGGGCGAGACCCCGGAGATGACGGCCGTGAGGGAGGTCAGGGAGGAGTCCGGTCTTTCGGGCAGGATCGTCGAAAAGCTCGGAGACATAAATTACTGGTATTACGTCAAGGGAGATAATATAAAGTGCAGAAAGACGGTGCACTTCTACCTGATGGAGTACCTAAGCGGTGACACCGCCGATCACGACTTCGAGGTCGACAGCGCCGAATGGTTTACGATAGACGAGGCGATCGGGAAGATAAGTTTCAAAGGCGACAAAGGGATATTGCTCAAGGCCAGGGCCAGATTGAGGGAGATCGCTGATAAGTGAAGAAGGTCCTGGACAGGGAAAAGCTCAGATCGGTATGCCGGGGGTTGCGGTCGCGGGGCAGGAAGATCGTCTTTACGAACGGCTGCTTCGACATAATCCATATAGGGCATGTCCGTTACCTGAAAAAGGCCAGGGGCCTGGGCGACATTCTTATTGTCGGCCTGAATTCCGACAGTTCCGTCTCAGGTCTGAAACCCGGCAGGCCGGTCAACAGTCAGTCCCGGAGGGCGGAGGTGCTGGCCAGTTTGATGATGGTGGATTATGTCACGATCTTTGACGAGGAGACCCCTTATAAGCTGATCAAATCTCTCAGGCCCGATATCCTTGTAAAAGGCGGGGACTGGAAAAAGGAAGATATCGTGGGCTCCGACATTGTTCCGGAGACCTTCAGCCTGCCGTTTACCAGAGGGGTCTCAACCACCCGCATCATCGAAAAGATCCGCGGCCTTTCATCCTGAGACGTGGGTATCACCGGTCTTCTTAAAAATCATTTCGCGCCTCTTTTTTCGGGCAATAAGCGCATATACAATCTGAAGGGATCCGCTGCCGCGCTCCTGCTGAGCATAAGGGAAGGGCCTTTTATAGCCCTGGAGGCCGACGAATCAAAGGCCGCTGTCCTCGCGAGGGACATCAACTTTTACCGGGGCCTGCTTCACGGGCAGAAAGCGGCCTTTCTCCCCGACTCTACCGGTCCTGATTCGGCCGGAACAAGGGCTGAACTTGTCCGGTCGATTGGAGACACCGTCCCGGTCGTGACTTCGTCGGAAAACCTCAAGACCTCGCTATGGGACAGGGACGAGCTTCAAAAAAGCTCGCTTTTACTTAAGCCCGGGACCACCATAAGCCGTGACGATCTGGAGCAGTTCCTTCTTCTGTTCGGCTATAAGAGCAGTCCGATGGTTTCAGGCAAAGGTGAATACAGCCTGAGGGGCTGGATACTCGACCTTTACGCCTCGATGTCCGCCGACCCGTTCCGGATAGAGTTTTTCGGTGATGAGATCGAGCAGATCAGGACCTTCGATGTCGAATCCCAGAGGTCGAAGGCCCCGCTTGAGGAGGTCCTGCTTTTTCCCGCCGCGGAACCCTCCGGCGTCAGGCGGATCCAGGACATATTTCCGGGCAGAATTATTTATTGCCTTGATCCCGAACTTGACCGGTCCGGACTTCCCGAAAATTCGATTGTTCTGTCCAGGTATCCTTTCCGGGGCGCCGCGCCTGACGAGAGCGCTTCAGGCGATGATGCGCCGCTTACCGAAGCCGACGCCGGCATCCTCTCGATGAAAGGTTGCGGGGTGCTGGCCGAAGAGAGGGTCACACTTTCTGAAATGACCGTCAATATCAGGACCCTCAGCACACGGCACAGAGTCATCATAACCGCGTCATCCAAAGGTCAGGCCGAAAGACTGGTCGACATATTACGTGAATCCGATGTCATTGCCCCTGTTATTCCGGCGGTGGAGGCCGGGTCCTATGAAGGAAATATCTGTATTGTGGAGGCCGAGCTCTCGGCCGGTATTTTCATTGACGGCCTGATTATCCTTACCGAAAGGGAGATCTTTGGCGAGAGGACAGCCTTCCGCCCGATGAAAAAGACGAAGCTGGCGAACCTGCTGACATCGCTCGACGATATTACCCCCGGTGATTTTGTTGTGCACAGGGACTATGGGATCGGACGCTTCACCGGGACTGTAAGGCGGACGATGGACGATGCCGCTGTCGAGCTCATGCAGATTGAATACGACGGCGGGAAGATCTTCATCCCGGTACAGAACATTCAGAATATTTCAAAGTATCGGGCGGAGGAAGGCGTTGTCCCTCACATGGACAAGCTGGGCGGAAAATCATGGCAGAACAAAAAGGCGAGGGCAAAGAAACGGGCGCAGGAGATAGCCGCCAAGCTGCTTTCACTTTACGCCGGCAGAAGTGTCGCCCGCGGCTTCCTCTTCAGCGCCGACACTGAACTTCACCGTGAGTTCGACAGTTTTTTTGCCTACGAAGAGACGCCGGACCAGCTCAAGGCGATCGAAGATATCAAGCGGGACATGGAATCGGAAAAGCCGATGGACAGGCTCCTCTGCGGGGATGTGGGGTACGGCAAGACGGAGGTGGCGATGCGGGCGGCCTTCAAGGCGGTTTTCGACCACAGGCAGGTGGCGGTGCTTGTGCCGACTACGATACTTGCCGAGCAGCATTTCCGCACGTTTAAGGAGCGGTTTTCGGGGTTCCCGGTCACGATAGATTTTATCAGCAGGTTCAAGTCTCCGAAACAGACCGGTGAGGCGCTCAAGAGACTCGCCCAGGGCCGGATTGACATCATAATAGGCACTCACGGACTGCTTTCTAAAAAAGTGGTTTTTAACCGGCTCGGGCTGCTCATAATCGACGAAGAGCATAAATTTGGCGTGGGGCAGAAAGAAAAAATAAAGGAACTGAGCCGTGGGGTCGACGCGCTTAACCTTACCGCGACGCCGATCCCAAGGACGCTCCATATGGCGCTGTCGGGGATAAGGGACATAAGCGTGATAGAGACGCCTCCTCAGGAGAGACTTTCGGTCAGGAGTGTCGTAAGCGTATTTGACGACAAAATCATAAGGGAAGCCCTGCAGCACGAACTGGCGAGGGGCGGCCAGGTCTTTTTCGTCCATAACAGGATCAGCGATATCCATAAGACCGCAAGCCATTTACTTGAGCTTGTGCCGGAGGCAAAGATAGGGATAGCGCATGGCAGAATGCCTGAACGGGATTTAGAGGTCGCAATGCATAAGTTCTTCACCAAACAGATAAACGTGCTCGTCTCTACCGCCATAATCGGGTCCGGGCTGGACATCCCAAGCGCCAATACGATCATCATCGACATGGCGGACAGGATGGGACTTGCCGACCTGTACCAGCTCCGCGGCAGGGTCGGAAGGTCCAGCCTGAAGGGCTACGCATATTTTATCGCCCCTGCCGATCCGCTTCTGACCGAGGAGGCCAGAAAGAGGCTTCAGGCGGTCCAGGAGATGAGTTACCTGGGCGCGGGCTTCAGACTCGCCATGAAGGACCTCGAAATACGCGGCTCGGGCGATATATTCGGCGCGGAGCAGTCGGGTCATGTCCATGAGATAGGCTTCGACCTTTACATAGAGATGCTGGAGCAGGCCGTAGCCGAGGCAAAGGGCCTTGAGGTGAAGGAGGAGCCGGAGACTGCGGTCGAACTCCGTGCGACCGCCTTTATCCCCGAGAACTACATCGAAGACATATCGCTGCGTCTGAACTTTTACCGCCGCATCGCCTCACTTTCGAAAGACGAAGACATCGACGAATTCCAGAATGAACTTAAGGACAGGTTCGGACCCCCTCCCGATGAGGTAGCGGCCCTTTTGAAGATAATGAGGCTCAAGCGCCTTTCGAAGAAGTTGGCGGTCACGAAAATAAGCGAGGTCAAAGACAGGGTCAGGGTCATATTCCATCCGGAGACGAAAGTGCGCCCGGAGCAGATCTTCGGCCTCCATAAAGAGATGAAGGGAAAGATGACTTTCCTCCCCGACGGGTTCGAGGCCGATTTCAGGGGCGCGGATTTCGGGAAGGTCTATGAAGGGCTACATGGGATATTAAGCCGGCTGGCGGAGGGGATTGAAGCTGTCTGATTTCCATCACCAAGGAGCCCTCAGGCGGCGTTGCTTTCTCCTTCCGTAAAATGGTATTCTCATCGCAGAAATTATAGGCACTGGAGCGTTTTCCCGGGATGAATTTGGTTTATTTATATTTTTCTTTTTGCGTCTTGGTCATTTGGCTTCTGCTGTATATTGTTTTTCCTTACGGCAGGAAAGCGATGTTCCGGATTGGTCTCATGTATATGCCCGCGGGTCCGGCTTGCGAGTTCTGGCACTTGACGGATTACTGGCACCCCGAATATCTTTTTGACATTACGGTCGGCCCCTTGAAATTCGGGGTCGAAGATCTTATTACCACATTTTCGGTCACCGGAATTTCGGCGACCATATTTGAATTTATCGCACGCCGAAGGGGCATGCCGAAGCTGCCGGACTTTACCGCTAAAATTTTTTATGGGATGACTATAAATGGAGTTTATGCTCTTGGTGTCGTGATACTCCTTGCTACGGGCCTGGGCATGAACTCGATCTACGCGGTCCAGATCACCGCATTGCTCTTCGCTTTCCTGAATTCTCGCAAGAGAAAGGATTTTTTTGTAGCGGCAATGCCGGTCGGCATTATTGTCGCTCTTATATGCTGGATGACCTATTCCGTTTTAATGCCGCTGTTTCCCGGCTTTTTCAGTCAATTTTGGAAGCTCGACAGAATTTCCGGAATCATGCTGGGTGGAGTTCCCGTGGAAGAACTGACCTGGGCATTCAGCGTAGCTCTGCTTACGGGACCTTTTTACCGGATCTTTTCACTTCAGTACGAACAGGGCGGCTATTCGCTTATTCCGGCGGATTCAAAAAACTGAAGCGCGGGCGGGTCTTTGATGTTGAACTATGCTTTTGGGACAGTTGGTTCACAGAGCGCATTGTGATAACTTTGGCGTAAAGTGATGCGCTTCGCGAACAGATCCTCAAAAGAAAGCCCTTTGACATGGGGCAGGAATGAACAGGCTGTTGAAAAACTCTTGTTTTGTCAGTTAAAGCCGTCATACTCGCGAAGGCGGGTATCCAAACGCCTTAAAAACAATGGATTCCCGTCTGCACGGGAATGACGAAAATATCTGAAAACACTTTTTCAACAGCCTGTGAAGATGTAACGTTCTTTCCGGGGTTGCAGGCAAAGGGTCCGAAATAATTCGGGCAGGAACCTGAGAGCGACAATGTCACTATGTAACTGAAGGGTTTATTGAGTTACTTTTATCGCCATATCGTTAATTTTACTGATCATGCTGATGTCTCCCATCACTATCAGCTGGTGGTCTTCGGTCAGCACGGTCTTCCTTGGGGGGTTAAAGACATAGGTGTCTTTTGCCTTGTCCCTGAGCGCCACTACGGACACCCCCTCCATTTCAAGTATGCCGGCGGCCCCGAGGTCCAATCCGGACAGGGGCGATCCTATAGGCACGTCGATCTCTTCGACCCTGATCGTCGCGTCTTTTGATCTGAGCATGATGTCGAGAAAGCTCACGACTGAAGGCCGGATCATCTCCGAAGCCATTCTGAGCCCTCCTATGTAGCTCGGCATGACGACGCTGTCGGCCCCTGCCAGGCGGATCTTCTGCTCGGACTCCTCCTCTACGGCCCTCGAAATGACCCTTAACGAAGGGTTGAGCCGCTTAGCGGTGATCACGACAAAAATGTTTTCGGCATCAGAGCGCAGGGTGGTGATAAACCCTTTGGCCCGTTTTATCCCTGCCTTCTCCAGCACGGCGTCATGGGTTGCGTCGCCTTCAATACACAGGATGTCATTTTTCATCATACTCCTGATCTTGTCGGGATCTTTATCTATCACGATGAAGTCTTTTTTTGTTTTAGAAAGTTCGTCCATTATATAACGGCTTGTCTGGTCCGCCCCGCAGACGATATAGTGTCCTCTGAGACCGGCGATCTTTTTGTCCATATTCTTCCTCCTGATTACGTCCGTCAGTTCTCCTTCGACAACAAAAGCGGTTATCACCGAGATCCCGTATATGAGGACGCCGGAACCGCAGAGTATCAGCAGCATGGTGAAGACCCTGCCGGCGCCTGAAAGCGGGTGGACCTCCATAAACCCCACTGACGAAAGCGTGATGACCGTCATGTAGAGCGAATCCATCATCGGCCAGCCTTCGATCATGGCATAGCCCAATATTCCGGTCATTATGATTATGGCAAGGATAACTGATATCCCTTTAAGTTTGTCGATTATCATATGTTCAAGTGTACATCACAAGTGTCATAAATAATACTCTATAGCGGAGGGCGGAAACAATCAGAAAAGCAACCGCGGTGTAAGCTTCAGTTACGGGTTGAAGTTTATTTCTTTGTGACATATGGTTCGGCAGACTCACCATGACAGGTCACCCTGAGTCTGTCGAAGGGCCACGGAATAGCCGTAACTTTCTGCTTTACAACGGGTTTTTAGGAAGGACAGAAGTTGCCGTATCCGGCGAGGGCCAACAGCCTGTTTTCATCCTGAGACAGAAGATCCACAAAAGCCCTTACCACGAACGGGTCGAACTGGCTGCCCGCATTCGTTTCAAGTTCGGTCTTGACCTCGTAGAGGGTGAGGGCTTTTCTGTACGGTCTGTCGGTCATCATCGCGTCGAATGTGTCAACGACGGAAAGGACCCTGGACTTAAGAGATATCTCATCGCCGCGCAGACCGAAAGGATACCCATTGCCGTCATATCTTTCATGGTGCTGGATAATCGTCTTTCTGACAATATCCATCGTCCCAATGGGCCCCAGAATCTCGTCGCCGATCAGGGGATGGGTCTTGATAATGCTGTATTCCTTTGATGACAACTTGCCGTTTTTCTGAAGGATGAAATTATCTATGCCTATCTTCCCTATGTCATGGAGGATCGCCGCGTGTTCGAGCAGTTCGAGTTCCTTTATGTCGAGCCCGATATGCATTCCCAGTTCCACGGAAAGCAGCCTTACCCTTTCCGAGTGGCCCCTTGTGAATTTGTCGTTTGCCTCGAGGGCATTGACGAGAGACTGGATAGTGGAAAAATAGCTTCCTTTTACCCTTTCATACAACCAGGCATTTTCAAGGGCCACCATGGCCTGGTTGGACAACGTGGTAAGGAGCTCAAGTTCTTCCTCTGTAAAGATGCCGATGTCGCTGTCGTTTTCTATCATCATCGCCCCGATGATCTGCCCGTTCATCCGTAAAGGGACGGCCACCCGGGATATCCGTGACCTGGATTCGAAGCCCGACAGGCCTGATGAGTCGAGGGTCCTCAGAACAGGCCTTCCGTGGGTATACAGCTCAGAGGCGTCCTCGTTCAACTCCATGCAGAAATCGTTTATCTTGCGGATGCCGATGCCCCTGACATACTGGATCGTAAGTTCCGGCCTTTCCGAGTTATTCAGGTGCATGGTCACCTTCTCGGCCCGCAGAAGGTCCGCGGTCGTCTGGATTATGATATGCATCAACTCCTGCGTCTCGATGATGGAAGAAAGCACCCTGCCCACCTCGTTGATCTTCTTCAGCCGTTCAACGGCCTTTTCGAGCTTTGTGTTTTTGCTTCTGACTTCTTTTGAAAGGGAAGTGATCGCCTTATTGGCGGTTTCAAGCTCCTTGATCTTGAATTCGAGCTGCTTGTTCAGGTCTTCGAACCTGCCCTTATTTTCAAGGTCTACACGGACCCGTGAGAGTTCCCGTTCCTTGACAAGGTTTTTCTGGTAGAGGGCATTGATCTTCTGTATCATGGTGTTGAAAGACTTCCCGAGAACGCCCAGTTCGTCGTTGCCGTTGATATTGACCGCCGCCTGCCAGTTCCCTTCTTCGACCGCATGTATGGTATCAAGGAGCTTCCTGAGAGGGTTCAGCACCAGTTTGGAAAAAAGGGTGCTGAGTATGACGGATATAAGAACGACGATCCCGATATTGGAGAATATAAGGAGTCTCTTTATCGACAGAAAGGTCGCGACATTCCTCGATATGTCGTATTGGAGGTGTATGATCCCGTTGATCGGGCTGCTTTTGCTGTGACAACCATGGCATTCCTGCCTGTTTGGTATGGCATGGTAATAGGTTATGGTATTTTCATTCAACAGGGTCGGTCTCTGGAAGCTTTCACTTGAGGAAGACTTTATGAAGTCAGCCGATTTGACCCCGATCTCTTCTCTTTTGGAGGATTTAAGGATGGTGCCGTCGGACGAAAGGATTCTGAGCTGCAAAATTTCGTTGTTTTTGCCCAGGTTTTCGAGTATCCTCTGCACCTCGGAGTTGTTACCTTCCTTCATGGCGCTGTCGGTAGTGCTTTCCACCAGATCGCAAAGGAACTCGGCGTCTTTCAATTTATCGTCGATCATCTTCACGTTCTGGGCCCTGATGAGCACGACAGTCGTGGCGCCGATCGTAAGCATGATCGTAAGGGCAATGATGGTGATGATTTTAGTTTTAATAACCATGCGATATTCTCCATAAGATTAACTGCAAATAACGTGCCTATAAAAAATAATTATGAACTTATTGTCAACCGGCCCTGCGACTGGCAGCGGGGCCTGTATTGATGTATATAGTCACGGTGAGCTTTGTTTATTTCACGCACACTGCTCGAAATCGCACAGTAGGGCGAAAATACTAAATCCACAGTTACCAGGAACAGTCCATTTATAAAAGAAGGAGCAGCTGATAAGGGCCCTTTCGGTTATTAATCATGGTTTTATTGTAGAATAAATCCATGGTAAAACCTGTCGTGGTAATAGTCGGAAGACCTAACGTGGGAAAGTCCACGCTTTTTAACCGTATGACAAAGTCGCACGCCGCGATAGTGGATGATCTTCCCGGCGTAACGCGAGACAGAAATTATCGTGACGCGACCTTCGAGGGCAAGACGTTCATGGTGGTGGATACCGGGGGGTTTTATCCCGATCCGCCTGAGGACCTCTTCGTCCAGGCCAAAGAACAGGCCCTTTTTGCCATAGACGAAGGAGACGTCATCATACATCTGCTCGATGGAAAGGACGGTCTGACACCCGCTGACATGGAACTTGCGAGGATCATACGGGCCTCGGGGAAAAAGGTCCTCTGGGCGGTCAACAAGATAGATGCCCACCAGAGGGACGAAAGGCTCTACGATTTTTATCCCATAGGCTCGGACGATCTTTGGCCCATATCATCGCTGACGGCCTACGGATACGAGGAGTTCATGGAGAGACTTACGGGGCTCCTGCCCGAGTATTCCGAGGAGGCGGCGGACTACCCCAAGATCGCGGTCGTGGGCAGACCGAATGCCGGGAAGTCAACACTGGTGAACGCCCTGCTGGGGAAGAAAAGGATGCTGGTAAGTCCGGTGCCGGGGACGACCAGGGACGCCGTCGACAGTATCTGTGCCTATCACGGAAGCAAGTACCTCATAATCGACACCGCGGGTATAAGAAGAAAAGGCAAGATAGGCTATTCGATCGAGAGGTTCTCGATGGTGAGGGCCGTAAGGAGCATCGAGCGGTGTGATATCGCACTGGTCGTTTTTGACGCAGCCGAGGGAATAACCGAACAGGACCTCAAAATCGCCGGCATTGTAAAGGAGTATGGGAAGGGAGCGATATTCCTGCTCAATAAATGGGACATGGTAGAGGCCCCCGACGACCTCTTCAAGGACATCATGCCGGAGATCAGGAGGAAGGCCTGGTTTTCACAGTATGCTCCGGTCCTTACGATATCCGGACTCGTCAAAAAAAGGATAACCAAGGTATTTCCGATAATAGATGAGGTCATGGAACAGAGAAAGAAAAGGATAACCACGGGCGAATTAAACAGGTTCTTCAGGGACATCATAGCCCACATCTCTCTGCCGATGTACAAGGGCAAGGAGGTAAAGCTCTACTATATGACCCAGGTCAGTGAGGCGCCCCCTGCCTTTGTGATATTCGCCAACTACCCTGACTCGATAAAGGACTCCCATCTGAGATATATCGAGAAGGCTTTAAGGGAGGATTTCGGCTTCCACGGGACACCGCTCAGGATATATATAAGGGCGCGAAAAAGAGAAGCGAGGCGTTGAGGGTAATAAAAGTTATAGGGAAGAGCCTGCTCGATTTTTTCAGGGACGACGGTCTTACGCTTGCCGCGGCAATGTCCTATTTTACCATGATGACCATTGTGCCGTTCAGTCTTTTCCTCATAACTTTTTTCGGGCATCTTCTTGGCAACTACCCCGAGTTTTATAAATTCTTCATGGAGAGGATCGCAAGTTTCTTCCCCTCGGCGGCGGGTGAGATTTCACGGGATCTGGTCAAACTGATATCCCTTAAAGGGCTGGGAAAGTTCAGCCTGCTTCTTTACGGTCTCCTTTCGTTTCAGGTCTTTGCTTCTCTGGAGAATTCCATGAATGTGATATTCAAGATCAAAAAAAGAAGGCATATGTTTTTATCCGTGATGATCTCTCTGCTTGTCGTAACGTTAATCATTGTCGTGATAGTCGTCTCCTTTGCCGCCGCCTCGGTAATCCCGCTGATTACGGCATTGAAGGATTTTCTTCCTGGAATAAGGATAAGCCGGGTCGCGGCGTTCATCATAAGGTTTGTGATCCCTTTCGCCATGCTGCTGGTGACCCTGACGTCGATCTATTATATATTGCCGAGGACCCGTATAAAATTCGCCGACGCCTTCAGCGGCGCGTTGTTTACGACGGCCTTTTTCGAGGTCGCAAAGCATCTCTTCACATGGTACGTGGTGTCAGTCGTCGGGCTGGGCATGATATACGGGCCCCTTACTGCGTTCATCGTATTTCTGCTCTGGATGTTCTACTCATCCAGTCTTGTCTTAATAGGCGCCGAGATGGTCCATAATCTCGGAATATCAAGGGAACGAGGGAGAAGAACATGATTGATCTGATAGGAAAGCTTGTCGAGGTCGGCAGCGGCGATATCACGTATGTCGGGAGGCTGGTCGAGATAAATGAAAACGAGATTTACCTTGAGTCTGAATCCTCCGGCTGGATCGTGGTGCCGACTGACATGATCGCGTTTGTCAGGGAACTTCAGTGATATGACCCCGTGCTGCCGGCCTCCGGCGGACCAATATTCTTCACGGGTCCGGCCCTCCGCGGAATGTTCCGAACAGACTACCTGATAATTAAAAATAGACCTTGTAAAATTACGGGGATACCTGTTATTTTTATACGCTTTAATGAACAGCGACGGGGGGAATAATGAGTCTTTCGGTTCGATTTGTGTCGGCGCTTATTATCATGTCATGCCTGCATCTTCCGGCCTATGCCGAAGAGTCTTTAACTTCAAGTGCCCTCAGGGAATACAACGCGGAGAATTACGAAGAGGCTGTCGAGCTGCTGAACAAACTGAAGGCGCGGGGCCCGTCATCCGATGTGTCCTATTACCTGGGGGTCTCACTGAAACAGGCCGGGGACCCAAAGGCCGCCGCCGAAAATCTCAGGGACGCGATAAGGCTTTCGCCCCCCGTGCCCGAAGCATATACCGAGCTGATCGAGGTCCTTTATACCGGGAATGAGTTCGTGGAGGCCTCGGAATGGATAACGAAGGCGGAAGGCAGTGGGATCAACCCGCCGCGCGTCGCCTTTCTTAAGGGCCTAGTTTTATCGAAGACCCAAAGATATAAAGAGGCCATAGAGTCATTCCGGAACGCCAAGCGGCTGGACCCCGGTCTTACGCAGACCGCCGACTTACAGATTGCGCTTTTATACGCCAGGGAAATGAAGTTCGCCGAGGCGAAGGAGAGCCTGCAGGCGGTGATCGCGGTCGATCCGTCATCCGAGATCGCCTCTTTTGCGAGAGAGTATGAAACAGCGATCAGGGACGCGGGCCGGCAGAGGGCCTGGAGATTTTCAGCCGGCGTCTCCTATCAGTATGACGACAATGTCGTTCTGAAGCCCTCGGATGCAGTCCCGGGTGTCATCATAACCGGAGAAAGGGACAGCGGCCTGATCGGAACGTTCAGGGCCGATTACTCCCCGATGACAAGCGGCCCATGGTTTTTTAACAGCCGCTTCATGCTCTACACTTCCAGCTATTTTCATACCAGCTCCCACAATATAATTGCGCCGTCGGTGCTTTTGAACCCGGGCGTCAACCTTGGCGCCGGGGCTGCCTCGCTCCCTTTGTCGTTCAGCTACAGCTGGCTCGACGGACGCAGGTACGAGAGGGTCCTGTCGGTCAAGCCGACGTTTACGAGGATTTTAGGTCCCGGCCATATCGGACAGGTCCAGGCCGGATACTCAAGGAGAGATATCCTTCAGCCTCTGCTCGATGCCGATGAAAACAGGGATGGCGGCATATTTAGTCTGGCCGCCTCATATATCCGCACGTTCTCATCCGAAAAAGGCGTCGTCAATATAAGGTATGAGTTTCTGAGTGATGATACAAAGGGAAAAAACTGGGACAGCAGCGGAAACAGACTGGATTTTAGCGCGCTTCTACCGGCGGGGGCGAATACAAGCATCTCTCTGGCGGGCGGGGCATTTATCCAGGATTACCGCACTGTTCATACGGTATTCGCCGCCAAGAGGAAAGACCGTACATATTCCGGCTCCGCCGGTATCTTATGGGAGGTCCTGAAGGCCGTCAATGTCAATCTGCAATATTCCCATACAAGGGCGAAATCAAATATCGCCATCTATGACTATAACAGGAACATCTATACCGTGGGAGCCGAGTACCGCTTTTAAGGGGAGGAAGACAATGGGAAGCTACAGAAATATACGCCATGACAAGAGTCTTACAAAGCAGTTCATAACTAAAACCTCATTGATGCCATTCCTGCAAACGAAGCGCATATGGAATCGCGCGGAATCCCCTCGTCCCTTGTTTGAGAGGGACCACTCTTCATCCCCTCGCCCCTCCGGGGAGAGGGTTAGGGTGAGGGGTGTTCTTTTTGCAATATTGACGGCGCTGTCGGTTTTGATTATGACCTCTGACGTTGCCGCCGTCCCGGCCATAGCGAAGATAACGGTCGTTGAGGGCACTGTAGATATTCTTAAAAACGGGTCTCTGCCGGCTGTCTCCGCCAGGGTAGGCGATGCCCTGAACATTAAAGATATCATAAGGACCAAAAGCAGTTCACGGGCGGAGGTAAGTTTCGTCGACGGGACGGTGCTTAAGATCGCCCAGCGAAGCAGGCTTGATATAAGCGAGTATGTTACTGACGACCCGTCCGGGAAAAAAATCGTCACGTTGAAGCGGGGTAAGGTCGAGGCAGTCGTTCCCGCGGTGCGGACCAAAGACGTCAATGTCGACTCAAGGCAGAACCGTTTTGAGGTCCATACTCCCAATGCGGTTGCCGGGGTCAGGGGCACCGACTATATCGTTTTTTTTGACAACAACGTCACGTGGGTCCTTGTCAAGGAGGGCACTGTAAATATCGTCAACCCGGCCTTTCCGGATCAGGTGATTACGGTTACCGCGGGTCAGATCGCGAGTGTCCCTCTTTCTCAGCCTCCCGTGAAAAAGGACGCCACTGAAAGAGACAAGAAAATGATCGAGCAGGCGACAAAATCCAAGGGCTCCGGCCTCTCGGCTAATGTCGCGGGCACAGGTGGCACAGGCGGTACAGGCGGCACAGGCGGCACAGGCGGCACAGGCGGCACAGGTGGCACAGGCGGCACAGGTGGCACAGGCGGCACAGGTGGCATAGGTGGCATAGGTGGCATAGGTGGCATAGGTGGCATAGGTGGCATAGGTGGCATAGGTGGCACAGGCGGTACGGTGTCGGAGATGCCCGGGACAGGATTTGAGAGCACAACAAGTTTCAGCTCAACCAAAGTGGTTATTGAGGTCGTAACTGTTCCACCTCCACCACCGCCTCCCCCTCCGGTCGTCGAGGTCGGAAGGACCACTCTTTCAGGGTCTCTGGTTTCCGGGCCTGCGGGACAGTTTGATTTCATCTCGGTCACGATGAGAGATGTCATATTCTTAGCGCCCTCCACGGGTCAGGCCCCGACCATCTGGAACACGGGTGCAATAAGCGGTTCCTACCGGTTCGGAGGCAGCATCAGTAACGGGGTCAGTTCGATTCCTGTCAGCGATGGACGGGGAATTACGGGCAATTTTAACATCAACCAGTGGAACGCCGATGCCTGGCTGGGGACTGTCGGCGCCCAGGGGAGTTTGAGCGGAGGTTCGTATGCCGGCCCTGTCAGCCTCCAGGGAATCGTAAGCGGTTCTCATACCGGAGGCGCCGCCGGCAGCTTTACGGGGACCGGGTCAGGCTCGGCTTCGAGATAAAAAGGTTGTCATTTCGACCAAAGGGAGAAATCTTGTGTTTATCAACACGATGAAAGATTCCTCATTTCATTCGGAATGACGGAATTGTTACCTTTGCAAGAGGCTCTCTTGATAAGATAAAAAAATATTTCTTGCCGGTGGGACACAAGCTCTCTGCAAAAAAAAGAAACCGGCACGGGGGGGCTTAATGAATAATCGCGGGTTACTTTCCAGGGGCCTGGTATTGGTCTTTTCGACTGTTTTGATATTTGTTTTTGCATCCGGACAAAGCTTGGCCGCCGATCCATGGACTGAAGAGTATCTTGCAGACGATCTGCCGCAGGCGGCCAACCCGGCCTGGATTAAGACAATTGCCGACAATGTCTATTTGGGCGATGAAGTGACCTATTCGCTTGTCGAAAACAGCGCGTCTTCGGTCTTTCATACCAATGTTATCCAGAATATTGTCTCCGGCGCTGAGTGCGGGACATGCCATAATCCCGCGGGAACCGATCTGTCGCCCTCCGCAAATCATTGGCCCGTAAGTTATGTAATCCAGGACAATCTCCTGTCTAATAGCAAAGGCACGACTGTTGAGGCACGGGTATGGAAGTCGAATGCGGCAGTGGCCCGTTTGGGCATCTCTATCAGCGATGGAGACTATTCGGAAATCTTATGGATAGGTTCATCCGGCATCCGCCTTTCTGCTGCCGGATCGAATGTTTCATACGGCATGACCCCGGAAGACGGGTATCACACATATAGAATGACGTTACAGGGCACAACTGTCCTGGTCTATGTCGATGGAGTTTTGCAACTCACGGGGGCCTCGCCGATAAGTTCCATAAACCCCTATGGGACGACCGGGAAGTATATCAAATTCGGTGTATATACAGGGCACGGCACAACAAGCCCGGGGACCGACGGCGACTGGGACTATGTCAAATATTACAATGGAGCGCCTTTCCCTACAGTAGGGATGAAGCTCTGGCTGAAGGCGGACGCCGGGGTCACCAAAGACGGGTCAAATTTTGTGAGCGCGTGGGCCGACCAGAGCGGATACGGGAATAACGCGCAGCAGGCTGCAGCGGGGTTACAGCCGTTATTTGTGAGCAGCGGCAGCAATGGAAGGCCGGCAGTCAGGTTCGACGGAATCGACGATTTTATGGATTACGGGACCAATGACCTGATCGGCAACTCGGGCTTCACCATCGCCGCGGCCCTGAGATTGACTGACGCCTCGCAGGACACGGTCTCCCCTTTGAGTGTGCGCACGGTAAACGCTGATGAAGACGTTTATTTCGGCATCGGCAAAAACGGCAACACAGGGCTGGATGGCAAGTCACCCTGGTTCAACTATTCGTGCGCCGCTAATATCGTCGGGTCGCCCGAAATTTTTTCAGACCAGTTCACGACGGAATCGATAGTCGCTCTTTCTCATAACGGAGGCGCGAAGGACAATGCGGCGAACTATTCCTTTATCAAAGATGGAGTGAGTCAGGTCCTTTCAGTTTATGTCCCCGGAGGCGGCTGTACACCTCAGCCGGGAATGAACGAGATAGGGGACCTAAACGGCGATATTTCGGAAATTATTGTTTACGACCGCCAGTTGTCGGTCAGCGAGACCGCTTCTCTGAGCGATTATCTTACGTCAACGCATATATGCCCGGCTTTTACCCTGTCGCCTGCAACGTTGCCAAATGGCACCGCAGGGGCAGCCTACAGCCAGACGGTGACCGCGAGCGGCGGGACCGGACCTTATACCTATGCGGTGACTGCGGGCGCTCTGCCCGGAGGGCTTGGCCTTTCGTCAGGCGGAGCGCTGACCGGCACTCCGCCGGCGATCGGCGTCTCCAATTTGACTGTCACGGCAACAGACGCAAATGCCTGTGTGGGAAGCCGGGCATATTCGTTAACTGTAGATCCGGTCATATGCAATTGGGCATCAGCCGTAAGCGGCAACTGGAGCGATGGGACAAAGTGGTCCTGCGGGCATGCTCCGGGGGCCGCTGATCATACGATCATAACGGTTGATGGAACCTATACGGTTACTCTGGATGTAAGCGCGACAGTAAACAGTTTTTCACTCGGCGGGGCGAGCGGAACCCAGACTCTTTCGGCGAGCAGCAGAACGCTAATGATCAATGCAGCGAGCGTTATCGGAAATCGTGGGGTAATAAATCTCACGAGCAGCACGATATCGGGAACAGGACAGCTCAATAATGAGGGGACGATCAACCTTTACGGCAGCACGGTCAACACGGCCCTGGACAACGCCGGAACGATCAATGTAGATTACGGCAGTGCGATAAACGGCGCGTTCACGACCCAGGCGGGCTCCGCGCTGACAGTCAGTTCGAAAAACACCTATTCGTGGAACAACGGCGAGCATGATTCCTCGTTGACGGTAGCCAACGGCTTCATCAACAACGGCTCGATAACGCTTACCACCGCCAACGACGCC
>JACRLQ010000071.1 GCA_016215155.1 Nitrospirota bacterium
CCACTGTTCAGCACACCCGAAAGCATGGCCACGCCCTGCTCCGTAAAAACAAACACATTAGGGGCATGCTTTATGCGGGAACTTATCACAATTTGTGATAAGTTCATAATCTCGTCACGTGTAAGGGCGAACATAAAATCAGCCGGAAACCTGTCCAGATTCCTGCGTACAGTCTGATTTAATACACGAGTCTCTACCCCGTATAGTCCAGCCAAATCCCTGTCGAGCATGACCTTATGTCCACGGATCAGATAGATTTTTCTCTCGATTATCTCGACGGGAATAAGCTCTTTCATTTCCCCTAATCCTAAAGCTGCCCCCATTTCTTTAGTGTCCAACGGTACGTCCGCTGGTAAATGGGAATAATGAACTGCTTCGGCCCCTTCAGAAAGTTCATAAAATTAACGGCTTGCGCAATCACGGGCTATTGTCCCCTTAGAGTCAAAAAATAAGTTAATAATAGTATGTTGCGACTATTAAAGACAAGCACTTTCGCGCCTTTATTTAGATCCTGTTGCGGAAAGTCATTACCTTACCCGATTTGTTTGATGTCATTTCGAACGAAGTGAGAAATCTTAAGGCACTGCAAAACAAGAGATTTCTCCCGTTGGTCGAAATGACAATGCTTCCTGAAAAAACGTTTTCAGGTTTCCGCAACAGAAACTATTTAGCTGTCCTTGGTTTCTGCTGTGTTCTTCTCTTCAGATGTACAACACCGATACGGCGACATACCATAAATGGCCTCTCCCATGACTATAGTTATGACGGTCAGCGCCACGCCGCCCATAACATCGATAACATAATGATACCTGCAATATACCGTCGAAACAACAAGGGCTGCCACGACCGGAACAAAGACATAAAAAAGCCTTCTCTCGAACTTCCATGCCATATAGACCACCGTCAGGGCCACCGCAGTGTGGCCGCTGGGGAACGCGTCTCTTTTGACGCCTTCCAGACTGTTGAGAATATCCTGTATATACCCGGCCATAAACAGACCTTCCAGTTCGAAGGACTGCAGGTGGGCCATCGTAAATCTCGGGCCGAGGGCCGGAAATATCATATACCCTGCATATGAAAGGTAAAAACAGAGCATAATCAAAAAGAGGGTATGATCGAACTCCTCCATCCTGCCTTTTCGATAGAGGGCGATCCCCAAAGAAAAAGGGATGACATAGTAACTTGAATAGGCCACCTGAAACAGATCGGTCAGAAGGGGGGTCGTGAATGACTCCAGTGCGACCGTCGGATAGCATCCAAACATACTGTAATCCAGCCTTATGAGCATGGGGTCGATGTCCGAGGGACTGATATAATGGACGATCCATCCCAGACTGTCGAAGATAAGAAGTATCGATATCGATGGGAAGATGAGGCTGTAAAACAGTCTCCAGAACTTCCCCCGGTGTCTGAGCATTATGACTGCCGCCTGCATGAAAAACAGCACGGAATAAAGAACGACAAGCAGAGACGGGTTTTTTATTTTTTCATGAAATACCGCGACGATCACCGTAAGGACCAGCAGAAACAAAAAATTCAGAATATCTGCCGGTCTCTGTCTGAGGAAGAGTCCTTTAATCACAGTTTTTTGATGGCCCTCTGGAGGGCCTTTTCTTTTTTTGAGGGCCTCATGGGGTTTCCCCTGTATTTGCCTTTAAAGGCTTCAGTCCTGTCATCATCGTCATCAGCGGCCCCGTATTCAGATTCCGTCCCGGACCCTGAAGCCGACAGACGTGACTCAAACACCTCCGAAGGCACGGCAACGCATCCCTCAGACCATGCGTGATCAGCGATCTCCCTGTCTGACGTGATAACGATCCAGTCTTTTTTAATACCGCTTATCATCCTTTTGATGACCAGGTCTGCTTTGTCCCCAAGCCGGCTGTATATGACTTTGACGCCACCCACGGCACTTGCGGCATCTTCCTTCCCCCCGGACTTCCATCCGTCGAACACGACCGTTATATCATGTCCCCTGAGTTTCGCGTATTCAGACAGACGGACGACCAGCCTGTTCCTCGCCGCCTTGAGATCGCCGTGCTGTATCCCTATGAGGTTATAACCGTCAACGATGATGGAAGACATTGCCGCCCCTAACCCTGAAATAATAGACCCTGAATCTTTTCTCCGGCAGCTCCGGTAAAATAATCATATTACTCATACAATACCATAGACACTTTCCCTCGTGTAATTTGACTTCTCTCTGTATCATTGATTAAATTAATGATTCGGGGCGTAGCGCAGCCTGGCTAGCGCACCTGCCTTGGGAGCAGGGGGTCGGAGGTTCGAATCCTCTCGCCCCGACCATTTCCCCTCACGAACCCTGACTTGACTGAACAGACGGGACCCCTTTTCGGCCGTTGCGGAGACATAATCCCGCATGTTATCCTAACCAGGTACTCAGAATATATTTTTCCGCACCCGCCGCTATGGAAGACGAAGAAAAAACAAAAGAAGAGCTGATAAAAGAACTCAGTGAAGCACGACTGGAGCTCTCCCTCCTGCGGGACCGCAAAATTGCGTCTGATTCAGGAGTTGACAATACCGAGCGCAGGAGGCTCGAACGGGAAGCCCTGAAGCTGGAGAAGCTGGAGTCCCTCGGCATGCTGGCGGCGGGGATTGCTCATGAGTTCAACAATATATTGACCGTGATCAGCGGCAATATCGCCCTCGCAAAGATGTACGCCAAGCCGGAGTCCGAGATGGCTGATATTCTGTACGAATCTGAAAAGGCCACCCGAAGGGCGGAAAAGCTCACCCAGCAGCTCCTTGTATTTTCGAAGGGCGGCGTCTTCTTCAAAAAAATCATGCGGCTGGGTGAGTTGCTGGCCGAACTGTGCCAGTCGAAGGAAGATCAGTCCATCAGATGTGAACTCTCAATTGAAAAAGACCTCTGGCCTGTCGAGGGGGACGCGGTCCAGATCCGAAACGCGATTTCCAATATAATCGAAAACGCCAGGGAGTCGATGCCTGAAGGCGGCGCCCTAAGGATCGAGGCTGAGAACACCGAGAGCATACC
>JACRLQ010000072.1 GCA_016215155.1 Nitrospirota bacterium
AATGTGCAAGGTTTAGCACAAGAAAAGAGAGCTGTCAAATTAAAGTTCTAATTTGAGGAAGAACAGTAGGGGTGTGTAGCCTCTCACGCTGTTTTGACTAATCGGTTTCGTGTTAATTTGATTAGTTAAAAAAGCCTGACCGGAGAGTGAAGGTACGTCCTCCGGTCAGACCATCAGATTAATTCTGTTGCAGCAATTCTAACATGTTCAGCCGAGACTACACGACACTGCTCCTGGGCTGCAGCCATCAGCGACCCGCGAGAGAGAAAATTGGTTTTTCTGAGCATCCCGCCTGAAGACTGCTGAAGCGCGGTCATAGCCTCTTCCGAGAAAAGCTGTTCTTTGATCCCGGCGACTTCCAGGTGGTGTTTGAGGTAGCCTGCCATATCCTTGTGCTTCAGCCCCTCCAGATGGCTCCTGGCAACGACACGGGAGGCAAGCGGGCGGGAAGTGTGGTATCTGAGCTTGTCCAGAAGCGCATTCTGTCCGGCGAGAATCAGCGGCATGAGGGGTTTCGAATCCATCTCGAACTGACCCAGGGTATGAAGTTGGGCGAAGACATCGAGCCGCATGAGGTTCGCTTCGTCGATTACCAGTACTGGCGTCTGCTTTCTGCCCACGACCTCGGCCACTACGCCCCGAATCGTCCTCATGAGCGTCGATATAGAGATGCTTTTGCTTTCCACGTTGAGGCCGAAACATATCTGCTTGAGTATCTCATTTATGGACCCGGTAGAGGCGATGACCGGGATGAGGCGGTACTGCGAGGAATGAAGCTTCTCCGCCGCGTACCGCAGCGCCGACGACTTTCCCGCCCCTACCTCGCCGGTTATGACCGATATTCCGCCGGTCTGGACAGCATACAGAAACCGCTCGACTGCAGCCGTAAGCTGTGCAGAGAGGTGGAAATCTTCGGTTCTCATGTCCTGGGGGAACGGTTCTTTCGTAAAGCCGAAGAAGTTTTTAAAGTTCGTCATGCCTGTCTCCTCCCTGGCCGAAGAGTCGCCCCCCGCCGTAGGATTCCCCGGATGCCGCTTCACCGCTCATAGGCGCAGCTTCTGGGACGATTTCGATTCCATGTTGATTACGCCTCACCCGGCAGTTGACCACGAGATTCACCGGGGCAAGCATGCCGTAGGAACGATTGTTCCAGAAGGCTTCTACTCGCGCCGGGTCGTGCTCGTGATAGAGGAGCGTCACGGCCTGTTCCACCAGTTCCACCGGCGCCTCATAGGTCCTGCCGGAGAGCGAGAGCGTCCGGTCCTTGTCCACCCTTCGCACGGCACGCTTCCGGAAGTAGTCATCAAGATCTTTCGGGGCCGGCCGGATCGTATTGATATCGGCGAGATAGCGCGATAACGGCGTCTGTTTGGTGCTTGAATGGATACGCACGTGGTAATCCTTGTCGATCCACTCCCAGAGCAGACGGTTCAACTCCGATAGTGTCAGACCGTCCTGGATGGTTGGCAGGAGCTGAAGGCGCACGGTCCTGAAAATCCTCTCTATCTTCCCACGCCCTTCTGGCACGTACGGCTTTGAGTGGATCAGCGCGGTCCCCAGGGACGCAGTCACGTGAGCCAGGTGATGAGAGCGGAAAGCCGCACCGTTGTCCACGTAGAGCTTATGCGGAACACCCCGCTTGCTGATTGCCACTCTGAGACAGGCCAGGTAGGAGCCGAGTCCTTCAGAGAGGTAAAATTCGGCGTGAGGGAGAAGCCGTGAGTGATCGTCAATGAAGGCCAACAGGTAAGCTTTCCTGAGCTTGTCGCCCACGAGCACTCTCGGCCCGTGCAGGGCGTCGGACTGCCACATATCATTTGCCGTCTCCTCTTCGAAGCGTCTCATATCCCGGCGCGTCGGTTTTCGGTCCACAGTTCCGGCCCTCTGGAAAATGCGGTACAGGGTGGCCGGAGAAGTCTGAAAGTCAGGCGGCAAAATTTTCCGACGATGCGCCTCCTTCAAAATTACCGGCAGTCCCGGACCTCCCAGTTCCCGTCGTACCTCCAGTAACGCTTGCATCGTCTCGGAGTCGATAGACTTCACGGTTCCTTTGTCTTCCCGCTCCTCCGGATGGAGACTCTGGATCGACCTGCCGGCCTTGAGGTAACGGCGCAGCCAGTGAAGGATTGTCGAACGGCTGATCCTGCTTCTGCCCGAGAAGGGAATATCCCACATGCAGGTGGACTTCTCCTGCAACAGCTTCTCCTTCTCGCCCCGCGGAAGCTTGCGGACCCCCACAAAATCGGAGATCACGCCGTAGCGGAACACAGCAATGATGCTCTTTCTGGTTACTTCATCCATCGTGAACCCTCCTTTTCGAATTTCAGCGATCATACACTGCGAAATACGCGGTGTCATCGCCGAAACCCGGTGGGGAGGGTCCCCATGCCGGTGGTTCTCACGCTGTGCTGTGCGAAACCGGCACGATGGGGATGGCAAGCAGCACCCGCAAATCCGAGAGCTCGGGAAAGGCGGCGTTGGCATGCCGCGAGGCCTGAAGTATCAGCCCCGCATACCAGTACTGCTGGACTTGGAAGGGAATACAACTCATCCATTTGCCGCGCAATATCTTCTCGCACAGGCAGGCAAGGATGGTCATGATCGCATAGCGGAATCGCCGGAAGAATTGCTTCGGCCTTGCGGTATGCACAGCAGTGCAGTCAGGACATCGCCAGCGCTTGACCCACAAGTACGTGGGATCCACACCCTCGAAATATCGCTGGACGAACCCATGCCCCCAAAGCCTGCAGCCTCCGCACCTCGGACACCCCTCCGGCTGATCCCATGCGAACTCTTTCCCCTCCGTAAATAACTGCTTTACATTTACGGATAAAGATAGTATCAATGATGTGTGTTCTGGGGAGGATGATTAAGGCGTCTTTGGAGAGAGGACTTGATCATCCTCTCTTTCTTTTTGAGGTAATTTACCCTGAGAAGGAAGAACCTTTATACAAAAGAATGGAAGAAAAGGGAAGGACTTTTAATTAAAATTGCGTGCGAAAGGACAAAGGGTCGAACATGTCGGGGGTTTTGTGATCCTTGATGTGGATCATGCGGGCTCCTTGGAAACGATATGTGATAACGTTATGTATCACAAAACCCCTTGTGCTGCAACGGAATTATGATGTTTCCGTGTTCTTTTTTAAACGTCACGAGAGCATTTCGTTCTTACGAGTTCATCACAGGTAGATGGGGCCTGAGAATGTCTTAAGCCGAAATTATATCTACCTGTATATGGACGACTTCCATATACAGGTAGATGGAACTATATGCCTGTAGATGCCAGTATACATATGTAGATAAGGACTGCGGGGGTAACGTTGATGTTGAAATTGCATTGCTGCCCCCTATTTACTTCAGCGAAAATGATCAGCAACGAAGCGACTTTGGGATGCTTTTCCTCAA
>JACRLQ010000073.1 GCA_016215155.1 Nitrospirota bacterium
CACAGGCACTGCCGACTGTGCCCCCTGGTCGGTCTGCGCGCTTCTTAAGGGATCGTCCATGCTGCCGGGGTAATTGTCGTCGCCCGCCGGAAGCGTTATCTCGGCCGTGATGTCCGAGACCACAAGGGGCGTGCCGGAAGGCGCATTGTTCGTAACAAGGAGCATCACCTCGAAGAACTGGTTTAAGAAAGCGATATTGCCCGGGATGATAACTGCGCCCGCAATGGGCGGGGGCTCCGGCCTTTCCTCCTGTATCTCCTCCTCGTACAACTCGACCATCTTAAAGCCGCTTACATGCAGGTTCGGCACCTGCAACTGCGGAGGGGGCGGCCCGCTTGGCAATTCGCCGCCGGCACCACCACCTCCACCTCCCCCGTTGTCACGCAAGCGCGGCTCGCCGATCACCACGGGCAGCTCCATCGTCACAGGGCCGCTTTCGGTGGCAAAGCCGACGGTGAAGTTATAGGCCGTGAAGTTCTCGGGATTGATCGTGATGCCTAAAGATTCTATCTCGTCGATGCTCAACGCCCGGGAGGTGACCTGGGTGATGAGGAGTTTCTCAAGGGTGTCGATAAGCGCGGTCGATGGGTCGGCGTAAAGCACGACCCGGTCGCCGGAGACGAGCCTGATCTTGTCCAATATATAGGTGCCCTTCATGTGAAGAGGCGGGATAAGAAGCATCTCGCCGGGTTTTGCGGTGATGATTTTAGGCGTGGTGATGCCGGGGCCGGTCAGCTCCGCCACAACCATGAAGTCCGATGGAAGCGCCGGCAGCTGGTCAGAAGATATCGCGGGCTCCGTCATGGGAAAGACCACATTGGTATTGACGCCCGTGCCTGTGCTTATCGGCACCGTCTGCTGTGCCGGGTCTGCCGTGATATCGACACCAAGGACATGGAATACGCCTGTGCCGATTGGAGGCGTTTCGCCATATGCCGTATGTGCAAATAACCCCATCGCCAATAAGAGAACAATGACAATCGTCTTTTTCATATTCCCCGGCCTTGAACGCATTTTCTGTCTGCGCGCGCATCGCGAACTTCCGTCTGGTTGTTTTGATCTTTTGTAAGGGCATGGCATGCCATGCCCCTACGGTTGACAGGAATATGGTTTTGCGATTCGGCGCGATGTTCCGCATATTTATTCAAGGGATGGTTTTCGTCCATCTCCCATTGGAATGGGTTGTCTATCACGTATTGGCGGATGCGCTCCAATTCGTCTTTATCCCGTATGACATGTTCGTAATAATTGCGCTGCCATACGGGCAGGCCCGGTGTGTTGCGGACCTGGTTTGCCTGCCTTGTGATTGCGGACTTAAAAGATCCGATTATCGTCGGTAACGACCCGGCAACCGGTCTTGCAAATTGCCTGTTTGTGGTTGTTGTTGTGGTTGTTGTAGGGGCATGGCATGCCATGCCCTTACGGTTTATGACCAGGATGCCATGGACATGGTTTGGCATTACAACAAATCCATCCAATTCGACATGCGAAAAATGTTCCGGTAAATTCTGCCACACAGCCACGACGATCATGCCGAATTCATTTAATCGTATCTCACCGTCCAAAACGTCCCCGAACAGGCATTCCCGGCCATGGCTGCATATCGAAACAAAATATGCCCCCGCCTCGGAATAATCATACGCCTTCAACCGGACCGACCGCCCTGCATATCGAAACAAAATATGCCCCCGCCTCGGAATAATCATACGCCTTCAACCGGACCGACCGCCGATGATTTATTTCGTGATCAATCGTCATTTATCCGTTTTCCATATGGGCGTATCGCCCATGCCAGACGCGTTTGCCTTTTGTAGGGGCGATCCGTCGGGTCGCCCGGTCTTCGCCGTTATCCGTTTTTATCATTCGTTCAATTTTCATATTTCTGTTTCATGGGCGACCCACCGGGTCGCCCCTACGTTGTTCTGTGCCGCCATTGCCATGCCGTTGTAATCATCCGTAAGGGCGTATCGCATACGCCCGCTGTTATTGCCGTTGTAGGGGCGATTCGCCGGATCGCCCGGTTTTTGCCGTTGTCATTTCGAAATGGGGCCTTTTGTAAGGGCATGGCATGCCATGCCCCTACGGGCGGTGTTTGCCCCGCTGTTTGGGCGACGATTAATAACGTCTTATACAATCCCATCTCCTATTCCTCTCACTATCCTCGGCATCTCTGTTTTCTTTGTCTCTTCTCATTCCAATGTTATACAACGTAGGAAATCTTCATTTATCCCTGTTTCCGTATGGCCATTGCCATGTCGTTGTTTTTGCAGGCGTCGGTGTTTGTAAGGGCAT
>JACRLQ010000013.1 GCA_016215155.1 Nitrospirota bacterium
ACAGATTCCCTGGACGACCTGCAGGCAAATACGTTGGCTATCTGGGTAATAATTATCGCAGTGAGACAGGCTGTGGTTGCCTGAAGATAGAGTGTGTCGTTTAGCGCAGGCATTTGTCCCCATACCCATCCGCCCTGGAAGAGAACCCAGAAGAACCCGAACATACAGGCGACGGCCTCCAGCGGCCCCAGAAAAAGATATGCGCGTGTCATGAGAGAGATGCTCAGCATCCGTTCATTGACGCTTCTGGGGGGCTGAGTCATGATGCCCGGTGTTGGTTTTTCCGTCCCAAGGGCGAGGGCGGGAAGCATGTCTGTTCCAAGGTCGACGGCGAGTATCTGGAGGATCGTAAGCGGAAGGGGTATTCGCAGCAGGATGTAGGCCAGGTAAGGCGCCGCCTCCGGAATATTCGACGCGAAGATATAGGTGATAAATTTCTTAATATTTTCGTAAACCGTTCTGCCTTCCTCAACGGCGTTAACAATAGTGGCGAAATTGTCATCGAGAAGAATCATGTCTGCCGCCTCCTTCGCAACATCAGTACCCGTAATGCCCATCGCTATGCCAATATCGGCCTTTTTAAGGGCCGGGGCGTCATTGACCCCGTCGCCGGTAACCGCTACCACCTCGCCTTCTGCCTTGAGTATAGATACGACCTGCATCTTATGTTTTGGAGTCATCCTCGAAAAGATGACCTCCCGCTGTCTGAGCCTGTTCCTTAATTCGCTATCGTTCATCTGATGAAATTCAGGACCTTCGATAACAGCCGGGTTGCCCTTTACGAGGCCTATCTCCCGGGCGATTGCTAACGCGGTCCTGCTTCCATCCCCCGTTATCATGATCACCTTTATCCCCGCGTCGGTGCATTTATTAATGGCTTCCCGGACCTCAGGCCTAGGCGGGTCTTCCATGCCGATCAGTCCTGAAAAAACCATTCCTGTTTCGAGTTCTCGCCGCGTGAGTGAAGAAATATCCGCGTTCCCCAAATGCCTGTATGAGAGAGCCAGTACCCTCAGGCCTTCATCCATCATCGTGCGACTGATGTCCAGAACTTTGTTCCTGTGGTCTTCATCCAATATAATCTCCGCGCCTTTAACAAGTATATGGCTGCATAATGGAAGGAGGCCCTCTAAAGAGCCTTTTGTCAGGGCGAACACCTGCCCGTCGATGTCATTGACCGTGGACATCCTTTTTCTTTCGGCATCGAAAGGTATTTCGAACAGCCTTTGGGAATCTTTGTCGAAGCCATTTTCCCGTGCCATCCTGAGAAGGGCTGTTTCCGTGGGGTCTCCGCTGTATTGATCTTCTATATAGCGCGCGTTATTGCAGAGAAAGGCGGTCTTTATGAGAATATGTGACTGAAGGTTTTTCAGGTTTTCCGTCCCTATGATATCTTCGTCTACGCCTATCTTTTTTACAGCCATCTTGTTCTGCGTGAGCGTTCCTGTTTTGTCCGTACAGATAACGGTCACCGCCCCCAGGGTCTCTACCGATGCAAGTGTCTTGATCAGGGCCTTTCTCTTTGCCATCCTCTGGCTTCCCATGGCGAGAGAAAGGGTTACTGTGGGAAGAAGACCCTCAGGTATTAAAGCGACAGTGATACCTATTGCAAAGATGAAGTTGTCCCAGAAATCCCGGCCTATCACGAACCCGAGAATAAAGAAGAACAGGCCGACACACGAGGCGATGGCGGCCACTATCCTCGTCGCCCTTATTATCTCCTTCTGGAGCGGACTGAGACCCGGTTCTATCCCGCTGGTTAGCTGCGCTATTCTTCCGAACTCCGTCCGCATGCCGGTGGCGAAGACGACCGCCGTGCCCCTTCCGCTCATTATGGAGGCGCCTGCAAAGGCTATATTCCTGCTGTTTATCAGTTCGCCTTCAGAGGCCTCGCTGTCAAGCGGCACGGGTTCCGATTCGCCGGTAAGCGGAGCATTGTTCATCATGAGGTAAGAGTCTTCGATCAGCCTTGAATCGGCAGGGACCTTGATACCCTCGCCGAGAAGTATGACGTCGCCCGGCACGACTTCCCGCGCCGGTATCTCCCTCTCTTTTCCATCCCTTATGACATTTATGAAGAAGGGAAGGAACTGCCGCAATTTTTCTATTGTTTTTTCCGCCCGGTATTCCTGTATGAAGGTGAACAGGGCATTAATGATTATTACACCAACTATTGCAAATCCCAGGTTCAGCATTCCTTCCCCCGGGTGGAGAAATTCGGATAAGAAAGAAAGCCCGGCGCCCATCCAAAGCAAGATGGCAAGAAAATGGGTGAACTGGCTGAAAAATTTTATGTATAACGGAGTCTTCCTGAGTCCCTTGATCTCGTTGGGGCCGAATTCAAGAAACCTCTTTTTTGCCTCCTCTTCCGAGAGCCCGTTTTCAGAGGTGACGAGCCTGCTTAGGACCTCATCCTTCGTGAGACTATTTATCTTCATGCCGAGGCTTGAGTATTATTAGATCGCACGGTGTTTCCCTCAGGACCTCTTCGACAGGACTGCCCCTGAGCATGGAACTCAGGAGATTCCTTTCACTTGCGCCCATGATGATAAGGTCATGCCTCTTTGCGGCCGCCTCTATTGTTATATTTCGCGCGGTCCTGCCCGGCGCAGATCTCTTTTCGTAGGTGACCTCATATCTGTCGAGATGCGACAGAAAATCCGCTATATCGGCCGGCATTCTGTTTTCCCAGTCCAGCGGCGTGAGATGGAGTTCGCCATGAAAGAACCTTGATATCGGTTTCGTCGAATGGAACAATAATATTGTAGAACCGGAGGCCTCTGCCATTTTTGCGGCGAAGTATGCCCTCTCCGGAATATGATTCACCTTCTCCTTGAGGGGGAGGAGTATCTTGCGTGGGTGGATCTTCCCCATATGTACCACTCGTACAAGCGCGACGGAGCAGGTCAGTGAAACTGAAAGACCCCGTGCCGTTGTTCCTCGATAAAACCTCTTTTGAAGATCTTCATGGCGTGTTGCGGCAAAGACAATATCTATTTTTTCCGAACGCGCGATTTTTTTTATCTCCTCGAGCGGACTGCCCGAGACCAGGATGCTCTCGGCCCTGACATCGGCATCCTTGGCAAGATTAAACAGTCTGCTCAAAGCCTCCTCTGCATGTCTGAGCGCGGCTTCGGACATGGAATTGTCAGCAACCGTGCAGAAAAATATCCTGCTCCCGGTGACCTTCGCAAGTTCAACGGCATAACGCGCCGAGACCTCGGAATTGATGTGTTCGTTTACCGCGGCAAGTATCCTTTTATACATGAGGCCTCCACAATTAAAAGCATATCACCCGCGGGGGCGTCATGCAAATCTCCCTAATCTAAGAGTGCCTGAAATTCGGCGAGAGGACCTGCGCCTTCACAATTTCTTCACAAAATATGTTTATGTTATAAATTAATCGGAGATATCGGGCGTGGTCAAGCCTGCCATTGTCAATATTTCAACCACGAGGACGGTAAAGATCCAGGGGGGCATGGACCCCTTCGATGATCCTTTCTTCAGGCGTTTTTTCGGGGACAACTTCGGCAGGCAGAGGCAGCCCAAAGAGCGCAAATCCGGCGGCCTGGGCTCAGGTGTCATCATATCATCAGATGGTTATATCGTGACGAATTATCATGTGGTGAAGGATGCCGATGAGATAAAGGTGACCCTTTCAGACAAGAGGGAATTCAGGGGTAAGATCATAGGTTCCGACCCCAAGACGGAGATCTCGATCATCAGGATAGACGCGAAGGACCTCTCCACTGTCACATGGGGGAACTCCGATACGCTCCAGGTTGGCGAGATTGTGCTTGCGGTGGGAAGTCCCTACGGGTTGAACCAGACGGTCACGATGGGCATCGTAAGCGCCATAGGAAGGGCCAACGTCGGCATAACTGACTATGAGGATTTTATTCAGACCGACGCCGCGATCAATCCGGGAAACTCAGGCGGCGCGCTCGTCAATGTCAGGGGAGAACTTGTCGGAATAAACACGGCCATATACAGCACCAGCGGCGGATATCAGGGGATCGGGTTTGCCATCCCCAGCAACATGATCAGGTCTGTTATGGACAGTCTGGTAAATAAGGGCAAGGTTGTAAGGGGCTGGCTTGGGGTCTCGATCCAGAAGGTCACCCCTGAGTTGTCGAAGCAGTTCAGTTCGAAGGATGAATCCGGCGTTCTCGTCAGTGACACCATTGAAAACGGGCCTGCTGAGAAGGCAGGGGTAAAAAGAGGGGACATCATCGTCGAGTATGACGGAAAGCGGGTCGAAGAACCCTACCAGATCAGAAATATGGTCGCCGGTAACGCCCCGGGCGAGGAGCACACCCTGAAAGTTTTGAGGGACGGGAAACCGTTAACCATCAAGATCGTTATCGGGGAACTGCCGGCCGATATGCAGGCGGAAACCGATGTGACCCAGAACATATTCAAGGGGATCGGGGTCCAGGATATAACTCCTGATCTATCAAAAAAGCTGAATATACCCGTCAGGATCAAGGGCGTCATAGTGACCGATGTGGACGAGAACAGCCCCGCGGCAGGGGTCCTCGCGCAGGGAGATATCATACAGGAGGTCAATAGAAAGAAAGTCAGCTCGGTTAAGGACTTCCAGGAAATTACGTCGAAGCTAAAAAAGGATGAGGACCTTTTGATCCTGATCTTCAGAAACGGATCATCTGCCTTTGTGACGATCTCAAATAAGCAATAGGGTCAGACGGACCGGCCCGCTCCTTCATGGAGCCGGGCCGGTTACTTTTTTGAAATGCCGTAAATTTTTATCTTATATCCGATCTGTCGTGACGTGATGCCCAACTCCCTTGCCGCCTGCGACTGGTTCCACCCTGTGTTTTTTAGAGCCTCGACGATACGCTGTTTTTCTATGTCCGCGATGGCCGAGGGCAGCGCGTTTTGGGCGCCGGGGTCCTGGGTCCTGTACGCCGCATCCCTTATCGATGACGGTATGTCTCTTAGAGACACCAACTTTTCTTTCGACATCACGACCAGTCTTTCTATGGTGTTTTCGAGTTCCCTGACATGGCCGGGCCAGTTATAATTCACAAGCGCCCTTAGCGCCTCAGGGCTGATCTCCGTCGAGCGCTGATTGTCCGCATTGTATTTTCTTATGAAATAATCGACCAGAAGCGGGATGTCCTCCTTCCTGTCCCTTAAGGCAGGCAGAAATACCGGCACCACATTGAGGCGGTAGTACAGGTCTCCCCTGAAACGGCCATCCTCCACGAGTCTCTCCAGGTCCCTGCTTGTCGCGGCGATAAGCCGCACATCGACCTGAGTGGTTTTTTCACTGCCGACCCTCTCGAATTCCTTTTCCTGGAGGACCCTGAGGATCTTCGGCTGAAGGGCAAGCGGCAGGTCCCCTATCTCATCGAGGAATATCGTCCCCGTATTTGCCAGTTCGAAACGGCCCTTCCTCATCGCCTGTGCCCCTGTAAACGCCCCCTTTTCATGTCCGAACAGCTCCGACTCGAGAAGCCCCTCGGGGATCGAGGCACAGTTGAATTTAATAAAAGGGTTGCCCGCCCTGGGGCTCATGAAATGGACCGCCTTGGCAATCAGCTCTTTCCCTGTCCCGCTTTCGCCCCGGAGCAGCACGTTTGCCTTTGACGGCGCGACCCGGTGGACGGCCTCAAAAACCTCCTGCATCCTGTCGGAGTGGCCAATAATATTTTCGACCCGGTACTTGCCCTTGAGCTGGTGTCTGAGGTCCTCGCGTTCCCGATTAAAAGCCTCCCGTTCCTTCTCCGCCTCGATGTGAAGTTTAAGGGTCTGGGCGATAAGGGAGGCAACGATCTTTAAAAGCCTGATATCTTCCTCGAAGGATGAGCCTTTCGTGTCGAACGGCCTGTCCACCGACAGTACGCCCAAGATCTCGGTCTTGAACTTTATCGGAACAGAGAGGAAGGCGATATTATCTTTTCTGACATCGACCCTTGAGCCGGTCTTGTTGAGAAAAAGCGGCTCGTCCCTTATGTCGGGGATCACGATAGGCGAGCCAAGTTTCGCGACACGCCCGATTATCCCCTCTCCAAGCCTGTACGTGCCTCGGGTTATCTCTTCGTGGCTCATGCCATGGGCGGCGATTATCGAGACAAGGTCATTTGTCCGGATCGAGGCCGTTCCCCTGTTCATACCCAGGTATTCCGCTAGCACCCGAAGAACGCCCCGAAGATTCAGCTTGAGGTTCAATGAAGAACTAAGCAGTTTGCTGATCTCGTAAAGAGCGGTGAGCTGAACAGTCCGTTGGTCTTGTATGGGGTTCTTACCGTGCATTAAAAAGTTCTTATATCCTCCATGAAAATGTCAGCGCCTATATGCTCTTATATATTCTATATTTTAGGATTATTTGTCCAGTTTATATAACCTTAAGCTCGTAACAAAGGTCATAAATAAAGGCTTGTCTTTCACCAGCATAACGTACTATTATTATGATATTTTTCAACCCGGGGACAATTAGCCGCGCATCGAAGCAGGGAAGTGAAAGAACTGATTCCTGGCGAAATAATTGAGAGCAAGAATTACTGGAACCTATCAATGGTTTGATTTGTACGAAAGTTTACTGACCTGAAAACAGTGGATCCCGCTGCTTAAAGCACCTGATATGTATTAAACCTGTCAATAGGAAACTTCGTAATCCGATAATTTATTTTAACCTCCTTATTTAAAGTGTCCATTTCGGTCAGGGCAGAAAAGCAATAAACGACGGTAGATCACTCTGA
>JACRLQ010000078.1 GCA_016215155.1 Nitrospirota bacterium
CTCTCAACGCTCCCTCTCTCTGACACGTCTATATACAGATAGTCAGTATCTTTGTATTAGTTCAGTTTCACGGCTTAAACCCCCTGTCAAGAAATGCATTATGAATCGTTTTCTTGTCTGCCAAAGTAATGACTCTCAGTATGCGGCCATCAAGCTCATCTGCCGTGCCCCAAAATCGAAATCTGTTGCCCTCCTGAATTTCGACTTTCAAAGGGTGAGAGATCACCTGAATGCACCACTCCTTTTTAATATAGGCTCTCTTTCTGAGGACTTCTCTTTCAAAATACTCCGTAAACCCATATTCTTCCATTTCTGTTGTTATTATATCATTTTGTAATAAAACCGATGTCCATAAAATGGAAAGGTGAACCGATGGGCCTTGGTCCCGTGCTTGTACGTGACAAACCAGAAAAAGACAAACGGGGTCGCATCTTTACTTTTAGCATTTTATGCCCCCACTTGATTTTCTAAGTGGAATGGAGCATGGCCAATGGTGGAAGGGAACCGGTGGTTTCTGACTTTTTGCTTCAGCTGTCATTGACCCCGGCAAGTAAATTCGATGAGGCTCAACGAATTAACGTTGTGACCCTATATATACGCAAATAAGAAATTAGTTTTGAGGAGGCCGCCATGATTGCACGGTACGGAAGTGGGGACAGCTACATTGAGATCGAAGACGACGGCAGAATTACGGCCGCAGGCCTGGGCGAATTTGGACCGGCCAGTCTTGCATTTATTCCACAAACAGACCCGGGCCCTGAGGAGGGGACCGGCGGGTACGAAATCTGGCGTCATGACGGAAGACAGACCCTGAAGGAAGGCGACAAGCCCATCCAGTTGGTGTATGCGGCAACGAACACTAAATATTTGTTCGTATTCCGCATGAGCTGTAACATCGACTTCTACTATCTCGGGCATAACCACCATGCCGGAGCGGCCACCTATCTATTCCTTTTTCGTGTTGTCAAGGAACCCGCAAGCGACGCTGAAAAGTGGCGCATTTATGACTGGATAAAAGACCTGAAAGAACAACAGTAAGAACAAAATGGGTTTGTGACAAACGAGGTCGGATCGTTACTTTTAGCATTTTATGCCCACACTTGATTTCCAACGAAAGCGGCTTTGAATTTACATGATTAATCTTGGTTTACATGATATGCGAATGCTATTATGTAATATAATATCGTTCATACACATGAGGTGAAACATGACGTCAAAAGTAACGACAAGAGGACAGGTTTCGATACCGGCTGAAATCAGAAAGCGTTTTCACATCGAGCCGGAATCAAAGATCGAGTGGTCTACAGATGGGAACGAGATAAGAATTATTCCTCTGCCCAAGGACGCAGTGGCTGCATTCAGAGGCCGGGGCCGGAGGAAATACAGCGGTGAGCAATTTCTGAAAGACAGGAAGAAGGAAAGGAAGAAGGAAAGGAAGAAGGAAAATGCAGAAGGAAAATGCAGAAGGCGGATAACGCAGAATCCTTCGTTCTGGATACGTCCGCCATCTTTGCTCTCTGGAACGATGAGGAGGGGGCCGATACCGTGGAGCATATCCTGCATTCCGGAGCGCCGGCGCTGGTTTCGTTCATGACTGTTATGGAAGGGCGCTACAGACTTTGGAAGAATTCCGGCAAAGAAACCTCGGACGAGTTTTCTAAATATCTCTCTCTGCTTCCGGTCAGGCGGATAGATATGACTAATGCAATATTTGAAAACGCAGTACAGATCAAGGCGACCAACAGCCTGTCTGTATGCGATAGCTGGATTATTGCGACCGCCGTCGTCACAAAATCCATCCTCGTGCATAAAGATCCCGAATTCGAGCAAGTCAAGAATATAGTTCCTCTAAAAACCTTGCCATATAAAGGCAGTAAGACAAAATAAGACCTAACGCAGCATACGGACTTTAAATGAGAGACGGAGACAGAAAAAATATTCTTATGACCGAATACAACATTAACAAAGAAAAGCCTGCACCTGAGAACTCAATCTGGAAGACCGTCGGCGCGCAGACAAACCCCTCCCGGTGGGACGGCGCCCGGTGGTCCTCTTTTGTCGATCACATAAGCGCAAGGGGCGTCACTGTTCATGCGGGCAGGGCTGATACATCCGTCTTCGTGTCCGACGCTGGAGGTCTTGCCCTTGGCATGCCTCATGGCGTCGTCAGGCCTTCTTCAGCTTCAGACATATCAGAGGTGCTTAAGGCGGCCCAGGAATACGAGGTCCCCGTTACAACAAGAGGGGGAGGTCTTACCACGGAAGGCGAATCCGTGGCGTTTGGAGGGCTTCTTCTGGATATGAGTTCGATGAACCGGGTGCTTCGTATAGACCCTGACGGCATGACCGTGCGGACCGAGGCCGGTATTTACTGGCACCAGTTGGCGGAGGTCCTCCGGCGCGACGGGCTTGATTACCTTTCCGCCCCGCTTAACCTTACCTCGTCAGTTGGAGGCACCCTTGGCGTGGGCGGCATCGATATCAATTCGCCCCGCCTCGGCTGCAGCGCAGACCAGTGCCTTTCCCTCAAGGTAGTGACCCCGACCGGTGAGATTGTCGAATGTTCCACCGATCATAACCCCGACCTCCTTGAACGAGTGCTTCTTGGTTACGGCCAATTCGGAGTGATTACAGAGGCCACCCTGAAGGTCCGGCCGTTTACGCCGATCATAATGAAATATTTTTATTACTCGTCTTTGAGGACGGCGGTTGAAGACCTGCAGTTTATCGCAAACGAAGACGCGGCTGATTATTCAGGCATACTTACGATCATGGACAAGGCGATCAATCTCCTCGTTGCCTTTGATTCCGATGAACGTGAAAAGGGATTCAACCTCCGCTGGAGAAGACATCTGAGAGGTCACGGCGAGATCAACTTCGGTCTGCGCATGGCAGGATATTATCTCACCCATCCCTGGCGGCTCCGCGAGGCCTCGTATCTCATCGGCAGGCGGCTCACACTCTTTCCCGAATTCAGCAGGCCGGAATATATGCATGACAATAAAATTGTCGATAGGACCGTTGTCTTTTCCCGCGCAGTCTGGAAGTTTTGGGGCGGGAGCAAGATGGTGATCCCGGACCTGGCCGCGTCCGAGGAAAAATTCATTGAAGCGGTAGAAAGAGGCAACGAGGTATGCCGCAAATATTTCCGCCACTATACCCTTTACTGCGTGGGCATAAAACTTTCCGGCAGGCGTGAGCGGTACGAAATGTCCTGCATCCCGCCGGATGCGCGGGGCATGGCATACGGCTGCGAGTTCGAACCCATGCTCCGGGACACCGACTACAGCAGGGACTACCTGCAATCGTTCAAAAACGAGATATATGACATCGGCGTGGATATGGGCCTGAGCTATTACCGCTTCGGCGGGATGATGAAGGGATACGTCCGCAAGGCATTCGGGGATGAGCTGGTCGATAAACACCGCGAGATGAAGCGTAAGGCAGACCCGGCCATGATACTTAACAGGGATGTGATCTTCTGATGTTTGCCGGTAAAAAAAAGAAGAAGGGCTATGAGGCCTGCAGCGGCTGCGGGGTCTGCCTGCTTTCCTGTCCTGTATGGCACAGGACACAGGCCATGTCACTGACTCGTAAGGCGCGCGCAAAGGCGCTTCAGGGAGGGGCCTCTTTCGGAGAGATAGCGCATTCGATAGATTCCTGCCTGCTCTGCGGCGCCTGTGAGATCGCCTGTCCGGAAGGGATAGGCCTTGCCGATCTGAATATACATCAGAGACAGGAGTTAAACAGGCAGCGGGCTGAGTACCCGGGCTGGTATCCGGACGAGAGCGTTTTGAAGGAAAAGCGGGAAAAAAACACCAAGGCGGAATTTTTGTTTCTTGCCGGCGAGATGCTCGGAAAAAATAATGAGGTCTGCCTTGCGATAATGGAACATTTTAAGGGAGACAAAAGGATAGCCCTGGCCGGGGATGACGGACAGGACATCGCGAGGACGATGGAGGCGGGCCTGCCGCTCGACGGAGAAAGGGTTGAACGTTTCGTTTCTTCTCTTAAGCCGGCAGGGACCCTTATCGTTGCCGAGGGATGGCTGCACAGGCCGCTCAGGAAATGGCTGCCGGGGAAAAAGATTCTCGGTGTCGGCGAAGCGCTGTTGTCCTATACGGCGGTCCGGAAACACCTTGGGCCGGAGGACCTTTATGTGATCGAAAGCAGGGGGTATCATGCAGACCACGCGCGGCTGGTCCTCTTCTATGACAGACTAAGGAGAGAGACAAGATGGCAGACCAACCTTGACCTTCAGCGGACGGCATCTTCGACAGGCGCCTCAAGCCTTCAGGGGAGAAAAGACCTTGAGGCCTCAGGCTGCGTAGAAAACGCGGGGAAGATACTCAAAGGCAGGGACGTCAAACGGATTATTGTCGAAGACCTTGCCGACGCCGGGGCGTTCAGGCCGGCAACGGACAAGCCGGTTGTTCATCTTGGCCTCCTTGAAAGGGGAAACAGTTCGTCATGAAAACGGTTAAAGCAGATGTCCTCATAGTAGGGGCAAGCATGGCTTCTTCGGCCGCAGCCAAGCGCCTTGTGGACGCCGGCCTCGAGGTTGTCGCGCTGGAACGGCGCACTCTTCCGCGCGAGAAGGTCTGCAGCGGCATACTGTCTCCGCGGGGACACCGCTTCCTTGTCGAGAATTTCGGTCCTCTCCCTGATGAAACCCTTCATGAGCCGAAGAGCTGCAGGGGTGTGACGTTTCATTTCCCGAGCATGATCTCCATTCCGATGGATTTCACTGGCGGCCCCACACCTCACCTCTATCGCAAATATTCAGACCACTGGGCGATTACCCGGAGCGGGGTGATCGTTCATGACAACACGACATTCACAGGCCTTGAAGACACCGGCAGATATATTAATGTCCGCGCGCGGCGTGAAGGCGCTGAGGTCCTCTACACTGTCCGGTTTGTAATCGGGGCTGACGGGCCTAAATCAGCGGTCACCAAGGCCCTATATCCCGGTTACCGCAAAGGCATACCATGGTTTATGGTGGGCCAGAAATTCCAGAAGATCATAGAATGTCCGCTCGACAGCGATTATTTTCATTTCTGGTTTCATCCCGGCCTAGGGCACTACACCTGGAGCCATGAGAGGAATAATCAGCAGATCGTGGGCGTGGGGTTCCCTTCCGGCGGCAACCTGCATAAAGCGCATGCCAATGTAGAGCGGTACCTCGAAGAAAAACACGGAGTGAGGCTTGAGCCCGCCGAGAGGCTTGAGGGATTGGCCCAGAATTTCGGCCCGTCTCTGATCAACCGCTATGTCTTCGGCAAGGGTAATGTGCTCATCACCGGGCAGGCGGCTGGGTTCTTCAATATGCTGGCCGAAGGCATGAGCTGCGCCCTTCATTCAGGGGCGATTGCCGGCGAGTCGATAAGCGAGGCGGTACGGAGAAACCGGCCGGTCCAGGAGATCTACCGGGCGCTGATAGCGTCGGAGGTGAAACGCTGCACCGACCAGTGGAACCCTCTCCGGATTATCTTCGGCAACCCTCATGAGGCCGACTTCAAGGCGTCATTTGGAAAACTAAGCAGAAAAGAAAAGTTGACCGTAATCCGCGAGCTTGCGGATTTCCTGAAGATTTACGCGCCTTACAGGTGGGGCCGGCAGATCCTTTCCCAGTCGCTGGTCCGGATGCTCACGGGAGAGTATTCTTCAGGCAGATGGCTGTAACCGGCTATGAATTCCATTATCGCAGGACCAGCGTAATCATTAATCAAAAGAATTCCTCGATGCCTTGCATCGGGGTGAAACAATAAAAAGTGTCATTGCCCGACCTGGTCGGGCAATCCAGGCAAAACACAGAAGTGAGGGGACCTACCCCGGAGCTCTTGATCATCCGATCCTATTTCTGCATTTTTCTCGCTTTTCTCTTGTCCCTGATCATCTTCGTATCGCTGTACATGTCTTCGTATGCCGCCTTCATGACCGTCTCAAAGTCGGCCGGATTGCCGCCGTTGGATTTCATAAAGCCCTCGGCGTCTTCCTTCTTAGCAAAGGCCCATTTACCCCGTCCGGACATGACGCCCGGCTTGCCGCCGCCGACGATCCAGAAGGCCTTTTCCGCGTCGATCAGTTCTTTGGTGTTGAAATCGCCGACCGTGACGGACGTCGGGGTCTTATCGATATTGTTGGCGAGGTCAACCGCGGCACAGTGCAGACTGCATACAGCCACGGATGTGCTGTCGTCATAGTTGATCACCATGCGCGAAAAATTGAAAGTGCCCCGGTCCATGCCGCAGTACTTACAGGACTTATGCTGTTGAACATCCTCTTCGGGCTGCGCAAAGGCCGGCGCCGCCAGGAACACGAAACCGGCCAGTACGGTTAATACGATCTCTCTTAGTTTCATTTGTATCGCCTCCTAATTGATTTCCGGATTAGTTGTTTTTTTACCGCCGCCATAATCATCTGCCGCTTTTTCATGGAAACCTCCTGGGTCGATTGATTGGTTGCTTGCTTAAGATGATTATAGCACGGCGCCTTATAATTGCAACTTTAGACTTAACCGTAAGAATCTGAAGTAGAATAATTCCGGGAAATGAAAATCCCGGCTGTCCTTGACACGGGATGAAAGATTTTTTATAGTGTATAGGCTGTACGTTCCCCAAAAAGGCAGAGACTTTGCAATATAGGGAAAGGATTTGCTTGAATTTCGTTGTTATATATGAAATAATGACTGGCATAAAACTTGTTACCTGTTTACCAGGAAGAGAGCAAATTCTTAAAACGAAAGGGGGTGAAGAAATGAAGAAGACAGTTATACTTTTGACATTGGTCCTTATGGTCGCTTTCGTAGGGAGCGCGTTTGCATCGAAGAACATGCTCGAGTTCGCGGGCGGCAAGGAAGGAAAGGTGACCTTTGACGGCAAGGCTCACTTTGAACTCGTCAAGGACTGCGGCAAGTGCCATAAAGGCGACGGCGCATTCCCGATGAAGAAACCAGGCGCAGAGGGAGCAGCCAAGATCACCGCTCCTCACAAGGCGGGAGAGTTCTGCGGCAAATGCCATGACGGCAAGTCAGCTTTTGGCGGCAAGACCGCTTTTGCTCAGGAAGGCAATTGCGCAAAGTGCCACAAGAAGTAATTAAGGCATATCATAAAATAAAAAAGCCCTGGGACTGGAGCTTCTTTGTAAGTTTGCCTCTGGAGCCGCATCCTATAGTCCTTCCGCCCACCTGCCGGATAGGGGTCACCTCCGCCGCCGTGCCGGTAAAGAAGGCCTCGTCACTTATATACAGTTCGTCGCGGGTGAACCTTTCTTCAACTACCTTTATCCGATTGTCCCTTGCAAGCTGCATTAGGCTGTCCCTCGTTATACCTTCCAGGACTGAGGTGAGCGGCGTTGTTTTGAGGGTATTGCCCCTCACTATAAAGATATTTTCCCCGCTGGCCTCCGATACATAGCCCTCGGTGTCAAGAAGAAGGGCCTCGTCGTATCCGCAGGCTAAGGCCTCTGCCTTCGCCACCTGGGAGTTGACATAATATCCGCAGACCTTTCCTTTTGTCATGGCTGAGTTTACGTGATGTCTGTTAAAGGATGACACCTTGACCTTAATACCTTTTTCAAGGCCTTCATCACCCAGGTATGCGCCCCAGGGCCAGACCGCGATCGAGACATTAACGGGATTTCCCTTCGGATTGACGCCCATGACGCCGTAACCGATATACACGAGCGGCCTGATATAGCATTCTTTCATCCTGTTTGTTTTGACGGTCTGAATAATGGCGTCCCGGATCTCTTTTTTGGTAAAAGGGATCTCCATCATAAATATGTGGGCGGAATTAAACAGCCGGTCGACATGTTCATCGAGCCTGAATATGGCAGAGCCTTTTGAGGTCTTATAGCAACGAATACCCTCAAAAACGCCGAGACCGTAGTGCAGGGTGTGCGTCAGAACATGGACCTTGGCGTCGTCCCATGCAACAAACTTCCCATCCATCCATATCTTATCTGTTTTCTTTAGCATGGTTTATATTTAAACAATATGCCCCGTTTTCTGTCAACCGATTTCAGTCGGAAGACGGCCGAAATCTTGATGTAATATTTTTTTCAGGAGGTCTTGCCATTTAGACCGACGGGAGAGCTTCAAGTTTACGGCTCGCCTTAAGATTTCTCACCGCGTCGAAATGACATCAGACCAGTCGGTTAATTGCTTTCCGCAAGTGGCGCTTGATAAAGGCTCTTGAGCTAACAAACGATAACAGTTATTATTCAATAAAAATAACTTGACAAGAACAATTATCAGCTATATAATAAAACCAATGGAAAATGTTATTGATGAATACCGGGAAGAAGGAATTAAGCTGACACCCCAGAGGATTGCGATAATCGATTATCTTAAGGGGAATAAAGAGCATCCTTCCGCCGACGATATATACAGGGCGGTGAAGGAGAGGTTCCCTACGATGTCCTTTGCCACTGTGTATAATACGCTCGGGTTGCTCGTTGCCAGGGGTAAGGTCGTCAGGATTTCCATCGACTCCGTCAAAATGAGGTTTGATCCCGACAATAATCCGCATCACCATCTGATATGCAGCTCATGCCGCCGCATCGATGATATTTGCGGGGATTTTGGCCTTGGCCCTCCGGAATGCCTGCCGGAAGATTATATCGTGACGGGCCATCACGTCGAGTTCTATGGCATATGTCCGGATTGTAATAAAACGCCGGGGCGGTCTGCGTCCCGTGTACCAATTAAGGAGGGTTGTCATGAAAAAGCATGATGATCAGAATATAGATAAAAAAAGCGGAAGTCTTTGCACTGTAAGATATCATCAGATCCCCGACTACGTCGCGTGTCCAAATTGCGGAATACCCACGGAGTTTTGGTCGGCCTCGGACCAGACGCTATGTTTTTTTTGCGGACAGGTTATATTCCTTTGTGAGACGACGGTCCATTAACTTCACCCGGGTGCTTTACACACTGGATATTTCATAGTAATATTTTAAAAAAGGAGGTTATTGATCATGGGCGAAAATGCCGGCGTTGTCAGAGTAGGGGATACTGTCCCTGATTTCAGGATCGAGACATTCGATCCGTCAAAAGGTGATTTTGGAGAGTTCAGCCTGAGCTCACTGAAGAAGAAAAAGAAATGGGCGGTGCTGTTTTTCTATCCGGCGGATTTTACCTTTGTCTGAGCCACCGAATTTGCGGCTCTGGCAGAGCTGCAGGAGAAGTTCAGGGAGGCCGGTTCCGAGATCGTCACAATAAGCAAAGACACCAAGTTCGTGCATCTGGCCTGGCAGAGAGAAGAGAAGATACTCGAAAAGGTGAAATATACCATGGGGTCAGACCCGACGGGTAATATCTCCCGCATGTTCGGAGTGTATGACGATGCGACCGGGCTTGCGTTAAGAGGCACATTCATCATAAGCCCTGAGGGCAAGGTATTTAACTCGGAGGTGAATTTCTATAACCTCGGAAGAAACATTGATGAGATCCTGAGAAAGGTCACCGCGAATATTTATCTTTCATCGCATGGTGATGAGGCCTGTCCGGTCAAGTGGAAGAAAAAGGGGGACAAAACACTGAAACCGTCGGCCAAAATGGTCGGAAGAGTCCATGAGGCGTGCAAATAAAATTGACGTATACCTGAGAGGAGAATAACTGAATGTCGAAGACGGAAAAGAACCTGCGGGAGGCCTTCGCAGGTGAATCGCAGGCCAACAGAAAATATCTCGCCTTCGCGAAAAAGGCCGAGGCGGAGGGTTTCAGCCAGATCGCCAGACTTTTCAGGGCCGCGGCAGAAGCGGAAACAGTACATGCCCACAGTCACCTGAGGGAATTGGGCGGGATAAGGGCCACGAAGGACAATCTCGCAGCCGCCATCGCGGGTGAGACGGATGAGTTTAAAAATATGTATCCCCAGATGATCGCGGAAGCGAAGGACGAAGGCGCAAAAGGGGCGCTGAGGAGTTTCAGCTACGCAAATGAGGTCGAGAAGATCCATGCGGCGCTTTATCAGAAGGCCCTCGAAGACCTGGGCAAGAACCCGGCCACCGAATATTATGTATGCCAGGTCTGCGGCAATACCGTGGAGAACGAGGCCCCTGACGAATGCCCCATATGCGGGGCCAAAAAAGAGATGTTCAAAAAGGTTGACTAGATGACAAAGCGCCCCGCCGGTAACACGGGGGGCGCTTTTTAGTTCACCCGTTTTTTACCGCCATGCCTTGATAGCCACTCAATTTATCTGTATATCGCATGCACCCTGCATAAAAAGATGTTTCTGTTTATGTAACTTTTATTAATTCACTATGATGGTTTAGAATATCTGTAAATTTATTATTGAGGTAGATACCATGCTCGCTGAAAGAGTAAAGAAGATCAAACCATCCCCGACCCTCGCTATTGATTCCAAGGCCAAGGCCATGAAGGCCTCAGGTATAGATGTAATAAGCTTCGGTGTCGGAGAGCCCGATTTTGACACACCCGAAAATATTAAAGAGGCCGCGGCAAAAGCGATGAGAGAGGGGTTCACGAAATATACGGCAGTCGGAGGCATCGATCCGCTGAAGGACGCTATTGTCGAAAAACTGAAGAAGGACAACGGTCTTTCCTATAAACGGGAGGAGATAATAGTCTCCTGCGGCGCAAAGCACAGTCTCTATAACATAGCCCAGGCCCTCTATGGCCCCGGCGATGAGGTCATCATCCCTTCTCCGTACTGGGTGTCTTATCCGGACCAGGTACTGCTCAATGACGCGACCCCTGTTATTGTGAAGACCTTCGAGGCAGACTCCTTTATGCTGAAGCCGGAGGCCCTTGAGGCGGCGATCACAAATAAGACGAAGGCCCTGATACTTAATTCACCGTCAAACCCTACAGGGATGATCTATGACAGGAAGACGCTCGAGGCCATCGCCGGACTCGCCGAAAAACACGGCTTTTTCGTTGTTTCCGATGAGATATATGAGAAGCTGGTTTATGACGGCAAAGAGCATATCAGCATAGCCTCCATCGGCAGCGGGGCCATGGCCAGATGTATTGTGGTAAACGGGCTTTCGAAGTCCCACGCGATGACCGGGTGGCGAATAGGGTATGCGGCGGGGCCCGCGGACATAATCAAGGCCATGACGAATATCCAGAGCCAGTCGACCTCGAACCCGACCTCGATCTCACAGAAGGCCGCCCTTGAGGCCTTGACGGGACCGCAGGAGTTTGTATCGACGATCCGCGCCGAATTCGACAAAAGAAGAAGATATCTTGTTCAGGAGCTTAACACCATAGAAGGGATTACGTGCGGCATGCCTGCCGGCGCCTTTTACGCGTTTCCGAACACAAAGAGGCTGTATGGCAGGAAGTTCGGGGACAGGGTGATTGCCGGCTCCACGGACCTCGCGCTTTATCTCCTTGAGGAGGCGAAGGTTGCCCTGGTGCATGGCGCGGCCTTCGGCGACGACGACTATCTAAGGCTTTCCTACGCAACGTCAATGGAGGACATTACACGCGGGCTTGCAAGGATACGCGAGGCCCTCGGAAACCTGAGACCCTGAGCTCGATGGCATCTGAATTCCGTTGCGGATATGTCTCGATAATCGGCAGGCCGAATGTCGGCAAGTCCACATTCCTCAACAGCGTCCTTGGGCAGAAGGTCGCCATCGTTACCGAACGGCCCCAGACTACCAGAAACCGGCTGGTCGGCATAATGAACCGCCCGGACGCGCAGATCATCTTTATCGATACCCCCGGCATCCATGAACCCAAAAACCTCCTGGGCAAACTCATGGTAAGGTCCGCCCGCGAGGTCATCGGCGATATAGACCTTGTTGTCTTTATGACCGACTCCGGCAGTTCAATCGGCGCCGACAAAGAGATTCTGGCCCTGCTTAGGGACCTTGAAATACCTGTTTTTCTGCTCATCAATAAAATAGATGCCATGAAAAAGGCGGAACTGCTTCCGATAATCGGGGCGTATAGCGGGATATTTCCCTTCCGTGAGATCCTCCCGGTTTCGGCAAAGAGCGGGGAGGGGGTAGATGCGGTCATAGAAAAGATAAGGGACAATCTTCCCGAGGGCCCCAAATTCTATCCCGAGGATATGGTGACCGACCAGATGGAGCGTTTCATGGCGGCGGAGATCATAAGGGAAAAGATAATGCTCAAGACGTCGGAGGAGATCCCCCATAGTGTCGCGGTGGAGGTGCTGGAGTGGAAGGAACGAGGTGACGGACTCGTCTCTATTAGCGCGAACATTTATGTTGAAAGAGAAGGGCAAAAAGGTATTATAATAGGAAAACATGGAAGTCTGCTCAAGATGATAGGAACTGCCGCGAGACATGACATCGAACAGCTGCTTGGGACAAAGGTGTTTCTCCAGCTCTGGGTAAAGGTCAGGAGGGACTGGCGTGACGACAAAAGGGCCCTGCAGGACCTGGGGTATAACTGAATGCTTGTAGCGATGAAGGTTGAGGGGCTTTTGTTCGACCCAAGGAGCAACATGTATATCCTGCTCCTGAAGGGTAAAGACGATCAGGGCACCCTGCCTGTATGGATAGGGAAACCGGAGGCCGATTCCATAGCGCTTGCGCTGGGGAAGGTGGCCACGCCAAGGCCCATGACCCATGATCTGATCAAAAACGTGGTCGATGGTCTGGGTGTGAAAATTACAAGGGTCGTGGTGACCGAGATCATGGACAATACCTATTATGCGATAATCTATCTCAATGACGGCAAGAAAGAGACCCTGATCGATTCACGCCCGAGCGATGCGGTTGCCGTGGCATTGAGGGCGAACGTTCCGATTTATGTCGATGACCGTATCATGGGGGCCAGGACGGCCGATGAACTCGACGAGTGGCTCAAGAACCTCAAGCCGGAAGATTTCGGAAATATCATGTAATGCTCCAGAGGACTGAAGGGATAGTTCTCAAAAGTAATATTTTTGGCGAAGCCGACCTCATTGTGACCCACCTGACATCGGACCATGGCATTATAAAAACATTCGCCAAAAGCCCGCGCAAGACAAAAAGCAGGTTCGGCTCCAGTCTTGAGCCGCTTACCTGCTCCAGGATCTCCTTTTGGGGAAAGGAGGATGCGGCGCTTCCCCGTCTGACGCAGTCTGATATCATACATTCGTTTGAATCGATCAGGACAAGTCTTCAGTGTTTTCTCCGCGCCTCCGAGATCATCGAACTCATCTTGCGGCTTACTCCCGAGAGGGAGTCGTGCGGAAAGGTGTATCCGCTTCTTATCAGCATTCTGAGGTCGATAGAAAAAGGCTGTGAAACAGGGCTTCAACTTGTATATTACAAGCTGAAGATCCTCCAGATATCGGGATATCTCCCCAGGCTGGATGGTTGCGGCAGGTGCGGGGGGAAGGGCGGTTCCTTTTTTATCGCGCAGGGGACGGTGCTCTGCGGGAGATGCTCAGCGGGCTCCGGAGCGTCATTCGACGTTTCCCCCGCCGTCCTTAATCTTTATTCGAATCTTCTTGCGTGGAGCATATCAAAGGTCAACAGGATCAGGCTTTCCGAAAGACAGATGAAGGAACTGACGGCACTGGTGGACGATCATGTGAGATATGTGACGGAGGCCGCGCCTAAAACGGGTGAGTTCCGGCTGCCCTCAACTTTTAAAAGGGCCTCTGAAAAAACTTTTTCCTGACCTGACCGATCAGCTCTCCCTGAGTTTTTCCTCTTCTTCCTGAAGGGTCTTGCACTCGATGCACATGGTTGTTACCGGCCGCGCCTCGAGCCTTTTTATATCAATCTCGTTACCGCAGTCATCGCAGATGCCGAACGTGTTGTCATCGATCCGCTCGATGGCCTCGTCGATCTTTTTCAGAAGACGCTGTTCGCGGCCCCTCAGCCTGAGCATGAAATTTCTGTCCGTCTCCGCGGTCGCCTGATCGCCAAGATCCGGGAAAGTGGTCTGATCGGGCAGTTCGTTGAGCGCCATTTCGGCTTCATCCAGCAGAGCGGCGCGCTGCTTAAGGAGGATCAACCTTATTTTTTGAAGCTTCTGGTCCCTGGGGGAGAGCTTTTTATCCGATTTACCGGCACTGCCGGGTCCCGGCGCCGGGGCCGCCTGTTTCTTCTGAAGTGTCTTTACCGGGGCGACGGTCTTTTTCCGCCCTGCCGGCGCTGCGGCCTTTTTCGGTTTAGCCGGCGCTGTCAGCTTCGTTGCGCCGGATTTATCAGCGGAGGATTTACCTGTCTTCGACAACCCTGCGGTTTTTTTACCGGTAACGGCCTTGGTCTTTATTTTTTTTGTAATAGCGGCCTTGGGCGTAACTTTCTTCTTTATCATAAAGACTCCTTAATAGAATGCATCTAAATTAACAGAGAGCAAGATTGTTAGTCAAGAACGAACCTGCTTGGGACATGGCCCTGTAAACAGCGCCTGTGGCGGAAAGCGATTAACCGGCTGGTTTGATGTCAATCGTCTCTGGATCGAGACGCTCGATATATTCAAATTGTCTTCATAATATACGGGTATAATTCATTATAAGTTTAAAATCTTTTTTAAAGGAGATGAATACGAAAAAAGTGGCTTTAGCCGTATATATGGGTATAATTTACTTATAGGGTTAATAATATATTTTTAAAGGAGATGAATATGAAGAAATTGGCTTTAGTTGTTATCGCATTCGTTTTGGTTGCCGGGGTTGCTTTTGCAAAGGACTACGAAGTAAGCAAAAAAGCCGGAGATTTCCAGGTAGTTGTCAAGATCGATAAAAATCCTCCCGTGGTAGGCGACAACAAGGTGGACATCGAGATAAAGGACTCGGCGGGTAAGGCCGTCACCGACGCCAAGGTTAAGATCGACTACGGCATGTCGGCGATGCCGGGTATGCCCGCCATGGACTACAAGACCGATGCCGAGCTAAAGGGCGGCGCGTATAAGGCTGTAATGAACCTCTCGATGTCCGGCCCGTGGAATATTGTGGTTAAGATAACCAAAGGCGGCAAGACGTCTTCCATGAAGTTCACTGTCGACGCGAAATAATAATGAGACATAGTTAATAAGTCAGGCAAAAGAGAGGCCATGCGCCTCCTTTTGCCCGGGACTATATTTATTAATTCTTCCGCCCTTTCCACCCATCCCCGGCATCATACCGCCCGGTATATTATGTATAGATATGGTCATTTGAGATCACCGGCATCGATGCATATGCTCCATCAAGAGTTATAGCTATGGGCTTTGTTACTGCCAGAAGTAATACCTGAATCTTTTTCATTTAATCTCCTTTTTTATTGACGTTTTACTGTTTGGTTTTAAAACCTGTCCACATTTGCCTGTCTTCCTTACTGTCTTTTTTTGTCGCAACCCCTTTGAGTCGGCGCCTCCTTTATGAGTGCGGCTTGTCATTCAGTCTGGTCATATGACGAATGCGGGGACAAGAGGTTACATGCAGGTCAATTTCCACCTGCCCGGCGCTGTTTCCGACCCGATTGTAGAAGAGGAGAAAGGGTGATATGATTGAGTCATATGGAGAGGAATAGGCGTTACGTTCGAAAGATTCCTATGTTTATTCCGAGACTATGAAGCCGGTCCTGGTAATGGATACCGGCGGCAGGAAGCAGGCCCAGGAAGCCTGCGCCTGTGTTCTGCTTTACTGCGCACATGGAGGATGCGGATGTGGAAAACAGCGGTGAGCGCGTTTTTTCTCTTTTGCGTCGTATTAGTCTCTGACGCAAAGGGCGGCGGGGACTTGCATGGAACGGGCCGGCATAGTCATCCCGATTATTCAACCGTAAGAAATCCTGTCCCGGCGACCGAACAATCCGTCGTCGAGGGTAAGGCGCTTTTCAAGAAGCACTGCGCCGTCTGTCACGGAGATGATGGAAAGGGAAAGGTGGGACCTGATCTGACCGCTCCGGTATTAAGACACGGGCAGACAGCCGGCGAAATATTCAACATCGTGAGTAACGGCGTGCCCGCGACCGAAATGAAGGGATTCAGAGAGTCCCTTGAGGAAGAAAAGAGGTGGCATGTCGTTAACTTCATAGAGGGCCTGAGAAAGCCATTTCCCGAGGCGGTTTTCACGCTCGAAGACCTGGAGAAAATCGCCCTGAAAAAAAATCCGACATTGGCCCAGGCTGCCTCCGACATTGCCGCTGCGGAAGGCCGTGAGACGCAGGCCGGATTTTATCCGAATCCCCTGTTCGGTTATGAGGGCGAGGACATCAGCGCGCGCGCCCCGGGGAAGAGCAGGCACTTTTTCTTCTGGGAGCAGGAATTTGTAACGGCAGGCAAGCTGGACCTCAGCCGGAACATCTTGACCCACGAAAAGGCCCGGGCGAAATTTGAGCTCGAGGCCCAGAAACAACGGGTGCTCAATGATGTCCGCTCAGGTTATTACGAGGCCCTCGGCGCACAGAGGCTCCTGGAAATCCGAAGAGGGCTTTCGAAGATAGCCCATGATGCAGTTGGGATAACCGAAGAGCTCTACAACATCGGACAGGCCGACAGTCCTGATGTCCTCGCCGCTGAAATCGAGGCGCAGAAGGCAGATATCGACCTTGCCGGGGCGGAGACCAGTTACGCCCGGATATGGAAGACCGTGGCTTTATTAATCGGCGATCCCGGGTTTGCGGCAGGGCGTCTGGCCGATAATCTCGAAGAAGAGACTCCCGAACTGGACAGAAATGCCCTGCTCGATAAGCTCCTGAGCGAAAGCCCTCAGATGAAGATCATCAAGGTCCGTATTGAACGGGCCCGCGCAGCAGTCGAAAGCGCAAAGGCCCGGCGCATTCCCAATTTTTCTTTGCGGGTTGGACTTGGCTACAATTTCGAGGAAGACAGCAGCGGTAAACGTGTCGGCGCTGAAGGCAATCTGGGGCTTAGGGTCCCTCTGCCTCTTTTCGACCGGAATCAGGGCAACATCATGTCGGCGGAGGCAGAACTCAGGCGGGAGGAACTGGAGCTCTACCGGCTTCAGATGGGTTTCCACGCATCGTTGTCTTCGCTTTTCTACGGCTATGAGGGCTCTCTAAGGACAGTGACCAGATACCGGCAGGAGATCCTGCCCAAGGCAAAAAAGGCCTATGAGCTTTATCTTGATAAATTTCGCCTGATGGCGGCGGCATATCCCCAGGTGCTTATCGCCCGACGCGCCTTTTTCAAGGTCCAGGCGGATTATATACAGGCCCTGGTGGACCTCAGGAAGAAGTCAGTGGCCTTACAGGGCCTGTTGTTGACTGGAGGTCTGGACCCGCCGGGCGACCAGTCGTTCAAGAGTGGGTCTATTACGCGCCCGCCGGGCGGCCCGGTCGACAGATAGCAGGCGGAAAGGGAGGAGAACGTCCATGTTTTTCAGCAGAAGGAATTTCTTACAGGGTGTGATAGGCCTGGCTGCAGGGCTGAAGGCAGCCGATGCGGCAGTCAAGCGTAATACCGGCGAGGCCCCATACGACAAAAATACTGTGATTCAAGCCGGGGGGGCGGCGGCTGTAGAAACTCCCGATATGCCGAAATTGCCTTATGAATTGAAAGACGGCGCAAAGCTGTTCCGGCTCATCGCAGAGCCTGTAAAACGGGATTTTCTTCCCGGCAAGGTATTCGATGTATGGGGATATAACGGCAGCATGCCGGGGCCGGCCATCGAGGTCAATCAGGGGGACAGGGTCCGGATTCACTTCGAAAACAGGCTGCCTGAAGCCACCACTGTCCACTGGCACGGTCTGGAAGTCCCGATCAACATGGACGGCGTGCCTGCGATCAGTCAGCCCCTCGTCATGCCTGGTGAAAGCTACGTCTATGAGTTCACCGTACATCAGCACGGTACCTTTTTCTACCATTCTCATATGGCGATGCAGGAGATGATGGGGATGATCGGGCTCTTCATCATCCATCCGAAGGAACCTTATACCCCTCCCGTGCAGAAGGACTTCGGCCTGATACTTCAGGAATGGGCGGTCCTTCCGAATAACACTATCCCCAATACACTGTCGATGGAATTCAACTGGCTGACAATAAACGGCAAGGCAGGGCCTGCGACCACCCCTCTCATCGTTAAGCTGGGCGAAAGGGTGCGAATCCGTTTTGTGAACCTTGGAATGGACCACCATCCGATGCACCTGCACGGGCAGCAATTCGTCGTGACCGGGACCGAGGGAGGCCGGGTGCCGGAGGCGGCCTGGTATCCTCAGAACACGGTCCTCGTGGGTGTTGCGCAGGCGCGAAATATCGAATTTGAGGCAAAGTACGCCGGGGACTGGATGCTCCATTGCCATCTCCCACACCATATGATGAACCAGATGGTCTCGATGGTGGGTCCTATGGGCCATACGGGCATGGGTCTGCAGACGGGTATGGGCATGGAGGAAGGTATGGGGATAATCCGGCAAGGACACGCACTGTCGGAAGAGTTGGGTCCCGGACTGGGCAGGGGGATGGGGTTGACCGCGCAGGAGAGGCCTGTTTCAAACTTAGTGGGCGCGGAAAAAGGCGGGGCACACGAAGGTCATATGACGCCTCAGACAGAAAAAGGCCGTGTTCCCGGTTTTCCCCAGGACATGTGGATTCCTATGGACGAGGAGGTGGCCAGACCGGAGACATACGGCCTGGCGCCGGGATGGTCCGGAGCCGTGACCGGCATGATGACTCTGGTGCGGGTCTTTCCGCCGAGTGAGTATGAGAAGATTGTCGGGATGATCCGGGAGGGGCGAAAGAAGGGTCCTTTGGAAGGAGGGCCGCGCCATCACTGATGAGTACAATCTTCAGGTAGATGACTGCGAATATTATGGAAAGGAACTTAAATAGAAAAAAACATCAAATACACGGCAGTTTTTTGCGCGGAGAGGAGACGAGGAAGTTTGTCGCGCCCGTTACTCCTTCTGCCGATGTGACCAAAACTGAGTGGACCTGTCCGATGCATCCTGAAATCGTCAGCGATGCGCCGGGCAGTTGCCCCAAGTGCGGCATGGCGCTCGAACCAAAAATAATTGCTTCCGAAGAGAAGGAAAATCCGGAACTTACCGATATGACGCGGCGGTTCAAGGCCAGTGTCGTACTCACAATTCCGCTTGTCATACTTGTCATGGGCGGCATGATACCAGGGCTTACACTGATTCTTGGCATGGCCCCCCATGGAATGCGAAAGTGGTTAGAACTGGGCCTTTCCACGCCTGTTGTTCTCTGGGGGGCCTGGCCGTTTTTTGTCAGGGGGTGGCAGTCGGTCATTTCCTGGAATCCGAATATGTTCACTCTGATAGGATTAGGCGTAGGCGTTGCCTATCTGTATAGTATTGTGGCTGCACTGTTTCCTGGCCTCTTCCCATCGTCATTTCGCGGAGAGGGAGGAGAAGTCAGCCTCTATTTTGAAGCCGCGGCGGTCATCACCGCCCTCGTGCTTCTTGGCCAGGTGATGGAACTCAGGGCGAGGACCAGGACTGGGGCCGCGATCAAGGCCCTTCTCGGACTTGCCCCGAAGACCGCGCGCAGAATAAAGGATGGGCATGAGGAGGATGTCCCACTTGAACGGATCCAGTCGGGAGATCTCCTCCGTGTGAGGCCGGGTGAAAAGGTCCCAGTTGACGGTACTGTCACCGAAGGATCAAGCAGTGTGGACGAATCCATGATCTCAGGGGAACCCATACCCGTATCGAAGCAGGCGGGCGACCGGGTGACCGGCGCTACGGTCAACGGAACAGGCACCTTGGTCATGAAGGCTGAAAAGGTTGGAGCAGAGACACTTCTGGCGCAGATCGTCCAGATGGTAGCCGAGGCCCAGAGGAGTCGCGCTCCGATTCAGAAATTGGCTGACATAGTTGCGGGCTATTTTGTCCAGATCGTGGTGAGTATCGCGGTGCTCACCTTTGTGGTATGGGCATGGATCGGGCCTGAACCGCGAATGGCCTATGCCCTTGTCAATGCTGTTGCAGTGCTGATTATTGCCTGTCCCTGTGCCCTTGGCCTTGCAACGCCGATGTCTATTATGGTCGCCATGGGCAGGGGAGCAACAGGAGGTGTACTCTTTAAGAACGCCGAGGCCATCGAGGTGATGAAGGCGGTGGACACGCTTGTCACGGACAAGACCGGCACACTCACTGAAGGAAAGCCGAAACTGGTAATTGTAGCACCTACAGCAGATTTCGACGAAAAGACACTGCTCCACATTGCTGCGAGCATCGAGACGGGAAGCGAGCACCCGCTGGCGGCAGCGATCGTTAATGGCGCGAAGGAAAAGGATATCCGGACTTCAAAGGTCGGGGACTTCGAAGCGCTCTCAGGACGCGGGGTAACAGGCATGCTTGACGGGAAGAAGATCGCCTTGGGTAATCGCAAGCTCCTGGAAGAACTCGGAATAACGCACGGCGAACTCCGGAACAAGACAGAGGCCATGCGCAGGGAGGGACAGACCGTCATGTTTGTTGCCGTTGACGGAAAGGCCGCGGGCCTCCTCGGTGTTGCTGATCCGATCAAGGCGACAACGGCAGAAGCTATCGAAAAGCTTCATCAGGAAGGAATAAGGGTCGTGATGATCACGGGTGACAGCAAGACGACGGCTGAAGCAGTCGGAAAAAGGCTCGGCATCGACGAGGTGCTTGCGGAGGTCCTGCCCGACCGGAAAGCAGAAATAATTAAACGTATGCAGGCTGAGGGAAAGATTGTGGCAATGGCTGGTGACGGAATCAATGACGCGCCGGCACTGGCGCAGGCCCACGTCGGCATAGCCATGGGGACCGGGACGGATGTCGCGATGCAGAGCGCAGGGGTGACATTGGTCAAGGGGGACCTCAGGGGGATTGTGCGAGCTCGTCTTCTGAGCAGGGCCACAATGCGCAATATCAGGCAGAACCTCTTCTTTGCTTTTGTCTATAACGCCCTCGGAGTTCCTATCGCCGCGGGAGTTCTCTATCCTTTTACCGGCATTTTGCTGAGTCCGATGTTTGCCGCCGCCGCGATGAGCTTCAGTTCCGTATCGGTGGTAGGCAATGCCCTCAGGTTGCGGCGGGCAAAACTGTGAGACTCTGAAGCTGCAGGACTGAATATCTCTTCCTTTTTCGTCTTGTTCATCTCGACCTGACCTGATTTCAGTTCCAGTATTCTATTCTTTGTGCCATTGGCCGATTTTCAGGTCCACCTCTATTTCCCATGTAGCGCATCAAGAATTGTCAATATTTATAAAATAACCATACTGGTCACAAAATATACAATATCTTTCAGATCTTCCTGATCAGTGTCTGTGTATGAACTCGCTTTTCTCGTTTGTCATTCCGGCGGGCCTTAAGCGTGGAATGCAGTGTTTTCAAAGTATTCCGGATACCGGACCAAGTCCGGTATGACGGCAAAAGGCACTTTATACACGGACTCCGAATACAAGGAAATCAAGATGGCACGCTGATTGCTGATAATGGGATTGATTCAGAAATAATGGTATGGAAAGGACGGGACGATGGACCTGAGAGAAAAGATTACGGTCATGCTTGAAGCGATAACGTTTGCTGAGGCAGGGGAATTCGGGACTGCGACCGAACTTATGAAACGAATGCCTCAGGAATATAAGACAGGGACGATAGCCGCTGATAAAAAAAGCGGCCCAGATGTCATTTTCAGTTTATCGGATATGGAAAAAAGGGAGGTATCACGCGATGTTAGGTAGCCACATAGAGCAAAGAGATTTGGAAGCGGGTACTGCGGAGGATATTTTAGAGTGGGCTTTTGCGGCATACGGCGACAAGGTGGCGATAGCCTCGAGTTTCGGCGCCGAAGACGTGGTGTTGATAGACATAGCTGTCAGGCTCAACCCCGGAGTGAGGATATTTACCCTTGACACAGGGAGGCTTCCCCAGGAGACGTATCAGGTCATGGAAGAGATCAGGGAGAAATACCGCATACCGATTGAGGTCTGCTTCCCCGACAGGCAGAAGATACAGGAGGTTGTAAATCAGCACGGTTTTAATCTCTTCTACAATGGGGTTGAGGAAAGAAGGCTCTGCTGCCAGACGAGAAAGGTCGAACCGCTGAGGGAAAAACTGAGCGAACTGGAGGCCTGGGTCTGTGGTTTGAGGAAAGAACAGGCCGTGACGCGTTCAGAGATCCGGAAGGTCGAGATCGATGCCTCCAATAACGGTATCGTCAAGATAAACCCCCTGGCAGACTGGAAAGAGGCCGATATCTGGGGCCACATAAAGAAGTATGACATCCCGTATAACAGTCTTCACGACTCCGGTTACCGGTCCATAGGATGCGAACCATGCACGAGGGCAGTAAAGGTCATCGATGAGGTCCGGGCAGGCAGATGGTGGTGGGAATCGCCGGAAGAGAAGGAATGCGGACTCCATAACAAACATCAGTAGTCAACGGTTGATTGTCGTGTCAATCCAGACGATAACAAAATGAAATACAAAGAGAGGCTGTCATGATAAAAAGATTTGTTCGATACATTTGGTTTTTAATAGCAGTAATAATAATACCAGGGTTATCACAGGCGGACGTAACCTTATTGAATGTTTCCTATGACCCGACCCGCGAGCTTTATCAGGACTTTAATACCGCCTTTGCGAAGCACTGGCTTTCGAAAAAAGGTGATAAAGTTACAATTAACCAGTCTCATGGCGGCGCGGGCAAGCAGGCGAGGGCGGTCATTGACGGTCTGGAGGCCGATGTGGTGACTTTGGCGCTAGCATATGATATTGATGCCATAGCAAAGGCCGGGCTTATCGCCGGGAATTGGCAGAAGCGGCTTCCGCACAATAGTTCGCCGTACACATCAACGATAGTGTTTCTCGTACGTAAGGGGAACCCGAAGAACATCAGGGACTGGGACGATCTGGTTAAGCCCGGCGTGTCGGTCATAACGCCTAACCCCAAGACCTCGGGAGGGGCCCGCTGGAATTACCTTGCTGCGTGGGGATATGTCCTGAAACAAAAGGGCGGGGACGAAAATAAGGCCATTGATTTTGTGACGCGGCTTTTCAGGAATGTTCCAGTACTGGATTCCGGGGCCCGTGGGTCTACCATAACTTTTGTTCAGCGGGGGATCGGGGATGTTTTTATATCCTGGGAGAACGAAGCCTTTCTGGCCATAAACGAACTCGGGAAGGACAAGTTTGAACTCGTAGTCCCGTCTATCAGCATACTTGCCGAACCCCCCGTAACGGTCGTCGATAAGGTCGCCGACAAACATGGTACCAGGGCAACGGCACAGGCGTATCTGGAGTATCTTTATTCCGAAGAAGGACAGGAAATCGCCGCAAGACATTACTATCGGCCCCGCCTTGAGCCGGTGGCAAAAAAATACGCAAAACAGTTTCCCAGGATAAAACTGTTTACCATCGATGAGGTATTCGGCGGCTGGCAGAAGGCGCAGAAGGCCCACTTCAGCGAAAATGGCATCTTCGACAGGATCTATCAACCCGGTAAATAAGGAGGAAAATATGAAAATTCTGGTCGTATATAGCGGTTCACTCAGTTCAAAACATGCCCTGAGGGCTGGCATCGAAAAGGCCCGTAAGGAAAATGGGAGGCTTGTCCTGCTCCATGTATTCAACAGTCATCTCTTCATCGATTATGAAGGTGGATACAGGGCAGAGGTGACAGCCAGGCAGGAGTCTTCACGATACCTGGAAGAAGCAAAGAAAATACTTAAGGAAGAGGGGGGCGGCATCTGGTCAAAGGTCATAGTTGCCGAGATCTCCCCTGAAGACGCGATCGTCCATTATGTAAAAGAGGAGAGGATAGACGTCGTTATTTCCCCTTTCCGGTACAAGGCTGTTTCAAAGGATGTCTCATGCCTTGTTTATACAATCCCGAGTCACGAACTGGCCGCCTCAGGGGCGTTCTGAGAAGGGGAAAGGACCGGCAAGGCGATGGCATTTCAGTTAAGACATCACAGCGTGCTACCCGGTTTTGGGGCGACCATGGGAATCACCCTGCTTTATCTCAGCCTGATCGTTCTGATACCGCTATCGACGATTTTTATCAGTGCGTCCGGTTTTTCGGCCGGGCAGTTCTGGGAGACGATAACGACCCCCCGCCTGCTGGCCGCTTTCAGGCTGAGCTTCGGCGCTGCTTTCGCCGGGGCCATTATCAACAGCATATTCGGCCTGCTCGTTGCCTGGGTGCTGGTGCGTTACCGCTTTCCCGGCAGGCGCATAGTTGACAGCATTGTCGATATACCTTTTGCACTTCCCACGGCAGTCGCAGGTATTGCCCTTACCGCGGTATATTCCGCAAACGGCTGCATAGGCCGATATGCCGAAGCATTAGGCATAAAAATAGCCTTTACTCCTGTTGGGGTGATATTGGCGCTTACCTTTATCGGACTGCCCTTTGTCGTGAGGTCTGTCCAGCCGGTCCTTGAGGACCTTGATGCGGAGACCGAAGAGGCGGCCTCAACTTTGGGAGCAGGGCGGATGCAGATATTTGTCCGCGTGATTCTGCCTTATCTTTTCCCGGCCCTTCTCACAGGATTTTCTCTTGCCTTCGCAAGGGCGCTTGGTGAATACGGTTCTGTTATTTTTATATCAGGGAATATGCCGATGAAGACGGAGATCGTTCCGCTTCTCATAGTTACGAGGCTTGAGCAGTATGATACGCAAGGGGCAGCAGCAGTCGCTGTTGTCATGCTGCTTGCATCGTTCCTTATGCTTTTGATTATCAACCTGTTGCAGTGGTGGAGCAGGTCGCAGAGGTAGCCCATGCTGATTTCAAAAAATCGTATTGCATCAGAAACCGCCGTGCCGGTCAGGCAGGTCAGTATTACTGAGGAATCGGCAGCCATCCGCTGGTCGTTGACCGCGGTTGCCCTTTCCTTTCTGGGCCTGTTCATTGTGGTCCCGGTCACGGCAGTATTTGCTCAGGCCTTCGAAAAAGGTATCGGCGCTTATATCAGGGCGATAACCGATCCCAATACTCTGGCCTCGATCAGGCTGACACTGCTGACTGTGGCGGTAGCTGTGCCCTGCAACCTGTTATTCGGCGTCGCCGCGGCATGGACCATCGCAAAATTTAATTTTAAAGGCAAGGGGATTCTGATAACACTCGTTGACCTGCCGTTTGCGGTGTCGCCGGTTATCTCCGGGCTTGTATTCGTGCTTCTCTTCGGGACTTACGGACTTCTCGGGCCCTTGATAGCCCAGTCAGGTATCAAGATAATATTTGCGGTCCCGGGTATCGTCATGGCGACAATCTTTGTGACGTTTCCTTTTGTAGCACGGGAACTTATTCCCCTGATGCAGGCACAGGGTGCGGAGCCGGAGGAAGCTGCAACTGTTCTTGGTGCAGACGGATGGCAGACTTTTTTCAGGGTGACGCTCCCCAATATCAAAGGTGGACTAATCTATGGCGTCATATTATGCAGTGCCAGGGCCGTCGGCG
>JACRLQ010000076.1 GCA_016215155.1 Nitrospirota bacterium
AGCTGGACTTCGAAAAACTTCAGGAGGCCTTCGGCGCCAATAAGGTCATCGGCGGAAAGGGCGATCTGACCGCCTCCCTTACGATGAAAGAAAAAGGACACCGGGACCTGATGCTCAGCCTGGACGGCACTTTTTCCCTGAGCGGCGATAATCTGGTAATGCATACGATGGACCTCGACAAAGTCCTGTCGTCTTACGAAACAAGCCAGAAGTTCAACCTCGTGGACCTCGGCGCGTTTTTCATCGCCGGCCCGTTCAGTACCCTTGCCATAAAGGGTTACCGTTATGGAGATGTCTACAACCAGACAAAAAGAGGTGAGGGCGCCATCACACGGTTCATCTCCCACTGGAAGCTCAACGACGGCGTAGCGGACGCGACTGACTGCGCCCTTGCGACAAAAAACAACCGTATCGCCCTTAAAGGAAGGCTCGATCTGGTCAATGAACGATACGACAATGTAATAGTGGCCCTTCTTGACGACAGGGGATGCGTAAAATTAAAACAGGGCATCAGCGGTCCCTTCGGCAGTCCCAGCGTGGGCGCGGTTAGCGCGGCAGGGTCCTTTGCCGCTCCGGTTTCCAATCTTTTCAGGTCGGCAATACGTTTTATTCAGGGCGGCAGGTGCGAGGTCTTTTATGATGGGGCCGTGAAGCAGCCTCCCAAATAATTTGTCGAAAATATTGTTATAAAATAAGGCAATTTGATCTTTGAGGACTATACATTTTTTGCCCCTGTATTGACTTATTTAGTATAAAAGTATAGAATTTCAGAACATTTGTAATTAATGCTTTTTTTGTCGGATGAATTCTAAAACGAAAGGAGGTGTTCAAGATAATGAAGAAAATACTCGCGTTAATGATCGCAGCAATCATGGTGCTTTCACTGGTCCTTATGATCGGATGTGAGCAGAAGCCTGCTCCCAAGGCCCCTGAAGCCCCTAAGGCTGAGGCCCCTAAGGCCCCTGAGGCCGGCGCCCCTGGTGCTCCCGCAGCCCCTGGTGCTCCTGCTGCTCCTGGTGCTCCAGCAGCCCCGGCAGCTCCTGCAGCTCCTGCTGAAGCTCCGAAGAGATAATTCGTGTAACAGCTAAATAAAGAGGGCCCGCAAGGGCCCTCTTTATTTATGCTGTTTTCCGTAAAGGCTACAGTGTCACATCAAAAGATCGTTCAGCAGGCCCCAGCAGTAACCTGTTTCTAAGGACGGTGACCTTTATGATATCGCCTTTCTTTTTGGAAAACAGATGTATCTTCACATCATCTATGCCTTCCACTTTTTCACCGTCTATCGAAACAAGTATATCTCCCTTCTTAAGCCCGGCCTTCTCTGAAACGCTGTCAGAAGCAAACTCCGTTATCTCAAGTTTATTGCCTTCAGGCGTGAACCTGACCATAAGCCTCGGCGATTCGATATAAGGCACGGGCTTCGTAAACACGACAAAATCGGCCGCGCCCTTTTCAACTTCCTCCGAGTTAAGTATTATGGAATAATCCAGACCGTTAAGCCGGTGCGCCCTTTTGGGGATGCCGGAGCCGAATATCATATGGCCGCCGCCCGCGATTACAACCATCCGGCTTTCAGGGTTCTTCCCCATATACTCGTTTATATTATTGGCCATGGCCTCATCCCAGAGGACCTGCGCCTGGTGAAAAAAATCAAAATTCCGGTTCTCGTTATTCTGGTGCCTGAGGAAAGACTCCCTCAGCCTCGTTCGGTATTCATTGTCCGACATGTCCATATCGGCAGGAAGCTCCTTGAGTTCTTCTCTGGTAAGACTGTATATCCCGTTTTTCGATACTTTCGACACAAGCTCCTTGCGGCTGTTTAACGCTATCACCGGGATCCTGTTCTCCCTCGCATACATAAGTATCTCCCTGTAGAGGTTGTAATCAAAGCTCCAGCGGCTGAAATATTCCGACTTTTTCAGGAATTCCTTTTCCCCGATATTTCCCGCGATAAAATCATCCAGCGCCTTTTGGTACGGCCTCTGGAACATTTCCATGCCGATGACAAGCTTCCCGTATTTCTGATGAAGCCCCCTGATTATCTCAAACTGCATTCTGTGATGCTCAAACCTGTCATGCAGCTCGCCGAGGTAGACTATCCTCTTCCGGCCCACCCCATCTATGATATCCTTAAGGCCGACCAGCCTGCTGATTTCGACCGCGGAGATCTCCGTGGAAATTATCCGGCGTATTCCGCGGTCTTTTTCGGCAGTGCTTTTTTTTGTGCTCTTCCCGTTCCTGAAGGCTATCTCGCTGTATTTCCCGTAATGCGAGATCCGGGTCGAGTATTGGCCGATGTCATAAGACCCGTCCCAGACCAGCACGGCGATGACGCCTTTGGCATTAAGCGGGTTTTCTTTTACGATCAGGGACATATCGTCCCCGTCAGTCCCCGGCCCGGCAAGCGTATTGCCGAACAGTCTTCTGACAAGACCTGTTTCAGGGCCCAGGACAACAATGGAATGGGTGCTGATATCCGCGTACGTCAAATCAGCGTCTTTGCTTACCTTAAATCCTTCCCTGCTGAAAAAATCCGATACCCGTGCCGCTCCGGCAGGCGCGGTCTCCGGCAGCACGACCATCCTTTTGCCGTCCCCGAGAAGCCTGGATATGACCGGCGGAAACTCTTCGGTCGAAAGCCTTCTGAAAATATCATATCCTTCATCCACGACCAGTTCGACGGGCGTTTCCACGGTTTCTATCTCAATATGGTTTTCCGCCTTGTCTATCTCTATCGTTCTTCTGACCCCTCCCTCTTTAGTCCTGACAAAGACCTGCAGGGGCAATCTGAAGACCCTGCCCTTCTGCTTCAGATCGAAAGACACATAGGCCTTGGCTCCCTTGTATGACGTTACCACATTGCTGACCTGGATCTCGGGACCGCCTTTTTCGTCTATCCACTGTTTGAAAAACCAGTCGAGCTTCCGGTTGTCCGCGGCCTCGAAAGCGGAAATGAGGTCCCTCCAGGAGGCCGCCCTGAAAATGTTTCCCCGGACAAAACTTCTGACGGCGCGCCTGAAGGCGTCATCGCCGACGAGTTCCTTCAGCATATGAAATACCATGGCGGCCTTGTTATACCCTATCGCTGCCGACGTCCTGTCCGACCTCGAGGTGAACGACTTAAGAGGGAAGTCCGTCTCGTCCGTCACGTAGCTTTGGTATGATACGAGCATCTGTTTCCTGTAATCGGGGCCTTTCCCTTTCAGGTCTTCATACCTGTGGTCGGCAAGGTATGTCGTCAGTCCTTCAGACCAGTTGCCGCCGGAAGGATCGACATAGACGGAACAACCCAGCCACTGGTGCAGGATCTCATGTCCCAGTGACGTCTCGACGATAAAAGGCAGTTTTATGACATCGCGGCCGAGCAGTGTAAAAGAAGGCATGGCGTATCCGGTGGCGAGAAAGTTCTCGACTATCGAAAACCTTTTATAGGGATATTCCCCCAGGAGTTCCGAATACATATCGAGATATCTTTCGGCATATTCGATATATGTGCCGCTTAACCCTGCGTTGCCGGGCAGAAAATAGGTGTAGATATCGATCCCGTTATGAGATTTTTTTTCGATTCCGTACCTCCCTGCAACAAAGCTGATTCTCTCGACAGGGTGCTCAAAGACAAAAGAGAACTGCCTGTCTCCGCCCGGCAGCTTCGTCATGACGATCTCATCGGCCTCGGACACCCCTTCCAGGCCTTCCGGCAGAACGGCGGAAAGCCTGTAGAGGGCCATGCCTTCAACCGTTGGGTGCCAGTGGCCCGTCAGTGATATGCCCTCAGGGGTAATGAGGTCCCCGGAGACAACACCGGGATTTTCCGATCTGTATTCCCTGGGGGCGGTCGCGGCGCTCAATTCGTATTCAATGCGTATGACGCTCCCCGAGGCAGCCGCCTTGACAGGGATTTCCTTCATCTCCGGAGTTATCCGTGCGGGCATTCCGTCAACCGTCACGGACTTTACATTCAGCCCGGAGACATTTACCTTTGCTTCACCCGGCCCCGGCAGGCTTATGCTGGAGACGCCGAACAGCAGCTTCCGTCCCAGGTCGAAGTTTACCCGTATATCATGGGCCGGGGCAGTGGACTGCGCGAATACCGATGCGGCCAAAGGAAATAAAAAAAACATAAGCAGAAAACCGGTCGATCTGAACATATGATATTTTCTCCTGTGTTAAAGAATAATTGTATTTTACTTCAACACAGGGAAGATAAAAAGCGGAGACCTTCTCTACTCGGCGGGATGATTCTCCCGGGAGGATAAATCGTCGGTCTCTTCAGTGTGCCCGGGCCTGAAATCATTTTTGAAGAGATTAAGTATCAGGTACGGGACGATCTCGAAGAGATACGCCACCACCATGGCCCAAAATGCCATCATGAAGAGGACGTGCCACCTGTCTACGGTACGGTCCTTGATAAACGAAGCCGCCATGTACACGAGCGTGAAAAAGCCTCCCCAGAATATCGGGACAAAAAAAGCCATAAATATTAATTTTCGGTAGGTCTTCCCGTCGGCCAATTTCCATACCGCGGCCGCAAAAAAGAGGTAAGGGACAAAAATCTGATAACCGTCCCGCAGATTTTCCAGGACATTATCGTTGCCGCCCTTGCCAAGCAGAGTGAACACGGCGAGCAGGACGCACCAGAGCAGAACAGGGAACCCCAGAGATAATTGAAAGAACCTTGATTGCGTCATATCATTTTACAGACACGTTCTCGTTTATCTTAATTTATAATCCGCATTCCGAATTGTCAACGTCAAGTTATAGTTAATATCTCCCCTGACCCTGTATTTATTACCCTGGGACCTGTTCGGCGGCGTTCGTCAACAGTCGGATATTCTTGCGGGGGCCCTTCCGGGAACAGTTGTTGCCAAGGTCGTGACCTCGAAGGTCTCCCCTCAGCCCGGGCCGGGACCATCCGCGCTGGGAGAAACCTGAACGCGCGTATGTACGCGGTCTTTACAAAATCAAAAAGCGCTGCCTGACTCCCCGTAATATTGCGTTACTGCTTAATAAGTGAGTAAAGGGTAAGACCTATGCTGACAGTCGCGGTTACCCAGAGGATTATCTTGTTGCGCCTCGGGGCAACACATCCCGAATGGTATGTCCTGTAGAAAGAAAAGGCAAGAAGCAGGGCCGTAAAAGGCATGAAGTAGAACCTGTACTGCGCGATCCAGGCCCCTGCGGCTACGCTCCCCAGGCCCAGACTGGCCAGGACGATGTTGAGGTTTCAGAGGAAGGCGCTGAGGAATGCGGAAGTGACCGCGCCGCCCTGGGACGCCTTTACCCCTGAGGGTGAAGGGTTGATAGGACACATCGGGCCGCTTACAACCATACCGGAATCATTCTCCTTCGAGCCGTGCATCTTCAGTCCCATCGTTCCTCCTTTTATAAATGATACCTTTAAACCCCTGCTATTTTCTATTCCGTTTAGCGGGAGACGAGGAGGATGTCCCCCGATCCAGAGCATGTCAGATGAACGCACACTTCCGTTAACAGGTAAAAATCATAATTCTTTAAATGATATCTTGTACCCGATGTTGTATCCGAAGAGATCTTCGTTCAATGGTTTGCCGTCCGCCTCCGCATATGGATACATAAAATAAATAAGAGGCGCTCCGGATTGGGGCGGGTTCAGCACAACATGCTCGGCGCGTCCCAGCTGGATCTTGTTTTCATCAAGTGAGCCGAAGTAATAATCCCGCTCTTTGATCTTTTTGATCTCAGTTGCGGTAAGTTTGTTCGTCAGAGCGATCTTGTGGACGGTCGCCGGAGAGACAGGGACCCACCCCCTGCCGGGCAGATAGAATTCAGCCCAGCAGTTCTGCATCTTCGTCATGTCCCCTTCTTTGGCTGTCGGCATATTTATGCCCCAGACTTCTCTTGCAGGTATGCCGGCGGCCCGGCAAAGCGCCGTGAATACGGAGTGCACGTCGGCGCATTTCCCCGCCTTCTCCGTAAGCAGCTTCTCGATATTGCAAAGTCCGCATCCCTTGGCATCGGGGTCGCGCCTCATATTATCGACCACCCAGTCATAAATCGCCCGGGCCTTTGCCTGTATCGTCCTTTTGCCCTTGATGATCTTCGCGGCCTCGGCCTTTATCTTCGGCTCTGTGGCGCCAAGCCGGGAGTTGTCAAGGTATGCCTTGAATTCTTCTTTCGAAAGCGGCAGTTCTTTCTTCGGCATATCGCCGAGCACGACTTCGTTGCGCTTTACTGTAAACGCATAGGTCATTGTCCTTTCCTTTGTGGGCTCTTTCCATTCCGCATAAAGCATCGCGCTCTTGCTTACGGGCTCGCTGTAAACCCCGGAGGACGAGTAATTGCCGGACACGCTCACGTTCGTTATGTCCTGGTTCCTGTCGGACATAGGATAGGGGATCCAGACCCGCACGTTTTTTGCGTCGGCAGGGGCGTTTACCTTCATCTGTAACGTGACCGTACCCTGTTTTTCCTTTGCAAGAGACACCCGCGGAATACCGCAGATCGCCATACACAATAAAAGCGCCAAACCTATTGTTTTTTTCACCTCATTACCTCCGGTTGCATGATTATTCAGACGTTATAATATAACCTCAGTGGACTATAAATTTAAGCTATTAAAAATGCGGAGCATCGTGTTATTATTATTTAAAATCAATATGATATGAGCGCCTGCTGATATGAGCTCGCGCTAATATTGAACCATCGAGTAAATTTTACCGGCTATTTCTTCTTCCCTTTTCCGGGACCGATTTTCATCTCCGACAGCGCCTCATTCATCGGTCCGAGGTCGAGAAGAAGTGCATCTATCTCTTTTATTGATTTCCCCTTCAGGTTCTTCTGGAACTGGTTCGAGGTCGTCATCATCTCAAGCCACGTATCGACCGCTCTCCGCCAGGTCTCGTCCGGACGTATCACGTAGCTGACATGAGAGATGCTTTTTCTGCCGGTCTCGGGGGCGGTCTTTGTCCATACCGCCTCGGCGGCTATCGCCTTTTCCACGTCTTTTGACATCAGATCAGCGCCAGACGCAATGACCTTGAGCAGCACTTTTATGATCTCTTTTTTGTCGCGGATAGCGGTGTCCGCGGCGGCAACGACACAGCACGGATGGCCTTTCCACCTGCCCTTCGGAGGCAGGTCGGACAGGTCAGCCGCCTTATGTCCGGCCTTCTTCTGTACGAGGACCGTAGGTGTCGGCTCATTGACCACAACCGCGTCCACGATCCCGCTCTCAAGCGAAGGCAGGGCGTTTTCATCCCCCTGAAGGTTTACCGTGATCACCTGGACAGGCTTTCCGTCCTGACCGACCGGCTCCTGACCAAAGCGGATTCCCTCTTCAGAGAGCGCCCGGACAAGTATCATATAGGCATTGGCCATAGGGTCTTTGTACCCTATCCTGACAGGCCTGTTCGAAACTTTCACCTCACGAATAAACTCCGCCCACGATGACCCCTTAAACCCGGTCCTCACGATCAGGGCGTCCCCGTCATTGTTGAGCGGCGCGAGGACTTTTATCGGCGCCCCCTTGTCAACGAATTTGGCGACGGGCCCGAGACCTCCGAGCCCCACCTCGATATGCCCCTGCTCAAGCGCGGCCGGCATCTTCGAGCCTCCCCCGACCCTCACCAGAATGACCCTTGCCACAAGACGCCCCTTTTCATAAAGGTCGTAAACCTCCTGGGGTTTGAGCTCCTTGAGATGTACGCCGTAATCTTTTTCGAGAGAAGCACCCGCCTGCGCGGCCACATATAACGCCAGCTGATGGTCATGTCCGACATGGCCCACTTTGATGGAAGGCGGGTCCTTCTCCGCCGCGGACGCCGCTGAAAAAAACATTGAAGTCATTGTGATAAGAAACAAAAGCGCCATCCCTTTTTTCATTTATCTCCTCCGGATTAAATCTTTATTTAATTATCGACATATCAGTAGCCGTCATTCCCGCGAAGCCAACAGCAGGTGCTTAAAGCAGGGGAATCCATTTTGAAACATGGATGCCCGACTAAGGACCTCGAGCATGACGGTCAAAGGCTGAAAGTCCGCAAATACTATTTTGAGACTGTTATCAAATCAAGTTGTCATTGCAGGACGTTCGAGGTGTTTCCGTCCGCTCCACTGCAACGTCAAGGTCATATAAAAATATAACCGAATGCCTCTTTTTTTAAATCTATTAAAAAGATGGGGATTTAAGTTAAAATTATTTAGAATCAATATGATATGAGCATCCACTGATATGAGTTAGCGCTGATATGGAGATATGGATAGAGAACCTCGCGAAGAGGTTCAAGACGCTGGGCGACGCAAATCGGCTGGGCATCGTAATGTCTATAGGAAACGGGTCCCGCTCGGTAACGGAGATAATCGATCTGACAGGCCTGTCTCAGACCCTGGTTTCATTTCATCTTAAGGTGCTGAGGGACTCAGGCATCGTCAGGACTGAGAGATCGGGCCCTTTTATCTATTACAGTCTTTTGGAACCCGACCTTCTGACCATTCTGCGCGAGCTTGCAAAAACGGTCGATAACGAGACAGAGCAAAAAACGGAGGTGCTTTAATGGTTGAGCGTGCGGCTTCGGATATACTCTCAGGGATGAGCCCTGAAACAAAAAAAAATATTATAACCGAAATGTTCACGGCGGTTGTCGGCGGCATGGATGAAACTGAAAAAAGGGAACTGCTCCAGTCCGCGCTAATCGGGCAGAGGGAAAGCAGGCAGCTTTCATCGATGGTCGAGCATTGAATCAAGGAGTGCGCGGATTCAGGTGTGAATCCGTTGGACATGTCCAAGGAAGTATTGTCGGCGGTAAACCATTCCTATGAATTGGCCACCTATTCGACCCCCGAACTCAGGGGGCTTTTCAGCGACTGGATGTCCGCGATAGAAAGCGAGATAATCGATGTCCTCAAAGGAAGGGAAACCGTTGACCCTGACGAGCTTGCGATTAAATTCAGGCTGAAAAAGGAAAGCATAATCTTTATTCTCGGCAAACTCGCGGGGGAAGGAAAGATAAAGATGCAGGCCTCCGGTAAAAAAACCGAACCGGCGTAGACGGCCGCCGCGGGAAAGGGGCGGGCTATCTCCCCGAAGGGTCCTGTTTCATCGAAATCAGGAACCGGACTTCTTTGTGGAGGAATATGACCCCGTCAGGGGTTATCTCCTTGAGCCTTAATCCGGGGACGAGTTCCTGGCCCTCCTTCAGCATACGGTCATTTATTCTTACCATTCTTGAGGCAGGGTTTTCTGAATAAAGAAAGGCTGAAAAAGAAAATCCGGGCAGGTCTTTTTTCATCGATTCCGGCAGTTCTTTCAGGCTGTATATTCTATCCGGAGACAGCCTTTGTTCAGCTGCCGGTCTTGACTGCTCCTCCGGTCTGCCGGAGGCGGATTTTACCGGATCAGAGACCCCGGAGGGTTTCTCGGCCCTGGCTTGCGAAGGCCCGCTTTTTTTGATTTCGGGTTGTTTCGGCTCCGGATTCCCGGTCCGTTCAGGCAGTCTGTCCGCCGCCGCAACAATCGGCCCGGAAACTGACCTGTCTTTAATGGTTTCAGTCGTTACAGGCCCCGCGCCGCCGGATAACGCCTGTGCATTGACGCCGGGCTTAGGGTCGGTCCCGCTTAAAGCACCCGTTCTGCTTCCCCCTGCCGGCACTGCCGTTCTGCCGGAAACGGTAACAGGCGTTGCGGCGGTCTCACGCCCTTCACCGTGGACAGCAGGCGACGGCAATGACTCATCAACCGAGACCAGCCGCGACAATCCCCAGACAGAGGCAATGGCCGCGGCCGCAATAAACGGCAGTATGAAATACCGCGAGGAGACCCTGCTTCGGGGCTTTTCTTCAATGACGTCCTGGACCGCAAGCAGCTCAGGCACTGAACCCCGCTGTCTCTCCTGTTCCGCCTTTTTCAACGCGTCAAGGATATATGACATTATGGTGTGGTCCCTTTGTCCCCGCTGTCAGCGCCGCCGCCGGAGGCCGGACTTTTTTCTTTGACGTCCGGATTGCCTGCATCCGCGGAGGACACCCCTGTGGAGGTTCCAGCTGCTGGGTCTGCCGATGCGCCGCCCCTGTCAACACTCTTATGCGCGTCTTGAGCTTTCGGGAGGGCCTTTTCAATACGGACGGCGGCAGCGGAATGAGGCCGGGGCCGGCTGTCGGGAGCGGGCCTAAGCGGCGGTCCATCCGTCGATACCGGAGAGGCCGGCTGAACATGGGCCGCGCTGCGCAGCCCCCCTGAATATAAAAGGGCCCCGGCAATAACGGCGATAATAACCAGACCGGTAAGGGAGGCGGTCAACAGCTCTCTTGAGGAGTATGTCTTTTGCGTCCCCTCCCTGCCGAAAACCTCGTCCGCCGCCTTGACCAGGGTCTCGTTATCTACGGTTTCCTTCCCCTGTGCGTATGTGCCGAGCAACGCCCTGTCGCAGAGGACATTGATAAGTCTGGGGACGCCTCCGCTGTGGCCGAAGATCCTTCCGATTGTCGTATCCGGAAACAGCCTTGTCCTTACACCGGCAACAGCCAGCCGATGGGCTATGTAGGCCGGCACGTCTTTTCTGGAAAGAGGGCCCAGGTGATAGCGGGCGGTTATCCTCTGGGACAGCTGCTTCAAATCCTCACGTCCGAGCATCTCCCTCAGTTGAGGCTGCCCGAGCATGATGATCTGAAGGAGCTTCCGTTGGTTGGTCTCCAGGTTGGTAAGGAGCCTTACCTGTTCGAGGACGTCAGGGTCAAGGTTCTGGGCCTCATCGATGATGAGGACGGTCCTCCGCCCCCTGGAATGTGCGTCGAGGAGATATGATGTGATGAGATCTACAAAGACCTTTATGCTCGAATTCCCGTCAGGATAGTTAATATGCAGTTCGTCACAAAGGGTGGCAAGGAGTTCAACGGCCGTCACCTTCGGGTTCAATATGAAGGCGATGTCGCAGTCCTTCGGGAGCTGTTCCAGAAGGCACCTGCATACGGTGGTCTTGCCCGTGCCGACCTCTCCGGTAAGGAGGATGAAACCTCCGTCGCTGTTTATGCCGTACACCAGGTGGGCCAGCGCGTCCCGGTGCTGTTCGGACATGAAGAGATACCGCGGGTCAGGCGCTATCGAAAAGGGGAATTCTCTTAATCCGAAATAGTCCTTATACATTAGAACCTATCTCAAAATTGAACCATTCACCTACGGAGTCTCCTTTTGTCATTCCCGCGCAGGCGGGAATCCATGTTTCGAGCCATTTAAAGTGGACCCCCGTCTTCACGGGGGTGACGGCCTTTCTCGCATCGCCAATTTTGAGGCAGGTTCTAAGCATTCTTATCTGAAATTGATGAATTCGAGATGGACGTCCATTTCCTTTCCGCGTATGATCTTCATGATGTCCTGCAGGTCGTCGATCTTTTTCCCCTTTACCCTGACCTGGTCCTTCTGGATCTCGGCCTGTACCTTCATCTTGGTGTCCTTGATGATCTTCACTATCTCCTTGGACTTTTCTATGGGTATCCCCTGCTGAAGGGTTATAAGCTGCTTTACCGTGCTCCCGGCGGCCGCTTCGATCTTCCCGTAGTTCAGGGCCTTGAGAGAGATGCCCCTTTTTACGAGCTTCGTCTGGAGGATGTCGATTACGCTCGACAGCTTCCCCTCGTCGTCGGACACGACGTTGATCTCGTGTTTTTCTTTGTTGAGCTCGATGTCGCTTTTGCTGTTTTTGAAATCGAAACGCTGGCTGATCTCTTTGGTGGCCTGCTGAACGGCGTTCAATACCTCCTGGAGGTCCACCTTGCTCACTATATCGAAAGTATGTTCATCCGCCATCTGTACTATCCTCCCTCGGTGTTATGCATGATATTTTTTTGGCCGGGTCCGGTCTGCAGGCCGGGCAATATGGTTCCCCCAGGTCCAGGGGGCATACATGCCCTCATTCGGGACAACAGATGCATTCATTTTCCGGTTGTTTGCAGACCTGACACAGTTCCATGCTTTAGGATTATAAAACGATTGCAGGCACTACTTCAATCATGAAATCCTCATCTGTATATTCTTGACAAGGCCCTCGACGAGGAACATGATCGATTCGACGTCCAGGTATTGGTCGGCGGTCGAATCGAAGAGCACCTTCAGCCTTGAGGGGAACTCCTCTTCCTCCTGCCAGTAAAGCAGGGCCACAGGCACTTTGGGGAGAAGATATATTACCCAAGCGTCCCTTGTCGGGAACCCTCCGGCTTGTGCGGCCCCCATGCTTTGCAGGACCGCTGCCGACTTTTGAAAATCCGCATTAAAAAGCCCAAGGAGGGGTTCTTCGCATTCCCGCGCAAACGATGAATACTTAACCATCCCTGCTCGCAGTTCGCTATACGAGGCCCACCTGCCGGTAAGCGGGGCACTGCCTGCCGTCCTTATATAGTGTAGTATGAGGATCCTGATCCAGGGCGTCATCCTGCCGCCCTCAGTAGTTATCGCGCCGTCAGGCGATATGAAAAACTCCCGCCCAAAACAGATGAGACGGAGTTGATCCCCCGACATCTCCGCCCCGATACCGGGGGCGATTTCAGCAAGATCCAGCGACTTTATTTCTTCGCTTAGCTTCAGGATAAGCTCCTCCCTCCAGTCGCCTCCGCCAAGCGACGGCCGCAGGATATCTATCTCTTCAGGTGGAAGGAGGGGGCATTCGGAGATATCCGTGTCGCCTTTTATAACGGATATTGCAAATGGCATGCAGGCCTTGAGGCTGCATCTTCCGCAGTTGGCGCGGGGGAGTTTTTTATAGAGGTCGAGGGCCTTCATTGGCTGTTAATGCTTGTTTATGTCAGATTTTTGAGAGTAAGACGAAATAATCTTCCCTGCTCATATTGACAGTCCTCATATTGCTTTTGATTATCTCGACATCAATTTCATCATACTCAGGAATTACAACAGCCCTCTTTGCTCCCGGACAAGTCAGGACATGGTGAGATCCTTCTTTGCGTTTTCGCGTGCAGCCATAGGCCTCGAATATTTTAAGCTGAGTTTTCCAGTCAGTCGGAAATATTCGCGGCATCAGACACCTTGTAATGCCTGCTTTTCGAAACCGATAATTTCATATTCCTGGGATACAACATCGTCATGCACTGAAAATCCGCATTCCGCAAGATAATCGTTTAAAGTTCCCATGTTCCTCATTTCCTCAAACTGGATCTTTACAACTTCCCGCAGATTCTCTTTGGCTTCTTCAATAGTCCCTCCCTGCGCTACAAAATCAAGTTCAGGGATTTTAGCTATGCACCATTTTCCTTTTTGCCATAATTCAATAGTGGTCTTTAAAATCATCTCATCCTCCTACCATCTATTCCGTCGCATATACAGTATTTTACTTCATGATACCGGTATTTTAGAACTGGTTCTTTTTTTCTTCTCAGGCGGGGGAAGGAGGCTTGTGTGTTTGTGATAGAGCTCAAAGAGAAACGCCACGCGTTCGGCGTCCGTAGGGGCGGTCCTCGAACCGCCCTTGCCAAGCCCGTATGCGGCGTCAACCGCCTTGTCGAGGTCCTGATGCGCGCGCCTGAGGTCGGGCGGCATGGCGATGGGATCGTAGAGGTCGGCTAGGGATGAGCCCTCTCCCGAAGGGCGAGGGTGCATGTATTTGTCGCGAACGTCGAGGACGGTTTGGGCGGCCTGTTCGACGGCGACAGCCAACCCCCCTCGGTCCCCCCTTATCAAGGGGGATGCAAATTCACCCCTCCCCTGACAAGGGGAGGCTGGGAGGGGTTGGGAGGCTGGGAGGGGTTGGTTTTTCAAAGGCAACGGTATCTCCGGCCAGGGAAAATTGTTATAGACAATTGACGCCGAATAGCGGTAATCACTCTTGAGCCTTCCAGCCACATGCCGCACCCAGGCCATATGCATGGCGGAACTGAGCACTCCAAAATGATAAAGAGCTGCATTGGAGACTATAAAAACGAGATCGCTTGATAGTGTCTTTGAATCCATAAAGCCCATAGGAATATAGCTCCGCTTTTCTGAAGACACTTTTGGGACTAGAAGATACTGTTTATCCGGAATATTCTCTACATGAAACCGGGTGGGGCTGTCCGCTATTTTCCTTGTAGGCGCGCTTTTGCTTGCCAGGCGAAACGCCCGCACCGCCTCCACGCGCTTCATGGCGTGCGGCATCTGTCTCAGTTCACTCGGTGGACAGTCTCCCAGCCATAGACACCAACGCTCATAGCCGTTGATAAATTCGTCAGAGCCGATCCAGCGGCGAAACCACCGTCCGGCTTTAGGTTCAAGTCTCAGAAACTCTTCCTTTTCCTCGGAGGTAAAAAGATAATTGCCTCCGTCTATCGGTTTATTCCCTATGCCTATTACAGGCACTTGGCATATAGGCTTATTGCGGCCCTCAAGCACAATATCCGCCGCATCCACAAGATACGGGTTAATGTTTGCAGCCTTAAGCGCATGCGGTTCGCCTTTGATATCCGGGTAGTCGAAGATAGTTTTGTTCGCCGCATCATGAAGCGCAAAGCCGATGATCACGCAATGCACAGCGGCCTTACCCCTCGCCTCGTTAGACCACTGAAATGTCCTGTGTGCAAAATGAATCTTCACGCCCTGGCGCAGCAAGGCAGACCAGAGCGCGCCGACCTGTTCGCCCTGCGTGATGGAATTGGTCGAGACGAAGGCGACCTTTATATGGGCGCGGGGTGAATTTTGAATAGCCCATAACGCCCCCTCACCCCCTCTTAGCTTAAGAGGGGGAATGACAGCCTCTCGATGAAGAGCCAGGTCATTCTCCTCCCCTTGGGGTAAGGGGAGGTTGGGTGGGGTTACTTGTCTCCCCGTTTTATGTGGGCTGGCAGCCGCATTCATCAATAAGCCGTCTTCCCTTACATACCTCACCGCCTTCATATACCATGCCGTCACATAATCAAGCAGGCCATAATTGGGCATATCGTCAAAGACCTTTTCCATATCCTCGCGCTGCGCGTCATTGAGAAATTTCGCCCCCACAAAAGGCGGGTTCCCCAAAATATAATCCACCTCGTAAACCGAGACCACCTCATTCCAGTCCATCCTGAGCGCATTGCCACAGACGATCTTTGCCGCATGAGTCAGAGGCAGACGCCGGAAATATTGGCCGAACTCCTCGGACACCTGCATGTTCATCTGATGATCAGTGAGCCAGAGGGCGACCTGCGCTATCTGCGCCGGAAACTCCTCGACCTCAATTCCGAAAAATTGGTCCACATTGACCTGCACAAGCTGAAAAATGTTAAGGTGCTGCTGGCCGGTCTTTTGCGCGGCCCGGAGGATTTCGAGTTCGAGCAGCCTCAACTCACGATAAGCGATGACAAGGAAGTTTCCGCAGCCGCAGGCAGGGTCCAGAAACTTCAGCCTCCCGAGCTTTTTATGAAGCTCAAAGAGTTTTGTCGAACTGCGTTTTGCGGCATGAAACTCGGCCCAAAGGTCATCGAGGAAAAGCGGTTTGATGAGCTTTAGGATGTTCTCTTCAGAGGTATAGTGCGCGCCCAGGTTGCGACGCCGGGCAGAACCTTCCTCGTCCATGACGCACTGAAAGAGAGCGCCGAATATCGCCGGAGATATCCTCCCCCAGTCGAGTCCGCAGCAATCAAGGAGGATCTCCCGCATCGCTTTGTCACAGGAGGGCAGCGGCAGAGGCCTTTCAAAGAGCCTGCCGTTTACATAGGGAAAAACGGTGAGCATCTCATCGAGGTTATTCTGACGTTTTGCCTCCTGGGTGTTTAAGACCTGAAAGAGCATCGATATCTGCTGGCCCAGGTCCACGCCGTCTTCGCGGGTGCAGTTTTCGATAAAGTCCCGGAACGAGCCCCGAGGTTCAAAGAGCGTGGTGTCTTCGGCGAAGAGGCAAAACAACAGCCGCACGAGAAAGACTTCAAGGTCATGTCCGGCATATCCGGATATGCGAAGACGGTCATGAAGCCTGCCCATGCGTTCGGCGGCCTTGAGATTTACAGGGTCCTGCGCCTCTATTCGCTGGGTGGTATAGCCCGCGATAAAGCCGAAGAGCTTGATCTGTTTATAGAGATCGCCGAGCGGGAATTCAGTCTGTGTGCCTGCTTCCAGGTCGTAGAGCCGGATACGGGCGAAGTCCGATACGATCACATAGCGGGGAAGGTCGCGCTCAGGCAGGCCGCTAAAATAGCCAAGGGCCTGCTTATAGGCGGAGTCGAGGTCTTTGCCGAGGGATTTATGTTCGGCGATAAGCGTGCCGCGCCAGAAGAGGTCGATGAACCCCCCTTGTATTCCCCCCTTATCAAAGGGGAAAGAAGGGAGGTGGTTCGCCTCAAAAAGAGACCGCGCCTTTTTGACCGGCTCTTCAAAGCTGGCCAGCCGGCGGCGAGACACCCCAAAGACATTGAAGAACTCGTTCCAGAAGGTCTGGGCCTCAGCGCGCTCAGCCTTCGCGCCGTCCCACTCGCGCGAGAAAGAAAGCGCGCGGTCCTTGATTTCGTTTAAGGAAAGAGGCATGGCTTATCTATTATTAATTCTGCCGGACCCGATCATATGGGGTTAATTTTATACCCGGCATCAATAAATGTAAACTTATGGGCTTTTAATGTCGATCAGCCATTTAAAAAAACTGCCGATAAAGCCGCAAAAAATAATAATCGGAGCAAAAATTACAATAAATAAACCCAGTTGTGCAACCGGCGCAAGCCCTGTGCAGAGCCCAAAAAGCAGTATGATGATACCCCAAATAAATATTTTCAACATATTCATTGAAAACGCCTCCCGGCTTTCAGCCTGCAGTCACTTTCTGTCTCCCCACCACCAGCCGAACAGAAAACCCGGCAGCATTGAAGAGCCTTATAATGCTCCGGCACGATAACAGTATCTTCAGTCATGACATATCCCCCTGTTTTCAGGATATCACCAATGCTCCCCCAAAGAATGGCCAACCCGTCAGCGCTGTTCCATATTTTTCTTTATCATTTCGCTGAGGACAGCTATTATTTCATCCACGGTTTTTCTGCCATTAAATATCAATTTAAATGGCTCTCTGCCTTCATTGCGCAGCCAGCTGAAAAACTCTTCATACTCACTTCTTTTATTTTCAAGGTCTCCCCTGAAGACCTCTGCCTGCTCCTCGGTCAGTTTGAACATGCCGATGTAAGTTTGACTTATAATGGAGTTTTCAAGCCGGTAAAAATCGTAATCCGGTTCGGACCTCAAGCGTTTTTCCATCCAGGAATAAAAAACGTCCTGAATTCCCTTCATAATACCGAAAAGGTCCACATTCCTCAGTCCCAGATAAATCTTTCCTGTCTCCTCATTGATGATATTCACCACGTCGAATATCTCCTTGACGGCAGGCTTATTATTTCTTTTCAAGCTTTCTATGTCCCGCGCTATCCCCCTTGCCGAGCCACTGGGTTGGTAGACCCATGAAAGCCGTCTGTCCTCATCCTCAAAATAAAAGGGAAAGCAATAGTCGTCAAACGTCGCGGCAACATCCTTTGCCTGCTTTCTCGGAATGTCTGTAGATATTGTGTAAATATAAGAGTAAAGCAGGACTTCAGCCTTTCTTCCCATTTTATCCGAGCCTGCTATAACCGCGTTTATCCGCATTATATTGAAGGGGAGCGCCAAGCCTGTCCCTTAGAAACTCAATGTCCCTCTGGGCCTGTTTCCCTGAGATTTCAAACATCTCAGCCAACTTATTTGCATTTGGATAAAGACCGGCCTTCACCTCGCCGTGAAGCCAGCGGAACCGCTCGTATGTAAGTTTTTTTGCCATACGCTATCATTGCCTATCAAATGGCCTTAAGCCACTGTTACAGAAATAATACGCCTCCAGCATCCGCTCGCGTTTCCTTGTAATAAGTTCAAGCCCGGCGATAAACCTCCGGTGCTCTCGGCCCGGCAGGCCGCGCATGTGGTCAAGAAGAGGGGCGCAGAAATATGAGTTGCACCGGTGGGGCCTCAGGCGGCGCTCGATGACGCAACCCCTCTCCCCGAGGAACTGGCACGGCGCGGTATCTTCCACTGCGATGTCATATGACGGCATCTTACGGCCCAGGGCCGCAAGATATACTATGTCCTCGTGCTCATGATAGGCGTGCCTGTTGACACAGCATATGCTCGTACATTGAGGGCATACCGCCCTGCAGCAGTCCTGCTGAAAGGTGTCGAGAGACTCTATAAGGTCAGAGACTTCGCGGGCGTACTCTTTCACCGCCCGGACATCGTCTTTGCGGAGAGAAAAGACCCCATTGACGGAAGAGATGATTTCAGCGGCATTGCCGCCCGGGCTATGGTCGATTTTCTTATAGGAGTATCCGGCTGTCATATCAGTATGCTCTCTGGCATTTTCTCGAAAGTCCCCTTTTGAGAAGGGTGCTTGCCCGCCGTGTGTGTGGCGGGAAGGGGTCGGTTGATGACTTTCATCCCCCCTTGTGGGCCCCTGCTCTAATCACCGGTACAATTTCAGTGTAGCTTTCTCATTCAGATATGGGTTGCTTTTAATCTCCTGACCCATGGTCGTCTCCTCACCATGACCGCAGAGGACCCTTGTTTCTACGGGAAGGGCCGAGAGTTTCTTCAGCGATTCCATAAGCCTGGCAGTGTTTCCGCCTGGCAAATCAGTCCTGCCTACCGCCCCTTTAAAGAGCGTGTCCCCGGTGAAGACCGTACGGTTACCGTAAAGGCTGACGCCGCCGGGCGTGTGACCGGGGGTATGAATAACTTCAAGGCTAAGGCGCCCGGCGCTTATTTTGTCGCCGCTTTTCATGGTCTGATAGTCTGCCGGGAAATCAGAGGGGGAAAGTCCCCATGATATGCAAAGCTCTTTTGAACGTCGATAGGTCTCTCTGTCGTCTTCATGCATCAGTATGGGTATGTTATATCTTTCCCTGAGGTCCCCCGCCGCGCAGATATGGTCGTAGTGCGCGTGGGTCAACACTATGCTCACCGGTGTCAGCCCGAGAGCGGCCACAGCGGACTCTATCTTATCATGTTCATCTCCGGGGTCGATTATGACCGCCTCCGGACTGCTTCCGTCCGAAACGATATAGCAGTTTACTCCGAGCTGGCCGACTACAACCGTATTAACACGCATAGCGCCTCCCGACTGTTTGGAATGACTGCAGGCATAACAAGTGAGTATTATAATAATTAAACAGGCCGTCCTCAGCATTTTTTATTATACCCGAAGTATATCGGCCTCTTATTTGGAAAATATACCTTTCTATAGGATAAAATAAAGGACAGATGGCCAAACCTCTCGAAACCGACATGCGCTGCAAGGAATGCGGGGGAAAGCTGACCCTGTCATTCGGGTGACGCGCCGTAAACCTCCGCTGCATGGACTGCGGCAGAAGATTCGGAATCGCCGACTATATTGATGAGCTGGACGAAAAGATGTGGCAGATGATATCCAACCGGACGTGTGACAGGTCCTGATCATATCCTGCCGGTAACAAAGGACGGTTAAAACCGGCGCCTGGCGAAAGAACTTAAAGGGGGAATATTTTTGATGAGCATCAGAGAAAACGAATATAAGGTGATAGACCTTATCAGTCCGGGCCATATACTTGTGAGCGTATTCGACAAAAGCGGACTTGAGGGGCTTGTGCGGGGAATACTTGAAATGAACCCGTCGGCCAGGTTCTATTCAACGGGCGGCACCGGAAAGAAGATCGTGGAGGTCCTGGGCGGAAACGCGCCGGCGAATTACACCTCGGTAGAGGATTTTACCGGCGCGCCCGAGATGGAGGGAGGACTTGTAAAGACGCTCCACCCCAAAATCCATGCCGGACTTCTTGCCGAACGGGGCAACCCCGCGCATGAGGAATATCTTTACAAGACCCTTGCTTCTTTGGGGGGTACGTCCGGCGTTTACTTCGACGTATTTGTCGGGAACCTCTACCCTTTCACCTCTGTCGTAGCAAAGGAAGGCACGACGCCCGAGACGGCAAGGGTGAATATAGATATCGGAGGGCCCGCGATGACCATGGCCTCCGCAAAAAACTGGCACAGCGTAGCGGCGCTTACCTCTCCTTTGCAATATGACGGCTTTGTCGCGGACCTCAAGTCACACAACGGGAAGATCAGTCTCGCCCGGAGATTTATGCTCGCGCAGCAGGCGATGAAGTCCATAGGCGAATACCGCGCCGCAATCGGCGACTATTTTTCTGCGCTTGAGTTTGACAGGGACGTAAGGCCCCTGCTCAACATTGCCTGAGGGAATGATTAAAACTAACGACTCCGGAGGACTTTATGCATAAAATTTTATTTGTCGCGGCGTTGCTCACCATGATATTTCATGCTTCGTATTCCGAAGGCTTCAGCAGCAGGGGACAGGACTGTTCAAAATGCCATACTCTCAGGAAAGAAGAGGCCGCGGACCTGCTGAAGGAGCTTGTGCCCAACATAAAGGTCAGGGATGTGAGGGTGTCCCCCATTAAAGCGGTATGGGAGATCGAACTCGAGTCCGATGGCAAAAAAGGGCTTATATATGTGGATTTCTCAAAAAAATACGCGGTTACAGGCTCAGTCCTCGACATAAAGGAGAAAAAGAACCTTACCCAGGACAGGTTTGCGGAGGTCAACAAGGTTGACGCTTCAAAGGTCCCCGTGAAGGACGCCATTGTTATGGGCAGCAAGACCGCAAAAAACAAGATCATCGTCTTTACCGACCCTGACTGCCCCTTCTGCGTAAAACTCCACCATGAGATGAAAAAGGTCGTCGAGGAGAGAAAGGACATAGCCTTTCTGATTAAGATGTTCCCGCTGCCGATCCATAAAGAGGCGTTCGAAAAATCAAAGGCGATCGCATGTGAAAAGTCCCTTTCGATGCTGGAAGACGCCTTCGATAAAAAGCCGGTGCCGAAGCCTAAATGCAAGACCAGGAGCATTGACGAAAATATAGAGCTGGCAAAAAAATACGGGATTACCGGAACTCCCGCCATGATCCCCCCGAGCGGGAAGATAGTGTCGGGGTTCCGCGAGGCCGCCGCCATCAAGGAACTGATCGACAAGAAGTAGTCGCGGGACGCGCCCGATATTTATCATAAGAAGTAACCGGACAGTTACAGAGAAAATCCCATGAAAATATTAAGAACTGCTTTGATAGTCTCTTTCGTCCTCATCGTCGGTTTCTCAGCCGGCTGGAAGGCCAGGGAGCTATGGACAAAACGTCAGGAAGCGGCCCATCCGAAAGTCGAAATGAGACAGGGCGGCCTGACCTTTACGAACCCTCTTCTTGATTGTGAAATGGGCCCTTATGTGATCGGTGACGCGGAGCTGGCGCCGTTTAAGAATAAGCTCGGGGAAATAATAAAGGAAAAGAAAAAGACCTACGGGCTTTCGGACGTGTCGGTGTATTTCCGTGAACTCAATAACGGGCGGGTATTCGGTATAGGCCAGGATGAGCAGTTCGCGCCCGCGAGCCTGCTGAAGGTCCCCGCGATGATGACACTGTTTAAGCAGGCGGAGTCGTACCCCCTGCTTCTCACGAAAAAAGTCAAATTTACGGACCGTCAGGACCTGACCCAGCCGCAACATTTCAAACCTTCCAAGGCAATCCAGCCGGGCAAATCCTATACCCTCGAGGAGCTCGCGTACATGGCCGTAGTCTATTCCGACAACAACGCCAATGGACTCCTCTTTGAACACCTGGACAAAAAGATCCTCCGAAATACCTATACGGACCTGGTAGTGGAGGTCCCCTCCTCCGATAAGGTGCCGGATTTTATGTCGGTGAAGGAGTATGCGACCTTCTTCAGAATACTTTATAACGCCTCCTACCTCAACCGCACCATGTCTGAAAAGGCGCTGGAATTTCTGGCTGAATCCGACTTCAGGTCTGGCCTGGTTGCGGGGGTCCCGCCGGATATTAAAGTCGCGCATAAATTCGGGGAGCGTGTCCGGGGTCTGAACAATGAAATAAAACAGCTGCACGACTGCGGTATCGTCTATTATCCCGGCGATCCGTATCTGTTATGCGTGATGACCCGCGGGTCGGACTTTGACGTTCTCGACAATGTCATAAGCGATATTTCGTACATAATCTTTGACGAGGTAAACGACCAGAAGAAGAAATACGCCGTTAAATAAGCGGCTGACAGGCTACCCAGGCTGAAGGTCCCGCCTTGAGAGGTCAGTAATGACTTTCGATTCCGTAGTCCTTGATCTTCGTAAGGAGTGTCTTGTAGCTGACCCTCAGTATCTCCGCCGCGCGGCTCTTGTTCCCCCGGGTCTCTTTCAATGCCCTGATTATCCGTTCGGTCTCGGCGATCCTGACCGCCTCTTTCGCGGTGTCCTCAAGGCCCCCTTCCATCGACAACCCGAGCAGGGAACTTTCAAACGATACGCGTTTATCGAGGATCAGATGCTCCGGGGTGATCCTGTCGCCGTCGCATAGGATGACCGCCCGCTCGATGCAGTTTTCGAGCTCTCTTACATTCCCCTTCCAGGGATAGTTCATCAGCTGCCTTACCGCGTCTCCGGAGATTTTCTTTAAGGAGGTTTTCAATTCAGCGCAATATTTGGCCGTAAAAAAATCCGCCAGAAGGGGTATGTCGTCTTTTCTCTCCCTTAACGGCGGGATCGTTATGGGAAATACGTTAAGCCTGTAGAAGAGGTCCTCGCGGATGAGCCTTTCGCCTATCGCCTTTTCGATGTCCCTGTTGGTCGCCGCGATGACCCTGACATCGATCTGTATCGGCTTAAGGCCTCCGACCCTCTCTATTTCCCCCTCCTGAAGCACCCGGAGAAGCTTGGTCTGAAGGGTGACATCCATCTCCACTATCTCATCAAGGAATATGGTCCCCATGTCGGCATATTCGAACTTCCCGATTTTTTTGGAGTCGGCGCCGGTAAACGAGCCTTTTTCATGTCCAAAAAGCTCGCTCTCCAGAAGTTCCCGCGGGATGGCGGCACAGTTGATAGGGACAAAAGGCCCTGAGCGTCGAGGACTCAGGTCATGGATCGCCCTGGCAAACAACTCCTTCCCCGTGCCGCTTTCCCCGAGTATTAAAACAGTGGTCTTGCCCGGCGCGACCTTGCGGACCTGCAGTACGACATCCTCCATCGCGCCGCTCTTGCCTATTAAATCGTTAGAGTTGCCCTTTGCGGCCAGTTCATCCTTCAGCAGCATATTCTCCGTGAGGACCCTCCTTGCCTCAAGGGCCCTTTTCAGCAGTAAAAGAAGGAGGTCCGTGTCAAAGGGTTTCGTTATAAAATCATAGGCGCCTTCCTTCATGGCGGTCACGGCATTTTCGATCGTCCCGAAGGCGGTCATCACTATTACCGGCGTCCTCGGGTTTTCAGCCCTCGAGGCCCTCAGGACCTCTATGCCGTCTTTCCTGGGGAGTCTGAGATCGGACAGCACAAGGTCAAACCGGCCTTCCCTGGCGAGCCTTATTCCCTCTGCCCCGTCTTTTGCGACGACGGTCCTGTAGCCCTCCGCCGCAAGTGTTTCCGTCAGCATCCGGGCCATGGACTCCTTGTCTTCAACGAGCAGTATCGTCTCCATATCCCTTATTCTACATCCTGCCCCGGCTTAAAGTCTCACGGCAAAGACACGAAGGAGGCCTGATATCGGTCCGCATGAGTCCTTCCAGAATAGTCCGTATCCTGACTTCGGATGATGCCATCGTTTCCTTCACCTCCGAGACAGTCAATTTCCGTCCTGAGATTCCAGCCGCGTAATTTGTGACGATAGAGAGTCCGGCATAGCAGATCTCCGCCTCGCGCGCCAAGCATGCCTCGGGCATGGCGGTCATCCCGACGAGGTCAGCGCCCAAAACCGAGTAGGCCCTTATCTCGGCCGCCGTCTCAAGCCTCGGACCGTTGACGCAGATATAGGTGCCCTTCCGCGCAATGGGAATCCCGGAGCGTTCGGCCGCCCCGGCCACCTGCTCCCGCAGGTCCGGGCAGAAAGGCTCCGTAAAATCTATATGCACAACCTCCTGCTCATCGAAAAAAGTCGAGGCCCTGCCGCCCGTGACGTCTATTATCTGGTCCGGGACGACAATATCCCCAGGCTTAATATCAGCGCTTATCCCTCCCGCGGCAAAGACCGACAGAAGTCTGCTTACACCCAGGTGTCTGAATCCCCAGATGTTGGCCCTGTAATTGATTCTGTGAGGCGGGATAGTATGCCCTGACCCGTGTCTCGCCAGAAATATAATTTCCCTGCCGCCAAGTTTCCCCACCCGATAGCTGCCGGAAGGTTTTCCATATGGCGTATCGACCTCGACCTCGTCTATCTTTTCAAGCCCCGGCAGATCATATAGCCCGCTGCCGCCGATAAATCCAAATTCAGGCATAATGCCTCCTTGCTCACAATATTGCTATCAATACATTAACTTCTTGTAGTTTCATGGGCGACCCACCGGGTCGCCCCTACGTTGTTCGGTACGGGCATTGCCCATTCCGTTGTAATCATCCATACCGGCGTATTGCATACGCCCGATATTATTGTCGTTGTAGGGGCGATTCGCCGGATCGCCCGGTTTTTGCCGTTATCCGTTTTTATCATCATTTCCACATTTCCATTTGTTTGATTCATTGTTCCGTACGGGTGTTGTCCTTCTTTTGTAGGGGCATGGCATCATGCCATGCCCCTACGGTTATTTCCGAACAAAGGCTGTCCCCTTTGTTTTGCAAATAAAATGGGTTCCCGATTACTGCCTCGGTAATGACGAAAAGAGACTTTTTGCAAGGGCCGTTACCTTCCGTCCTTCAGCGCTTGATATCAGTGTTATAATAGAAGACATTATATTTTGTTGCAAAACTTTTGTGAAGAAAAATAAACAGCCGGGTGACATATCGAATATGCTTGATCCTGAAATACATGCAAAACTAATCAAAACCGCCATTTCCCGGGGCGGCCAATATGCCGATGTCTTTGTCGAAAGCCGGACGGTGACCTCTCTGGTGCTGGACGACGGCAGACTTGAGAAGGTGATCTCCGGGACCGACTCCGGGGTCGGCATACGCCTGATATATAACGGACGGACGTTCTATGCCTTCAGCAATGACCTCTCCGAGTCGTCGCTGCTGGCCGGCGCCCGTGAGGTAAGCGCCGCGGCAAAAGGAGACGGGGCCGGCGTTTCGCTTGACCTGAGCATAAGGAGGCCTTCCGTGGATTTCAATATCGCGCTTCCGCCGTCAGGCGTCCCGGTCAAAGAAAAGATCGCCCTTGTAAGAAAGGCGGACCGGACTGCAAGGGCCTTTGATCCGAGGATCAGGCAGGTCACCGCCATATACAGAGATGCCGTCCAGAGGGTCCAGGTGTCGAATTCGGTCGGGGTCTTTGCCGAAGATGAAAGGGTCCACACAACCGCTGTTGTCCAGGTCATCGCCTCGGACGACGGCGTCATACAGACGGGATATGAAACGGCCGGCGGATTTGCCGGGTTCGAACTCTTTAAAACATATGATATCGAGGCGATGGCCGCTATGGCCGCCGCGCGCGCGGCAACGCTTCTTGGCGCCCGCAAGTCACAGGGCGGGAGGATGCCCGTGGTCATCTCCTCAAGCGCCGGGGGGACGATGATCCACGAGGCGATAGGACACGGCCTTGAGGCGGACCTTGCCCGGCAGGGGCTTTCCGTTTTTTCGGACAAGATCGGCAGCCAGGTGGCCTCAAAACTGATTACCGTTGTCGATGATTCGACCCTCCCCGGCAGGCGCGGGTCGTTCAGGTTCGATGACGAAGGAACGCCTTCTCAGAGAACGGTGCTGGTCGAAAACGGCATACTGGTCCGGTACCTGTACGACAGATTAAACGCGATGACCGACAACACCTCATCTACCTCAAACGGCCGGCGCGAGTCGGCCCGTCACAGACCGATCCCGAGGATGACGAATACCTTCATCGAAAGGGGTGACACGCCCCCTGAACAGATCATCAGGTCACTTCCAAAAGGACTCCTGGTCACCAAGATGGGAGGGGGACAGGTCAATACAGTCACCGGAGACTTTGTCTTTGAAGTACAGGAAGGGTACCTGATCGAGGATGGGCGGCCCGGCGACCCGGTCAGAGAGGCCACGCTTTCGGGCAATGGCCCGCAGGTCCTTCAGTCTATTGATATGGTCGGAAATGACATCGGTTTTTCAATAGGCACCTGCGGAAAGGACGCGCAGGGGGTGCCGGTCACCGATGGCATGCCCACGGTAAGAATTCCGGATATAGTCGTGGGCGGGACTTGCGCATAATGCCTCCCCGTGTGGCGCGTCCCAGGCCTATTGAGGCTATTTATCTACAGTTTGACAATCCAACAACTTGATTTTAAAAGAATTTTGCCTGGCATTGAAATTGCATGAAAAGTAATTGTCATGCGTTCACAACGTACAATAAAGTCACCTGTACAATTTGAAGGGATAGGCCTTCATACGGGAGTACACTCGAAAGTGATACTAAACCCCGCGTCCCGTGATTCAGGCGTGACCTTTATCAGGACCGACAAGCGGATGACCGCAAAGGCGCATGTGGGCTCGGTCGTTGACACGGCGTTTGCTACGACTATCGGACATAACGGGGCAAAGATCAGGACCATCGAACACCTCATGGCCGCCCTTGCCGGCCTGGGCATAGATAACGTTACCGTTGAGGTTGAGGGACCTGAGATCCCGATCCTCGACGGAAGTTCTACCGAACTGATATCCCTGATACTGAGGGCTGGAATAGCGAAACAGGCAAAGAGAAGGCCTTATCTCAGAATACTGAGACCTTTTATCTTTGAGGACGGCCATTCGAAAATCGGCGCCTTCCCTCACAGGGGCTACCGGATAACCTACAGCATTCATTTCCACCACCATGGCATCGGCGAGCAGAGATTGAGCGTTGATATCAACGAGGAAAACTTCGCCCGTGAACTGGCCCCCGCCAGGACCTTCGGGTTTCTAAAAGACATAGAATACCTCAGAACAAACGGGCTGGCAAAAGGCGGATCTTTTGACAATGCCATCGTTCTTGGCGAAAACGGGATACTCAACTCAACAGGGTTGAGGTTTAAGGACGAATTTGTAAGACACAAGGTCCTTGATTCGATAGGCGATTTCTCTTTGGTAGGGTTCCCCATATGCGGCCATATCATAGCCAGCAAATCCGGCCATGCGACCAACATAAAATTTCTGAAAAAACTGCTTTCCTTCCCCGATGCATGGGACATTATTCTTGAACAGGAATATATCCCCGCAGATTCATATCTACAGATAAATACTTAAATTTCAAAGGGTTACAGCCGCAAGAAAAAATCTTTCATTATTTTTTTGTCCGTATGCTAAAATACAAAAAAAAGAGGCTGGAGAATGGCGATTCCCCAGCCTTAGAACATAACCATAATCAACTTATTTTTTCTTCTTCGGAGCTGCCTTCTTGGCCGGAGCTGCCTTCTTGGCCGGAGCCTTCTTAGCCGGAGCTGCTTTCTTAACTGCCATGTTTGTTCACCACCTTTCTATCCCCTAAATCCGGGGGAATTTGGATTAAAGCTTCCCCATCAGGAGAATCTTGTTTCCCGACAGGAGCTTTTCGAGGTCAGCGTCTCCGCTTTCCCTCTTATTCTTGAATTCAGCCTCGTCAATAATTGAAGTGTTTATCTTCTTGCTGAATTTCTCCTCGATATCTTTAAAACCCTCCAAGGCTAAGGCCGCGGACCCGACAATAAGCAGATCGACTGTGTCCACATCCTCGCTCTCGGTGTAAGGACCATATATAAATGCTATTTTTGCCCCGGATGTTTTAAGCGCCGCCTTGAGAGCGCCGTGCACTCCCAACGACTTGGCTATAAGGCTTTTAAGTTCGGAGAAAAGCGGTGATTTTTTTTCGGCCTGGAAATATTTAAGATTTGCGACCTTCTTGCTGACTAAAACGCCCATCTTCTCAAGATTATCCAATTCTCTCTTGACGCCGGAAGGGTTTTTCCTTAAGAGCGTGGCTATTTCGCGCACATAAAATCTTTCGTCGGAATTATTCAGAAGAAGGGCCAGAAGATCAGCCCTTATTGCTGAGGAGAAAAGACTTTTCAATGTATCGCGTGGTTTTGTCATCTTCTGTTTAACAATATACAACATAATATTTTACTTTGTCAACAGAAAAATTAGATTTAATAACAAAGCTTCATTCAAAAGGAAACAGACACTTAGCTTTTGATAAACAGATTGATCAACAAATTATACAATGACATCCTGTTTTTATACGGAACATCTGTATTTTGAAGGGACCGGATAAGAAGCTAATACGATCGTTCCACATAATCAACTGGTCGTTACATAAGAGCGAAGGATTAGATACGACAAGGCAACAGAAAATGCAAAAATTCAATATATAGATATCAAAATAATTCAGACACTATATAGAGGATTGATGGGGTTGACCGTTACGAACGACCACGGTCTGAGGCTCTTGCAAAGCTCGGTACTCCGGATAGTTACCGTCATTGCCGCGAAGCCAAAATCAGGCGCTTTAAGCAGCGGGAAGCCGCTTATTCCTGTTTTTCCAAAAAATTGGAATCCCGACTACTGCCCCGGGAATGACGGAAAACGACTTTTGCCGGCGCTCGGACTCCAACTGATTATTTCGGGGGCAATTTCTTCAGTAACGCCTTGACCGTTGCCAGGTTTCTGGCATCATCCTGGTCGGTTTTCTTCGGG